>CAZKRU010000007.1:0-74802 GCA_964555235.1 uncultured Verrucomicrobiota bacterium
TGCGTCAACTCCCTTTCGTGGGTTGGCGTTAATTCCGGATCTCTGGCCGTTGGTCACTCAAATCGTTCCCGAAGCGGAGCTCGTCGTCTGCAGTTCATTTACCACCTATGGAATTCCGGATCGTGATGATCCATATCAGGAGCTCTTTTCGAAACTCAAATCAACGCCTGGGATTACCTACCGTGCCGGGGTGGGGCAGGCGGAGTTGCGGGAGATTGCTGCGTCAAGTCGTCTCCTGGCCTATCCGTGCATTTTCCCGGAGACCGGATGTATTGCCGCGATGGAGGCGATGGCCTCTGGGTGTGCCGTGGTCGCAACAGATCTCGGTGCATTACCGGAAACGGCATGGCGCAATCCGCTCTTCCCCTTGGAGGCGGGAGGATTAGAGCGGTGGGTCGATGAAGTCGTCCGAATTCTCGTCGACGATGATTACTATCTCGATTATGCGATTCAAAATCTGCATTTGGCCCAGATGATGGATTGGGAGCGGGTCGCGAAACGTTGGAAGATTCGCTTTGAGGAAGATTTTCTGAAAAAGGGAGAATCATGAAAGTCGCGATTCTGGTTCTCTCCAAACATCAGGACCGTTTGAAGGATCCGAGGTATCCTGAGACTCATGCACTCGGTGGAAGTGAAACTGCAGCGGTGGCAATAGCCGAGGCGTGGCGGAAAATGGGACATGAGGTGGAGTTATGGACTCGTCCGGAAGAAGTGAAGTCGGCGGCCGTTGATATCTTTGTCAGTCTTCGGACTTGGGAATTTTTTGCGAAAGGGATTCGCCCCGGACGCATTAATTACCTCTGGTGCATGGATTACATTGATCAACCATTCATGCAAGACTTGACGGATCCAGCACTGGCAAGTCGGGTCTATGAAGCTTGCGATGCCGTGGTTCTCCTCTGTTCCCCGCATATTCGTGGATGGGTCGAGCGTTTTCATGTGCCGATCGCGAAAATCTTCCGAAGCGAATTGGGAATTTGGTATTCGCGCTTTGAGCAGGCCCGAAAGCATGGGACCTCTCGAGGACCGAAAGCCTATTACGCCTCCGCCCCGTTTCGAGGTTTGGAGGTTCTTCTTGAAATGTGGCCCCGAGTCAAAACAGCGGTTCCCGAAGCGGAACTTGAGATCTTTTCATCCCTCAAAACGTATGGGGCAGACGAAGATCCTTATACGCCTCTTTATGATCGTGCGCGAGCGTTACCCGGCATTCATTATCGGGGGAGTGTTGGTCAAGAGGCTCTTCGTGAAGTCGCATCGGAATGTCGGGCCATGGCTTATCCCTGTATTTTTCAGGAGATGAGTAGTGTCGCAATTATGGAAGCGATTGCCTCCGGGTGCGCGGTTGTTTCAACGGATATCGGTGTTTTGCCCGAGAGCGCCTGGCGGAATCCGCTCGTTCCACTGGGCAACGGATGGAAAGAGCTTTGGGCGGAATCTCTCATTCGAGTGCTTCAGAACGACACCTATTTTCAGGATATTTCAGATCAAAATATTCATCTTTCCAAATTCTATGATTGGGAGTTGATTTCTCATCGTTGGATTCAACGATTTCGGATGGATTTTGCCGGGCATGGAGTTCGATTGAATGCTGAGTTGAAATAGGGGGAGGGGAACTTGAGGAGCCGATTTTTTCGCGCGGAGTTCGCAGTGCTCGCAGAGGGTAAACAAAACGATTTCTCAGCGGCCTCGGCGAACTCCGCGCGAAAAACCGGATATTTGTTCTGAATCTCGCTTGTCCCGAAGTCAAAGTTTGTTAGGTTGCCTTTTGTTCTTATGAAAAATTCTTTAGAGAAGATCGAACTCCCTTACGGGAAAGGAGCCTTAACGATTTCACTTCCTGAGGCAACGGTCGTTGCCCCCAAGGAGGAGCCCGCGCTTCTGGATCAGCAGAGTGCCTTCAGAAATGCGATTCGAAATCCAATTGGCGCGCGCTCGCTTCCGGATCAGATCGGTTCCAAGGATCGGGTTTGCATTGTTTTTACGGATATCTCGCGACCAACCCCAAATCATCTGATCATTCCGTGGCTTTTGGAAGAGTTGGCGATCGATCCCGCCCGAATTACGCTTCTCAATGCTTTGGGTTCTCATGAACCGAATACCACTGATGAATTGAAAAAAATGCTGACCCCTGCGGTGGTGGAGCGTTACCGAATTGTCAATCATGATGCCGTTGGTCCTGATTCATTAGTCGACTGTGGAACGACTTCCCGGGGAACTCCGGTTTGGGTGAATCGTCATCTGGTGGAGTCGGAGATCCGAATCAACACCGGTTTCATCGAGCCGCATTTCTTTGCGGGATTCAGTGGCGGGCCCAAGGGCTTCGTTCCGGGAGTTGCAGGGCTTCAGACCATTCAGGCCAATCATTGCCCGAAACATCTCCTGGATTCGCGGGCAACCTTTGGGATCACGCATGGGAATCCCCTGTGGGAGGATCTTTTTGAGGCGGCGAATCGGATCGGTGATTCTTTTTTAATCAATGTGACGTTGAATCGACAGAAGGAGTTGACCGGAATTTTTGCCGGAGATATTTCCAAAGCGCACGAAACCGGCATCGCGAGCGTTCGCGAGTTGTCGATGGTTCCGATTGCGGAGCGCTTTGATGTCGTCATTACCACCAACAGTGGTTATCCGTTGGATCAGAATCTTTATCAGGTAGTAAAGGGAATTTGCGCCGCCTGCGAGATGGTGAAGCCTGGGGGAGACATCATTATGGCGGCCGCCTGTGAACGAGGCGTTCCTGAGGGAAGTCCTTTTGACCGACAGCTTCGAGCCATTTCTGATTGGGGCACGGAAATCAAAAGACTCTCTCAATTAAAAGAAGCGGAGTTGGAATCGTGGCAGGTCTTGAAATTCGGATGGTGCCTTCAGAAAGCCCGTGTCTGGTTAAAGAGCGAATTGCCGGATGATGTCGTTCGCTCGGTTCATTTGAAGCCGAGTGCTTCGATTGAGAAGACGATCGAACTCATTGCGAAAGAAAAGGGAACTCCCATCAAAGTGGGCGTTCTTCCATTGGGACCATTGACGGTACCGTATTTAAAAAAGTAGGTTATGCTTCAGTCTCGCCCCGTCCTGACGCTGACGCTGAATCCGATGATCGATAAATTTCTGGAGGTCGATTACCTCCGGTTGGGAGATGCAACTCGTGGATCTCAAGTCACTCCAATTCCGGGGGGAAAGGGGATCAATGTCTCTCGTCAGCTCAGAGCTTTGGGAATTCCAACCGTGGCGATGGGATTTGTCGGTGGTGAAGTCGGAAAACATCTTCTGAAACTCGTAGAAGGCGAGGGGATCTCGACTGATTTTACAACGATCTCCGAGGAGACGCGGGAAGGTTATACAGTCATCGAAAAATCGGGACGACGCACCCAGCTCTTCGATCCATCCCCACGGGTTTCGGCAAGTGAAACCGAGGCGCTCTTCAAGCAAGTGCTCCGTCGATTGCCAAAGGCGGCAGCGCTCGTTTGCAGCGGCAGCGCTCCGGAGGGGATGAACCTTTTGAGGATTCGTCAGCTATTCGTTGAAGCGGCCAAACTGGGAGTACCAGCCTATCTTGATGGATATGGAGAGATATTGAGAGAGACTCTCAAGGCGCGGCCTTTTCTGGTCAAACTGAATCGAGAAGAATTTGAATCAACCTTTGGAAGGAAAATCCGAGGAGAAAGGGGATTCATTCGCGCGTTGCAATTCTTACGACAAGAGGGAGCTGGGAACGCAATTCTGACCGATGGGAAAAAGCCGGTGATGGCGATGATCTTTCAAAAAATCCTAAAACTGACTCCCCCGCCCGTGCGTGTCGTGAGCGCGGTCGGATCAGGAGATTCATTTTTAGCGGGAATCATCGAACAACTCTTGAGGGGGAAGTCCTGGGAGGAGGCGATTCGATGGGGGACCGCACTGGGCTCGGTGAATGCTTCACTTCTGACGGTTTCGAAAGTCTCAAAGCGCGCCGCCCAGCCACTTTTTAACTCAAAAAAAATGAAGCTTGTCATGCGGCCGCTCCTTGCGGAAGGTTGAAGCATGAATAACGCTCAATCGCTTTGGTCCGTGCGTCAGGTGATCGGTCAGGGAGGACTTCCCAAATTGCAGATTGAAACTCCATGGAGCGAGGCGGAGATTTACCTACATGGGGCTCATGTCACCCATTTTCAAAAAAAGGGAGAGAACCCGATTCTTTTTTTAAGCGGAAGCAGTCAATTTCAAGAGGGGAAGGCGATTCGTGGCGGGATTCCCCTGATTTTTCCGTGGTTTGGCGCCAAAGCGGGCGGACCCAATCATGGGATCGGTAGAACGAACCGATGGGAGTTGATTCGAGTCCGGACGACGCTTGAAGGAGGGGTGATCTTGCGGTTCCTTTTTCCAAAAAATGTCAACGCCCCCGGATTTCCTCCCTTTGAAGCGGAATATGAAGTGGAAGTCGGGGAGAGTGTTGGGCTGCGACTGATGTTCAGAAATGCCTCGAATCAAGAACTCACACTTGAAGATTGTCTGCACACTTATTTTCAAGTCGGAGCGATTCAGCAGGTTGCCATTCGTGGGCTTCAGGGGACGGAATATTCCGATAATTTGGATGGAGATAAACGCAAGAAAGAGACGAGCGAATCGATTGTGATTGGATCGGAAGTCGATCGTATTTATCTCAACACCCGGGAAACGGTTGAAATTCAGGACGCCTCATTGAAGCGCGTGATTCGGATTGAAAAAGAAGCCTCTGCTTCAACGGTCGTCTGGAATCCGTGGATCAACAAGTCCAAAGCCACATCGGATTTCGGTGATGAGGAGTATCTCCAGATGGTTTGTATCGAGAGCGGAAATGTGGCTGAAAATCGACGGACGCTTGCTCCGGGAGATCGGGTCAGTACGGTGGTTAAGATTTCAACGACGGCCCTCTAACGGTTACGTTTCGCTCTCTTGAAGTTTTACGGCTTTTGATCCTGTGGTGGATCATCTCAAACGTCGCAGCGTTATCGGAGTAAATGGTAGGCATTCGCTCCACCGATTAGGTGACTTGGATTGATGGCACGATCAAATGTGGCCAGAGAGGAATGGTTCTTGATCGCCAGAGCCAGTAAGTAGTAGTCGGTCAGATGCTTCGAAGGTGGCAATTTCGGGTACAGCTTCGAATGGCAGAGGGAAATGGAATCAGGCCAGAATTGGTGTCCCGGCTGGGAACATAGCTGTTCGAGGAGACGTCGGGTTAACTGAGGAGATCCCGGTCCTTTCGGATAGCTGGAGCTTCCGAGAATTCTCAAAAATCCGTTTTCAGTCAGAGGACAAGTGGCCCATCCTACTTTTTTGGCATGGTTGAAAAAAGCGAATGCCTGTGGATGGTGAACATGATCCGGATCAACCAAGGCGATCAAAAGGTTCAGATCGAGTAAAAACATGGTTAAATCCCTTCATCCTCCATGATTTTTTGGATTTTTTCAAGGCTCACCCGGACCCCGCGCCGCTTCAGGAGAGGCATCCCATCGCTGCGGACTTCCATAAAATCGGTCCCTTTGTCAGAAACGGACTCCAGCGGATGGAGCTCTCTTTTCAAAGCATGCTCGATCAGGGCGCGAAGCGTTGTCCGCCGCCGCGCCGCGATTGACTTGGCTTCAATGAGCAACTCATCGGAAATCTCCAATGTCGTTTTCATATGGCTAATGATATGGGTATATGGGAGACTGTCAATAATGATCGCTCTGAGGACGCCGTGCCGTGCAGATGACGGCGCCTTCGGAGAAGTCGCCCTAGCATTCTTCAGATTTCCCAATCAATCGAACTTCTCTTACCCCTTTACCAGCCAATGAAGAATTCCCTTTTGAACGTGTAGGCGGTTTTCCGCCTGATCAAAAATTTCAGTGGCGCGCTCTTCCAGAAGTTCTTCGGTAATTTCCTTGCCGCGATAGGCGGGGAGACAGTGAAAAACCAAAGCATCCGGGGAGGCAACCTTCAGAAGATCGTGATTGAGTTGATACCCTTGAAAATCCTGCTGGCGTTTGGCCGCTTCATTCTCCATCCCCATCGAAACCCAGACATCGGTGTAGAGAAGATGCGCTCCTTGAGCGGCTTCCTGGGGGGAGGCGACTTGGCGCGTATTGGCATTGGTGACAGGGGATTCGTATCCGACAGGGGCCGCGAGAACCAATTCAAAGTCAAATTTTTCTGCGGCGTAAACCCAAGAACGGGGAACATTGCAGGCCGCATCCCCGATAAACGCAACCTTCTTCCCTCGAATACTTCCCCGTTTTTCTTCAAACGTAAAAATATCCGTCAGGATCTGACAGGGGTGTTCTTCGTCCGTGAGGGCATTTACGGTCGGAATTTCTCCAAACTGGGAAAATTCAACGACATCCTGTTGAGCAAAAGTGCGAATAATCGCACCATGAAGCATCCGTCCGAGAACACGCGCGGTATCGCGAATCGGCTCCCCTCGACCGAGTTGAACATCTTGCGAATTGAGAAACATGGGAGATCCTCCAAGTTCTCGAACAGCCGTTTCAAAAGAGACCCGGGTTCGAGTGGAAGACTTACTGAAAATGAGCGCCCACGATTCTCCTCGGAGGGGAAAGGAGTGCGGGTTCTTTCGATTCGTTTTATAACTTTTCGAGTAATTAAAAATTTTCGCCGCAGCATCAACGGGAAGTTCGCGTATGGAAAGAAGATGACGGGTTGTTTTCAAGGCAATCTCCTTACAGGTGTTTCTTTAAAATCGCGAGGGCTTGAATCACTTCGGTCCGAGTCACATTTAAGGGGGGAAGGAGTCGAAAATTATTTTCACCCGCCGGAGCAATCAGAAGTCCATCTTCCATCAGGACTTGGGCCATTTCGACTCCAGGGAGATCGGTTTCAATTCCAATCATTCCTCCAAATCCACGAATCGCCTTAATCCTTTTTGAGGAGGCCTTGATGGAGTTCAGCGTTTCCATGAGATGATTCCCTTGATTCTGAATGTTTTCATCCAGATGTTCGAGTTGAATCGTATCGAGCACCGTCAGGGCAACGACACTGGCGAGGGGAGTTCCGCCATAAGTGGTTCCGTGAGATCCGGGTTGAAGGAGATCTCCGTACGGATTTCGCATCCAGGCGGCTCCAATCGGAAATCCACTCCCGAGAGACTTCGCCATGGCGATACCATCCGGGAGAAAGACCTCTCCGCCCGAAACCCCTTCGAGAATTTTTTGATAACTCATGAAACGACCCGTGCGATACATGCCGCATTGAACGCAGTCCATGAGGAGAAGAATTTTTTTCTCGTCGCAAAGTTTTCGTAATCCGAGGAGATATTCCGGAGTTGCCGGAAAAACGCCGCTCTCCCCTTGAATTCCTTCGATCAAAATAGCCGCGGTCTGCGGAGTGATTGCCGCCTTCATGGCAGCGAGATCGTTATAAGGAACATGGAGAAAGCCGGACATAAGAGGGCCAAATCCCTTTTTAATTTTATCCTGACCGGTGGCCGAGATGCCAGCGAGGGTACGTCCATGAAAGGAGTTCAGTGTCGTGATGATCTCAAATCGTCCGGTTTCGTTTCCAAAGCGTCGCGCCAGCTTGTAAAGGGCTTCGTTGGCTTCCGCGCCGCTATTGCAGAAAAACATTTTTCCGGGACCAGTCAATTCGACGAGACGTCGCGCCAGAAGGCCTTGATGTTGATTGTAATAAAGATTCGACGTGTGAATCAGGGTGTGGGCCTGACTAGAGAGTGCCTTGGCGATCACTTCCGGAGCATGCCCCAGACAGTTCACCGCAATTCCACCCCCAAAATCGAGATAACTTTTATCGGAAGAATCCCAGACACGACTCCCTTTCCCTCGCACCATCACGAGAGATCGTTTATAGGAGGGGACGACAAATTGTTCGTAATCGGCGATAACCGCCTTGGCGAGATCCATGGATTAGTCCGCGATGATTTCCGTGCCGATTCCGGCATCGGTAAAGATTTCAAGCAAAAGCGCATGGGGCATGCGTCCATCCAGGAAGTGAACCGCTTTGACACCGGCGCGGATGCACTCCACGGCCGAGTTTACCTTCGGAAGCATTCCTCCCGAAATCGTTCCATCTTTTTTCAAAACATCGATCTGCGTGAGAGTGAGTGAAGAGATGCGGGTTTCCGGCTTTTTGGGATCTTGCATGACGCCGTCGACATCGGAGAGGTAGATAATCTTGTCGGCTTTGAGGGCTTGGGCGATTTCTGCAGCGGCGAGATCCGCATTAATATTATAAACATTTCCAGCATCATCCACCGCAAGGGGGGAAATGACCGGAATTCGTTCCGATGCGATTGTTTCAAGTAACGGACCAGCTTTAACGCCAGTAATGTCGCCGACAAATCCGAGATCCAGGACCTTCCCCGTCGATTCCTGTCGATAAAGCATCTGGGTCGCTCGCAAGACCTGCCGTCCGGAAAATCCTTTGGCGCGTCCTCCGAGACGGGAAATTCGATCAACAATTCCCGGAGTAATTTCATTGGAGAGAACGCGCTCAATGATCTCCATCGAGGCAGGATCTGAAACGCGCATCCCGTCGATAAATTCGGCCTGAATCCCCGAATCCTTCATCGCTCGAGTAATGGCTTTCCCTCCACCATGAACGAGAACCGGATTGATCCCGACCGACTCCAGATAAATGACATCCTGCAGAACCTGATCAATCAGTTCCTCATTTTCCATGGCAGCCCCGCCATACTTGATGACGATGACTTTTCCTCGAAATTCCTGCAGATAAGGAAGCGCCTCGAACAAAACAGAAGCTTTTTCTTGAGGAGTCATGGAATCGGAGGAATTACTCACCCTTGTTGATTTGAACGTATTTTTCCGTCAAATCATTGGTGAGCAGTGAATACTCAGCCGTACCGAGATGAAGGTGGATGGTGATGGTAAAGGCTTTTTTCGCAACGACTTTTCGGAGTTTCGAAACAGGGGTGTTGGATTTGCGACCATTGCTGACCGCGAGCAATCCATCATAATAGATTTCGACGAGTTCTTCCCGCACTTTGGCCGGAGAGTAACCGATGGCGTCCATGAGTCGCCCCCAATTCGGATCTCCACCACACCAGGAGGTTTTGACGAGGAGGGAGGTTGCCACGGTCTGTGCCGCTGCTTTGGCATCGGCATGAGTCGTCGCTCCCTTGACACAGACTTCGACCACTCGGGTAATCCCTTCTCCATCTTCAACCATCATGCGGGAAAGTTTTTTCATCACACTGATGAGCGCTTTGCGGAAGAGTTCGCGACTGGGGTGATAGCTTTTGAGCGGATTATTTCCCGCACGCCCATTCGCCAGAACAATCACGGTGTCGTTCGTTGAAGTATCGCCATCAATGGAGATTCGATTGAAGGTAGCTTCCACCGCATCATCCGTGCATCGCTGAAGACTTCGTTTATCGATCACCGCATCCGTTGTGACAAAGCAGAGCATTGTGGCCATGTTCGGATGAATCATTCCGGCCCCTTTGGCAATTCCTCCAATGGTGACGGTCTTTCCATCGATTTCAATCTGAACCGCGTAATGTTTCGGACGCGTATCGCTCGTCATAATCGCACGAGCGGCATCCATGCCGTGCTTATCGCTAAGATTCTTTGAGGCTTTTCGAATTCCGGCGATGATTTTCGACATCGGAAGAGGAACCCCAATCCGACCGGTGGAGCAGACGAGAAAATCTTTCGATCGGCCTCCGATGACATTTGCCGTCTCAGCAACCATCCGCATCGAATTTTTAAGTCCAACCACTCCGGTGCAGGCATTGGCATTCCCTGAATTCACAACGATGCCGCGAATCCGTCCATTCTTCACGTGTTGCATGGAAACGCGCACCGGCGCGGCCTTGACTTGATTCGTTGTAAAAGTCGCAGCCACCTCCGCAGGGGGATCTGACATGATGAGAGCGAGATCCATCGCTTTACTCGGCTTGATCCCACACGAAAGCCCGCAGGCAAAAAAGCCTGCTGGTGTGGTAACGGTTCCGGCGATGAGGGGGTTCAATGAATTATTCAACAATACTTCTCCTATCGATTGAAAATTAAATAGCAAGTGCCGTCGTTTCGGGAAGCCCAAAACGTTGATTAAATGATTGCACGGCCTGTCCCGCCGCCCCTTTGCCCAGATTGTCGATCGCGGAGAAGAGAAGGCATCGATTGGTGCGTGTGTCGACTTGAACGGCGATCTCTGCAGAATTCGTTCGCGCGACATTCTTAATCTCCGGAAGTCGGTTTCCAGAAAGGACGCGGATGAATGGTTCGACGGCGTAAGTATCGATGTAGTGTGCCCGGATGGACTCTGCGGTGAATCCAGGCTTTAACGTTGCGGTAATCGCCGTGTGCATTCCTCGATGAAGCGGAAGGAGGTGAGGAATAAAGGTAATCGGTACCGGATGTCCGGCAACAAAGGCGAGCTCCTGCTCAATTTCACTCAAATGACGATGTTTCGGAATTCCATAAGCTCGCGCATTTTCATTCACTTCACAAAAAAGATAAGCTTCCTCGGCTTTTTTTCCTGCGCCCGAAGTTCCGCTCAATGAATTCGCAATGATCGTCGCGGGATCAATCGCCCCAAGACGAAGCGCCGGAATCAGCGCAAGCAGGATGCTGGTCGGATAGCAGCCGGGACAGGCGAGCAAGTCTCCCTTGGAAATTTCCTTTCGGTGAAACTCGGGCAAGGAATAGACCGCCTCTTTTAAAAGCTCAGGTGCGGGATGGACGTGTCCGTAAAATTCTTGATAGGTCTCCGGGCTTTTCAGTCGAAAATCGGCACTCAAGTCAATGACAACCTTTCCCGCTTTTCGCAAAGGAACGGCATATTCGGCGGAAACGCCGTGAGGAAGCGCCAGAAAAAAGACTTCAGCCCGGGTGGCCACTTGCTCCGGCGAGAGATTTTCAAACGCCAACGAAGAGGAGGGCGAAAATCCAGAAATCAGATCACGAAGGAGTTGCCTCGCTTTTTGACGGGAAGTCACTGCCTTGAGAACGACCTGTGGGTGTAGCGATAGGATGCGACAGAGTTCTTCTCCGGAATAACCCGAAGCACCGATAATTGCTACCTCCAAACGTGAGGACATGAGGGTCCCTGGGAGGCGTCGCAGATTAACGCTTGGAGAACTGGAAGCGTTTACGAGCGCCCGGCTGACCGGACTTCTTACGTTCCTTCGAACGAGGATCCCGAGTCAAGAGACCGTGCTCACGAAAAGAGCCACGGCTTTCGGGATTGAGCTTGAGCAGCGCACGAGCGATTGCCAAACGAAGCGCTCCTGCCTGTCCCATCGGTCCACCACCGGAGGTGCGAACCACGAGATCAAATTTTTTCGAATTTTCAGAAACTTCCAATGCCAGAAGTGCGTGATCCCGAAGATTGGTCGTCGGAAAGTATTCTTCGAACTCGCGTCCGTTGACCTTAATGGCGCCCGTGCCTTTGGAGAGTTGAACGGAGGCAACGGCTGTCTTACGACGTCCGGTTGCGAGGATGGGAGCTTCTGCGATTGCCATAAATTACCTGGTAATATTGATTAAACGGAAAGCGTTTCGGGGTTCTGAGCCACATGAGGATGCTCGGTCCCTTTATAAACTCGGAGCTTGGTCATGATCGTACGTCCCAGACGGTTGTGAGGAACCATTCCCTTCACCGCGGACTCAATCAAAAGCTCCGGACGACGCGCACGACGATGTTTGACCGTCTCAGACTTGTGTCCACCAATGTAACCCGAGTAGCTCATGTAGCTTTTCTGGGTTTCTTTTTGTCCGGTGAAGACCGCTTTCTCGGCGTTGATGACGACGACAAAGTCGCCGGTGTCGACGTGAGGAGTGAAAATGGCCTTATGTTTGCCACGAAGGATCACGGCAGCCTTTTCAGCTACCTGTCCCACGACCTGATTCGCGGCGTCAATGACGTACCATTTACGGTTCAAATTTTCTGCTTTTGCGCTAAACGTTTTCATAGTTCCAATCTTTTAAAAAAGAGCGTGTTATTTAATCGCATTGAGGCGTCGCGTCAATCTTTTTTCCGGTTTTTTTTCAACATCCCCTGATTTACCTCGAAGATTGGATGAAACCAACTTCGCATTTAATCACACAGATTCCACCAAGCGTTCGTTATTTGCTACCGGTTCATACCAAGTATTTCGCTGCATCGGTTCGCGTCCCGCTTCACGAATCGCATGCTCCATTCGCCGGATTGTTTGCTCTTGCGGAGTTTTCGATCCGGCCATGTGAAAGATGCGCTCTTGTTGAATCGTTCCATGAAGATCATCCACTCCGTAACTGAGCGCAATCTGCGCCAGAGGAAGCCCCAGACTGATCCAGTACGCCGTCAGATGGTCAAAATTATCAAGATAGATTCGACTGACCGCGAGCGTTCGGAGATCATCTTGAGCCGTGGTTTTTGGGAGATGAGAAAGTTGATTGTGTTCCGGCTCAAAGGCAAAAGGGATGAATGCCGTAAATCCGTGAGTTTCATCCTGCAACTCCCGGAGGCGTCGAAGATGGTCCACGCGATGGGAGAAATTTTCGATATGGCCGTAAAGCATCGTGCAAGTGCTCCGACCTCCGATTTGATGCCAGAGACGGTGGACCTCAATCCACTCTTCCGCCGTCTCCTTGCCGCGACAGATTTGATCGCGAATGATGGGGTCAAAAATTTCAGCTCCGCCACCGGTCAGGGAGTCGAGACCGATTTCTTTGAGAATTTGAAGCACTTCCAAAATCGGCTTGCGCGTCACCCGCTCGGCAAGATGACGGATCTCCACGGCCGTAAATGCCTTTACGGCCATCCCGGGGCATGCGGCTTTGATTCCTTGAATGAACTCCAGGTAATATGAAAAGGGAAGTTTCGGATGTAGGCCGCCGACCAGATGGACTTCAATCATCCCTTGATCATAAGCGGCTTTTGCCTCCGCGATCATCTCTTCGGGTGAGAACTCAAAGGCCCCCTCCTGGCCCTTGCGACGATAAAAAGCGCAAAATTGGCAGCTTAGGATACAGATGTTGGAGTAATTAATGTAACGATTGAGAATGTAGGTGGCGATGTTTCCACTTTTGCGTTCGCGAACGTGATTCGCAAGGAAGCCGAGTACGTTTAAATCGCGACACTCGAAGAGACGCAGCGCCTCGTCGTCCGTAATTCGTTGTGAAGAAAAAATCTTCTCTGCGATCTCTTGAAGACCTGCGGCTAGAATCCTGCGTTGCATGAGGATGTCAAAGCAATCAACCACTCAAATCGAGAAGTAGGAAACCACTTTCCACTTCTCACTGCGACCGCGTCCCAGAACAATCGTTTCGCGAACGGAAGACTTTTTTTCAAGTCCAACGGTAAATTCAAATTGGTAATACTCTCCATCGGGGAGCGAGGCGTAGGATTTTTGTACGGTTGCCGAGAGGAGTTTACGCTCCTGGGTTATTTTTCCGAAATTTCTCCATTTGTCGCGGTCAAAAACGGGATCAAAGCACCAATTCTGCCCTCCGTCCTTCGGTTCCCACTGATAGGTTCCGGCCCTGGCCCAGCCTCGACGATCCAGAGCCTCCAAAAATTTTAGCGCGGTATCGAGTGACTGACCTGCAGGACTATCCTTCTCAATCGTGGAGATGTCCACATTGGTAGTCGATATTTCAGGGTTCATGGGGGGAGGAGGCAGAACGGGAGCCATCGGTTTTACCTCGTTGGTCAAGACCTTTGTCTTGTCACTTTCCGTACTGGGATCGGAGCTTTCCATCGCGCCTTGAGCCTGTAGGAAGCAGACAGGGACAAGATAGAGCCCCAGAAAAATGGATCGGAAATACTGGAAATTCATGCTGCTATGTTTAGCAAAGGGTTACGGAAGGTTGCAAGCGTGGAAATGAGCGGACTTGCCAAGTCGAAGGAGTTCGCGCAGAACGTCTCTCCGATTTATGAGTGGTACCGATCAGGAAATGGTGACAGCAATCGCCCGTCGAAGAACCTTTGCGATTATCTCGCATCCGGATGCGGGTAAAACGACGCTGACCGAAAAGTTTTTGCTTTACGGTGGGGCTGTTCAGTTGGCGGGAAGCGTGACGAGTCGAAAAAATCAGCGCGCAACGACAAGCGACTGGATGGAGTTGGAAAAGCAGCGTGGAATCTCCGTCTCCTCAACGGTCCTCCAATTTGAATACAACGGATGTGTGGTGAATCTCCTGGATACCCCCGGCCACAAGGATTTCTCCGAGGATACGTATCGGGTCCTTTCTGCGGTCGATGCAGCCGTCATGGTCGTCGATGCAGCGAAGGGGATTGAGACGCAAACCCGAAAACTCTTTGAAGTCTGTCGTCGTCGTGGGGTTCCAATTTTTACCTTCATGAACAAACTCGATCGCTCGTGTCGTCCTCCACTCGAGTTGCTGGATGAATTGGAATCCGTTTTGGGAATTCATGCTTATCCACTGAACTGGCCTCTCGGGGATGGACGCGATTTCAAGGGCGTTTATGATCGGGAAAAATCGGAGGTAAATCTCTTCGAGAGAACTCCCGGCGGCGCCTATCGAGCTCCGGTTTCTGTTAGCAATATTCAAGATCCCTCGGTTCGTGAGGCACTCGCTCCGGGAGTTTACGCACAAGTCTGCGAAGAACTTGATCTTCTCGATGGTGCAGGGGTTGAGTTTGATGTGAAACAAATTCTTTCCGGTAAACTAACCCCAGTTTTTTTTGGAAGCGCCGCCAATAACTTTGGGGTTCAATTCCTTTTGGATCAATTTTTGCGATTGGCGCCTCCTCCGGTTGGTCGTCTGAGCGGTGACCGGTTGGTTGAGCCTGCCAACGAAGCCTTTTCTGGCTTTGTCTTCAAAATTCAAGCGAACATGAATCCGCGCCATCGGGATCGGGTGAGCTTCATTCGAGTCGTCTCCGGGGTCTTTCGTCGCGACATGAACGTCACTCATATTCAGTCGGGAAAGACCGTACGACTCTCGAACTCCCAACGGCTTTTCGCACAAGAACGGGAGACGGTTGACGAGGCTTATGCCGGTGATGTGGTCGGCATTGTCGGAAACTACGACTTTGGAGTTGGCGATACTTTAACGGAGGATCCAACGATTTGCTTCCGGGAGATTCCGCGCTTTGCGCCGGAATGTTTTGCGTATCTTCACAATCCGACGACGGCGAAGTACAAGCGTTTCCGGGAGGGGCTGACCCAGCTTTTGCACGAAGGAGTCGTTCAGCAGTTTTTGATTCCCCAAGATCTTCAACGGGTTCCGTTGCTCGGCGCCGTCGGACCGCTTCAGTTTGAAGTCGTTCAGTATCGTCTTGAGAGCGAATATGGAGCCGATGCGCGCTTGGAAGTCGTTTCATGGAAACTCATTCGCTGGCTCAAGCGAAAAGAGGGAGGCGAACTCGGTAAAGTCGAGATGTCCTCCGGAGTCGTCCTTGCGGAAGATGCGGAGGGGGGAACCGTTGCGCTGTTTGAGAGTTCCTGGGGGATGAGTTATTTTGCCGAACGAAACCCTGATTTGGAATTGTCAGAATTACCTCCGGCGCGCCTTGCTGCAGATGTAAAATCTTAAGTTTTTTTGATCTCCTCCTTATAGCAAGTTGATAAAAACTGCAGCCGCGTGTTGTTAAATCAGGAACTCACGAACTCAGGAAAAAAAGGGTAATCCCATTGGCTTTTTTCTCTTGAGTTCCTGAGTTCTAGATTTACTTGAGGTCATGAGATTTTTTAGAGTGCGCCAAACGTCGCGGTTCGAAACTTGCGCTTTGAGTAATAATCCCTAGAGCTTGACCCCATGACGCTTGCAGAACTCTCCATTCGACGCCCGGTCATGGCGTGGATGTTGATGGCGGCGCTCATCATTTTTGGATGTATTGGATTGGGGCGGTTGGGCGTCAGTCAGCTTCCTGACTACGATTTTCCGGTTTTGAATGTCAACGTCAGTTGGCCAGGAACGGCACCGGAATTCATTGAGGCAGAAATTGTTGATCGGTTGGAAGAACAACTGATTACCGTTGAAAAAATCAAAGATATCAGTTCGAGCATCAAGCAGGGGAGCGCCAATATCACGCTTGAGTTTGAGTTTGATCGAAACATCGATGCAGCCCTCCAGGAGGTTCAATCGAAGATCGCGGGTGTTCGAATGCCCAAAAATGTAGATCCTCCGACGATTGGCAAATCTAATCCAGATGACCAACCGATCCTTTATATTGGAATTTCGAGTTCTCGCCCATTGAAGGATTTGATCGTCTATTCCGAGGTCCACCTTCGGGACCAGTTTCAGATTATTCCCGGCGTCGGGGATGTTTTTATCTCAGGCGGAGCCGCACGGGCACTTCGGATTTGGATCGATCCGGCAAAACTTCGCGAATACGAAATCACCGTCGTCGATGTTCGAAAGGCGATCGAGATGGAGCATTACGAAGTTTCCGCAGGTTATCTTGAAAATGCGAAACAAGAGACCAATCTTCGCGTCATGGGGGAGGGAATGAGCGTGGAACAAATCGAAAATATCCGACTCTTACAGAGGGGAGGGAGTCCGATTTATAATTCCAATATCCGAATTCGTGACATTGCCCGAGTGGAGAATGGCCTTACCGATGTGCGACGCGTTGCCCGTGTTCAAGGGAAGCCGGGAATCGGGATTGGAATTAAAAAACAACGGGGAACCAATGCGGTGGACGTGGCTCAACGTGTCAAAAAGCGAATGGAGGAGCTCGCCAAAACATTGCCGCCCGATATCGAAATGGGGGTGAATTTTGATGCAACGAGGTTCATTGAGGAATCGATCCATGAAACGATGTTCACCCTCGTTCTTTCCGCACTGATTACCGGCTTGATCTGTTTTCTCTTTCTGGGGACATGGAGTTCCACTTTTAATATTCTCCTCTCGATTCCGACTTCAATCATCGGGACCTTTCTCATTCTCTACGGGATGGGCTTCACTTTGAATATGTTTACGTTGTTGGGACTCTCGCTGGCGATTGGAATTGTGGTGGATGACGCCATCATGGTGCTGGAGAATATTGTTCGCCATGCCGAAATGGGAAAGGATCGGGTAACCGCCGCACGGGATGGAGCCAAGGAGATTACTTTTGCCGCAGTCGCCGCGACCGTTTCGGTCATGGCCATTTTCGTTCCGGTTCTTTTCGTCTCGGGGACTATTGGAAAGTTTTTATTCCAATTCGGCGTGGCGATTACCGGGGCTGTGGCGCTTTCCCTCTTGGAGGCATTGACCATCACCCCCATGCGCTGCTCTCAATTTTTGGCAGTAGGAGGGAATCAATCAAACTTTGAGCAGAAAGTGAACGGTTTCTTTGAGAAGACCGCTCTCAACTATCGAAGTTCCCTCGAGTGGTGCCTGAATCATCGTTGGAAAGTTGTCGGAGGAGCGCTTCTCTTTTTTGTACTTTCCCTCGGTTCAGCAAAATTGCTTCGAGGAGAAATTGTCCCCCCTCAGGATCAAAGCATGTTTCTGCTGCGACTCCAATCTCCGATTGGAACCTCCCTCTGGGGAACAGAGAAGCTCGTGGTCCAGGTCCAGGAAGAACTCCTGAAGTGGCCGGAAGTTCGTCGCATTTTTGCATCCGTCGGAGGAATGACTGGCGGAGATGTGACCACGGGAATCATCTTTCTCAGTCTCAAGCCTGCCAAGGAACGGGAAGCAAGCCAGGAGGAGTTAATGCAGCGGGCTCGGGAGAAGCTAGGGAAGATTCCTGGTTTGAAGCTCGCGGTTCAGGATTTATCGATGAGGGGCTTTACGGCCCGTCGTGAATTTCCGATTGAGTTTGCGATTCGAGGGGCCGATTGGGATCAACTTCGTACGATCAGCGAACAATTTCTGAAGGAAATTGAGGCTGGAGGTCTGATGACCGATTTGGATACAGATCATAAAATTGGACAACCGGAAATTCAAGTGATTCCGAATCGCGAAGCGGCCGCTCAGAGCGGAGTCAGCATGCAGACCATTGGTGATACGATCGAGGCTTCAATGGGGGGAGTGCATGAGGGTAAATTTACAAGTGATGGACGTCGTTACGATGTCTGGCTTAAATTTGATCAACCGGATCGAAGCGAGGCGGAGTCCATGGATGCGCTTCAGGTTCGCACTGCATTTGGTGAACTCATTCCGTTGAGTCGCGTGGTCAAATTGGAAAAAATCAATACTGTTCAACAGATTACACGTCGAAATCGGGAGCGTTCCATAACGATCTTTGCCAACATCCTGCCGGGCAAATCACAGGCTGAGGCAATCAAGAAAGTGGAGGCGATTGGAAAACGGATCCTTCCGGATGGGTATCGCCTCTACTGGAGTGGGGGAGCCCAGGCGTTTCAAGAATCGCTTAAAAGCGGGATTGTCGTCCTGCTGATGGGAATTATGGTCGCCTATATGATTCTTGCGTCACAGTTCAATAGTTTTCTCCATCCGATCACCGTACTTCTGGCGCTCCCATTCAGCATTAGTGGCGCATTGCTTGCGCTTTTGGCAACGAACCAATCGATCAATCTCTACAGCTTTATCGGGATGATTCTCCTGATGGGAATTGTGAAGAAGAACTCGATTCTCTTGGTGGAATTCACCAATCAAAAACGTGCAGGCGGACTGTCTTTAAAAGAAGCGATCCTGACCGCAAGCCCCATCCGGCTTCGACCAATTTTGATGACTTCCATTGCGACGATGGCTGCCGCGCTCCCTCCTGCATTGGCATTGGGACCTGGAGCCGAGAGTCGCATTCCGATGGCCGTAACAATCCTCGGAGGAGTTTTTGTTTCGACTTCCCTCACGCTTTTTGTCATTCCCTGCGCCTACAGTCTGTTCGCTCCCCTGGAACGACGTCCTCCTGGAAAAGAGGATATGGCAGGACTCTAACCGAAGATCATCCTATGAAATCCCCGTTCATTTGCCTCTTCCTTCTCCTCACTCCAATCTTTGCCGGAGAATTATCCATTCAGAGTCCTGACACGGCTCAGACCTTTGTGTTTGGATCCACCAAGACCCGCTCGTTGCGTTGGAACGATAAAAAACAACTCCTCTCTGCGGAGATCACTTTCACCAACGAAAGCTACTCCGACTCCAATAATTCCAGCACCTCTGAAAGTTTCAGCTTTGCGCTTCCAGGTATCTGGTATGACGAAAAATCCCAAACCTTTTACGCAAAAACTCCCCAAGGCGAAGTTCTTCCCGTAGCAAAAAGACAAAAGAAGTTTATCGGATCATCGATTGAGCCGACCGAAAACGCGAGAATCCGTGTCCAGCGGGTTCGGGGAAAAGTCGCTGTCATCCTAGAAGCGGTTGATGAGGGACAGGTTCAAGCGGCGAAAGCCAAGGGGGAGCTCCCGAAGGAACAGAGCATCAATTCCTTGCTTTCCCATTAAGATGGTGCCGGGGGCTTGAGAAACATTTTCCATTCTCTCGTTTAGCCCCAAAGAAGAGGTGAGGGCCTTGACTTCGGGCGGGGGAGCGGGATACCTTGCGCCATGCGAACTTCGCTTTTATTTTCAGGAATCGGGATGGTGGTCGGTGCTTTGTGCATGGCCGCCTACACGTACACGGTGGGTGACCATCGTGCGTTGATCGAGACCCAAAGCAAACTGGAGACGGTCCAACAAACAGTCACCGCCTCGCTTAAAATGACCGAAACGCTTCAGGCAAAATTGAAAGCAAGTGAGGAAGAGACCTCCCGATTAACGAAGTCGCGAGGCGAATTGCTCTCCCAGATAGAAGAACTGCAAAAGAAGCCGACTTTTACGGCTCCGGCGGCAGTTCCCGATAAAAAGAATGACTTTTTGAAGTCCATTACTCAGAAGCAGATGGCGCGAATGCAGAAGGACAAACTCTTGCTTCTCAAAACGCGTCTCAAACTGACTCCCACGCAAGAGGCCCAAGTCCAATCAAGCCTTGAGGCTGAAGGCAAGCGCATGGAGACGCTCACCAGTAAAATGTTTCAAGGAGAGAAATCGGATCCCGCTGCATTGGCAAAGGAAATGACCGGTTTTAAGACTTTGGATCAGGAACTGGAGACGATTTTGACTCCTGAGCAAAAGCGCGAGTACGAGTTGATGAAAAAGGACGAGGAAAAGAACCAGATGGAGACCATGGCGACGTTTGAGATGAACCAGACAGCGCCTTTACTTGGACTGAACGAAGCGCAGAAAGATCAATTTTATACGGCCATCTATCAGGCGGAAGAGACGATGAAACAGCCGGATTGGATGAAGAAATACGAAACCCCAGGAATCGCTCCCTCCACCGACCCAATGCATTATATGCAATTGCGAGATAAGGCGAAAATCGATGCCGTCTCCAAGATTTTGACACCCGATCAACTGGCGCTCTACCAGAAGAAACTACAGTCCGATGCCGCCCTCCAGAAAGAGATGATGGAGAAGTTTATGCCAGGGAAAACTCCGTAATCAGAGGTCCTATGGATTCTGTCGCAAAAATGTCACATTTCCGGTGATGCAATTTCATTCAAAACTTCCTAGGATTGCTCCATGAGAATCTATTACTTCTTTATCGTCTTGGTGGTTTCAATGGCATTTCTCCAAGCGGGTCCGAGTGAAGAACGGAGTGGAGTCATCTCATTCAAAGGAAGAGTGACGGCAGTTGATAGTAATGCGAATCGTCCCGGATTTAGCTTCACCGCAGTGGATTCCGAAGGAAGAGTGAAGATGTTTTACATCGATAACCTGAAACACTTGGATCTCAATGACCGGGTGGAACTTCACTATCGTAACACCGGCAAATTTCCGTTAAGCGTGACTCGCATTCGCTTCCTCCAGCCTCAATAGTTGTTTCTCGCCAAGTCCGCCAAGACGCCAGGAAACCCTCTTTTGTTTTTAGATCGAATGCAATCCTTCGCGACTTGGCGGACTTCGCGAGAGACAGCGAATTTCCCTAGCAGTCGTTCAGATCATTCCGCTTCCCTGAAGTCGCTGGATCAGCTCGTGCGTCGCAAGGTCGATGATTTCGATCTCCACCGGTTTTTCCTCTTGAACTTTTCCTGAAGAAAAATAGGCATCTCTCCATACGAGAACCCGAGGACGCCATAGGGTGGGATCGCCTGAGACGATGACGAGCCATTTTTTACCTTCGGGTTTCTCGATGACCTGACAGCGAACGAGTTGAGGACCGAGCTTTTTGCTCAAAAATTCGCGAAAGGAATTCGCCGTCGGAACGGATTTCTCATGACCCTCCAGCAAGGCGCGAGCTTGCTGAAGGACCGATGAGGAAGATTCTCCCCAAGGCATTCGGATAATCCCTTTCGGCGCATCCAAAATATTTTCAACCAGCGAGCGTTTCTCCTTCAGCAACGTCAACATGCGGTGCTCGAGGGTATTTTCGCACACTAAAAAAACGGAGGTTACGGAGCGCGTCTGCGTCGGACGCCAGGCACGGGCGATCCGTTGCTCAATTCGGGTGGCAGTCCAGGGAAGATCACAGTGAATCACGACGCTAGCTTGGGGAAGATCGAGTCCCATGCTCCCGGCATCGGTGCTGAGAAAGAGACGACAGTCAGGATCCGTTCGAAATTGCTGAACCGCTTCACGACGTCGATTCAGGGTCTGCCGTCCGGTATGCCACGCGTAATTCCAATGTCGCGATTCCGCCCGTTCCCGAACCGCCTCAAGAACGCGTTGCCATTCTGAAAAGACAATCACTTTGGTTTCGGAATGTGCTAGCGTACTCTCGAGAATTCGTTCCAGCTCATCGACTTTCGGAAGTGGAGCGTTCTCCGGTTTGACTCCATTGAGAAAAAGTCGCATCCGGGTGAGTTGTCGAAAGAGTTTGTTACGGTTTTCCGGACGACTGGAGCGATTCAAATCGGAAAGGAGCTTTTTTGCCTCCTGTTCCATCGCCAGATAAGTGGGGCGTTGAGAAGAGGGAAGGGGAATGGTGAAGTAGCGATCGGTGCGGTTGGGAAGTTCGTGTTCCACATCCGCTTTTTTACGACGAAGAAGGTAAGGACGAAGTCGCTCCCGGAGTCGATCCAGATTCCGGTAACCGCAGGGACGTCCTTTGGAATTGAATTCGTAGTACTCGCGATTGAACCGAAAGAGGGGGCCGAAGAGTTCCGGATCGAGAAAATCCATCAACGAGTAAAGATCGTCGAGACGGTTTTCAATCGGCGTTCCCGTTAAAACAAAAGCATAACGACTCTGAAGTCGCTTGATCGTTTGAGCGGTGCGCGTCTCCCAGTTTTTGATTCGTTGCGCTTCATCCAAGATAATGAGTTCCGGTCGCAGAGTTTGATTGATGAAATCGAGTTGGCCGGGAATTTGTTCGTAGTGGGCGAGGTGAAAGAAGGTAGAAGAAGCCCCTCCGAGCGGAGAGACAGAAGCGTCACAGAGCAATTCAACTTCCTCCAACCATTTCGTTTTCAGGCTCGCCGGAGTAATGATGAGAACCCGTTGAACGGATCCAAGTTGCTTGAGAAGGAGTGAAGCAGCGATCGCCTGGACCGTTTTTCCAAGACCCATTTCATCGGCGAGCAACGCACGCTCGCGAAACGCAAGGTGAAGCATTCCCTCCCGCTGATACGGGTAGAGCGGAAACCGAAGCAATGGATCTCCGGTTTTTCCCAGATGAACGGATTGTTCGTAATTTTGACGTAATCGGACTCCTTCCCGAAGTCGTTCTTTGCGCGAAAGCCAACGCGTGAGTTCCCGGGAGATACGGAGGTTGGGGATGGTGGAAGTTTGGAGAGATTCAATCACTTCGGTCGGGTCGGAAGAAAGTAAAATTCCTTCTGGCGAGAATGCTTTTTTCCAAAAAGGAGGAAGCTGATCCAAGCCGCGCTCGATGCGAAGCGTCTCTTCCGCCAGATCGACCGTCATTTCAATTCGGGGGGAGGGTGGGGGAGTGACGCCTGCTTCGCCGGTCGGATTCCAAAGGGGCTCTATGCGGCGAATGACTGCCGCCGCGTGCTTGCAAATCCCAAGACCGTTCACACGAAAGTCAGGACAGGTACAAAAGACGGGACCATGAGGAAGCCCACGAATTTCAACTTCGTAACGGGAACCGCTGGCTCCGATCACTTCAAAATCGCCATAGATGGAGACTTCCGGAGTGAGTGAGCGAATCTTCATCCGCTCCTGACTTCCGCGAAGCAGGCGCTTCGCCCGCTCTTGGGCGTCCGTCGTCCGCCAATCGTCCGAGGAACGCGATACTCGTGAAGCTGGACTAGAATCCATCGCAAAACCCTAACCAGCTAAGAGAGAGAACCAAGATCTTTCTCGCGCAGAAAACCCTTCTGAAAGAAAAAACTCCCCTGGCCGGAGGCCCGATTGGTTTGGTGCGAGGGCGAAGGGGGGCACAACCGCCGTGCTCGCAGAGGGCAAAAAAAGTTTTCTCAGCGGACTCGGCGATCTCTGCGCGAAAATAATCAGTATTAAGCGAAAACAGCCGCGCGTTTTGCGCGTCCCGGACGGGATCCTCGGACGGGAGTCGTTGACTTCTCTGGGCGAGGGGAACGCATCATCGAGCGGTTGTAGGAAGGAGGATGCGAGTAGTCGCGCAACGTCGCTTCATGCAGCGCAAGCTCTTCTTTTGCCTGAGCGAGCTCCAACTCGTAGCCTTTACGAAGCTTGGCGATGGATCCTTTGCGGCGACGATCCTCACGATTTTTCGAGAATCCCCAAGCGGGCTGGTTTTTAAAGTGGTTTAATTCACGATCTAATTGAGAGCGCTTTTGTTCCAGATAATCAGAGACCCGGATTAACATCGAAACGGTCGGTTCGCTATCCGCAAAGCATTCTTCGGCATCGCAGAGAAGAGAGATTTTCTCGAGCTCCGAATGATTTTCTCCCAGATAAGCCTGCTGGGCATCGAACCAGAGGGAATCCATTTGTGAGGTATGAATTTTTCGAATATCCGGATGCAAGCGACGAACGAGTTGACGGTAAAGCGATTTAAAGGAATCGACGGAATGGGCCTTTTTAGGGGCCTGCTTTTTCAAAATGCCGGGGCGAAAACCGAACATCCGTTCAAAGGTATCATTGATTTCGTCTTCTTCCGTCTCCGGCTCCGGAGCCGCCTTCGGATTAACACCGAGCTTCTCGCGTTGAATCTGGACCCGTTGATATGCCTGATGATGGGTCAATCCAAAGCGAAGCGCGACGAGATCGACTTCGACAATGAGGTTCTGCTTGGCCGCCGCCTGATTCTTCGCATTTTGAAGCTCTTGAAGCAATGGGCCGAATTCTGTCTTCAGCCAGCGCTCGTAAGCCGGCTCATCTTCTTCCGTAAAACGATGAATCTGTTCTTGAACCGATTGAATGGAGTTCAGGAGTTTTTTGTAACGATGACGCGCTTCCTTTCGAATCGGCGCATTCGGGATCAGGATCAGCGAGTAGTTGGGTTGAGGAAGGGTGGAAATCGATGAGCGTTTTTTACGTTTCGTCACAGGAATGGCACTATAGCCCAAGATTGAAAAAATGCTAGTCAATGATTTGAATGCGCCAAATGGGAGGCAATTTCCAGTCAATCTATTTTATATGACATATACTATAGGTCATACAGTAGTCCCCGAAACCCGCTTTTATATTTATTTGAAATTACACGATTTGCAAGATGAAGTTTAAAAATTCTTAAACATAGTATATTACTATTATAGGCGTTCCTCAATTAAATTTTCTAAATTTATTTTCAGCATCTACCAATGAAAACATTCAATCGCAAGAATGCAATTAGAATGTAACCACTACTACTATACTATGATAGTATTTTGTCGCTTGCGTGGTCTTACAGGGTAAAGGTATGGGTTTTGTGCTCGTCGCCGTAAATCATCATGAAGTCGGTATCGACGCCTTTCAAGGGAAACCTCAAGGAACAGGCTCTAACGCTAATAGGATTTAACGGGCAGCGATCGAGGTAATTCCAAGGAGCATAATCGAAGCGGATCACTGAGCGATGCTGGAAGTACATTCCCTTGTGAAAGGTCTTCTTGGTGCGATAACCGTATTTTTCCGGGTTCTGTCCAAAGCGCCTTTTGTGGAACTCGATGTCGATACAAAGGTCGGTAACGATTTTCTTGTACCGGGACTCATAAGGCTGAATGAGATACCGGTGAAGCTGTGGAGAAATATAGCATTGCTCGGCCACATGGAAATATTCGCAAATAAAGGAGATGTCCACGAAGTCTTTTAGGAGGTGGACGGTTTTATCCGACTTACCGATATTCTCGTGAACAAATGCATTTTCGTTCTGGGGAGGCAAATCCGAGTTTGAATTGCTCTTGGGAAAGAAGGATTTGATGAAGTCTTTCATGGGATGATCTGGAATTTGAGGTTTTCGTGCGAGTATTCGAGTTTGCCGCTGTGGTGCTGTTTGGAGAGGATCCCGTCAGCAATCGCTTTGCGGATGTGAAATTGAATGACGTTACGGAGATTTCTGGCTCCGTATTTGTCATCATAGCCCAAGTCCAGAAGCCGGTTGAGAGCGACAGCGGAGGCCGTGATCTCAAAACCCTGCTCTTCACGCAAGCGTCTAATTTCTTTATCAACCATCAGGGCGCAAATACGGCGTTGGTCTTCAAGGGTAAGCTTGTTATAGACAATCATGTTCCTGAATCGGCGAATGAATTCGGGTCGGAACTCTCTGGCGACTTGTTGCTGAACATAGTCGCGGATCCGAGAAAAAGGAACGTAGTGGCTATCCACGATTTTCGCGGAGCCGATATTGGAGGTCATGATGAGGTAGAAATTCCTCAAATCGATCGTTTTACCATCCCCAACCGTGATCCGTCTCTCGTCGTAGATCTGGAGAAATAGATCTCGAATGTCTGGATGAGCCTTTTCTATTTCGTCGAATAGGATTACGCCTTTCGTGGCATTGCCTAAACTGCGGCCCAGTCGGCCAATGTTCCCCGTATGATCCCCGATGAAGTTTTTGATCGAGTCTTGGTGTTTGAATTCTGACATATCAAACGGGTAATAGCACTCAGAGTCAAATAGGACTGCGGCGATTGCCTTTGAGGTTTCGGTTTTTCCGACTCCGGTAGGCCCAAGAAAGAAGAAGCATCCTTTCGGCTCCTCGGACGAGGTAAGATTGAGCTCCCCTTGAATAATGACTTGAGCGACCTCATGAATAGCATCGTCTTGACCGATGACCCTAGCTCTGAGTTTTGCCTCAAAGGAGTTGATGCGATCGATGAATTCAGGCTCAAGCTTCATTTGTGCTTTCAGTGGATAGGTTTTTTTTCTTGAATCGTGCACGTCGCCGGTCGTTCTGAATGACTTTATCGGAATCCTCCTTTAGGGTGGAATCGACCGCACACCGATTGATGCAAAGATTGATGAGCTGCGATTGGTTGAGCTTTATCCCAAAGTTAAGGAGCGTTGCATCGATCTCCTTGAGTTTCTGTAGCTGCTCCTCCTGTGCGACAACTTGGAGCCGCGCAGAGGTTGCGCTGGTTAAATAGGTTTGAGTCCTGGGGTGGTTTGAGGGCGCATAGAACCGAATCACTTTTTTGAGACCGGCAACGTGTTTTTTATCGAGGGCCATGATCTATCCTTTCGTAGTAAGTTAGTAATATACTATTACAGTATTATTTAATGGCAAGCGTCAAGATCTCCATGACGATCGACTGGAGTTCAATCTTTCCGGATTTGGAGAGCGAGCTCCAGCCTTGCATTACGGAATGCTGATACTCCTGCTTGCGGTGGAGTTTGGATTCAAGAGCCGAGACCCCCAAGCTCTCCGCGAATTCATCGATGTTGTTGGAAAGGATTGTCCCCTTCTCCACTTGGTTGAAGATGAGGTAGAGCGGGGTTTGAACCATGTCACGGATCCTCCGGATCGTCGCACTGGAGGTTTTCAAATCTGCTGGGGAAGGAGACGTGACAAGGAACAGGTGAGTCGCTTGATGAACCGCTTTGATCCAAGCCGCACTGTCGAAATCCGGAGGGGTATCAACAAATGCGATGTCGGAATCATTTTGAGGCTGATCTGGAGCAACTTGCTGCCACCACTCGGTTGCAGTCTGCTGCTTGTCGCAATCGATAATTCTGACTTGTTTCTTGAGGTGGTGCAGCGCGAGAGCGCACCCGACCGTGAGGGTAGTTTTTCCGACGCCGCCTTTGCCGTTGACGAATGTAATGTACTTCATTTGAGACGAATCCTTTTGGTTAAGAGTTAAAGAGGCGATTCGTTCTCGCAAAAGCTTACTAAGATAGTAGGATAGTATATTACTATACTATTCTAGTCAAGTGAAAATTCTCTTGCGATTATTTCGATATGAATAATCGAGTCAGAATCGAAATGGACTGGGATTTATATGTAAAGCTAAAGGAATTCTTTTGCACAGTGGAGTGTGAGTTTATGGAGGATAAAAAACCTCTTGAAATAACGGATTCATATTTTCCAGCGTGGAAGTTTTACTTTGATAAAAGGGGGTATCACCGAATGAGCTGTGCAGAGTTTCGAGAAGCGGCACGAAGTGGTGTGTTTTTTCAAGGAACCGTTTTAAGAACATTCTTTGGTCGAGACAAATGGGAGCCCGATGGATTTACTGTTAATTTCTACTGGGAAAACAAGCGTTTTGAAAGCGGCATAATTATCGCGGTCGATCATGAGGATCTCCTTGAGAAGATGAGATCAAGAATTCGCTATTACGGTCTATCGCCTCTGCAACTGGAACATTTTTATGCCTCGATAGAATCGAGTTTGATGAAGATTCCGAAAGCGTTTCGGCGTCGGCAGCTTTTCAGCTTTCCTCGCAAGGCTGATTAGCGAGATTCCAGACAGCTAGATAAGATAGTATATTACTATAAATAGGTGTTAAACGAAAATAATGAAGGTCTTGAACTCGTTCACATGATGCGTCTATTCTTGGGTAATGAGACTCAATCCAATTTACTTCGATGAAGAGACAATATTCAAGAATGGAGGCATTAGCATTACAGACCTTCGTTTAATAACTCCATTGGGCGCGTGCCCAATTGACTACGTGGAATCTTTTGAAATAGTTCCCAATAATCGGGCACAAATGAAGCAAACATGGTGTGATTGGCTGGCAGGCATTTCTGCTTCTTTACTTTTACCGTTTGCGATTTGCTGTGCTGTGAAATTCCCGATTTTTGTAAATGTTAGCATTCTGGTGTTGGCTGCTCTTTTGTGTTTAAGATCTCTTCACTACATGCACTCAGCGAGACGAGCTCGTAGCTCGAATTTTGAAATTTATGCCAACTGCAATAGCGGCCATCGGCTACTGGTTGAAAATTTCGAAAATTACGAGGATGCGAGTTATTGGTGTGCTGAATACTGTCGCTATCTTTGTAAAGCAAGGGACTTTAAACGAGATTAATATTTATCTATGAAATCGCGGCCAAGTAGCCGCAACTATTCCTTTTCCGACAAATCCTCAGCCGTCTCACAATCCGCATCATCAGGCCTCGGTGCAGTGAACCCGGTGGGAAGAAGCTTGGTTTTGCTGTATCCTTTTTCGCAGTGAATCATGTAGCACTCAAATCGCTTGAGTCTCCGTAAAAGCTCATGGTGCACTTTTGGCTTCCACGCTTCCTGTTTCGAGGTCGACCGCTTACCGCCAGACCAAGAGACAGAGTGATTCCAGTCTTCTTTTTCTCCCAGTCGCTCAGAGGCTGATTTCGCCCCGTAGGTGTTGGCAGCCTTGAAAACCAGTTCGTTTGAGAGATTGAGGAGGGTTTCCTCTTTGGCGTCATCGCCGATGCGATTCTTGATCGAGGATTCACCTTGGGTAAGGAAAAGAGCTGTGGCGTAGAATTCACGAATCATGGCAAGGGCCTTATAAATGGCCATTCCGTCTTTATTCTTGGTCATGATATTCTGGGCCTCGTCTGCAACGTAGATAATCAGGTTCTTTCGCACCCGGACTTTTTGCGGGAGGGAGGCACGAGAGAGGGCGTGTTCTGCATACTGATTGAAGATGAGAGTCTCGATCGCTGCCTTGGATCTGGAAAACTCCGGAGGAACCGAGACGCAAAGAATTTTACCGTCATCGATCATTTCGATCCGAGCATTTGGATTCTCCGATGAAAAAACCTCGACGAGTGCGGGATGGGTGTAGGGCTCAAGCGAATTAGTGATGGTAGTGAGATGTCCGCCACGTTCTTCTTCTGGGATGCCGATAAACTTTTCGGAAAAATGGTTGAAGATGTCGTTGGCTTGGTTTCCGTCGTAAACGTTATTTTCTTTAAAAAGCCGGTCGGCATGAATCGCCAGTTGATTCAGTTTCTTCTCAAGAGTCGAAAGTGAGGTGAGGGTGCGGAAGAGTTTGTCTAAGGTCGGAGCCTCATTGAGAATCCGGAAGAGATTGATTCCATTTTTGATGTGGAGGTAGGCCATGCTCTTGAAGTGATCCGAGGATCCACCAGAACCGATTCGACCTTGAGATTCGGCAGTATCGATAATTGCGGCCGCATAAGTTTCAGCAAGGATGATCGGATTCCCGATGAGGTTCATAAAGAATTCCGGTCGAAAGGCCGGATTGTGAACGGTGCGAGTACGAACGACGAGCGGCTTGCTCATCATTTTGAAATGCTTGGCCATCGCGAGAATCATTTCTTGCTCGTGACCTTTGGAACAGGTGAAGACGCATCCAAAATCCGGACACCGCTGAAAGAGCTGCGGTAATATCGTACAAAGCCCCACAGCGGTCTTTCCGGAGCCGGTCTTTCCGGTAACGAGCCATCCACGAATAAAGTCTTCGAGTGTCCAGCTCATGTTCCCAATGACGCAGACGACTTGTTTAAGTCGGTCCGTCTGGGTGACGGTTCCATCTCCGAAGCACCCCCATGCAAACCAAGTGGCCATGATGATGAAGAGATACGGCACAAAGAAGAACATCCCTCCGAAAACGTCCCAGAGGACGAAGGCTGCCGCGCCAAAGACGAAAGCGAAAAGTCCTGAGAAAAGCTTCTGTTTCATATAATACTATCTTACTACTTCACCTTGAAGATGACCGCATGACCGCCCGGAATTTCTGCTTTCCCGGTGAATGGCTGCACGTTGCTCATATTGAGAAAATACTGGTCGTTTTGAGGATCCGGAACGACGGTAATCGTGACGCCCAGTTTTGAGAGTTCTTTGAGAGTAGCAACGTTGAGCTTGGTGACTCCCTCCATTTGACTATAGCGGGTTTCGTAGCGGTCCCGTGCCAGATTGACCGCCTTGTCATAACTGAGGGTGAAGAGGATCCCGAATCCAAGGAAGCAGGCGCAAGCGGCCGTGCACCACGGAATCCATCGCCGCTGTTTGGATGTACGAAGGAGGATTGCCTCAGTCTTGCCCAGGAGTGGAGCGATCGATTCTTGAATTTGGTTGATGAGTCGGTTGGTTTCCTGTGAGGCCTGCTCCTGTGCTGATTGGATCTTCTCGGCTTCGCTGTGCACGGCCGTTGCGGTGCTTTTGATGATCTCGACGGTCTTACTCAGCACTTCGCTACTGGCCTTCACGTATTCAAGGCAATCGGTCGGATTGAAGTCTTGAGGGAGTTGAGCCGGCGCGGATGCCTCCGGGGTGCCATCGAGTTGTTCGAACCACGTTTGAAACGATTGCCGGAGGATTTCAAAGAGAGGGTGATCTTTCGAGGGAAGCTCATGCCCATCGATCGCATCCTCGATCATTTGACGGAGTTCTGAGGGGAGTGATCCCAAAAAGAGATCCCATTCGGTTGGAGTGTCGTTCATATAAATGAGTATGTTACTACGATTAGAGTTTGATGAGGGTCGGCTTCACGGTTTTCCGGAGGTAGTAATAGAGTTTCTTATCTCCGTCTGGTCTAGAAATGGGACATACCCATCCTTCGAGGTGAACTACCGTGCAGGGTTCAGTTTTGTTTCCTTCTTCATCCTCCGTTGAGTCGATGAAATAAAACCCCTGAATCTTCTCTGGAGGAAAGACGAAGAAATCAATTTCGACGTGCTTTGAAGGAAGGGAAGATTCGCTCTGTTCCGCTGAGGTTTTGACTCGCGGCGTGATTTTCGTGTTCGGGTCGGGTTCCATGGGCTTGTTTCCTGATTTGTTGATGAACTACGGGGTTGATCGGTTGAAATTGGTTTTGCGACGTGCGAACGTCTTTGATCTGGCGTTTGAGCTCCTTGATCTTCCGGAAGCGTTCCATCTGTTTTTGTCGGATCGAGTCGAGGGTGATTTGTTGGGCGGCCTTCGAGACGGCTTTTTCGAGAGAGGTGGGGCGATAGCCCATAAACCTCATGGCCTGCTTCTTGATGGAGTTTTTGACCCGGATCCGGCGTTCGGATTTTATCTCGGTCTCGATGGCTTTGATTTGCTGATATTTGGCGAGAATGACCTTTTGCTGGGACTTGAATTCATTCCAGCGCGGGGTTCCGGGGCCGATGGTAGGAGAGGGCCGGATCCGCGGTGGACGTGGAGCAAAAACAAACCGGTGACCTTGGGCGTGTTTCTGAACCCGCTCTTGGACATGAGGATCCTCGATCTTCTTTTCCCAGAAGCGTAGTTGGGTGGCGAGGGATTCTTTAAGGAAGTTGAGTTTGTCCTCTTGGCCGTTATCAATCTTGTTTTTGAGCTGACCGGAGAAAGAGACGAACTGGCCGCCTTGGGTTCTGGGGTGAACAAAGACGTGGGCATGGAGGTTATCGGTGTCGTGATGAAAGCCATAGGTGTACCCCAGAGAGTCGCCTTTGTGGAATTGATCGGTAAAGTTCCGCATGGTCCGTTTCATGCACTGGTGAAGGACAGCCTGCGGGTTGATTCCCTTGGCAACGAGTTTGTCGTGGAATTCCTTCGACATCGAAAAGACGAGCCTGTGGTGATCCTTTTTCGTTTTTGGGAATCGGTTGGAGTGGACTTTCCACGCGCGGAGGATGCGAGTTCGTTTTTCCTTGTTGGATAAACTCTCGAAATGATCGAACCCGCCTCCGGATCTGCGGGAGGCGGCCGTCCGGATGAAACCGGCAGCATGGAGCTCTCCGAATTCTTCTTTGGAGAGATAGTCGATCCCATCTCCGGGTGAAATCTTTGGTTTGACCTCTTCACCGGCGCGGCGAGCTCTGGCGCGGTCGGCGTAATGTTTGAGGTCGGAACCCTCGATCTGGTATTCCGGATCGAAACCGATACCGGAATACTTCATGACGTGGACAATGATGCCATGACTCATGAGAGTTGACCCTCCGCCCATATCGTAGTATGGTATGAGCATGAGAACAGTGTATCTCGCCGAGAGCGACAATTATCTTTTGGAGTCTCATCGGATAATGGCTGAGCGCATTCAAGCCGACCGTTCACTTTTACGATTTCCAAGAAAACAAATCGCAAGATGGCTTGAAAATGATCTTTCGTGGAGTTCAAGACTGGCAACTGAAGAGTGGGTGACTTTACTAAAACCGGAGAATTTTGAAGAGTTGATTCATGCAATGACACGGGACGACGATGAAGGACAACGCCTTCGTTCGAGCTCTCCTTTTGGCGAGGGCATCCTTTCGCGTGAAGAGATCGACGCTCTTTTTGATGAGGCTTATGCATCGGTCCCAAGTTGAGCATCTGATTCGGGAGATTTCCAAGTTTACCGGCGATAAAGAATTCTTGATCGTGGGAAGTCAGTCGATCCATGGCATGATGAATTTCCCTCCAGACGTTTTTAAAAACTCGGTAGAGTGCGATTTTTATAGGGAAGATGCGGCATGGATTCAAAAGGTTCGAAAAGCTTTTGGGCTTGAAAGCGAGTTTTGGAAGAGGAACCAGTATCACGCCGACCCCATCGGTGCCCATGTGGTCAAAATGCCTCCGGGATGGAAGGATCGACTCATCACGTATCAGATTGACGACATCATTTGCAAAGTCCCTCAACCTTTGGATTTGGCGGCCTGCAAACTCATGGCGGGTCGAGAAAAGGATCTGGTGTATGTGAAGGAGCTGGTGTCGTGGGGTTTCGTGAAGAAGGACGAATTGGTGGAGCGAGTTCGGACGATGGGATCGGCTGACGATCCGAACATCCACTTGAAGCTTCGTCGCTTTGACGAATATGAGACTCAAACTCAGAGAGTTCAAAGTAAGCATCGTCGAGATGGGCATCGGGGTCATCGGCTTTAAGTTATTCAAAAGTTTTGAATCCTAGCTCATAAAATTCGGCGGCAATATTTTGGTAATGATCACAATTTTTCCCAAGCTCAATGCTTTCAAAAGGTTTCCTTTTTTGTCCGCCTAAAAAAAATTCTTTGGCAATATCATACGCAACACAATTTTCTTTAAAGTCTTTATCCAAAGGAAAACCAACTTCCTTTGCTGCGTCTTCAAAACTTTTTTTCATTTTACTCCCAGTATTCGAGAACCGTTCGTTTGAGGTCGGCCATTTCCTTTTCAAGTTCTTCGGCCCACTTAGGCTTTGGGGAGGAGGCGAGCGGCCGGTGCAGGCAATCCGAAATCGCCCGGGCGATGGTGTCATTGGTCTTCATGTTCCAACGCTTTGAAAGTTCACGGACGGCCGCTTTCGTTTCAGGGGTTGAAAAGAAGTTTATCCGGACTTGGTTCGGGTTTCTTTTCTGGTTCTGCTTCATCTTTTGTTTTCCCAGTAGTGATTTTAAGAATGGTTTTTGCCGTAGCGTGCCTGACACGCGGAGGCCTGTTTTGGGGAGTCAACGAGCCAAAACGTAAAATGGTGCACAATTTTACTATGCTCTTTACCGAAGAAATGGTGCACATTGCAGCATTTTGAGGAGGTGGTTTCGGAACTCGAAACCCGAGTCAAGGGAGCCAAAGTAGAGGCTTCCTTGACCAGACCGGAGGCCAGAATGGAGCCTCCGGGGAGCTTGTCTCTGGCGGCAGAACCGCCAAGGACTGGGTGACCGGATTGCGGCGGAGGCCATGCTTGGGGGGCGGGAGTGGCGGCCGAAATCGGCCTCCGGAGAGCACCAAACCTTGGACACCCAATCCAAATTCCTGCGACCTTCGGTCGCCTCTTTGAAAAAAATGAGGTCATAAAATCAAGGGTGAAGGGATCGGGAGGGTTTGAAAGCATTCGGAATTTGAACCCGACTTGATGGGGTTAGGGGCTCGGGTTTGAATGGGTTCAGATCGGATTTGAGTTCATGCTCAAACTGTTTGAGGGTTCTCCAATCGGCCTGAACAAGATCCTCAGTCTGCTTCTGGGAAGGGGAAAAGCCTGCGCTCTGGGCTCTTTCCAAAAGCAGAATGGCCTTGTGGCGGCGGGCTTCGTTCATCGTCTTTTGCCATTCTGCCTGACGAATTTGTTCATGGGTTTTGTCGGTTGGAGAGATCAACTGGGTCGGTTCGGAGGCCTTGAGCACCTGACCTTGTGAGGTTCCCCGGTGGTAAAGGTTTCCGGCTTTGGTGATCTCTCCGGATTGTAGGAGCTCGGAAACCAAGGTCGTTTCACGCAGGGTTTGGATTCGCTCGCGGTCGATCCGGATGAGGTCATGGTTCCAATCTTTGCCCTCCGGAACGAGAATTCTCAGGTCGCCTTGGAACCCCAAGTCTTTCAAAGTCTTCAAAGCGCGGCTGGTTCCGTTCACTCCCTCCACGTCCGAGTTGAGGGCGAGAACCACATTTTTGCGGCCTTCGGCCGCAAATTGAGCGAGGTTTTCAGGGAGGCTATTACCTCCTAGCGAGAGAAAACAAGGGGTGTTCGTTTGATCCAGAAGCCCCTTTTGGGGGGCGAGCTGGGCGAGGCTGAGGGCCTCGATCGGAGACTCGGTGAGAATGAGGGTGTCGGCCGTCTTGGGGTTTCCAAGGTAGAACCAAGCGAAGGTTTTGGATCCCAAAGCCGACTTCATTCCGGTTTGGTGAAGGGTGGAGCGTGAGCTCAGGCCTCGGATTTCTCCATCCAAGTTCCGGTGCAGAAAGGTTGCATTGGTCAACATCGGGAGGTCTTTGGAGTGAGTCGCTTTGATAACTTCTGGATCAATTAGGGCAGGGTCAATGCCACGGGTCTGAGTCAAATAGTCGTGGACGTGGCCCCACTTTTCGGGAGCATCGATGGCAAGGCGTGCGCGTTGCTCCGGGAAAGATTCACTGGGAGCGGAGGAGGGCGAAGCCGCCTTGGAATGCGCTACTGGGAAAGAAAGAGGGGTTTGGGCGTTGGTGCCGTGCCGGTCGGCAAGCCAGACGCAGGCCTTTCGGAAGTCGGTTTGATTGAGGTGCATGGCAAGATCGATGGCTCCAAACCCGCCTTTTCGGTTCTTGTGATCGAACCATTTCTGGCCGGTGACGTTGATCGCGTGGAGGTCATTTTTGAACATGATCGATTGGCCTTGGCGGTCGGAAGCGAACCCTTCGGACTCAAGAATTTGGGCAACCGGAATATCCCGGACTTGATCGGCGAGGTTGATGAGAGGCATAGCAATCTCAGCTATCGACTTGTGATAAACCCTCTTTTGAAGCGGCAAAAAAGAGAATGTTTCGATCCGGCACGGCGCTGCGGATCTGGGTTTTGAAATTCTCGGAAATGAACTCTGCGGCGAAGCGCGAGGAGTTGATGATGAGGGCTTCGTCCGGATCCCGAAGACCCAAGGGGCTGAGGTCCTCAAACCAACGCTTCACGGTTGCTTCGGAGCTGAGGGATTGCATTTGCCGTTTGAGTGCGTCAAAAATCACTCGAGCGGTTACAGCGGATCCGGGCTTGAGGTGGGGGAGTTGATTGAGAATGCAGCGATCGACGGGAAGCACTGGAACCGGCGAAACGGAAGGTTTCGCGGAAGGCTCGGAGGCAACATGTTGGCGCGCGCGGTCGAGAGCCTTTTGCCAAGAGCGGAGCAAGGCGACAAGCGACTGGGGACGGTAGAGTCGGCGGGTGGGGGATTCGGGGAGCCGATACCATACGGCGATGAGATCGAGATCCGACGGTGAAACGGTTGGCAACGCGTCGAAAAGTTCGAGCTCCTTGCTCGTCGGGGTAGCGGTCAGGGAACGCCCAAAAACCGCCGAAAGTCGGCTCAAAACCGCTTCTTTTCCCATAGGCAAGAAGTCAGCGGAAAAGCCGCTTTGAGCGGGTTTTTCCGCCCCCGATGGTGCGACCGGATGGGAGCGACGATTTTCCTCGTCCGTCCGAGGGCCGATAGGCCCGGAGGCGGGGCTTAGTTTTGCGGCGATAGCCGCCTCGGATTGAAGGGGGGGGGATAAAACAGAATGCGCTTCTGGGAAAGGAAGAGCTTGGGGCAACCCTCCGGCCTCCGGTTCTGGGCTTGGCGGCACGGGCAAGGGGGTAGGGGGATTTAATGCAGTATCCTCTGCTGTAATCTCTGTTCCTGTGAATGTGCGCATTCCGTCCGATCGAATGGCCTGATTTGTGCACTCGATAGGGCTGTTTGGTGCGCTCGATAGGGCGAATTTGTGCGATCTGCTGTTGCAAGGGTTTACGACTTTTTTCGAGACTTCTGGGGATGATGAATGGGATTGGGTTGCGTCTGGACTTGATCCCTCTTCTGGATGGGGGGTCGATCGATAGGGCGGATTTGTGCACTCTGCAACTGCAAGGGTTTGCAAAAGTTCAGCGAGCTTCTGGTAGTTAATCCGGTAAAAGACAATATGCTTCCATAGATTGCCGTTTGGATTATCGAGTTTTTCTTCAAGAACTCCAATTTCGCGAAGCTTCCTTCGAGCGGTTTCCTGCTCGCGCTTGGATAAAACGGTTTCTTCCTCCCATTCAGGAGAAGATTTATAAAACCATCCACCCTCTAGCGTCGCCCTGCGACTCCAATAAACCGCTTGGGAGAGAAAAACACCTGCTGTCACTGAATTGGCGACTTTTGCAAAGACCCGGTGATAGGCGATAGGGCTATCGAGTAGAAAAGCGATGTCGTTCATAGTGTTTTGTGGGTTACAGTTTTAGGCTCATCGTTCTTTGGTTTTTGGGGGATAAATCGACGCGCTCGACCGGATGAACGGCATCAGGCTTCAACATGTTTGAGGGGTTTTGATCGAGGCTCCTGACAATGAAAAAATCCGCTGCCTTCTGCGCTTCGCTGGAGGCCTGTACGATGAGTTTAGGGTCTTTGGAGAGAGTAGTGCGCCAATTCTCAATGTAGGCGGCAGAATCGGGGATAACGGCATCCGTTTGGATCCCCGCCGTGGCACTAAGGAAACAGGATCCAAGCTCTGCAATGAGCTCCTCTTTGGCGTAGGCGGGTGATCCGAAATCTCCGGAGAGAGGTCGATCAAGGCGAGATGGATGCCCCGAGGCATGGGTGAGCTCGTGGAACGTAGTATGATAGTAGGATTCAGGTGACTTGAACGATTCGCGGCAGGGTATGTGAATCTCATCCGAAGAAGGATGGTAGCATGCGCCGGTGAAACCGTGTTTGATTGGAACGCCGGAGTTTTGAATCAGTTGATCGCCTTTCTCGATGGGGGAAAGAAACGATTGACCTGGCTGAATCTGAAACTTCTCAGGGATTTTGACTCCTTGGGTTTGAGCCAGATTGAAAACGTTGGCATACCGCAAAAATGGAATCTGTTTTTCTTTCCCATCAGAATCGAGAATCGGCTTGGAGCTGCTATCTGTCGCTGGTAGCAGTTTGTAGAAAAGGACACGGTGGGCCTTTTCACCTTTCTTAATTGTACCTCCGAGGTCTGAGGCCTGTTTGTAGGTCATCCAAAGGGAGGACTGATACTCTGCAACAAGATTGAGATTGAAGAAGTTGATTCCTCGGTAGATTTCTCCGGAGACAATGTTCCGAGCAAATCCGTCGCGCTGTGCGTTCCATCCCTTTTTCCAAGGGACAACGCCACGATCGAGCTCTTGGATGATGCGATTGGTGATGGATTGATAGACTTCGTTCATCGGTCGAGGCGGGTTTCTTGGTGAGCTGAGTGGATCCACGATTCGGCCGTTGGCCGATCAATGGCGAAACGATTTTGAATCTCTGGGCGAATATCGATCGAGCCAGTGAGGTGTCGATAAAGGCGCGTCTGGGAAAGAGGGAGGTCCCGATTTATCTCTTGAAAAATATAATCATCGAGGAACGATTCGTAGTTAGGCATGGATTCTCCTATTGTGATCAGATTTTTATGCCTCGACTTTGAGGATCGACGTGTTGCAAGGGAACGCGCTGAACGATATTTTCATTGGAAAGGGGTGAGTCCTCCAATGTCTTTAGATGCCGATGAGTAATCAAGTCATGTTTGGATGCGTTTTCGTGGATGGATTTTATTTTTTCAACAAGGTGTTCTCGACGATCAAAGGTTTCATTGTTGCACCGATCCCACCCCTCATACGTGGGATGTGGGATATGCTCAACGAGAGCCCATTCAAAACGTTCTTTTGAATTACATATCCCGTATTCATAGTGCCGATCGGAAGCCTCCGTACTCTTGATAGAAAAGCTGCCACCCGTATTTCGAATAATATGATCATTCCATTCTGGTCGATCGGGGCCACCGCCAAAATCATCAATCTTTTTACAAGCTTGATCCGTGAGAAAGTCCAACCACTGAGAAAAGCAGCCTTCATGATCTCGAAGCTTCGGGTCGATATGTTTTTTGGGATCAAAATTTTCTAAGATCTGATTTGTTTTAAGATGATCGATGGTGGTCTTTTTTTGTGATTCGATCATCCCGAGGTATCCGTCACTAAGGATTTTTTGCTCCATTTCAGACGCCGCTTTATTGAGCATTTGCTCAGTTTCTTTGACTTCTGTTGAAACGCCTTTTAATGAGTGAGGACCTAATGATCTCTCGGTTAATTCTGAATATTTTTCTGGATTAAGGACACCAACCCCGGTTTCTTCTTTGCCATCAATCCATATCGAGAAAGGCCTCCAGCCACCATTAGGCAGGGGCTCAAAGAGAAGCTCTTGGGCAACAGTTCCTTCACTTTTGATCATCGTAACCGAAAAAAAATTCTTACCATTCTCAACCGGGATTCTTTGTACATGCAAAGCTCCGTTTCCATCTGGATGCGCAAAGATGACTTTATCTTTCCCAGAGAGAGCTAGTAATTTTCTCGCAGTTTTCATTCTTTTTTTCCCAGTAGCGTTTTGAAGTGGCCCCCCTCCGAAGAGGGAGGCCACTATGTTAGTATCTTACTATCTTATGCCTTAGATTTTGATTCCGTGGGCTTTGAGAACTTGGGGGGCTTTTCTGGTCATGGCGACACGTTCGCGCACGTCCGGATTGCGGATATGCTGGACGAGATTTTCCACTTCCTTTTTCATCTCCGCATTCTCCGGGCGGTTCAAAAAAGATTTCATCTTTTCAACCTCCGGACTGTAGCCGTCCTTTTTCATGGCATTGAGGACAAGGGTGTTTTCCAAGTATTCTCGGGGCATACTCTCAGCCCTCCGAACAAGGTTGGGATTGTCCTGTTTGAAGTTTTCCAAGTCCTTTTGGACATTCAAACCGGGCTCATAACCTTGCCGTTTCATTACTCCCAGCAGATACTCATCTTGCATCTCGCCGGTGCTCATCGATTGAGTTTTTTGTGAAAACTCAGCGTTTTTGCTTCGGTATGCCGCAATGTCGGCCGCCACTGTCTGATTGACGTAGTAGACCGGCTTGTTTTCCGGATTTGAGACCCTTTGCGGAGTAGTGTTTTTCATCACGTATCCCGGAGCCTCCCTCGTTGTGAGGTTCGGGTTCTCTGTATTGAGAATAGCCTCAAACTTTTTGTCGTTTTCGACAATTCTCTCCATGGCTTCTTTGCCTTTGAGAAGGTTTGCCTTAGTATCAACCGGCATCTTTTGCCATTCCTGAATGGCTTTTTCTCTTCCGGAGAGAAACCACTCGTTTGCTTGTTGGGCTTCTGTTGTGCTCATATTGACCTTTCTTTTGCGAATCGGTTTTTGGGGTTATGGTGGGCAGGAACCGAATTGGATTTTTTATCCGAAACCCGCCTTGGAGGGTTATTTTTTATCCTCCGAAACTCTTGTTTTAATCTTGCCGCGAAGGTCTTTGAGTTCTTCGAGTTGACGGCGAAGCGTGCGATCCTGAAAGAGGAGCACTTTTTCACAGATTTCATCATACTCGACCATTTCAAGGATGAGGGTGATGACGGACTCGGTCGAGTGTTTGAAAGTGGGGTTGAGAGCGTTAAGCTCTGAAACCGCACCTTGAAACTTTTGTTGAACATCTTCAATGAGGTTCAGTTTGATATTGGCCATAGATTTCCTTGGTTACTCCCAGAATTTCCAGAAGGGTTTATTCTCGGATTGTTTTTTGAGCTCGGATTCCTTCTCCGCTTTGAGTTTTCTTTCCGATTCGATTTCATCTCGAAGTTTTTTGTTTTCCTCAATGATGGTGTGGGTCTGACTCGCGGTCTCTTCCACGGTCTTGAGCCCTTCGCTGAGCATTTGGTTTTGATCCATGAGAGCTTTTGTGACGGTTTTCTGGCGACCAAGCTCCTGCTCGAGTGTGGCGATATAGGGATTCGTTTGCTGCTCCGGAAGACGCGCAAGGGCGCGTTGATTGCTGCTCGAGACCTGCTGGGGATAGAGGTTCCAAGTGGAGTGCTTTTCGACGCGCTGAACATTATGTGCGTCATGGCGAATATCCGGGTTGTTCGGATCGCTATAGGAGTTCATCCCGTAGTCATTCACAGCCTCCGGGTTTCTAACGAGCTCACGCTCCTCTTCAGGCAGGCGTGATCCGGGAGGCTCATTCATGTAGACATCTTCTCGGGTGACCACCCTGTCGGAGGAGCATCCGATGAGAAGGACTACTGGGAAAAAGAGGAGCCTTTTCATTCACCGCCCCCTTGGTTCATGATCGAAATGACGGCTTCCTCTGAAAGATCGGTGCGGTTCCCCTCACAAACGGCGAAGAGGTGATAGGTGCCTTTCGTATCCTTGTCGTCTTTGATGGTGTGGGCTTTGTAGATCCCATCCTTGAGGTGCCAAGAAATGAAGGCTTTTTTGTTCGGATCCTCTTTTTCCGTCAGCCACTCAAATTTTGCGAAGCAAATAGGAGATTCTTTGGTGCCGAATTGCAAATCGAGAATTTCGCGATCGACTCCCTTATCATCAGCCTTGAGGGTGACGCCGATGACCTTGGCAAGCCAAGAGGTTCGCTGCGTATTTCCTTTTTCCCAGTAGCCGGTGAGGACAAATTCGGGTGCTTTTTCCGAGTCCTTTTTGGGATGTTGTTTGGCTGCTTTTTTGACGAGTTCGTTTAGGTTTTGTTTATTCATGGTTTTATTGGGTTACGGGTTTATTGAGTCCTTGAATGGAGCCTTGAAAACCGCCTCCAACCGACTTGGCTTTGGAGAGATCAATGGGCTCATCGTTGTAGAAATAAAAATATTTACCTCCGGGCACCCGGACGAAAACGGCTTGTCGTTGCAAATCCATGATGAGCTGATGGGAGTAGATTTGGCTTGATTGTTCAATGGCTTGCCCTCCTGCTGTTTGAAGGCTGCCCGAGGAGGAGGTAAAGGTGCCAGAACCGGAGTTGGTCGTGACTTTTTCAGAAATTCCTGAGCCGAATCCCTGAATGGCCTTGGCAAAGACAAGATAGAGGAGCTGATTGTCCTTGTTTTCCATGACTTTGCCGCGCAGGCCTGCGGTTCCATCGGTGAGTTTGAGATCCGGATCCGCTGAGGCGAGAATTCCATCTTGGAGTTCACGATTGAGAATCTTGCCGCGGATGGGGAGCTCCCAACCGGATTCTTTTTCGGGGTAATTACGCCAGACAAAGCGATGTTCGGGAGCGGTGATAATTCTGTCATAGCTGGCGGTACCTGTGGCCGTTCCGAGGATTTCGGTTCCAGCTTTAATGATGCAAATTCCGTTGTGCCAGTAATCACGAGTCACCAAACCGATGACGGGAGTGGCGAGATTTTTGGATTCGATTCCGTTGACGAGCTGACATTCAATCAGTCTTCCGGTGGGAGCGTATATATCTCCGACCGGCTCCTCATTTGAGGTAAAGACCTCGATCGGAGGGGGTGCGCTTTGCTGAGCAGGTGGAGGCTCTGGCTGGTGTTCATACATTTGGGAGCGTTGAGGAGCGGAAACGTCTTCGGTGAAAGTTTCAATTTTGGGGAGATTGCTGGGCGCGCTTTCGTCCGCCTGCGCTTTATTGATTTGAGCGATATTCTTTTCGAGCTTCTTTTGATTAACGTGATTGAGGGCAAACGCGACCGCGCAAATCGCGGCGATCGCCAGAACCGCGTAAAGCTTGTACTCGGAGGAGGATTTTAATTTTTGAATGAAAGTCATGGGGTGTTGGGGTTCGTTTGGATTTCGGGATTATCGAGAAGATCCTCGGGCCGGAGTCGTGGGACGTAAACATTCCAAGCATTATCGACATCGAGATTGTTGCGACCGCCTTCGGGATTGCCGACAACAAGGAAGTAGTGCAGATTTTGAGACGAATTTACTTTCCCATTGGCGTCTTTCATTCCAGCGGGAATGATGCCTGAGGATTGCCATAAAGAGACTGGGTAAAGGCGATCGCTAACGCCGATACCGACATCGTTTGGGCGAAAGGGAATTTCGCTCTCAGTGAGATTTTCCATGATGAGGCGCAAAACGAGTACGTCCTCTTTGTTGAATCTGAAAACGTCGGTAATGTGGACTTTGAATCCGGAGTAATTGATTGTCCGGTTGGGTTGTTTGCGAGTAACACCCTCATAGGAGTGGGGGTATGACTCGGCCAGAAGATCATAAGATTTGGCTTTATCCAGAATCGCCAAGAGTCGATTCGCAGACACCTTGGCCGTCGCTTTCATAATTGAACCGGCGAGGGTTGTGCCGTTTGTGTCCAAGAATGTGAGGTTATTGTAGCCTTTCCCTTCGGCTGCCGCCTCTAGGACGAGTACATAGGGGGTCCGGTTGAAAATGACGGTGATCGGTTGTTTCACGCCGGGTTTGAGCGCGTAAACACTGAAATAGAAGCGGTTACTCGCCATTTTCAGGAGGAAGTCAGAGGAGGGGATTTGACTCTCTTGAGTGGCGATTTTCTGCCCACGGATGGCAGAAATCTGAGAAGGAAAAAAGACAGTGGTAATTCCATTTTTTTGCACAACGGGAACGGGGATTGGCCGCTGCGCATCCAAAGGAAGTTCCACGTTGGGCTTCACTTGGGAAAGAAGCACTACTGGGAAAAGAAAAGTGATAAAAAAACGGTTCATTGAGGCGTCTCTGTGTATTCAAAATCTGCGACCTTTAAGGGAAGAAAGGGGGTTTTCATGAGGTCATCATTCCGAACGAGAGTGAGATTGAGCGTGAAGTCCAAAACTTGTTTGAAGGGTAGGCCGTCGGCAAAGCCGTTTCGGATGAGTTGCCCCTTGAGGAGGAGATTAACAAAATTTGTATTTCGCTTTTGATCCTTCTCCTCGATGTCCATTTTACCCATTTCCAGAATAGAGCCTTCGGAGATGAGGCCCTTTTGGTGGATGTTTTTTTCCTTAAAGTCGCGATGCGACTGCTCAAAGGTTTTCTTGAGTTTTTCGAGAGCACCGGCACCAAAGAGACGTTCGATGAGCTTCTGGTCATCAAATCCCTTGGGGTTGCGCATGGTAACCGCTTTGGTGGAGAGCTTACCAATTTCGATAAAAAGCTCTGAGGCATCAGCCCAGTCGGTGCTTTGAGAGTAGATCATCTCGCCAGTGGTGGAGAGAATGATGACCCGTTCTTTTTGCTTTTCTGCATTTTTGAGAAGGATGGGTTGAATAAATAGGAGGGCGATCAAGGCAATGACGGCGAGGCCGAAAATCTTGGCCCAGATTTCTGAAGCAATGAATTTGGCGAGAGGGGATTCTCTTGGAATTTCAAACATGAGAAGCCTCTGGATTGTGGGTTGGAAAACGTTGTTTCATATCATAGTATGGTAGTATGTTACTGTAATTCTGGGGTGCCCCCTCCGAGTTGTTTCATGACATCCCGTCGACGAGAGGCCATCTCGCTCGGAGAAGGGAGCGCGCGGGGCTCAAAGCGTGGAATTCCGCCAGAAGCAAATCCTCTTTGATCCATGATCTCTGGATCCAAGGAGGAAGAGGGAACCTCAGGCCCCATGCCCAAGGAACCGCCAGAGCCGCCCCCACTGAGGGGAGATGGAGGGCCGCCAGCGCGTGGCATTCGTGTCACTTTTCCGGTACTGGAAGAGGGAGCAGGAAGCCCCTTGGCGGAGGAGCTGGAGCCGAAGTTCCAATCTCCAGAATCGCTGGAATCGGTGCTTCCGCCTCCAGTGGGGCTCCCCCCTCCGCCCCCCAGTTTACCCAAAAGACCTTTGAGGCTTTCAGCGAGCTTACCCATGGAATTAGCAAGGGGAGCGACTGATGCGGCCATGAAAGCAGCACTGCCGACCGCTCCGAAAGCCCCACTTCCTCCGGAAAGAATCATCCCAATGGAAATTGGAACGGTGAGATAAAGAAGATTGATGAAGATGGCGAGAAGCAAAAAAGCTCCAAGCATTTTAGCCAAAATAGCAGGCGCGAGTGCTGGAGCGACCACTGCAACTCCAAGTGCCACTCCAGCCGCAGTAAGGACTACTGTGCCAATTTTCGCGATAAAAATATCGGCGACAGCGGTTCCAATCGGCCAGAGAAGGACTCCAAAAGTGGTCATCCACGTTTTAATGGCGATGCTCTTGGTTGCGGGAATCTGAAACATGCAAATGGTCAACGGTGCAAACGCAATCATCACCGAAAGAGCGTATGGCTGGATCCATTTGAGTATCCAATACCCGACGAAACCTAAAGCTTGAAGACAGTTCAAGATGACAACGCTCAAACCATTTTTGAGATCTTCAAGCCATGTGCCTTCTTCGACTTCCGGAATTGGTTTTCCCCATGCCGTTTTAAAAGTATCAATTTCTGATTCAATGGTTTTACCCAGTTCTTCAAAGGATTTTTGCCCGTTGATAACCATCGACGGATAACCAGCCAAAAGAGCGCAGCAAAATGCGGCCGTGGCGATTCCGAAAGTCATGTTTTTGATGTCGTCTTGGTGGGCGAAAAAAGAATAGGCCAAACCGCACGAAGCAAAGATAAAGGCAAACGGAAGAAGTGCGTCATAGACGACCATGGCCATTTTGTATTCATGGCCGCCTGTCATTGCCAAAATCGGAAAAGTGGTTAGACTAAGAGGCATGAGCAAAATCCTTGCGACGTTGATGGTTGGCGTGCTTTTGGGTGGAGGCACCGTGTACGTTTTCAAAGTTCAAGCGGACGAAAAAAGGCGAAAGACAGCTTCCGATGCTTGGCAACAAGGCGAGCGCGAAAAAGCTGAAATGTACAAAAAAATCGATCAAATGACTAAGGATGGGAGTATTATGAAGTAATCTCATTTGTAGATTCCCTCTTTAGTGAGTTTATCGATTTTTTTGTACATTTCCGTCTTTTCCTTTTCTCCCTGAGCCCAAACTTTGGCCGCTTGCTTTCCTTGCTTGGCCTTTTGGGTTTCGTAGAGAGTTTTGGTGGCTTGAAGTTTTTGGTAAGCGTCATCAGCTCGTTTTTTAGCGTCAGCGAGCTTTGCTTGAAGGGCGGCAAGGTCGGCCTGTTTTTGGCGTTGTTCGGCTTCGTCTGCCGGTGTTTTTGAGGTCACGCGATCAATTTCAGTTTGGATTTCCTTTGCGTCCTGTTCGGATTTTTCCATGACATCGGCAAAGTTTTGGAAAGAATTTTCGAGGGTGTTGAGGGCCGTCATCGGATCGTAATTGGAAAAGTCGATATTGCCGGATTGGAGATCCTCCAAGGAGGCCATGTTAATCGGCGAACCCATCACCTTCTGAGTGGAAGAGGCGAGGGAAGAGGCCTGTCCTGCGGTTTTGCTGATTTCTGTGAAGGTTTTACCGAGCTGAGAAGTGGAGGAACTCCCCAAGAGTTTAGAATTCATGAGGGAAGCGATCTTGGTAGGGTCACCTGCGACTTGTTTGGCGGTTTCAAGGAGCTTCACGGCTTCTTGGGCTTTCGTGAGCTGCTCCTGAACGTTTTTGAGCTGTTCAGTCCATTTTGCGAGAGTTTCAGTATGCTGGATTTGTTGACCTGTTATTTGCGCTGACTGCAACGCTTGAGATGCGTCGCCCTGGGCGAAGACTGCTACTGGGAAAAGAATGAGAATGAGGTATAAAGATTTCATTGGAGCACCCCGTTTTTTTGCGTTACTTCTTGATGATGAATCAGCAAGAGATGATTGATGTTTTCAGAAAAGTTGATGAAAGGCTGAGCTCCATTCCTAAAATTTGCGGAAAGGGGTGTTCTTTTTGTTGCTATCAACCCATTAAGTGTACGGATCCAGAATGGGAAATGATTCAGGATTTTATCGAAAAGATGACGGATGCTGTTTTGATTCAAAGAATCGTCCGGAACGCTGTTTCTTGGTTTGATTGTTTTGATCGAATTGTTCCCAAAAACATCACCGTGGATCAATTTCAACTTGAAGCATATGAAAAAAAGATGCAGGAACATCGAATTGCCTGCCCATTTCTGATCGATGGGATTTGTTCGATTTACTCGGTAAGACCGTTTGTGTGTCGTGGGCATAGTGTTAGGGAGTCTGTGGATTTGTGTTCTCAAAACCCACTTCGGATGGGAGATGGGGAATCGAGGAGTATTGCGCTAGCTGCTCTGAAAGAAATTCATCATAGGATCGGAGTGGTACTCTACGGACGTCTATCAATTCGGCTTCTGCGACTTTTGAAAATCGAGATTGGTCGAAAGATTTTAGTTGGTGCTGGCTTTTTAAAGAGGTGATCGAAACCCCTTCCTCGATCAAAAAGGTTGACACTATGATCTGTTCACGATTCATGATTTGAAGTTCTCCTCGATGGTTTTGGCTTTCATTATCAACTCCTATTTCTGGATGTGAACTTGTTGACGAGATTGATCATGAATTCCCAAAGCTTGACGGTGGAGAGCGCAAAAACAAAGACGCCCAAGGCTGAGGAATAGTCTTTGGCGAGGCATAGGCCGCCAATGACAAATCCGGAGCCAAGGAGAACGAGGTAGGGCAAGCTCAAAACCCTCTCCACATAGGGCGCAATCGCGACCATGAAAGCTTCAAGCCTCTTGAAGAGTGTGATCGTCCAGTGTGATTTCTCAGTCATGGCGAGGCTCCATCAACGCGCCAATGACTCCGACTTGGGTTGCATCGAGCTTCCCATTGGCAATAAAGACCTGTGCGCCCCGAAACGCACTGTTGGATAGGGAGGCATCAAGCGCAAAGGTTTTATCGTCACTCCATTTCCCACGAAAAACGAACGCTTCCTCGGCTCCCCGCTTAAGAACGAGTTGATGTTCATAAATTTCGATTTGTGCTCCTTTCCCAGAAGAATTCCCCCATTTTCCGACGAGTTTTCCCGGGTCGTTCGTGGTGCAGGCGGAGATAAGAAGCAGAGCGATGAATCCACAGATGATTTTCATTTGTTCTCCTTTGGTTATTTGGCGGGTTCTTTGATGGTTACGACGACTTCGTGCGGTACCTGTTTTACGTTTGAATTGGCAGGAAGGGGGGCCTGAACCGGATAAAGTTTGGTCTGAAGCTTTTCTGAATCTTTGTCCTCTTGGGCTTTATGGACGTTTTGAACGAGATCATAACTGTTTTTCGAGGACTCTTTATTGCCGATTTCGGTGCCGGTCACAAATGCCTCGGCTTCACGTTTTTCAGCGGCTTGATTGGCGAGATAGGTGCTTCCCAGTGCGGTGAAACCGTGTGAAGCCACGTCGATCGGATCCACTTTCCCAGTTTGAATTATGCTCTTTGCGGCTCCTACTGTCCCTCCTAGTGCAGTATTGCTCACAAGGGTTCCGGTTGGCGTGGTGCATCCAGAGAGGATGAGTGGCAGACAAAGGAGGGATTGCCAGTAAGGGAATTGACGCTTATAGGTGGTTTTCATATGGATACCGAATTAGAGAAGCGGCTCAAAGGAGTTGAGGTTTCGATGCGCGTGATGATGGAACGCCAGATGAAAATGGAAGCGTACCTCATGGCAATGATCGGGTACGTGACCAAGTCTCCCGGGAATCGAGACATCGCGCTTGTTGAAAATGCTGCGGATGGAGTGCTCATCGAGATCCAGAAGGAGAATCAATTAAGATTTCAAGACGTTTTAAAGCACTGGCAGGAGATTTGCCAAGAGACTGAGCCACAAGAATCTTCGCCATAAGATCGAGTTTTTTCTCAATTCGAGAAAGTTGAACTTGAGTAAAAGGCTCACCTAATTTTCGTTGTATCTTAACGAGGTGACCGAGTCCGACGGTTTTGTTTTTTGGAATCATATTTTTTTCCAGTAGAGGTTATTTCTTTTGGTATTTCGTTGGGATCCGTCCTTGAATCTTCTCGGTGTTTAATTTCGGATAGCCGCCTGAGTTTTCCATGGATTTATATTTCTCGTATCCCAAGTATCCGTTGCCGATTGCAGATAGACCTAAAGCACCGGCAGTTCCAAAAAGCATCTTTCGTGCTGACGCCAATTTGCTTTTGGTGTCTTGAAGCTGATTATTAACGTCATCGAATTGAGCCTGAGAAATACTTCCGTTAGATTTACTATTGTTGGCGGCAGCCTGAAGCGCGGCAATTTGAGCCTGAAGGCTGGCAATGGTTGCCGCATCCGTAGTTGCTTGGGCCTGAAGCGTAGCGATTTGCGCTTTGAGGCTTGTGATTTCAGCCGTTAGATTGTCAATGGAACCATCAACCTCGATGACGGTGAGATTTCCCGAGTGGGCTGGGTAGGCAACGCTATTGTTTCCCCCGGATTGAATCAAAACGTTACCAGTGGCATTTGCCGTGGGAGTGTAGATAAAGTTATACGCGATAGGAGCCGATACCCCTGTGGTTCTTGAAATGGTGTCTGTTCCTGATCCCACGGTGCACGAACTGTTCTCTGTTGCCAAAGTAGTTCCATTCCCTGAGGTTTCTGTCACGGTGACTTTGTAGATTTTACTTGTTGAGAAATTGATATTAGCGGAGGTGAAGCTTGTTGAAGTGCTACCGCTCGCTGTATTCCAAGTGACGTTAATGAGTGTCGTCGTATCGCCAAAAGCCCCGAAGAGCTGAAGCGGCAAAATTGTGGCAAGGATAAGAAGTTGTTTGATCATGGTTATTTCCTTTCTTGATTCATTTTTTGTTTAAATTGAGTGTCGTAAGCGTTTTCGGGCCAAAGTTCGCGTTTTTCCTGTTCTAATTGTTGAGGGGTTTTAGGGATTTTCGTTGCGACAAAAATCATCGTAAAAGCTGCCAGTACTGTGACTGTTTTTAAGATTTTTTCGTTTCGAGGAGAGGAACAGTAGTAGATTGTTTTCATTGGTTGGATTCGTAGAATTCCGGATAAAAGTAGAAGAGTCCGAGCCCGACAAAGTAGAGAACCGCAAAGATTCCCAAGATGATCAGAACAGCGTAAAAGAGCTTTTGTAATAAATTTTTCATCGCGGTTTCTCCTCGAATGATTGGAAAACAAACTCATCCTCGGCAATTTCGATGAATCGGCGAAAAGCGTCCTCTCGGTCAACTCCCTCTACCTGAACGGTAGAGGTGACCTTGTCGGCGCGGTCATAGTATTTTATCCAGAATTCGATCATGGGCATGTCCTCTTTCATGCAGTTTGAAGCTCAGGCTCATTTTTGTAGGTCTTACGTTTTTCAAACTTACAAGTGCCACAAAGAGGATGAGACGAACCCATTTGGTAATAGGTGAACCAACTTGAATTATAGTTGTTTTGCTCCGGCATTTCGTAGGTCATCACAGCTTCCTGTGCCGATTCCGGAATGGATGGAAATCTTTGGCAAATGTCTTGGATGTCTCGAATGTCGTTCTGACGAAGAAGGAAGAGAACCTTGGAGTTTCCTAATATCGTGCTTGCGATGGGTGAACGAGAAAATTGGTCGTACTGTTGAACAGCAAATCCTGCAACAGTGGTGTACTTACGAAATCGAGCGTAGCATTTATCAAGAGTTTTATCTGAGCCCGGAGTCGAGAGAAATGGCTTTCCTTCATCAATGATGAATCCCTTAGGGTCTTTTCGTGGGCGTCGCATAATTTCTGCGGTTTCGAAGTGAGAAATCATGTAGCCAACGAGCTGCTTGAGCTGCGAATCATCGTCGCCAAGATTCGCGAGCTCCCAGTGGCTTACTCGGTCACTCTTAGGGAGATTTCGCACACCATCGAATAGACCTCCTTTGGAGCCTCTGTGCTTGCACCATGAATTGAGGACGGTTCGTATAAATTCGAGCCGTTTACTGTCATGGGATCCGATTGGAAAATCCAACGATCCCACAAAAGAGGAGAGAGTCGGATATTCGTCCGGTTTAAGCGTTGCAATGAAAACGTCTCGAATATAGCCCTTGGTCTCGGGCATTTTCATGAAATTGACGGTCATTTCTTCGTTGACCTGAGATTCCATCAGCTTTACGGCATCGGGATTGACGACTCTCAATTCTCGGATTTGATTCCACGCATCAAGGAAATCGGCATCGAGTTCCGATTGAATGAGAACTTGCCAATAGTTATAGGTTACGAGTGCTTCTTTTGCGTATTTGAAGCGGATCCCGCTATCTCGTTTTGTCTTTTCCTGATAAATGTCATCGTAAAGGCGAATGCAGTATTCCTCGATATAAGATTTGATGATGACTTTCTCTTGCTCTGAATCGAAAAGACCGAACATCCGGGTCATCAACGAAGAGAGATCCTCCAGAAAGGCTGAAGAGAAGGGGAGTCCGTTGGTATCAAATGGCCCAAAGCAGAGGTTAGAATTTGGATGAATTACCTTTGGTTGTGAACCAAAGCTTCGACTGAACTGGGTGAGGCTTCCGCCTTCTTCGATTAGAACGATATATCTCAAAAAGCACATCATTTGCATGAGGACATCTTGAAGTAAATGTGACTTTCCACCGCCAGTCATACCAATCATGGTGAAGGAAAGAGGCGTTCCGTTTTTGAAGAGAGAAACCGTTGCAACGCCATCATTGTGATTCTTGTAGATTAGGTTTCCGTCGCGATCGCCATGGAACGATGCGTCAATATTGACGGTACGAGCAACCATATCGTCGTTCATCTGAATTACGTGATCCCGGTATTTTCCAAAAGGGAATCCGGGTTGGATCTGGCTAAAGATCTTTCGAGTTGTGGCAGGCATTGATGCCACGTAATAATCAGCATCGTCCCATTCATGGATTGCGTCCTTGAGGACTTGTGTTTTGCTGGCAAGCCCGACTGGGTTTTTATCCCAGACGTGAAAGACCATCATCCAGTCGAAGAGGCGATAGCCATTGGCAATATCAGCGATGATGCGAGTCTTGAGGGCAGAGGCGGTAGCGGATTCAACATCGGAATCTTTGTCTGTGCGGTTCTTTTCTTTCTGATGCTGCTTGAGCTTCTTCCGGGTATCAACCGGATAGATGGTCGAAACGATTCTAAAATCATTGATATTGAGATTCGAAAGCTTGTAGATCATTCCCGGAGTGAGATTGCGGGGTGGGCGACTCAGGATGATGCAGTTGTGATAATAGCCATCGTAATGAAACCCAAAAGCGGGCATGTAACGTTCGCCAGATTTGAATCCATCACGAACGCACTGAGAGATGACGGGGAGATTTGAGTCGAACTTTTTGAGCGCATCAAAAAGACTTCGCTCGGCGAAGGAGGGATTATAAAACTCCATCAAATGACGGATCATTTCCTCTCCGGACATGGCTTCCATGTAGGCACCGGTTCGTCCCATCGAATTGTCAAACGAAGAGATGACGCTATCGAGCTCCCGATGAGCTTCCTCATAGAGCATTGTTTCATGTTTAAGACGATCAGCTTCATTGAAGCCCAAAGAAATACTGCCACTCAGCTTTTTACATGAGTAAAAGCGTGTTCGTAGTCGCTTGAGGAGGTGTTTTTCGTTCTGCTCATTGAGGTCTAAAAGAATATGATCTCGGTACGCCGTCGATGCGTCATGAGTGCCGCAGGATTCAGTTTGCTGTGCATACTGCATGAGCACCGGGGCCTCTTGATGGAGGAAGTCCAAGTGAATCTGGTAACCCATGTTCAAGCTGGAGTTTCTAAGCCAGTTCTTGGCACCTTCCCGGAAGAGATTCTTCATGAAGTCGCTGGCGTTGTAGAGATCAACGCCAAAGACCTCGGCCCCAACAGCCACATGGGTGAGGGGAGAGCCGAAGACAAGAGCATTGCTATGGAGATAGCACTCCTTCATTTGGGTACTTCCTGTTGGGAAAAAGGATTGGATTGAGTTTTGGGCTTCTCATATTCCCAGTCTCTTTTCATCAAGGACTCGAAGAAGTCGATGTCATTTGCCGCTGGTTTGTCGTGGCGCAGGAGAAAAATCCAAGCCAGTACCGGCACCATCAGGAGCGAAGAACAAACCAAGGCCATCATGACCGAGGACTTGATCCAAACCGCAAGAAAAATTCCTAACGAGGCAAGTCCAGCAATCACAATGATCTGGATGTTGACGAAATCAACGCCCTTGAACTTTCCTTCGGAGTCGTCCTGATAGTAGCTCGGAATGCGGCTCATGATCCCACGACAAAGAGCATGAAGAAGAAGGCAAAAACGAGTGAGGAGATCATCACGATCTTTGCCATTCGTTTGTTTTCGCTTCCATCTTCAGATTTCACAAAAACGAAGCCCGAGATCATTGAGGTGAGGGCACAGATTGCAAATAGGGTAGCCATATTTAGATTCCTTTTTGTTGATTTTGACGAAATGAAGTTAAGAGTTTAGGATCCACTTGCTGGTGGTATTCGACTTTTGGAATCGCCTTCGACATTCCAGCTTTTTCAAAAAAGCCCTTCATCACGGGAATTGAAAATGCAATTCCAGCACCGGCGAGAACCCCAAGAGCTCCGCTCATGATGTTTCCGCCATCGATCATGAACCAGCCCTTGACCATCACACATGCGCCGGCGATGAAGAATACGGATGCAATGGCGATAAGAACCTCGCCAGAGACATCTTGAAAACTCGAAACATCGGCGAGTAATACTGAATAGATCATGATTTTCCCTTTTTGGTGTGTTCGTTGATTAACAGGTTGGCGGCATCAAAACCCATGTGGTAGACGAGATGGAGCCCGACCTTAAAAAGTTTCCGTGCCATATCCGCTCGTTCCACAACGGGGTAACGCTCGAGGATATGCGAGAGCATTTCGATGGAACTGGCATCGAGGGTTACCCCCGCGATGTATTTCTCGCTCCGATCGACCGGCTTTTTTCTTTCCTCTGACTTTTCCCCAAGATTTTCTGATTGTTCTGACATGAGATTTTTCTCTCTTGGGTATCAGAGGCTATTTTATATGACATATATTGTGCGCAGTTAATTTGAGGTCTCCATATTGGAAAACTTGTATTCCAACAATCTCATCACCACGAGTTTAAACTTCACGGGCACTCATTCGGACGAGCGAGGATCACTCTTTTAAACCACATCCAAAATTGCAGATTCCTGGGCGAGAAGGGATTGGCCTTTGCGGTAATCCCATTCCGTCGATAGGTCCTCATCAATGAGGACTTGAAGCTCTCCATCTGGGCGAATCTCGTTGACCACGCACCAAAAATCAACCGTTTTGAGGCGTGCCCCTTGGGTTCGGTAGAGTCCAGCTTTTACCGAATCCCCTTTCTTGATTTTGTGCGTTCCAAGGCCGGGATACTTCTGTCGCACTTGCTGGGGACAGTATTTCGATTTGATATCGATCCAAGAGATGGTTCCTCGCGTATTTTTCACCGTCGCATCCTACCAGACGTTGAACAAAAAGAAAACCCCCGTTTTTATGGAGAGGTCCGCCGATCCTAATCGCCATGACTGGAAGGAAGTTCACTCCGCTTGAACCAATCAGTGTTACGGTCATTCAAGGAGTCCCTTGCAAATTTTCATGATTGGATTAGATTGGGTCAATGAAGACCTCCGAGAACTTCACTCCTTCAGACTCGGAGCCGCCAATACTTCCAAGTGAATCCACTATCGCTGAGCGTGCATACGAAATCTACCTTGAAAACAACTGTCAAGATGGTTATGCCTTAGACCACTGGCTGCAGGCTGAGTATGAACTGATGCAACTACCTTTGGCTGCCTTAGCCAGCCTTCCAAAAAAACCGGGCAAAAGCCGCCGGAGAAGCCAGTCGATTATCGAGATCGCCCAAACCTTTCTACTCTAAATATCAGTGTCCACTCTTCAGATGCGATGACCCATTGCTCGACGGGGTCCCCCGCAAAGGTAACGCCGCGACCACCGCACGTGAGGGGCGCGCTGCTGACGCTGACCTCGATGCGATAACCGCATGCATCACCATCGCTGAACGCCCTTGCACCATTTCCGAAAAAAGCTGGACCACACTCGAAAGCGAACTGACTTGGGCACTTAATTGTTGTGCCCATGCCGCAGTCTCCTCCGAGGTAGCGGCTGACGCTTGCGTCACCTTATCCACCTCCACAATCGCAGTACTATTATGAACTGCTCCCTCAATTAAAATCGCCGTCTCTTTTGCCGCAGAAGCTGAACGCTGAGCAAGATTTCGAACCTCATCTACAACCACTGCAAACCCAAGACCATGCTCTCCGGCTCGTGCTGCCTCAACTGCCGCATTCAATGCCAAAATATTCGTTTGAAAGGCAATTTCATCAATCGTCTTGATGATCTTTGAAATATTTTGCCCCGAGCGCTGAATCTCCAACATCGCCGTTTGCAGGGATTTCATTTCATCAATCCCCTTCTCTACACTGAGCCGGGCCTGATTCGCCAAACCCTTTGCCCCCTGTGCATTTTCCGCATTGCGGCGAGTCACATGCTGGATAGCTCTTTCCAATGACGAGCTCGTCTCTTCAAGAGAAGCAGCCCCCCTTACTTGCTCCCTCAGCAAGATTGGCACTGGAAGAAGTTAACTGCGTCACCGCTCCCGAAAAACCAGCCCTTGGCTCTACTCCCTGCTTCGACGCTTCACGCAGACCACTTTAAACTCGTCCGTTGGTTGCAGTCTCACTGGAAAATCAGCACCTCAATCCCAGACGCCCTCTCTCAATTAAACCTACTCTATGCTAAACTTTAAACATGACTAGTATCTGTGGACATTCAAAGACGAACGTGATAGGATTCCTCCAACCAGGAGGAGTAGCTGAGTTATTTTGTGCATTTTCGAGAGGATCAATGGCAGCGGATTAAGAATGCTTTACCGGGAAAATCAGGAGACCCCGGTAGAACTGGTCGAGATAATCGACGCTTCGTTGAGGCGGTGATGTGGGTCGGACGTAACGGAGCTCGATGGCGTTCACTGCCCCAGGAATATGGCAACTGGAACTCCACGCATCGGCGTTTTCGGCGTTGGTCGCGACTGGGAATCTGGCAGATGATTTTCAATACCTTGGCGGCGAGTGCGGACACCGAATGGCTGATGATCGACGCCACGATTGTCCGAGCTCATCAACAGGCCGCAGGCGCAAAAGGGGGCAAGAACACCAAGCGTTAGGACGCTCTCGTGGAGGTTTTACCACCAAGATTCACGCGGCTTGCGACAACCACGGGAATCCCTTGCGGTTTATTCTGACGGCCGGGTCTTGCTCCGATTATTCCTCGGCCCTGGATCTGCTGGAGGGGCTTATCGGCGGAGGCGGTGTTAGCCGACAAAGGATATGACGCCGATTATCTCGTGGAAGCGATCCAGCAAAAGGGAGCCCAAGCGGTGATTCCTCCTCGATCCCACCGCAAAACACCACGCGGGTACGACAAGGACCTCTACAAAGAACGCAATCTCATCGAGCGGATGTTTAATCAACTCAAAAACTTTCGAAGAATCGCCACCCGCTACGATAAAACTGCATTGAGTTTCCTTTCCTTCCTTCACCTTGCAAGTATTTATCTCTGGCTCAAATGAATGTCCACAGAACCTAGGGAACACCGATGGACCAAAAACATTTTCCAACGCTTTTTTCTCGCCTCGTTTTTCAGAAAATGATAGGATCTCATTATTAATCGGTAGATTTGTCTTTTTGCACAAGACACCTATTCGCTTGATTAAGACGATTCTTTCACCGACTGATAAGGCATCTCCAGCGTGAAGGTAGTCCCTTGACCCCAACCACTACTGTATGCGGCCAAGGAACCGCCCATCTCCCTCGCCGTTAACGCCGCGCTGTGCAAGCCGAACCCATGGCCCGTTTTTTTAGTCGTAAAGCCATGCTCAAAGATGCGAGTCAAATTTTCGGCTGGAATACCAATCCCATTGTCAACGATCACCATACGGACACAATCCTCCCACTTACTCACTCGAAGAACCAAACACTTCTCCTCCCTGCCCGATTCGTCGCAAGCATCCATGGCGTTACGCATCAGGTTCACCAGAATCTGCAAGACTTTGTGCTTATCGACGGTAATCAGTGGCGTCTCCTCAAATTCACGTATTACTTCAACGTCATGATGCATCAGCGAACTGGCATTCATCTGTAGTGCATCTTCCATCAGACTATTCACCGTGACGGTTTCCATCACCCCGGAAACCTTCGCGTAGTTTTGTTGCATGGCCACGACGTCTTTAATATGTCCGATGTTCTTTTGTAACCGGGCCAGTTCCTCAAGTGCTATCGTCTGCTCGTGGGCCAGATGCTCGGCCAGTTGTGCGAGGTATCCGGGCAATTGTTGTCCTTTGGGATCTCGGGTCATGAACGCCCCCAAATCCGTTTCATGCTCGCGCAGCAACGCCACCACTTTGGACAAATTGCCCGCCTTAGACCTCCTCACATTGTCGACCACAACCGCGGATGAAATATTCACACTATTCAGCACATTGCCAACATTATGGAGAACCCCGGTGGCCACTTCCGCCATCCCCGCTTGACGCGAGATTTCGAGCAACTCCTTGTGGACAAATTTCAATTCACGCTCAGCATTTTTGCGCGCGGTAACATCGATCACCACCCCCTCAGCGAATCCCTTCTCCGGGTAATTGCGAGCGGAAAGGAGAAGTGATTTTTCCTCACCTTCCACAGCCCGCGAGGTGATCTCGAAATCGATCACTTCATTATGGCGGGCTAATTCTGCAATAAAGAGATCACTTTTCCCAAGGGGGAAACGTGTGAAAATATTTCTTTGGTTCATCGGAACACTTTCACTGGCAAGTCCAAAAAGCTGTGCCATGACTCGATTGGCTTTAAGAAAGCTGCCACCCGGAAATTCGATCTTCCAAAGCCCAACCGGAGCAGCGTCATAAAGATTGCGATGCTGTTCCTCACTGAGATCCAGTTTCTGGATCGTTTCCGACAAAGGAGCGATGATCCTGCGATACACAAATACCGCCAGGAATAAAAACATCGCGATGCCGCCCAACAACAGGCCCGTTTGGTAAAATACGAGCAGATCAGTGCGACGAATATCCCGCTGCTGCATCAGTAAAAGGGTTTCGTCCACCTTTTCCACAAGCCTCGTGGCAGCCGTTTGCATCAGGGCAAGGTCGGGGTGATCTCGCAGTTGATTATTATCGGAGCGAAGCACCTTGACTGAAGCCCTTTTTACTTCTCCCCATAGGGTCTCGATTTCTTCCAAATGAGCGCGCACTTCAGGTGCTTCCACACGAGAAAGCACCAAGCTCGATGAGCCCCAACGAACCTCGCCCCCCTGTAACAAACTCTGGATCGTCTGTTCAAATTGAGTCGAAGTCTCCAAGCTCAGTTCGCGCTGCTCCAAAAGAATCTTCCAGTCAGAAATGGAAAGACCGATTAAGGCAAGATTCGCTTGACGGACAAATTGCTGAACCAACATTCGAAGGCGACCCGTGGCGTTTATAATCCCCATTTCCTGCCGTCCGGCAAGAATGACGCCATCAATCGTACGATTTGAATACAGCAGCACGACAGCTAAAATCAATAGCAACCCCGACAGCCGGAGCAAAAGAACACGCTTTAGAGAAGCAATCGAAGCACTCATGCGGATTCAATGTTTAATTTCTGGACATTTATCGGATCGAATTGAATCCAATTTTCTCTGCCGCTTTTTTCATCTGACGAATATCATCATAATTGCTGTCATCGACTTTGACAAATCGCTCTACCAACGCTTCATCCAAAATCTTGCGACCTTCAGGATCCGTATTCATCCCCAAAAGAGCGGCCTGTAGTTTTTCTCGTCGATCTTCTGAAATTTTAACCGAACTCACCACCGGACAAATTCCCGCAGGACCTCGACTCTCGATTACTCGCACTTTATCGACATTCCCCATTCCTTTCGCGCGGTCATAATCCAACACTAAGCTATCCACAAAACTGGCGTCGGCCTCTCCCATTGCCACCATACGGATCGATTCCTCATGAGAGCCCGAGCGGAGCACTTTCCCAAAAAAACCCTTAGTTTCCCCCATTTCAACCAGCTTATGCCTCGGCATATTATAACCCGAATTAGAAAGTTCATCATTATAAACATAAGTCTTACCCTTCAAGTCCATGATGCTCTGGAAAGAACTTTCCTTTTTTACGATGAGATCGGAGAAATACTTAGGCTGACCACCATAACGAGCTGCCTTCATAATGGGTGCCACAAGAAGCGCAACGCTCGGCTGAGCCTTGTCATGCTCCATCACATAAGGCAAACCGCAAACAAACGCAGCATCCACCGCACCCGCGGCGAGCATCTGATTAATCGTCCCATAAGCCAATCCAGTAACGAATTCGCACCGGATACCCGATTTCACAGAAACGTAATTGGCGATTTTCTGATACACACGAATCCCGGATTCTGAAACAAACGCAGCGGACATGGCCAAGCGGAGGGGAGGAGCCTCCTGAACAGAAGGAGTGGTTTTCGAAATCTGCGCCCGTGCATTTAACATCAGCGCATGAACCACCAAGACCGATACGAGCAACCGAGAGGCACGGAGAAACAGGAAACGAGTTGAATTTTTCATAACAGATGGAGTGTTCATTGATTTGATTTTCCCGAGGGGTTTTTCTTCGAATCGAGTGGAAGTTCAAGTGTAAACGTTGCGCCAGTGCCAGTACCCTCACTCTGTACAGTGAGACTCCCTCCCATCTCCTTCGCTGCCAGAGCGGCACTGTGTAAGCCGAATCCATGACCATCTTTTTTAGTGGTAAAGCCATGCGCAAAAATGCGTGCGAGATTTTTTTGGGAGATTCCAACTCCATTGTCACTTACCCCAATACGAACACGCTGATTCTCTTTACCAATATGAAGCGTCAACCGCTTCTCGGTTTGGCTTGATTCGACACAAGCTTGCTCGGCGTTGCACACCAAATTGGCTAGGATTTGAAGCACCTTGTGTTTCTCGGTGGTAATCGGCGGGACCGCTTCAAACTCGCGAATGATCTTGATATTCTGACTCGCCAGCGCACTGGCGTTCATGCGTAGAACATCTTCCATCAATTCGCTAATTTTGATGGTCTCCGTGACGCCAGAGACTTTAGAAATACTCTGCTGCATCGCCACAATATCTTTGATGTGTTCAATATTTTTTTGGAGCAAGGCAAGCTCTTCGAGTGTGGTCGTCTGCTCACTGGCGAGATGTTCGGCCAGTTGTGCAAGGTATCCCGGCAATTGCTGGCCTTTGGGATCGTTTGTCATGAAAACTCCCAAATCCTTTTCATGTTCGCGCAACAAGGCCACCACTTTAGACAAATTCGCAGCCTTGGATCTCCTCACATTATCGGCCACGACCGTAGATGAAACGTTCACGCTGTTCAGCACATTCCCAACGTTGTGGAGAACCCCTGTGGCCACTTCCGCCATCCCCGCCTGACGCGAGGTTTCCAAAAGTTGCTTGTGAGTTTCTTCGAGTTTGAGTTGCATATCGACGCGGTCCTGAATTTCCATCTGTAATTCAGCCGTTCGCTTCTCCACGCAACCTTCCACCTGTTGATTAATTGCTTCCAGATTGGCGCGCCGCGCCGCCGCCTCAAACATCTCCTTGACGCTCTGTCGGATGGAAATCAGCAGAAAGGTATCTTCGAAAAGCACCCAACCCGCGTGCTCAATCCAGCGCCAGGGGCTCGCCGTCAATACGCCAAAAACCGATTGTGGCCAAAATAACCCGCGCATGAGATGGTCCGCAGCCACCACGACGGTCGCTGTCGTAAGCACACGCCAATCCCGATAAAAAGCCAGAAACGCTAACGAACCAAAAACATGGAAATGCGTTTCAATGCGTCCTCCGGTCAAATGAATCAAGAGCGCTGAAGTCAGCATTTGAGCCACCGCAATCACATGACGGGTCAAAGCACTCCCCGGTTGCTTGTAAGCAAGAAAAACCGGAAAAGACGTAATCATGCCTCCCAGAAAAATGGCCGCCCATACATGCCAATGCGTTTGGCTCGAAGCACCAATCCAGGTCTTCGGAGAAATCCACAAGGCTGCCGCAATTCCTGCCAGCCATTGTAGCACCATCAGTTTCGCAAATAGACGATCGGTTCGTTGATAAATGCTGTCCTGATCCTCCCGAAAGAGCACATGGGTCCGTTCCACAATGATCTCTTGAGGGATAACGTCACTCGCGCTCATGGCTTGCATTCCAAGTCCCCCTTCCGACTTCCGATTTCCAGAAAAGAACAACCAAAAACAAGAGTTTTTTCAGGTTTTGAAACCTCATCCTGCAATAAACTCATAATACTACTGCGACCAGGATTATCTCCTGAGTGACCTCGGGAAATTGTGATCCCTCCCTGAAACATCAAACGCCCGCTTTGGTGATAAAGAACCGTGTGACCAGAGGTCTCGGAATGGAAACGAGTCGCTTCCACCCCCCCATTGTCGCTGTGAACCGTCACACCGGGAATCGCAGCGGCTTGACGCCATAAATCCGTATTCACCCAATCCTGAGTTACCTCTAAGGGCTTGAAAAATAGCACGTGAACCTTCAATTGCCCCTGAGCATTTGCTTGGAGAATCTCCAATTCGCCGAGACTCGCTCGCGTGCAGGGACAGTGGGGATGAGCGAATAGAATGAGAGTCGGCAGACGAACATCGAGTGGAATTTGACTCTGAGTGGGCCAATGAAATGGAGAGGCTTTCGAGGCTCCCGCGGTGTTCGAATAAACCACCATTACGACCGAGGCGGTGACGACGACTGAAAACCAGAGCAAACCCAAAATAATTACGATCGTGGAGGCGCGCCGCGGCACGCCACCCAAGTGAGTCAGATCGGACCCTTGGCTCGAGCTGACGGCAGATATGAGGTGCGAATTCATGATGTCCGCTGCAGAAGTGATCACCTCACTCCTGTCATTCAAAGTCATCTTTTTGATTATTCTAAAGTATCCTCAATGTGAATCGGCATCTTCAATTGATACAATTCTGAAAAATTGAATATTTTGTGAATCAGTGGATTTTGTAAAACCTGTCCCTCACCCACAATCAACATTCCATCGACCGTTTCAATTTTGGAGCGAGTCACCTGTCCTGGAAGCAAATCTTTAATGTGATGCAATATTCGGATTTTTGGCACTTTACTGACAGGCCCTTTTTGAATTTCCAGCAGATGAGCCGCAAGTACCTCAAGAATCTCAGGATCATAGGTTCCAATTGAAAGTTTCATGGACTCCAGCACTTTTCCCCCAGGCTTTCCACAGGAGGTCAATTGCACGAAATCTGCGGCGACTTTCAGAACTCTCGCCCCCAACGGAATGTCAGCTCCCTTCCGATCATCAAAAGGAAAACCCTTACCATCAAACGATTTATTCTGATACTGAATAATCGTGGAAACTTCCTCCATACGCGGGATTTGTGAAATGAGACTGGAGGAAGTTTGGGGAATGCGCTGGAACACTTCACGCTCGATGATCGTCAACTCCTCACCGCTTCGCTCCCGGATCAAAAGGTCGTGAGGCAGTGTTACCATACTAATACGTGCCAGCATCGCGGCAACCTCGAGCGACCAAGAATCGGCTTTCAAATGATTCCCCATCACACGCGCGATCGATCGGACCGATTGAGATCTTCCAAAAATTTCAGGGTCAAACAATGACATGATTTCCATCAGAACCTGAACACTCCCATTCAGGGTCTTCTCCAGAAGCGTTCGCTCCGCCGTAATCAAGCGATATTGACTCAATGCCGCCTGCAACATCTGGGACAAATGATCGGTCTCACAGGGCTTGGTCAAAAAACGGAAAACCTGTCCCTCATTCACCGCTTGAATCGTAGCGTTTAAATCCGCATTTCCGGAAAGCATGAGCCGAACACAGTCCGGCGCAAGTTTTTGGGCTTTTGCTAAAAGCTCCAACCCATTCATTCCCGGCATTTGAAGATCCGTCATCATTACGGCGATCTGGGGATTGACTCGAAGTCGTTCCAAAGCCTCGGCTCCCCCTGCCGCCACTTCAAAGGTAAACTGGCCATGTAATTTTCGGGTAATTCCCGAAGCAACATTCGGTTCATCATCAACTATCAGGATCGTTTCTTGATTCATATGGTTTCCAGGTTAGCGAATTTTTCTATCCAATACTGAGGTTCCGAATCCAAACTCAACTGTTTTAAATACTCAATACAAGGCTCCTCCTTCGTCAATATTCGTCTTTCTCGTGCGTGAGCCAAAAACTCTCCCAAATGCGTCGCCGTCAGTGGAGAAACGTCATTCAATTTTGCCTGGAGGGGGTCATGATGAAAACGAACCGCCTCAACCAGCGGAGTCGGAAGCCCCCACAATCCTAGGAGATAGGCCCCCACCTCCGGGTGGGCAATTCCAAACATTTCGCGCTCCAACTCTCTCAGGAAACGCCCCTCTTTTCGCGCCCGTTCCAAGCACTCCCGATACTCCTCAGGAAACGCTTTAGAAAATACGAACTTCCCCACATCATGGAGAAGTCCCGCCGTATAAGAAAGGTCGGCAAATGCCTTCTGATGCGTGAGCTCCATCCCTACACTGCGAGAGAAACAAGCAACCTGCAGGGCGTGTCCCCACAGCGATTCCAAGGGAGGATAACTAATTTCAAACTGGGAAAAAACCTTGAAAACCAGCACGATCGATTTGATGGACTCTACCCCGAGTGTCCGAAGTGCGCTTGATAAATCCGAAACGCCCTCCGCGCTCCCACCTCCAAAAAATGCGGAATTGGCTACTTGGAGAACCTTCGCCGTCAGGGGCGCATCTTTTTGGATCACCTCGATGATCGAGTCCATGTGCGCGTCTGGATCGTTTGTTAATTCCTGCAAGCGAAGATAGACCTCCGGAAGCGTCGGAAGTACCTTGATTTGGGAAACCATGGAGCGAATCGAATCGTTTTCAAAAAGCGACTGAAATTCAAGCGACCGGCGAATCGATCGAACCAGCGTCGCCTGATCGCACGGTTTTGCCAGGAGCTGATGCGTCACCCCGAGCGTTTTGAGCAATAGATTCTTTTCCGCATGTCCCGAAAGGATAAAACGGATGATTCGCGGGTAAAGTCGGCAGACCTCGCTGAGGAACTCGTTCCCATCCATTCCAACCATTCGCAAATCACTCACGACGACATCAAATGGCTGCTCGTTCAGCAACTGAAGCCCCTGCGCCCCACTGGTGGCAATGCTCACGGAAAACTCCGTGCCATGAAGCATGCGTTGCAATCCACGCACGACCCGCTCCTCGTCATCGATCAGCAAAACACGGCAAACGTTCGGATTCATGACGAATCCTTCATTGGAATTTCCACACAAAAGACCGTCCCCTCTCCCTCCTTGGATGTCACTCCGATCCGACCCCCGTGCTTTTTAACAATCACCTGATGACTGATGTATAGCCCCTGTCCCGTCCCTTTTCCAAGCGCCTTTGTGGTGAAGAAAGGATCAAAGATCCGCGTCCTGATTTTCTCCGGAATTCCAGGACCATCATCCTCAATCTCAATCCGCGCAAACCCCTCTTGACACGAAGTTGTCACCCGGATCACCCCTTTCTTTCCTGTCCCTGCTTGTTTTTCAGAAATCGCCTGCGCCGCATTCACAATCAGATTCAGAACCACCTCGTTCAAATCACTCGAGTAACAAGGAACCGGAGGAAGATTGGGATCAAATATTTTTTCAATGTCAGCGAAGTACTTCCACTCATTTCGAGCAACGGTAATGGTGGTTTCAATCGAATGGTTCAGATCCACATTGGTTTTCTCATCGGAGTGATGCGCAAACTCCCGCATTGCCCGCACAATGGAAATAATCCTCTGCAACCCCTCCTTGGCATCCTCAAGCGCACGAGGAACCTCCTGAAAAATATAGGTAAGCTGATCCTCCTGCACGCTCTTGCCTTTCTGGGCCTCCAGATAATCCGATAAAACTTTTGAAATCGTCGGCCAGTTTTCCTGCACAAAAAGCACGCTATCGGAAATAAACTGTGTTGGGGTGTTGATCTCATGCGCAATCCCCGAAGCCAGCTGACCGATGGCCTCCATTTTATGCGAAAGCGCCGTTTGCGTCTGCCGTTCCCGCTCGTCGGTCACATCCCTCAACACATAAATACTGGAAACCGAGCTATCGTCATTCATCATGGGAGCGCTCTTGACCGAATAAAGACGTCCATTGTTCGGGTGATGCGCTTCGTAATGCACCCCATTCTCCCGCTTCGTATCGTCCAGATAACAACACTGCTGCATTTGATCTTCCCCGAAAACCACCTCGTTGCTCAGCCGCCCCACCACATTCCCAAAAGCTTGAATCATCGCCGAATTCGCATATTCAATCCGGTGTTCCGCGTTACAGACATAACACGGATCGGCAAATGCATCCATGATGGAGCTCAAACGTCGTTCATTCGTCCTGACCGCATTCTCGGCGGCCTTGCGCAGGGTTACATCACGAATGATCGCAATGACGCTCCATCGCCCTGAAAGGAGAACGGCAGAAAGAGAAAGCTCCACAGCGATCTCCGTGCCATCCTTCCGACAAGCGGTCCACTCGGAGGTCGTTCCCCCTTCTTTTCGTTCCCGGCACCAAACGGCAAACCATTCTGCGTATTTCTCACGATCAGACGGGGAAACAATCAGCTCATGGAGGGCCTTCCCATCCGTCTCCATCGCGAGATAACCGAACATTCGTTCCGCCGCCTGATTCCAATACGTGACCCCCCAAATGAGATCCACCATGATTACCGCATCGTGAACCGCATTCGCCATGGTATGAAACTTACTCTCACTCTCCTGAAGCTCTGCCCGCCCCGCTTGCCGTGGAGTCACATCAAAGAATGTCACCGTCAGTACCACCGAGGTGCTATGAAGCGAAACATCCAGCGGTTGCAAGAGAATGTCATAGGCTCGAATCCCATCTGAAAATGCAATCTCCCTCAAAAACCGCTCTTCCTCCACATGCTCCACTTTGAGAAAATCCTGAATTGCAATCACCAGCGGTTTTAATTTCGGATCCACCTCTGCAGGATCATAACTCCATCCGTCCCACTCCCTCATTTGACAAAACATTTCCGAAGCCGCCGGAGTCACCGCGAGAATCCCCCCCTCCGCATTGACCCAGACCATGGGAGGAAGAAACCGGTCAAAATTGAGTGGGGAAAGACTCATTCAATTTTCCCCATCGGATGGCTTTTCTGATCTGGGGCTTGAATGGGAAGACGAATAATAAAAGTGGTTCCTTTCCCCAATTCCGTTTCGAAATGAATCGTCCCCTGATGTTGGTCCACGGCAATCGCATGAGCGATGGTAAGTCCTTGCCCGACGCCCTTCCCGGGATCTCTTGTCGTAAAGAAGGGATCAAAAATTTTCTCACGGATCTCCTCACGAATTCCCGTACCCGTATCCTGAATCCGGATTTCGACCCAAGCACCATCCTTTCGCGTTTCAACGGTGATCGTTCCTTTTTTTCTTTTGCCCCCCTCAACATCACGAATGGCCTGCCCCCCATTCAGCAAGAGATTCAGAATCATTTGATTAAAGTCGCACGGCACGCAACAGACCGGCGGCAGGGTGGAATCAAAATGGGTTCGAATCTCCGCTACCGATTCCAGTTCCGCTTTCGCCAACAAGAGCGTGTTTCCAATCGCCTTGTTGAGATCCAAAGGAACCTTATCCTGCGTCGAGTCATGGGAAAAATCCCGCATCGCCTGAACAATCATCCGGACTCGTTCGATCCCCTCCAACGATTGCTGGATCGCGGAAGGAATTTCCTGAAGTAGATATCCCAAATCAGGCGATTTTTTTTGTGTCGCTGCCCCCTCTCCCAGGGACGCTGGCGGGGGGAGCCCCGGTTCCTTTAAAAGCGGACTGAGGGTCTGGAATGCCTCTTTTAAAAATTGCATATTATCGCTAATATATTGAGCCGGGGTATTGATCTCATGCGCGATTCCCGAGGCCATTTGTCCGATCGACTTCAGTTTCTGCACCTGATGAAGCTGTCGCTCCATCCGGATTCGCTCCTGTTCCGCCTTTTTGCGCTCTGTCACATCCCGGGAAACAATCACGAGGCTCTTTCCCATTCCCTGTTCATCCTGGGTCACGCTCCCCTTCGATTCCAAATAACGCCATGACCCATCCTGGTGCTGAATTCGATATTCAATCAACTCCCCGACTCCTGAAGAAAGGGACCGCTCCGCCGCCTCAATCACCTTGGGGCGATCTTCAGGATGAACTTGCTCAAAAGAAGAACTCTCGCTGAGTTCGCGAGGGGAATAACCGAGTATTTTTTCGTACGAGGGACTGTTGTAGAGGCGTTTTCCCTTTCGATCCACAATGACGATCAAGTCCTCGATGTTCTCGGCAATCAGACGAAAGTTCTCTTCATTTTCCCTCAACGTCTTTTTCTGAACCGTGACCAGGCTCTCCATCTCGTTCAGTTTTTGCTTCGAGAGCCTCAGTAAATCCCATTTTTCGGTGAGCGCATGCGCCAACTGCAGGACTTCAACACTATCAAAAGGCTTTTTGAGAATCAGCAACCGGTCGGATTGTCCCAGCTTTTCCATCATCTCATCCCATGAGTAGTCGGAGTAAGCCGTGCAAATCACCACCTGCAAGTCCGGATCAATCTCCCAAATCTTTGAAATCGTCTCCACTCCGTCCCAACCAGGCGGCATCCGCATATCCACAAATGCCATGGCAAAAGGAGTCTTCTTTTCGACGGCCTCTTGAACCATCTTCCAACCGTCCTGCCCCTGAAAGGCGGATTCCAACTCAAAGGAGGCATTGGCCGACGGAGCCTTCACAACTTCGGGCGCGTCAAACAGCGAAGATTCTAATTCATCTAACTTTTTACCGGTTTCGGAGACGATGTTTCCCAGTATTTTTCGAAAATCTTCATGAATGGAATGCGTGTCATCAATCAACAAAATCCGGCGGTTTTTCGTGGTCTGATTCATATTCCCCATTAGGTTTGATATGGAATTTCCAAAACAAACTCTGCTCCCTTTCCTAAACCCTCACTCAAAACCCGTAAAGATCCGTTCATGCCAACTGCCGCAATGGCACTGCTATGCAATCCAAAACCATGCCCATCCTTCTTGGTCGTGAATCCATGCTCAAAAATACGGTCGAGATTCTCAGCCTTGATCCCCATACCGTTATCAATCACCCGAATCCTCACGAGATTCTCTTGATGCCTTTCCAGACGAATGACGGTTCGCTTATCGTCCCCATCGGAGTCGGAACAAGCGTACTTGGCATTGCTGATCAGATTGACCAAAATCTGCAAGGTCTTGTGTTTGTCGATTTTGAAGGGAGGAATCGAATCATATTCGCGAACAATCTTCACTTCGTGACGGGAAAGGGCATCAGCATGCATCGCAATCGCATCATCGATCAAGGATGAAATTGAAAGCACTTCGACCAAACCGGAGGCATGAGCATAGCTTTGCTGCAGGGCGATAATGTCCTTGATATGATCCACATTTTTCTTCAGTCCGGTCAGCTCCTTGAGAAGCTTCTCCTGTTCCCCCGACAAGTGTTCCGTCAAAGTCTCCAAATAACCCGGCAATTGCTTCCCCCGGTTATCGCTGGTCATGAAATTTCCAAGGTCGTGTTCATGCTCGCGCAGAAGAGCGGAGACTTTTGCAACCGACGGAATTTTTGATTTCTGGATCGACTCCATTAACACCCCAGTGGCAACACAAACACTATTGAGCACATTCCCGACATTGTGAAGCACCCCTGTGGCGATCTCAGCCATTCCGGAAACGCGGGAGGCATCTACCAACTCCCGATGCGCCCTCTCCAACTCCGCCTCGGATCTTTTCCGAGCAGTAATATCTAAAAGAATTCCCTGAATTCCCTGAGTCTGAGCACCGTCACCACTCATGGCAATCTTGATCACCTGCATGTGGAGAATCTCCCCGTCATCCTGTCGAAATTCCTCCTCCCCGTTCAAAACTCCTCCGGATGCGAGCAACTTCTCATCCTCCGCGAGATAGCGCTTCGCCTGTTCCTCGGGAAATAAATCGACATCCCTCTTTCCCAGGATTTCAGACGTCGGTTTTTTGAGAAGGCGACTGAAGAGCCGGTTCACAAAGACATAGCGTCCCTGAACATCCTTTCTAAAAATAGACTGCGGCAGCGTCTCCACTAAGGTATGATAAAATTGCTCCGAGGATTTCAAGGCCTCCTCGATCTGCCGGCGTCTCACAATATCTGCCTCCAATGCTGCATTCGCGTTCTTCAAGTCTTCCGCCTGCTTTTGCAGCGGTCCGCTGATACTACGCGTCACAAAAGAGACGAATCCAACCGCAGCCACCAGCGCAAAGACCGTCAACACGAGCGCAGATATTTTCTTTTTCTGATAGTACTCGATCCGCGTCTGCAGCAGGACATCCAGCTCTTCAGATGCCACACGCCACAACTTAAAGCTGCTTTCAAAAGCCCGATTTCCTTCCGCTAAAAAATCTTCCTCGGCAACAATAACATCCCCAAACGCCACCACAATCACTTGATCCGCAAAAGAATTGTTAGCTTCCTCGTATTCCTGGAGTGGTAGGAGAATGTTTTTTTGAAATGTCTCACTTTTTCCATAAAAATTGACATCTTCATTCAAAGAAGTCCGTAGGCTTGCGCCAATGCGTTTCAGATCCACCGTCTGAAGTAATGAGGCATAAACGCTCATCTGAACACGATCACTCGCTCGATGCCTCAACAAGCCCCCCCCATAAATCATCATTTCCGTCAAACGATCCTGGGTCTCCGGCAATGCTAACAACGTGACATCCATCAAGTAATAGCTATCCAGATCGGGATCCAAAATGAGATTGGACGTATCCCCCGCATGCGTGATCATTTCCCGAATATCCGCAATTAAGTGTAAATGTTGCTGATTACAAAGATCGCGACGCACTTGAAGAAAACGGAGCTTTTGACTATTCCACTCGTCCCGTACCGTCGACACTCTAAAATGGGAGCGGGATCGCTTTTTCAAGCCCTCTTCGGTAAATTGAAGATCATCTCCGTATTGCTCATTTATTTTTTCAAGTCGATCAAACGCTTGGTCGACTTGTGTTTCAATCAATGCAATCTGCTCCACAATAGTCTTAGGCGGGGATTTTTTGCGGGAAATTTCATCATGATATCGCACCAGCAATAATTGATGCTTTGAGATTGCTTCCAGAAGCTCCATCAAAGGCCGCTGGTAGGCATTTCCTATTTTCTCCAACTCTGTAAATCGTATGTTCTCATTGATATTGCTCACCATGAGAACCAGCATCAACGAATTCGGGAGGATGAAAAACAAGCTGATTAAAGCAAGCTTCTGTGCCACCGCCAAACGATTAAGAAATCGAAACATAGGTGATTTTCCCCGTCAACATCCCCAAGAAGCTCTTAAAATCTAATTAAGCACCGATTTGCTTTTTTTCAATAGAGCCACTGCATTATCCCCACATTAGGGGGATTTTTAATTTACTGGTATCGGCTTGTTTCTTCGCTCAATCTTAGATCCATGTTTTTTCGTGTTTCATCAAAATTTCCAAGGCATTTTCAATGCAAAAGTTGTTTTATCTGCGAATCAGAGTTCCATTCTATTCTCTTCCGGCACTGCGGAGTTACGTAAAAACCAAGTCGCTTTGGGACAAGGGTGCTGTGGCGTGTCGGGAACTCATTATTCATTATGCATCCTACGCATCGCCAGCGGATTCATTTTCATGCAACCTTCGAACATCTCTCCATGATTAAATCACAATGAACGCTCAAAACGAACCGAGAAAAATAGCAAAAATGCTTCACGCCTCGGCGTTAAGTCAATAGAATCCATACGCAAATGAAACGGGTCCTTATTCCTTCCATTCTTTTGGCATCCCTCCTCGTCTTTCTTCTGACAAACTTACGAACTCCGCACCAAAACTCCAACCCGTCGGCCCCCCTTTTGGTCTATTGCGCAGCAGGACTGAAGCCGGTGATTGAACCCGTTGCCAGAGACTACGAAGCCCAATATGGAACTAAAATCGAACTCCAGTATGGCGGGTCCGGAACACTCCTCAGCAATCTGGAAGTGAGCCATGTGGGGGATCTCTATATTCCCGCAGACGAATCCTACCTTGTGATTACTCGCCAGAAAAAACTCACTGCCGAAATCCTCCCACTCGCCCAAATGAAACCATTGGTGGTGGTACAAAAAGGGAACCCCAAAAACATTAAAAACTTCCAAGATCTCCTTCTTCCCACAGTCCGACTCACGCTGGCCAATCCCGAGGCGGCTTCCATTGGAAAGTTAACTCAAAAATTGCTTCAGGAAAAAAACCTTTGGGGAAAACTAGCCCAATCCGTCAAAGAAAATGGCGTCTTCAAGCCAACGGTTTTTGATGTCGCTAATGATCTCAAGATGGGTGCGGCGGATGCCGGCATTCTCTGGGATTCAACGCTTCACCAATATCCGGAACTGGAAGAGGCGCCGCTGCCCCTTTTTCCCGGAGTTGTCAGCACCGCGAGTGTCGCCGTCCTTAAATCCACCGAACATCCCAGAACTGCCCTTCACTTTGCTCGTTATCTCACGGCAAAGGATCGTGGAATGCTTGAAGTAAAAAAACGGGGATTTAGCGAGATTGAGAGCGATCTCTGGGCTGATGCCCCTGAGATTGTTCTTTTTAGCGGAGGTATCAATCGCCCTTCCATTGAAGCGACCCTCAAAGAGTTTGAGGAGCGAGAAGGGGTCTCGATTGTGACCAGCTTCAACGGGTGTGGCATTCTGGTTGGAGAGATGCGTGCAGGGAAGCGACCGGATGCCTACTTCGCCTGTGACAGTTCCTACATGCACCAAGTTGCCGATCTCTTTTTCACTCCAAGGGAAATCAGCAAAACGGAGATGATTATCCTGACCGCCAAAGGAAATCCTCTCAAAATCCAAACCCTTCGCGATTTGACCAAGCCCGGGGTCCGGGTGGCGATCGCCAATGAAAAATATAGCGCCCTCGGCGGTTTGACCAATCGTCTCTTTCGAAATGCCGGAATCTACGAAGCCGTTCAAAAAAATATCACCTACAGCGATGCGCCGACAGCGGATTTCTTAACCGTCCGGGTAAAAACTGGACGCGAAGATGCTGCGATCGTCTATCTCGTCAATGCCTTGAAGCTCCAGTCTGAATTGGAGATAATCCATATTCCGTTTCCATCACCCGCAGCGATCCAACCGATCTCCATTGGAAAATCGACACACTACCCCCGCCTGATGCAGCGGCTCATCGAAACGCTATCAGACCCTTCGAGCCAGTCACGCTATGAATCCGCCGGATTCCGATTTATCCCTCAGCCCAATCCAACTCAACCTTGACGCTGATGACCCAATATCGCTCCTCTTCCAATCTGCCTTTTTTTATCGCTTTCGGAATCTTAGGCGGAAGCTATCTGGTTTTCCTCACCGGGCTCCTGATGGCCGATGCCACCTACCTCAAAGGGGGGGCTTTTGCGGATATTTTTTCAAGCCCGGAGATCCGCTTTTCGATCAAGCTCAGCCTCCTCTCCTGTACGCTCACGGCACTCCTTTCCCTATGGGTGGCGGTTCCAATCGGCTATCTGATGGCTCGACATTCCTTTCCAGGCAAGGAACTGATCGATGCCATTCTCGATATCCCGATTGTCCTCCCCCCTTTAGTCATTGGACTGAGTCTTCTCATTTTTTTTCAAACCCCGATCGGTCGGGCCATTGAATCCGTTGCCCCGGTCACTTACGCAATTCCAAGCGTCATCCTCGCCCAATTCATGGTTGCCTGCGCGTTTGCCATCCGCGTCATGAAGACGACCTTCGAACATTTGAATCCCCGTCGTGAACAGGTGGCGTTGACCCTTGGCTGCAACCAAAGTCAGGCCTTTTGGCTCATTACCTTTCCGGAGGCCCGCAAAGGACTCCTCACCGCAGGAACGCTTGCCTGGGCGCGAGCCTTGGGCGAGTTTGGTCCCATCCTTCTCTTTTCAGGAGCGACCCGAATGAAAACCGAAGTGCTCCCCACCACTGTTTTTCTTGAAATGAGCGTTGGCAATATTGAGCGCGCAGTAGCGGTTTCCCTGTTGATGATCATCGCCGCCATCGCTGCGCTGATGGTGATCCGAATTTTAGGTGCGAGAAAGGAGTTCGCGTGATTCGCATTGATAAACTCTCTCTCAAGGCTGGAGCTTTCATTCTCAATGACATCTCCATCGATCTTCCAACTGGCTCTCACGTCACCTTGATGGGAAAGACCGGCTGCGGTAAAACCTCCATTCTGGAATCCGTTTGCGGCTTGAGAAAAATTGTCTCCGGAAAAATATTTCTCGATGAAGAAGACGTAACCCATTTTCCACCGGGAGACAGGGGAATCGGTTATGTCCCCCAGGATCTTGCCCTCTTTCCAACGCACACCGTCAAGGCGCATCTGGAGTTTGCCCTCAGAATTCGAAAAATGAGCGAGCAGGAAATTCAACTTCGGATTGCGGATCTCGCCAAATTGCTGGACATCACCACGCTTTTGGATCGGACCCCCTACGGCTTGAGTGGTGGAGAAAGCCAGCGGGTGGCTCTTGGTAGGGCCCTCTCCTTTCGACCGAGATTCCTCTGCCTTGATGAGCCGATGGCGGCATTGGACGATCAGACGCGAGATGAAATTTATGATCTGATTCGAAAGATTCGCTCTGAAACCGGGGTTACCATCTTCCATGTAACCCACAGCCTTGCCGAGGCCGAGGCACTCTCCGATCAAATTATTAAATTGGAAAAAGGAGCCCTTCAGACGATTCGTGCCAGATGAGATACCGGTTGATCCCGAACGACGCGTTGAATGAAATTTATGAACTGGGACGAATGCTACCAAAAAGGGGATGTCTTCTGGGACAAGGGAATGCCGGCACTGGCAATGAAGCAATATCTGGAGCGTCATCCGGTGAGCGGGCGCGCGCTGGTTCCGGGCTGTGGTCGTGGGCATGAGGTGGCATTGGCGGTCGAATTTGGGCTGGATGCAATCGGTCTCGATATTGCACCGACCGCCGTGGCCGAGGCGCGTGCGCTTTATCCGCAGTTGACGGAGCGATTCGTGATCGGAAATTTGTTTGATCCTCCCACGGAACTGCGCGGTGCTTTTGATCTGGTTTTGGAACACACCTGCATGAGTGCCCTCCCCCCGACTCTGCGCGCTGACTATCGACGCGGCATTGACCAAACACTGCGGCCCGGTGGCTTGCTGATCGGCGTCTGGTATATTAATCCTGCGCGAGATCCGGGTGCAGAAGGCCCGCCCTTCCCTCTCCCCGTGGAAGCACTGACCGAGCTCTTTTCCGGCGGTTACGAAATTCTGGACGATTATGTGCCCGATCTTGCCTTTCCCGGGCGCGAAGGCCGTGAGCGCGTGCGTGTGTTGCGGAGAGTGGTATAATGATGAGAGGCACAATCTACTTACACGGCTTGGCGATTGCATTAATGATGTTTTGCCGAGTTCAAGCCTCCTCCCCCAACGAGGCTCCGAAAGTCCCCATTCCTGCAATTGAAATCCTGAGTGATCTTAATAACGATGGCCTGATCGATTCCTTAGATGAGGGTCTGCGAACTTCTTCCGATCCAGAAAAATCAACGGAGTATCTTTTCGTTAATGATGATATTTCAAATGGCATTCATGGAGACCGCGACGATCCGATTGCGCCACAGGGAGCTGCAAATGATGATGATGTCGAGGAGTTAAAAATCAAATGTGATCTCAGATCTGGATTTGCTTGGTTTGAATACCCTGCCCTCGTCAAACTGCAATTTTACGAGGATAAAGCCTGCAAGAAAGAGGTGATCTTTCCGTGGAACCTTTCAGAAAATAAAATACCAGAGCGAGTTTTCATTCGAGCCAATGAAAGCATGACGATGGAGATCGAGGGGGACCTTGTTTTTAAGGCGGGTAAGAGTGATAAAAGTAAAATTGACGCTGAATGTAAGTTAAAACTCACGATCGTGAAGCAGGTCGGAGACAAACATTTCTTTCAAGCCGCAAAAGACTCAATTCAGGAGCAAAATCTCTCCACTTTGAGAAATCGGTTCTATCCGGACGCCAGAAAAAACAATTTTATGGAAGTCGTCGTATTTCAGGAAGATCGAACAACTTTTACAGCGCTTGATGTGAATAGCGCTGTAAGTAGTCGGCCTGAGACGATCCACAAAGTCGCCGCAACCTACCCCGAATATGACGTGATAATGAATGGAACTTTGGCGGGCCCCATTAATTACAATCAAGGCATCTACCCGGAGATTTATGGAGCCGTGATCTCAAACGGAGTCCTTGGAGCCTCTCGTTGCAATATCAATGGAATTATTCTCGATCGAACGGCTTTTATTGGTCAGAAAGTGCCAGGAACGATTGACGTGGTGCGAGGGGTAATTCCCAGTATATCGAGCGGACATCGCGAAGCTTTGGGGCAGCTCATTTACTATCCGGCAGGCAATAATTTGTCAGAAGTCGGGTTTGTTTCAATGGGGCATGGAATAATCTGCCTTGCGGTTTCGAATCACTCTGGATCAATTCGCGACCAATTTGGTTCAGCACTTAGCGCATCAGGAGCAAGTACCATTTTGCAAGTCGACGGAGGAGGTTCTGAAGCCTTGGCTTGGCGTGGTCCCACTGAACTCCGTGTCCTTGCGTTTGGATATCGTCATGACGAATCCTCTGGAACACGTCTCAACAACTAGTCAGATACCTCCGGCAAAGCCGGAGGCTTGAAAAGTGCGAACCGCTCAAAGC
>CAZKRU010000008.1:0-67595 GCA_964555235.1 uncultured Verrucomicrobiota bacterium
TTCGGGCCTTTTTGACTGCAACATAAGATGCACTATTTTGGACTCAGTACACTAGGCGCAGGGATGACTAATTCATCTTTGCAAGCATCAATAACTCAAGATCACCCCGAGATGCATTCGGGAGTTGTTACGCCGATTGCTCGTCGTATCGATCATTTGCATTCCATAGTCGAACCGGACCGAAAGGTACGGTGAAATCAGATATCGGAATCCGGGACCAACGCCGAGAAGATTGACATGCCGATTCGGTTCAGAAGCCACAAATTCCCGATTCTCGACGCCACCGTAATCCGCAAACCACAAAACTTGGAATTGGTCTTTTACGGAAGAACCAAACCAGGAAAGAATCGGTAATGGAGGCGTCCGGATTTCAGTCGAAACCAAGAAGCCCTCATCCCCGTTTGCCTCACGCTCATCATAACCACGCACCGTGGAATAGCCACCCAACCCCAGGCGCTCGCTTCCCTGTAAATTCCCATCCGACATTTGATACAATCCACGCACTGACCAGGTAAAATTCGCCGGCAACTTGGTCAAACGCTGTAACGAATATTGAAAATAATGATATTCTGCATCGGAAAGCGGACGCGTTTTCACAAATTCCTGATCTTTATTGTTATCCGACCAAGCCCCGGGACTATAAAAATAACTCACTCCTCCTGAGGTGTACCCAAAGCGATCCCGCAAACTTCCCTGATAATCCAAAGCCCACTGATTAATATCGGTCTGCGAATTTGTCGTTAAGGTTCCCTGCGTTCGAGTGTCACTGATCGATTGCTTAAAATCCGCACCAACCGAAACCGAATGCGAATACTGCCCAATGTTTTCCAAAGGAATCCGGTAGCGACTTCCCACCTGCCAGGTTTCTCCTCGAATCACCAACCCGGGGGATCCATCCAAATCAAAGGAAACCGTCTTCGCATAACTTCCAAAAAAGAGCAGCGTATGCCGCCATGGAAGTGGAATCGTATAAGTCCCCGAATGCGCTTGAGACATTTTCAGATCGCTACTCGTCGCATATTGATACGACATCTGATGATCCCATCCGCCGACATTTCCCCAATTAAATCCAAGCAACCAGCGCTCATCCCCCGTCAGATTATTTCCACTATCCTCATAGCCGGTGTAAAATCGCATCGGGAAACGATCCTTCACTTTGAGCACCACGTCGGTCGTTCCAGGTTCTGACCCCTTTTCATAAACCGCATTCACATCACGAAACGGATTGGAATTCGCCCAAGCCAGATCCTGTTTCATCGTGCGACCTCGGATGGCTTCCCCTTTTTCAGCACGAATTCCATTGCGAAGGCGACCTGCAGAAAACCACAAATTCCCCTCCACCCGAATCTCGCCCACCTTCGACTCGGTGACCACAACCTGAACAAATCCATTGGTAATATCCTGCTCCGGAATCGTGACTGTCACCACCGGATAATCCAATCCCCGGAAATAAAGAATCACCGCTTTCTTGAGATCCCCGAGCGATTTGAGCGTTACCTTTTTTCCAAGAAAAGGAGCGATGACTTTTGAAAACTCCGGAGTCTCAAGCTTTTTAATTCCATTCGTGCGAATCGCTCCACCAACTTCGACTCCGTCAGATTTAATCTGATCCGGCAAAGCCACAAAAACCAAGCCATGCAACTCTTCCACCAAAAGTTCGTCCTGATCCGTCGCCATCTCTTCCCCAGTCTTGAGATCCTGTTCCGCAGGCTCAGCAGGCTTTTTCTCGGGCTCGGGAAGATTTTTGGGCGCGACCCGCTCGAAATCCTGTCCCAGATTTTGGGACCAGCCCCATACTCCAGAGAGCGAAAAATAAATCAGAAAAATAAAAAAACGCATCTTCGCCCCTACTTCAACGCATCACTGAGTTCGCCACGAACTTCAGGAGTTAACCCCTGCGCCAACTCCGGAGGAGGAGGCCCGGCATTATCGCCACCGCCCAATTGAACCGAATCCCCCGGCTTTAATTCCTGACTCTCTTTCTCAGAACCCGGAGTCCCCTCTCCAGTTCCCCCAGGTCCATTCGCTCCAGCATCAGTCCCTCCCTCATCCCCCTCGGTTCCCTCGGCTCCCATTTCAGTTTCCGTTCCTGAAAAATCAGAGTCTGGGTTCAATATCGCCAAAAGATCCGACTCCGAAATCCCAAGATCATCCAACAACTCCGAGAGCTCGGCGTCATCCGAACTAGAACCACTGATCGGAGTAAAAGTAAATGCCGTTGAAATATTCCCACTTCCAAAAAGCGATTGCGCTTCAATCTCGATGGTTCCATTATTGGAAAGTACCTCCGCATTCACTTCAACATTGGCACCCGCAAAAAGTTTGATCGCCCCCCCGCCTCCCCCCCCTTCTCCGTCACTATTATCAAGCTTCTGATTAATGATAATCGAGTGATGTGCTTTCAAAGTTAAAGTATGCGCCTCGTACCATTGTACTTCCTCATTGACGGTAATGTCACCCTCCTGTGAACCACCAGCTCCCGTCACCACTTCTACATTTCCATTGGCGAGCGCACTCGTAATATTAGTCGCTCCCAACTGCGCATTGTCACCTGTTGAATCGAAAGGGCTCGATGCGGTAATATCCGTAAGCACAGTCCCCGCCACAATCGTAATATTAAAAGGATCAATCAGCCAAAGCCCTCCTTTTCCCGCAGGAGCCCCAACGTCGGGGACCTTTCCGACCTCAAAAAATCGTTTCCCGGAGGTTTCAATAAAACCCCCGTTTCCGCCAAAGACTCCTCCCCGTGCCGTCACCTGACCTCGAAACCGGCCAACATCATTCGCAAATAAAATGACCTTGCCGCCATTCCCATTCTCCGTCGCATTCGCAGAAATTCGTGCCTCGGCCGCCAGATAGGTCGCAATCGCATTCATCACGGTCGGATTTTGACCAAGCTTATCGCCGCCCACTAAAATCTCACCGCCACCAGCAGGACCATTCGCCTCCAAGATTCCATCATAAATTCCAACATAATCCCCAAGCACCTGAATCGATCCCCCTTTGGTTTCGGGAGCCGTTCCCGAAGCTTGAATCGTTCCGTAATTCGCGACTTCCGCCGCTTTTCCTGAAGCATCCCTCGAGCTTTCGAGCTTGATCGCTCCTCCGTTTCCATCCGCATTTTTCGCCGTGATCGTTCCGCGATTTTCAATCTTTCCCCCGACCGAAGCCAAAAGAACTCGACCCGACCGCTTCACACTCCCCGTCGCCTCAATCAAACCGGTGTTATTAATCGCCAACGCGTAAACATTCCCTCCGGCCGCTTTCAACTCTGCCGCCGCTGCCGCAATCGTTCCCGAATTCAGAACCCCCGTCCCACCCGTTCCTGAAACTCCCGAACGAACCAAAATCCGTTCTTCACCCGACTGCGCCAAAAACAAATCCGTTCCTGCCGCCAACCCGACCGTTCCATTCGGAGCAGAGATCGTCCCCCGATTCTCTACCTTTTGTGCAAACAGAAAGACATCGCCCCCAATCGCACTAATCGTTCCATCATTCACAATCGAAGCCGTCGAGTTCCCGGTAAAATTCCAATCCCCCTTCGCTAAAAATGCTTCATTCGTCAGATTCAACGTTGAGGCCACAAACCCACCGGTCTCAATTCGTCCCCCCGATCCGACAATAATTCCGTTCGGATTAATCACCAACACCTGACCATTCGATCTCAACGTTCCGTAAATCTGACTCGGATCTCCCCCCATGACCCGATTCAAGGCCATGGAATCTGAACTTGGCTGAACAAACCGAGTCACCTCACCTGCGCCGATCGAAAAACCGTTCCACTGAATGACCACCTGACTCGTCGACTGATTGATCGTCAACTGATTCCCCGAACGATCGAACGTAGCGCCTCCCGCAACGACCTGCTCCCCGTCTGGGTTTCCCCAGAGGAGTCCTTGGATCAGCAATAAACTGACCATCATTTTAAGTCGCGGATGCATCAGCCGGCACAGTAGGGACTCTCCCCCACTTGACAACTGTTGTTTTGTGAAATTTGTGCTTTGGTGGGGCGGGGTCGATGACCCCGCCGTTCCCCATGGATCCAATGCCAAAGCCGCGGCGGGGTCATCGACCCCGCCCTACCAATTTTTGAGTAAAATAGATCGCGAAATTTTCCCACTATCGCCACACTCCTTGCTGATGAAATTTGCCTTCTTTTTAACTTCCTTCGATCATCCGGAGGAGCTCACGCTCTATGCCTCATTCCTTGAGAAGAACTCGACCCACCTCAAAGAGGCGGAGATCATCCTTTACTGCAACAATCCCAACGTCTCGAATGAAGCGCTCCACTGCTCCCTATCGACATTTAAGGCTAACCAGACCCATCTGATTCGATCCACGCAAAATGCAGGATGGCAGTTTGGATCATTCGAAGGAATGGTTCAAAATTACGATCTCCTTCGTCAATACGATCTCGTCATTCATTCCCATCAAAATGTTTATCCGGTCAGAGGCCAGCAATTCCTTTTACTCCTTCAACATTTCGCCGCCAGTGAAGCCTCACTACTTTGCGCCGAAGTCGAACGAGTCCCTTCCGTTGAACTGGCTTCCACCCATCCGAACGATCCTCTACTCTATTGCACCGATTTTTTTGCCTTTAAACCAAACGCCATTCCGAAAGAAGTCTTTGACGCTTATCGATCGATGGATCCCCAATTCACCATTGCGGAATCCTTTTTAAAAATCACGGCACAACGCCATCAAATTCCTGTTCTGATTTTTAAACGATTTTTACACAATCTCTTTCATCGCGAACTCGATTACGTCGGACTCTGGCACGAACACGACCAGGCACGAGTCGCAGGATATCTCGCAGATCCCGACTCAACGACACTCTACGAATTTGATCTAACGGATCTTCCAATGAAAAAGCCAAATCGGTAGGGATGCCTCTCCGAGGCGTCCGTTCCCGCGCCTCCCGCAAGCCTTCGAGACAAGACGGACCGCTCGGAGAGCGGTCCCTACCAACTACCGGATGCGAAAACCCTCACCAGCGAATCCGTCAGATTCGTACGAACTTTTCCCAAGCCGATGACGAATCGGGCAAAGGGTTGAATCTCCTTCGGATGCTTCACTAAATAAGCCATCAATCGAAACGGACTGGGATGATTTTTTTCGGAATCAAAGCTGGCGGCCAACGCTCCGGCCGGAAGTTCATCCTGAACCGTATCAGAAATGGCTCGAATCACCCAGAGCGGAATTTGACGTGCTTCGGCGATTTTAAAAACCGTTTCGCTCTCCATATCCACCACAGAAGCCCCGGTCACTCGTCCCAACTCCCGCTTTCCATCGCACGCCGCAATCACTCGATCCGAACTCGTCCCGCGAACACCTCTCACATTCGATAACTCCGGCGGAATCCCTCCCGCACAAAAATTCTCTGCGACCACCACCATTCCGTGAGTCAGATCATCGATCAATCCTCCCCCATATCCCGAGAGAATCAATCGTTCCAATTTAAAATGATTCAACAGGAGGGGGAGATGACGTTCAACCCAACTTCGTCCCATTCCCAAAGTTCCCACAACGACGGATTGGCCTCGCAAATTTCCCACCACGCACGGAAGCGTCCCCAAGCGAAACGAGACACGATCCTCCAACTTTCCAATAAACGCGGCCGCCTCGTGAGCGACCGGAAACAGAACGCCAATCACCCCAGCGCCTTCGCTCGCCGCCTTCGATATTCTGCAAGTGCCAAAAGCGGCCAATTATTTCGATAAAGATCGTACTTCAGATAAAAAACACACGGAAATCCGGTTCCCGTAATATAATCCTCGGTCCACGATCCATCGGAGTTCTGAGTCCGGCAGAGATAATCAATCCCTCGTCGAAGACTCGAACGATTCGGATCATCGCAGGCAATAATTCCCATCAAAGCCCAAGCCGTCTGCGAAGCGGTGCTCGGCCCTTGCCCCTTCTGTTCCGGGTGATCGTACGAAGCACACGACTCCCCCCAACCACCATCCTCATTTTGACAGGATTCCAACCAATCACGACCTCGCAAAATCCAATCCTGATTCATATCCTCACCGATGGCCTGGAGTCCGCGAAGAACTTGCCACGTTCCATAAATATAATTCACTCCCCAACGCCCGTACCACGACCCATCTTCTTCTTGAGTCTCACGCAGATACTGGAGCGCCCGGCGGATAAACCGCTCACTCCGCTTGATTCCCAATTTTCCAAATAACTCCAACGCGCGCGCCGAAATATCGCCGCACGGTGGATCCAGAATCGCATTATGATCCGCAAAAGGAACATGCTGAAGCCACGCCTTATACACATCCTTGTCAAAAGCCGCCCAACCGCCGTTCTCACATTGGAAGCTGATCACCCACCCCAAGGCACGATCCATCGCCTCTTTCTTCGCCGCCTCATCCTTCCCTTCCGTGAGCCGCAAAAAGAGAAGCACCTTGAGCGTATCATCCACATCAGGATAATAAATATTGTTAAACTCAAAGGCCCATCCTGAAGCGACGGGATGCGGATTGATGATATGCCAGTCCCCAAAGTGCCGGACTTCCTTTTTCAACAACCAATCGACTGCTTTTTGAACCTGGGGATGATCCTTTGGCACACCGGATTCCAGCAAGGCAACTCCCGTGATCGCCGTATCCCAGACGGGTGAAAAACAGGGTTGAACCCGGAAATCGTCATTCGCCACATCATCCACCTCCAACGCTTCAAAATCTTGAAGTGCTTTTTTGACCAGCGGATGATCATCCGAGTAACCCAAAGCCTTCAACGCAATAATGGAATACATCATCGCCGGAAAAATAGCACCCAAGCCATCGCATCCCTCTGAAACCCGCGCCACTAGCCATTCTTCACACTGGTGGACCGCCCGGGCCCGGAACGGACGGTAAGGGAGTTTGTCAACAAACTTGAGAAAACTGTTCCACGCCAAAAAGAAATTGCGCCAGGTAAACCACTTCCGATCGCGACTGAGTTTTAGTTCCTTATGCTCCATGCCGTAGGGGAAAAGTTCGTGAAGCTGTTTCTCCTCCGGAAGATAACGAGTCGGCTTGAAGTGATTCGCGATCGCCAAGGGGATCAACATCCCGCGACTCCACGAAGACATGTCGTAGATATTAAAATAGAGCCAGTTCGGAAGCAGAATGACCTCAGCCGGAATCGCCGGAAGAAAATCCCATTCGTACTGTCCCAACAACGCGAGAATCAATTTGGTATAAGTATTGCATTTCGGAACACCCCCCAATCGCAAAATTGTCGCATGCGCCTTGAGCATCTCAGGTTCATCCGGTGTCAGTCCCGCCAACTTCAAGGCAAAATAGGCCTTCACCGTCGCATTTAATTCACTCGGCCCCCCGACATAAATATTCCAACCTCCATCATGAAGCTGATGCTTTAAAATATGTTTCGCGCACTTCGCCTCCTTCACCGGATCGACTTTGTCCCGCCAGTGCATGAAGAGAATCACATCCGAGGTCAACGTGGCATCGACCACCAACTCCGCCATCCAGTAACCGTCCGGATTTTGCATTCCAAGGAGCAACTTCTGGGAGCGCTCGATCGTCTGATTCACCGCCTGATCCAACTGAGGAAAGGCTTCTGCCCCATGAATGATCGGACCTCCACCGGGAAGCTCCGGGCGGGAAGAGAGTGCAGAAAAAGGCATGGGAGTAGATAACCGAAACCGGAAATCACGGTCAATCCAAATCCCCATTGAAGCTTTTCACACAAAACCAGAACCCCCACCCAGCCGGAGGCTCGATTGTTTGGTGCGGGGGTGAAGGTGGGCATAACCGCCGTGTTCGCAGAGGATAAAAAAATATTTTCTCAGCGGACTCGGCGATCTCTGCGCGAAAAACGGCTTTCTTGTTCTTTAGGAGCCGCACTCAAATTTTGGGTTGAACATTGACAAGCCTCGGATTCCCCGACAAAATTCCGGCCGAAATTACCCGATGGTGTAATGGTAACACAGCGCCCTTTGGAGGCGTTATTCATGGTTCGAGTCCATGTCGGGTAGCCATTCTTTCTGGTTTTTTCGCGGACACTCAACCCATCATCTAAAATGAAATCCTACTCCTCCCCCGCGACGGTTCAAAATCCGACCACCCTTGAGGAATTCCTTCGAGCCACCTGGCCGCAAGCTTCCGGAAAACAGATCAAGTCGTGGTTCAAATATCGTTCGATCTCGATCAACGAAACCCCGATGCGGCGCTTTGATCAAGCGTTGAAAGCCGGTGATCGGGTTCGTATTCGTTCTGATCGATACGTCGTCGAAGAGACCAAACTCCCCTCCGGTCTTGTGATTCGACACGAGGATGCGGCCATCCTCGTCATTGAGAAACCGTCCGGACTTCTCACCATTGCCACTGATAAAGAGCGTGAAAAAACGGCTTATAACAAACTGACGACCTGGCTGGAGAGCCGAAATCCGTATCAACCCGAACGCGTTTGGATCGTTCATCGCCTTGATCGTGAAACCTCCGGCCTCTTGGTTTTCGCCAAAACAGAATCAGCCAAACGAACGCTCCAAAAAAACTGGGACAGTTTTGAAAAAAGATATGTCGCCATCGTCGAAGGAACTCCGCGTCCTCCCGAGCACGAACTTCAGGACAAGCTGGATGAATCCGATGATTTCCGGGTTCGGATCGCCCGAACGATCAACGCCGAAACCCGGCTGGCGATCACTCGCTATAAAGTCATTCGGGAATCCAAACATTATTCCCAATTGGAAATTGAAATCCTGACCGGGCGTCGCCATCAAATTCGCGTTCAGCTCTCCGCTCACGGCTATCCCGTCGTTGGAGACGAACGCTACGATGCGAAAACGGATCCGATTCGACGTCTCGCTCTTCACGCCAGTCAACTCGTCTTTAACCATCCGGAAACCGGAAAGAAAATGGAGTTTCGCTGCGCAATCCCGACCACCTTCAAGATTCCGTTTCGCGAAGGATTCGATTTTTCCGAAGTCAAATCCTTCAAATCTCGAGAGACAACACCTCACTCCTCAACCCATTCAACCGGTAGGGACGCCTCTCCGAAGCGTCCGAACTCTCAAGCAAGGCCCGCTCCCCGTAAAGCGTTTGGGGCAGTCAGGAGATCGGCGGCTCCCAGCGAAGGGGCTTTTTACTCACGTGCCCCTCATTCGAAAAAGAAAAATAGGCTAGAGAAGTGATTGACCTAATCGCTCAAGAGCAGTAATTACTAACGCTTATGCCAGTCAAGAAAGAATCCGAACTTTCCCCCAAAAACCGTGATTTCTTCAAACGCGCAAAAACCGGGTTTGACGCAAGAAACTATGATGGCGCCATCGGCTATCTCCCGATGATTTTGAAAGAAGAACCCCTCTTTCTCGAAGGACGTCGCATGCTTCGTGCGGCTCAAATTCAGAAATGCAAAGCGCAGGGAGCCAGTTTCAATCGTCAGATGGCATCGATGAAGGCCTCTGCGGCGATTGCGATGAAGGTTGGAATTGCCAAGAAGAATCCGATGGAGGCTTTTGTTGCTGCGGAAGAAGCGCTGGCCATTGACCCATTCAATAATAAAGCGAATGAAATGATTGCGGAGGCAGCCCTCACGCTTCAAGTACCGGAAATTGCGGCCTTTGCCTACGAGACGATTCGGGAAGGAGATCCGACCAATAAGGAAATTCTTCACCGACTGGCCAAACTTTATTTGGAAATGAAGGAGCCGGCAAAGGCTCAGAATGTCTACACGCGCATCATTGAAATCGACCCTTCCGATTCCGACGCAATTTCCGGCGAAAAGAACGCCAGCGCCGCCCAAGCCTCTCAATCCGGCGGGTGGGACAAAGCCAAGGATTATAAAGACGTCCTGAAAGATAAAGGTCAGGCCGGAAACCTGGAACAGGAATCCAAGTCGGTCAAATCCGAAGAAGTCATCGCCCAACAAATTCAAGCGCTTTACGAAAAAAGTCAGAAGGAACCGGCCAATGTTCTTCATCCGAAAAAAATCGGAGAACTTTACGCTCAAGCCAACGATCTCGAAAACGCCATCTCCTGGTATCATCATGCCTACGAAATGGGAGGGAGTTCCGATGCCGCCATTGAAAAAATCATTGGCGATCTGACCCTCAAACAATGGGATGTTTGCATCCAACAGGCTCAGGAAGCCTTGGAGACCGTTCGTTCCCGTCCTGATCTGGCAGAGCAACTTCCGACCTACGAGCAACAATTGATCGACTTGGAAAAACAGAAATCCGATTACCTCCTCGGCGCGGCCAAGAAGCGCGTGGAACGTTATCCGAATGATAATCAGTTCCACTTCGAGTTGGGAGAAGCCTATTTCAATGCGGGCCAGTACAAGGAAGCGCTTCAGGAACTTCAGCTCGGAGCCAAGCAACCGAGCGTCCGTCAAAAAGCGCTGAATCTCATCGGTATGTGCCATTGGAAACGGAAGATGTTGGATATGGCGAAGAAGACCTTCTCTTCCGCCGCGTCCGAAATTCCGGGAATGGACGATGTCAAAAAGGAGATCATCTACAATCTCGCCAAGGTCTGCGAAGAGATGAAGCTCAAGCAAGAGGCCACGGATTACTACAAACAAATTTACGAGTTCGACATGAGTTACAAGGATGTCTCTGACAAGGTCGAAGCCTCGTATAACGAACCGACGGACGAATCAGCCCCCCCGGCCTGATTTCCCATTGGCCTCCATGGACCTCTGCGGCGTTCGATTTGAGATCGTGGTTCCGGACGGACTTTCCGAAGAAGCCGCACTGCAACGAACCACTCACCTCGGTATCGGTGCCCATGCGGATGATCTCGAATTCATGTCCCTTCACGGAATTCTTGAGTGTTACGAAAAACCGGATCAATGGTTCACCGGTATCACCGTGACCAACGGAAGCGGGAGCGTCCGATCCGGAGTCACTTCCGGTACTTCCGATAAAGAACTCGTTGCCATCCGATGGAAAGAACAGGTCGAAGCGGCTCGAATTGGAAAATACGGAGCCATTCTCGGTCTTCCCTATTCAAGCGCGGATCTTCGCGTCATGGATCAAACCCAATGGCTCGATCTTTTGGAAGCGTTGATTAAAAAAACACGTCCCAAAATTCTCTACACTCACAATCCCGCAGACAAACATGATACTCACGTCTCCGTCGTCGTTCCACTCTTGCAGCGACTCCAACGGCTTCCCAAAGAATTTCATCCTGAAAAAATCTATGGATGCGAGGGCTGGCGCGGATTGGATTGGTTGATGGATTCTGAAAAACAAATCTTCGATATCAGTGCCCGCCCGGATTTAGGAAAAGCACTCGGCGCCGTCTTCCGCTCTCAAATTGATTCAGGAAAACAGTATGACTTGGCCGTTCACGGACGCCGCCTCATGAATGCCACGTTCCTCTCTCCCCATCACACCGATCCCGCAAAACTAGTTGAACTCGCCATGGACTTGACTCCCCTTCTCGAAAAACCGGAACTCGATCCCGTTCGTTTCGTTCAAGATCACATTCTCCGCTTTGAAAAGGACGTCATGCAGCGCATGCAACGTTATCTCCGGGATTTTTAGACAATCCCTTTTGTTTCACTTGGTAGGGACGCCTCTCCGCAGGCGTCCGAGTAGTCCGAGTTTATGAACGGACACCTCGGAGAGGCGTCCCTACCACTTATCGGCTTTTCGCTTGCACTTCACGCTCGACTCCATAGAAAATCTTTCATGCCTTCCTACTCTTCCCCCGCTCAAATTAAAGTCGGAGTCATCGGTTACGGTGGCGCTTTTAACATGGGCCAAGCTCACCTGAACGAAATGAAACTCGCGGGAATGACTCCCGTCGCGGTTGCTGAAATCGATCCGAAGCGTCTCGCTCAGGCGCCCATTGATTTTCCAGGAATCCAAACCTACCGCTCTCACCTCGAGATGCTCAAAAAATCCGATGTCAATTTAATCACCATCATCACTCCCCACAACACCCACGCCCCGCTCGCGCTCGATTGCCTCCGCGCCGGAAAGCATGTTCTCGCCGAAAAGCCATTCGCCATCACCACTGCGGAGTGTGATGCAATGATTCGGGAAGCCAAAAAGCGGAAACTCGTCCTTTCCACCTATCACAATCGCCATTGGGATGGCTGCATTCTCAAAGCCCTTGAACTCATCAAAAAAGAAAAGCGGATCGGCGAAATCATTCGAATCGAAGCGCGCATGGGATCCCGGGGAAAACCGAATGACTGGTGGCGCACCAGCCGGACAATCTCCGGAGGCATTCTCTACGATTGGGGCGTTCACCTTCTTGAATACAGCCTCCAGCTCATCGATTCCAAAGTCGTCGAAGTCTCCGGTTTCGCCAAAGAAGGTTACTGGGCCAATCAGACAGTCTGGAAAAAGGATACCAACGAAGATGAGGCAACACTCACGGCGCGTTTCGCCAACGGGAAATGGTTAACCCTCCGCATGACTCAGATGGATTCCAATCCGAAACCAGGATTTCTTGAAATTACCGGAACCGAGGGAAGCTATCTCGTTCATTGGGGCGAGTACGAAATCATCCGCAAAGAGGGAAACGTTCTCACCACCGAAACCGGAAAGCATCCGAAAAATGAAGGGGCAAAACTTTACCAAAACATTGCCGACCACATGACCAAGGGAACCAAGCTCATCATCACAGGAGAATGGGCCCGCCGTCCGATTGAAATCATTGAGCTTGGAATGAAAAGCGCCAAGCAAAACAAAGCCCTCAAACCCAAATACGGCTGAACGATCACGCGACGGGCGCAGGACCGGTTGATTCTCCCAGAATGAGTTGTGGCTCCACCTCTTGAGCGATCCCCTGTTTCCGTCGAGCACTTGCCTTCATCTGTCCCAAAAGAAGATCCCCTGCGAGATTAATAAGCGCGACCGGATTCTGTTCAATCGTCGTCAATGTCGGATGGAGTTCCCGAGCCAGATCCAAATTATCAAAACCGGTGACTGAAATATCCCGGGGGATATTCAACCCCGCCTCTTTCAGCGCCTGAACCGCTCCAAGGGCAACCCGATCATCAATCGCGATCAACGCCGTCGGTCGCTCCGGAAAACTTAACACCTTTGCCGCCATCGCACGACCCTCCTGAATCGCCTGATCTGCTAATGGAGCGGTGCCGACTGGAATAAATATTGTCCGAGGATCCAACCCACGCTCTCGTGCCACTTCGATAAGTCCCGGCCACCTCCATGGATCCTCCGGCACAATTCCCAAAAGCGCAAAACGCCGGTGCCCCAAACTCAAAAGATGTTCCAGGAGCAGCTTCATGGCCAAATTTCGATTCAATGAGACGCTTGGAAGTTTCTGCGGATAATGCGGATCAATCATCACGCAAGGCATCCCCTTCATCAAAGGCTCCACTTCCTTTCTCTTCAAACGGGAATAAATCAAAACCATCGCATCCACGCGAACTCGAAAAAAATCATTGATCACCCGAATTTCATTCTCAGGATCACGCACGCTAAATTCGAGAAGACTTCTTAACTGATGCTCCCTGAGAAATTCCTGCAAATGATTGATTTTACTGTTCAGAATCGCACTTCCCAAACCGGCCACCGAGACTCCAATCAAACCAGTCTTCCGCCCCCGCAAACCTCTCGCCATCGGATTGGGGCGAAACCCCAATTCGTTCATCGCCTTGAGAATACGATCACGCGTTTTCGCCTTCACTTCGGGATGGCCATTGATGGCGCGCGAAACCGTCCAAGCTGATAATCCCAAATGATTGGCAAAATGAGCAATCGACGAAAGTGATTTTTTATTGGAAGCGAGGTTTTTATTCATGAAATCGACCGTCTCTCAGATTTTTCTGACCTTACCCCAAAATTTCGTCGATGCGTTTAAGTTCTTCCGCCGAAAAGGAGGAAACCTTTATACAATCAAGATTTTGTTGAAGCTGACTCACACTACTGGCACCAATCAGAACCGAGGTGATTTGTGGGATTCGCAAAATCCAGGCAAGCGCCATCTGCGCCAGACTTTGGCCTCGTTTATGAGCGAGGTCATGAAGACGAGTCACCTTGGTCAGAATTTCCGGTGTGATATGATCTTTTTTAAGGAAAACACTTTTTCCACCCGCCCGAGAATCAGACGGAATCCCATTCAAATACCGATCCGTCAAAAGCCCTTGTGCCAAAGGTGAAAACGGGATACACCCGACATTCTCCTTTTCAAGAACAGGAATCAGATCCGGTTCAATCACCCGATGAAACATGTTGTACTTTGGCTGATGAATCAGCAGAGGCGTTCCAAGTGATTTTAAAATCGCTGCCGCTTTGAGCGTTTGCTCTCCGCTATAATTCGATATGCCGACATAAAGCGCTTTCCCCTGTCGAACCAGGTGATCCAACGCCGCCATCGTCTCCTCGAGTGGAGTATCGGGATCGGGTCGGTGATGATAGAAAATATCAACATAGTCGAGCTTCATTCGCCGAAGACTCTGGTCGAGACTGGAAACGAGGTATTTGCGGGAACCCCATTCCCCATAGGGACCGTTCCACATGTGATATCCCGCTTTGGTCGAGATCACCAGCTCATCCCGATAGGGCCTTAAGTCGGATTCCATGACTTGTCCGAAATTAATTTCAGCAGAACCGGGAGATGGGCCATAATTATTGGCGAGATCAAAGTGCGTCACTCCTGAATCAAACGCAGACAAAATAATTTCCCGCTGACGCGCCAGGGGATCGGAATCTCCAAAATTCTGCCATAATCCAAGAGAGACCGGAGGGAGCTTCAATCCGCTGTTCCCACAGCGCCGATATGTCGCGATTTCGTATCGTTGAGGATTGGCAGAGTAAGATGACATAGGTGTCAGTATGATTTCCGATTATTCAATTGATGTCATTTAAAATATTATTGAATTTGAGAGATCCCACCGAAGGGAATGCTCAAACTATGGGGTACGCGCCACGGAGACATCATCCAATGTCAGTGCTCCGGTCGCCTCAGGAGCCACGCGAAAGACGATCGTGTCGAAACCCTTACAAATATTGGAACTGTCTTCACAGGCAAAAATAATATCGTTCATCTCAAACTTGATTGCCGCTTGATCCTCACCCGTGCGTTTGATTGTCAGGGTCCCTTTCACCGCAACACCACTCGTCAATTCAAATCCTCGCTCGCTTCCCGGCAGGATGGCAAACAAACCTTTTTCGCCATTGAACAAGGTCGGATCTTCACCCACCCGTTTACGGATCGTCGTTCCACCCGCCGATGGACTTCCGACGTTGGTCCAGATCGAATATCCGGTCCACTTGTGATATCTCACGTCAGAGGTATATCCTTGGTTCACCACAGGATAGTCATTGGAATTAAATATCCCGAACCGCAAACCATTCTTGATCGCCGCTGGACTTGAAAGAGAAAGCTTGAAAGAGAGTACCATCGTCTCCCCTACATTTAAGACTTTGGCACCGTCCGAGAAACGGGCAAGTGTTTGCGCTTGGCCCGCCTTGGAGTCCGCCGTCAAAACCAGAGCCTTGCCTGAAACCTCCAGAGTCGTGGTCTTTTGATTCGCAACCGAGTTGGCAATCTTTTGCCAAGCGGCATGATCCGGCAGACGTTGTTCCGTATATTCCCCATCATCAAACGTATTGTTCAGCAAAACCTCACCCTGTGTGAAACTTAACGTGAAAAATAATGCAAAAATCGATCGCCAGACAAATACTCCATTCCACGGCAAAGTTTTCTTCAGAAGAGGTGCTTTCATTATTTTTGTTTCCTTTTTTATTTCTGATTCAGAGAGCGAGCAATCTTATCCGTTCCACCATAAAAAGCCACGGTCAAAATCAACATCCCTCATTTCACTACAATGTTTTCTGAAAAATCACCCAGCTTCATCGGAATGTCTCCGATTTTTTTCACCTGTACCCCACCGATGACAATGTTTTCAAATGTCACCCCTGAGATCTGAGATCCGGCACTCAACCCCTCGATGCTTGATTCCTGTTTCGCGGGCTGCAAGGCGAAGAAATCCTTGATCAAAACATTGGTAATGGAGCCAGGCGCTCCTCCTCGACCCTTGCGCGCTTTCAACAAAAAGAATCTTTCATTGCGATCCCCACCAATATATTCCGCACGATTATTAATTGCCTTGATGTTGTAGATCTTTCCTCCGTCTTCACTCTGCAGCGCCACGGCTCGGTCCGCTCGCACAATGTCATTATTTTCGAAGAGGATATCGTACATATCCTCATGGGTCTCCGTTCCGACTCGAATGGCGCATTTATGGCACCAGAGAACATTGTTTTTAGCCACCACATCGAAACAAGGACGCTTCAGATTCATGTAATACGTCACCTTGGTACTAATGGTATCGTCTCCGGTGTAGATAAACGAGTCTTCAATGACGACATGCTGTGATGCATCAATGTCGACCCCATCGGTATTACTCACTAAAAAGCTATCAATCTTCTCACTCGCTCCAGGAGTGACCCGCACATCGTTGATTAACTTGAAATTCCGATAGGTAATGCTTTCTGATTGCAACATGTGCAAAGACCAGCGTGATGAGTTTCGAAAATAAATCCCATCAACCAGAATATCCGAGCTTTCCACGGATCTCATCAGTTTGATATTCGCTTTCGCGTTTTTCGTGCGAACTTCCAATCCATTTCCATCAATCACTCCTCGACCGGTGACTTTCACATTCTTCGCCTTACCAAGAAAAATAAACGAGGAGTCCTTCGGATTGCTTCCTTGAAGCGGATAAAGCTCTGGAACAAAATCCGGGATTGCCTTGATCAAAGCCCCATTTTGCAAGTAGAGATGGACGTTGCTCTTCAGTTTCAACTGACCGACAAAATACTGACCATTGGGCACATACAAAACCCCTCCGGATCCACCGTTTTTTGCAGAGGTTTCATCAATCGCTTTTTGAAATTCCGCTGTTACAGGTGCATCGGGATTGTGAGGTGCTGGCATGTAACTCGCCAAATTGGTTACCGCAGAATCACCAATCGTCGGAGCTCCGACTTCCGGAGAATCCGCAAAGATAAAAAGCTTCTCTTGTTTGTTCAGCGTCAGGATCAAGCTCCGGGGTTGAGTCAGTGAAAAGGTCCAGCTATCGTCTTTTTTGACAGCAGCAATCTTGAAACTAAGAGGACTGATCGCACAGTCAGTGATCGGCTGGCTCGCCTTGATGACAACCTCCACCTTTCCCGTAAGGATAAAGCGCGCGTAACTGACGTCTCCAAAAGACTCAACGCCGATGGGCTGACCGTTGATCGAGATCGTGTAGTTCGTACTCGCAACTGCGCCGGGAGTTTTTTCGTAAGGAATCCACTCCGCCGCAACACTGTTTGAAAGCAGTACAAACCATAGTAAAATTGAAAACTTCAAAATCCCCCCCCATGATTTTGAGCAAACTAACGCGGAATATCCCCGCATGGAAATAAGACGAACATTAATACTGGTGGTGTTTTTCATAAAATAAGAGCCCAAGTTCATGGAAGGATTTGTTAAATTTTTATTTTCCGGCAATCATCTCTGTCGAAAAGCTGGTGATTTTTCCCGACGCAGGATGCGGCACCGGACGGGGAGGAATTTTGAGTTTTCATAAATTTCTAATACGTATTTGATTTTACCATCAAAGGCGTTTTTTGCAAGTAAAGATATTCAGGAGATTACAAAGCCCTATGTCCAAGCGACTTTCTCAAGGCTTTGACGGTGGAGAATCCGTTGTCGGAGCCGTTTTGATCTCAATCTTGTAGACATTCCTTTCCCCACTCCAACTCCCTTTTCCCGCACACCCTAAAACCATCCCTTGAATCGTACTCTCCGTGATTTTGGCGATTCCAGAAATTTCCCAACTCGGCCCTTCCACCAAAAGTCGATTCGCCACAAAACTAACGTTTTCACTCAGGGTAATCTTCCCTTTATCTGGAGAGGTGATTTTTACGTCATCAAACTCCAAGCGTGTCGCTTGCGCATTACGCGTCAAAATCGGAATCGCCTCGCCGGTTGCCATAATCACCGATTGCTGAAATTTCGTCACGGTCGAGTGCCCCGCAAGAAATTCGAACGCCAGATTCCCTTCCAAATGGGCGTTTCGAATCTCCGTCTTCGCCAGGTTTCCCATTCCAAAGCCGGTGGAATTTCGACTAGCCCAATAACCGTCGACGACCGATTCACACGCTTCGTGAGGACTAAACCCATCGTCTCCACACTCATAAGCAGCAATATTTTCGAAACGAACCTCACTACATCCATCGTGAAGATTATACCCGTCATTCAAAACATGGGTTACCACCAGATTTCGAATGATCAAATGCGCGTTTTTGGTGCCACGAATGGCAACTCCATTCTGCCGATAGGGAATTTCAATGTTTGCCTCCGAGATCCCTCCGGCGACCCGAACAAAAAATCGAGAGGAGGCCGCGTCGTAAGTCCATTCGCCCGACCGAAGTTCCTCCGGCCTCTTGAACGGAGCCTTCCTCCCCTTACTGGTTCTTCCCATATGTTGAATTTGCTGGTTGAAGAGAAAATAGATTCGATCCAAGTTTGCAGCAACCCCTCCCCCCGTACTCAACATTTTTGAAAGTTTATCACTACTAAACAACCCATCCCCTTGAGCGATCCACTCCTCAGGATTCAACGGCTCACACCCCGTCAAGGTTGCTCCATGTCCATCAATGATGATGGGCCTACCCGTATCCCCCGAGAGATCCCGAATGGTCAAAGTTTCGTGATAAGGTGTCGTATTTGAAGCCAGGTTCAGCCGGTCTCCTGCCGCCAGCAATGAAACCGCTTTCGCCAGAGTCTTGACCGGACCAACCCCCTTTTCACCGAGAAGCGCCGATCGCCCATCCGCAAGATCATCTCCCCGCTCATTGTCGACGTAAAAATCACGCCCCGAAATCTTAAACTCGACCTCACCTCGAATCATCAGTGGCAGTAAGATTCCAACCCACATCGACAAGTATACCCCTCTGAGGATCGAATTCGTGCTCACCTCTCAAGGCTCCTTCAGCGGCGGCAACTCATCCGTCGCATGTACCGTCGGTCGATCTCCTTCGAATATGCAATCCGAAGCAATATTCAACGCTTCCTTCGATGGCTTGTTCCCCTTGGTTTCCTGATAGCTCTCCCAAGGACGATTACCTCCCCAACGAGATTCGTAGGTCACCAACCCCGTGCATGACATTTTACCACCAAGCTGAACCTGTCCCACCCCATTATCCCACACCTTCACATTATCCAACACCGTCTCTCCCCTTTGAGTCCAGAGCCCCCACCCGAGATTTGAAAAAATCTCGACATTACTCGCCTTAAACTTGATCGTCGACCGACTCGCATTCCAAATCCCATTATCATTCCCCCAAAAACGGCCCTTGCGGATTTCAGTTTCGCTCACGTCATGCGAAGAAAACCCTTCGTCAAAATTTTGGAACCCCTCAATGTTCTCAAAAACAAGATTCTCGCAGGTCGAGTGAATATTAAACCCATCATTTGTACTTCCTGAGGCCCGCACATTGCGAATAATCAGATGCGAAGCCTTGAGGATCGAGACAACTGCTCCACGCGTGGCAATCTCCCACCCTTCCGGCTTCGTATCTGAAAGCAGCTCCAATCGTTTTTTATCGTCAGACATTCGGGCAAATCGCGTGAACTGCTTGGTAACAGGATCCACCACCAACCGGACTCCTTGATAGGTGATAACACAGGGAAATGGCGACTCCGGACTCTTCTCGATACGAGTCGAAATAATCGGAACCTCACAAATCCATTTCCCTCCTTCTTCACGAAATCCCTTGAGAGGCTCAAACCCGGTAATCAATTCATTACTACCGTCTAAAATAATCGGATTTCCCGGATCCCCTGATTTCTTCAAAAGCACCGATTCTCGATACGGCCCACTTCCTGGAGCCACGTGAATGGTATCACCCGCTCCAGCCACCTCCACGGCCTCCATAATGGTTTTGTGCGGCGCCCCACCTCTTTGATCCACCTCCAGAACACGCGCAACCGCAGCTGACACCATCAACCCCAAGAACCCTCCAATGAAAAAACGTCTTCCAGTCCCAACGGCATGATGCGATCCCAAAAGCATCGCGACCACCGCTTCAACGAGGATTGTCAGCTTTTTCAGGCTGGAAACTTGATTGCAAGGAGTGGCGAGAGAGATCATAATTCAAATACGTGTTTGAATTGTATCACTACTTTCATTTCTGACAAGTAAAAGTTTGTAATTTTACGTTCTTCTTCTTAAGATTTTATTAAATTTAATCCCTTAAACGGAAGAGCGGACTCGTTTCCATTTGAATCTCTGACTGGGATCATTGGCTCGTTTTTTTCAATCGTCGTCAAAAATTCTTGAAAATCCATTTCAAAATATATGAATTGGTTTTTTGGATCCATGCTTTCTAATGTCTTTAGAGCATCCGTTTGCCTAAGCCAACATGGTATTGAAAATCCACCTGAGACTTTTAGTAAAAAATGATTCCTTTGATTCAATGCAAACCATAGCTTGATCTTTCTTTCAAAAAATTGAGCCAATTCCTTACATGAATTCTTATTGATATCCCAGGCTTGCATAATTACCTATTACTTAGGCCAATTGCAGCAATGGGGAAGCATCTGAATATTCGTTGGCAGCCCACTCAAAACCTTTAAATACGTTTACTGCAGCTTCTTATCCATAAAACATAGTGCAGAAATTTTAGAGTTTCGGAGTGACAGGATTCGAACCTGCGACGTCCTGCTCCCAAAGCAGGTGCTCTAGCCAGACTGAGCTACACTCCGTATCTTGCGAACGACCAAGATAAAAGGAGTCCGAGAAAAGGGCAATCATTATTCCACTCTATGTTCGGACTCGAAACCATTGATATCGTCGTCATCGTCGGAGTGATTATTCTCTACGGAATTATGGGCGGCCTGAAGTGGAGACGCGCCACCGCGCGAGCCGCTTGGATTTCCATCGGAACCTAAAAGCAAAACCACTACGATGTTGCTTCTCGCCAAGTACCGCCAAGCCGCCAAGAAACCCTTTTTAGTTTTAAAGTCAAACATTCCTTCGCGCCTTGGCGAACTTCGCGAGAGACAATATCCAGTCATCACCATTCCTTAATTTATTTTAGATAATATATTTCCTTGTCAGAAGTCACTAACACAATTATATTCACATACGTATTTGAAATTTTAAGTGAAAATGGTTACCTCATGAAAATATTCGTTCCCTGGTTCAAAATGGCAGGATGGTTGACCGCTATGAGTGCAGATGCTAAGAATTGTGGATTGAGCATCGCTCTCGTACCCGAGCCAACTGCAGGGAATTTAGATTTTCGATCTTATCCTTTATGAACATGAAGCCCCCTTCCGCCTTCAGTTTGATTGAAGTGGTTCTCGCTATCGGCGTGGTCAGTTTTGCCTTTGTGGGAGTTCTCGGCTTGGTCCCCCTTGGATTGAAAACCTCACGTCAGGCGATCGGAATCAATGTTGAAACTCATATTGCTCAAAAAATCTCCGGCGATTTGCAACTCTCCCGGTTTAGCAGTCTGACAAACAGTCTCTTTTTTGAAACCCGCTACTTTGATGATGAGGGAGGACTTCTTCGCAACCCGTCAGATCCAACCCGAATCTACACGGTCAAGGCGGTCGGAATCCTCCAACCGACCCTGCCGGGAGGAGCTGCCCCCAATCCCAGTATTCGGGTTGTTAATTTTATCATCGAACAAAAAACGAACCCAAGCGCTACCAATCATTTTTCCGTTGTCGTTGCGGATACCGGTTCCTGAGTGACCATGACGCATTCAAACAAAAACTCCCGGGGATTTACTTTGGTGGAAGTGCTGGTCGCCACCGCCATCCTCTCCTTGCTGATGTGGATGGTTTTTGCGATCATTCACCAAATCTCAAAGACATGGAAGTCTTCCTCCAATCGCATCGAGTCCTTTCAAGGAGCGCGCGCCGTCTTTGAAAGCATGACCCGTAAAATCAGTCAGACGACATTGAATCCCTATTACGATTATTTCGACGCCGCAGGCCACTCCTCCTCGGATTCCTCATACAATGGGACTCCCGTCCGCTATGGCCGCAATTCGGAACTCCATTTTATCTCAGGCAAAGCGCTGGCTCCTGGTCAAATCACCCACGCGGTTTTCTTTCAAGCTCCTCTGGGGGAAACGAGCGACTCAAGCAATGCCTCATTGAAATCCCTGCTCAACGGTTGCGGATACTTTCTCTGGTTTGGCCCTGACGCTGCGGATAATTTTTATTCAGCCCGCCCCGCCTTCATCACCAACCGAATCACTCCCCTGCGCTATCGTTACCGACTCATGGAATTCAGCCAACCCTCGGAAGCGCTTCAGATTTACAATTCGACCGGTACCCAGTGGTTTAAAAATTTTCTCGTTCCTACGAGCGGATCCCCTCCTGCCGCACGAGCCCTTGCGGAAAATATTATCGCCCTGATTCTCCTCCCTAAAAAAACCGACGAAGAGGAGAAATCCATTCCGGCAGAACAACGAATCGGTGCCGATTTTGAATACGACTCACGAGTCTCATGGCCAGCAGGGGGAGGCGCACAACCGGAAAAAATGAATCAACTCCCGCCCATTCTTAAAATCATCATGGTGGCGATCGACGAGGCCTCTGCCAGTCGACTTCAAGGAGCCACGTCCACTCCCCCTGATCTCGGAATTGATCCCTCCACGCTCTTTCAAAAAGCAGCCTCACTGAATTCAGATCTGGATCAACTGGACGCCGCATTGACGAAAAAGAAGATCAACCATCGCACGTTTGAAACGGAAGTCTCCATCCACAGCGCACACTGGAGCTCGCAGTAATATGATAAATCATCAAAAACAGACCCACCGCAAGCGAGGGATGGCATTGATTATTGTTCTCGGCTCCCTCGTGATGATCTGCGCCATCGTCTTGGCATTTCTCGGCTCCGTCCGAACTGAGCTTCGCTCCTCCAAGTTTTATGCCGATGGTTCCAGCGTACGGATGCTCGCGGATTCTTCCGTGAATCTTGTCATTGGTCAGATCAAAGAGGCCACGCAAGGACGTAGTAGCACCGGAAAAGCTTTGGCCTGGGCTTCTCAACCCGGAATGATTCGCCTTTACGATACTTCAGGAAATGCGGCTGGTTATTACAAGCTCTATTCCTCGGCAGTGATGACTGGAAGCAGCGCATTTACCCCGGCGGACGATGCCGTCCCTATCACGTGGGCCTCTAATCCAGGCCTCTACACGGACCTGAATCAACCGATTCTGAATATCGGAAGTGGATCTCTGCAATATCCGATTGTTCATCCAGGAGCTCAATCGGCAGGCGTCGAGGGCTTTTCCATTCAAGAGGCACCTGGAGCAACACTCATTCAACCGGCCCCCATGCCCGTGCGCTGGCTTTATGTTTTACAGGACGGGCAGATTGTTGCTCCAACCAGCGGAGCCGGGGAACAAGTCGCTCTCGCTTCATCGGAGGCCAATCCCGCCGTCGCGCGGATTGCTTTTTGGACGGATGACGAAACCTGTAAAGTCAATATCAACACCGCATCGGAAGGAAGCTTTTGGGATAGTCCACGAGCCAATTCCGCCAACGAGGTCGCTCTGGCATTAAGTCCTCCGACGCAGCAGGAATTTCAACGTTACCCCGGTCATCCGGCAACCACGTCGTTGAGTCCGGTTCTCGGATGGAAACTCCCCGTACTGGCAAATACCGATCCTGCGACTTATTACACCCTCACTCCCCGGGTCAACGATGGCGGATCCAAAGCAGGAACGATCGATATGAAGACGGCCGTCAAGATCACTCCTGACAAAGATCGACTTTATGCCACCGTGGACGAATTCGAATTTCGTCCTGACCGAAAGAAGTTAACCAACTCTTCCATCAACCTCTCCTCCGATGACTTGGAGAAAGTCCGCTTCTTTCTCACCGCCAACAGTCGCGCTCCGGATGTGAATCTTTTCAATCGTCCGCGCGTCGGAATCTGGCCTGTACACGCAACGGATGATACCAATCACCGAACGATTTACGACCGACTCATCGCGTTTTGTGGAACGATCGGAAGCAAAGGTTATTATTTTCAACGACGTGATCCCGACAGTCCGACAACCGATCTCACGCTGGGACGGAATCAAATTTTAAAAACCTACTTGAAGTCATTAACCTCGGAAGAGATTCCTGGGTTTGGTGGGAAATTTTCCACCAAATACGGATCCGATAACGATCAGATTTTGACCGAGATTTTCGATTACATTCGCTGCGTTAATCTCTGTGATAGCAATGGAAATCAGGCCGATTTTGCCTCCTACACCCCAAGAGTCGCAGTCAATGGGAACGGGAAGGCGCAGGTCGTTCCAATTCATGACGCCTCAGATGACACTCGAGGTTTTGGTCGTTTTCCAACCCTTTCAGAAGCGGCGATCGTTTTTGTCGGAGTCGCCAATCATACCTTGCCCATCGTCGATCCTGCCATTCCAGCAGGTCAGATGACGATGCAAGCGGCCTTGCTTCCCGAATTGTTTGATCCCTCGATGGGTTTCCCGACGAGTGTGGGCAAATTTATGATTAAAGTCAGTGGCCTGAAAACGTTTAAATGGCCCGGGGGAACCGACATGTTTGCCAACGATACCGCCTTATTGGACTACAAGCGACAGTTAGGGAACTTAAATTTGACTCGAAACTGGGGAGGACCTCTCGGCTTTCGACAAGCACTGACCACTCAAAACAACGGCGGCACCAATACCGGATTCGTTAGCACCGTCTCGCCCCTGGTGACAGATCCGCTGGTGACACTTGGATCCACTTTTGCATTTAGTGGCGGGCAAGTAACCATTGAATTTCAGACGAGTAGCGGGACCACGGTTCAGACAATCCAAATTCCTTTTCCCTCCACGACTCTGCCGATTCCAAGTGTCATTAGTGCCAGCTACACACCGACGGGGCATGTGAACGTCCGCAGCATGCTCTCTCGGTTTGCTGGAACCACTGCAGGAACGGATTGCACTTGGGTCACCAATTTCGACACGGCGCGCGGAATTCCTGCCCGTGACGGAGATTACCGTCTGATTGCCGGACGGTTTAATATCCAAGATACCGGAGCGGCAACGGATCTCTTCGCGCCACTTTCCACCTATTTAGGAGGAGGCCAAATGTCACACGCACTGATCGAATCGTGTGGACAACCGTTTTACGGATCTCAGCGTGGCTGGCTCGTACTCAATGCCCCTTACTTCCGATCTTTTATCTATCCCAATCCAACGGATCGGAACACCTTATTGACCCTCGCCGCCGGCGGTGATGGCGCAGGTGGATTATCAACCCAGTTTATGAATCAGGATGTGGTCTACAATGGGGTGGCTCTCGGAAAACATGCAGCATTTGCGGCAGGAGATATCCCCGGCGATTGGGATAATGGTTTCGGGGACGTCATGGATGGTCCTTACATCAACAAACCGGACGAAGGAGCCATCGACACTTCCGTCGTGGGAGCGACGAACGGAACGCAGTTGGGAACTTACTACCATCCGAATAATCTCGATCCCTCCATTGATGTGGGCGGAACCTTCTTCTCGCCGAATCGACAAATGCCTTCTGCCGTCATGTTCGGCTCACTCTCCACTGGAGTAAAATCAAACCGACCCTGGCAGACGTTACTTTTCAGACCCGATCCAACGGGGAGACATCCGGGAGGAAAAAACCGCAAAGGAGATGGAACGGCATCCGCTGGAGCGCCCCCCGACCATCTCTTGCTCGATTTATTTCACATGCCCGTGGTTGAGCCCTATCCGATCAGCGAACCGCTCTCCACCGCAGGCCGGATCAACATGAATTACCAGATTGTGCCGTTTACCTATATCAATCGCGACACCGGTGTGAGGGCCGTACTCAAAAAAGAACAGCTTCTCGCCTTCCCCAACAACGGCACCGTATCGAACACCAATCAAGGAACCACTGCCGTCGACTACAAACGAACCAACCTCACCAAAGCAGTCACAACCAATTGGCGGAAGGAATTGGATATTACGGAAACCCTGAAAGGTTTCGCCAACCGTTTCGATACTGGAGAGATTTTTAAATCAGCATCGGAGATCTGTGAAATCCCCTTGGTCCCGACGGGCGCGACTTATAACAACGTCTCGAGCACGACGGCTGACTTCTGGAGCACCACCTATCCGTTAAGTGGCGATAACACTCGAGAAAAACCGTATGCCAATATTTATCCCCGCCTCACGACCAAATCGAACACCTATACCGTCCATTTCCGTGTGCAAACTTTGCAAAAAAGCCGACAACGCATCAAAAGTGCTCCAGGAGAATTTAATACTGCGAATGGCGATATTGTCACCGGTGAGTTCCGAGGCTCAACCCTCATCGAACGCTATGTTGATCCGAATGATCCTGCGCTTCCTGACTTCGCGCAAGCATCTCTGAGCAGCACCGAGGGAGATCTCAATCCCTATTACCGATTCCGCATCCTCGGATTTAAAAAGTTTGCTCCATGAACTTCGTAGAAAAAAAACAAAGAATGACGACTGCCAGGGCATTTACCTTGGTCGAACTTCTGGTCGTAATCGGAATCATCCTGTTACTCACAGCGATTTCCATCCCCTCCTTTCAGCGAATGAGCCTCGCCTCAGAGTTCACCACGGCAGGACAAGTGATTGCGGAGCAATTGAGCCTCGCGAGACAGGCTGCACTCACCCAAAATCGATCAGTACAGGTCAGATTTTACCAACTCTCCGATCCAAAAACATCGAGTGAAAAAGGCTATCGCGCGTTGCAACTCTTTACGGTCGATGCTGAGGGAAGCAAACCTCTTTCAAAACCGATCTATCTCCCTCATTTGATGATGATCTCCGAGGATGAAAAAACAACCTCACTCATGAAGCTTCCGGAGAAAACTCCGGGTGCGAATTTTCCTCCCCTACCGGAGGTGGGACTCAATTATCAGTACCGTTGCTTTCACTTTAAGCCAGATGGCGGAACGGATTTGGCAATCGATCAATCCTGGTTTTTGACCCTCTATGCCAAAAGCGATGCCAAGAAAAAATCCGAGACAGGATTACCCGCCAATTTTGTCACCTTCCAGATCGATCCACGCAATGGACGTGTGCGCCAGTTCAGACCTTAAACCTCGCGCAAGCCGGTTTTACTCCACATCTTCAATCAACCGGGCCACGAGCGCGGTCCATCCGGTCTGATGACTCGCTCCCAAACCTCGACCGGTTTCACCGTGGAAATATTCGTAGAACAAAATAAGATTCTTCCAGTCGGGATCATGAGCGTAGTTCGGATCTTTTCCGTGACAGGGACGCCGGTCGGCGTCGTTCAACAAAAAGAGATTGGAGAGCCGATGGGAGAGAAATTGAGCAACTTCCCGCAGATTCATGAATTTCCCGGAACCGGTGGGACACTCGACCCGAACTTCTTCCCCATAGAACTGGTGATAGCGCTCCAACGCTTCGATCAGGAGATAATTGATCGGCATCCAGATCGGACCACGCCAATTTGAATTCCCCCCAAAAAGACCGGTTGTTGATTCGCCTGGGTCGTATTTTACCTCGTAGCGTTGACCATCCAGTTCGAGCCCGTAGGGGTGCCGATCATGATATTGAGAGAGCGAACGGATTCCGTACTTCGAGAGAAACTCCCCTTCGTCCAAGAGATAGCGCAAAACACTGGTCAGTTTCTCCTTCGACGGAATCGCCAGCAACAACCGGCAAAGCCCATCCTTCTCCTTGCGCGTCACATGCTCCGCCAAATCCCGCTCATGCTTCAAGAACCAATCCATCCTCTGCGTAAATCCAGAGAGCTTTGACAAAATTGAATCCCGCAGAATTTCGACAGCGAAGAGTGGAATAATCCCGACGATCGATCGCACCCGGAGCGGAATCGATTCTCCCTCCAAGCGCAATTTGTCGTAGTAAAACCCATCTTGATCATCCCAAAGCCCGCATCCTCCCAACGTATTCATCGCCGCGACAATCGCAACAAAGTGTTCAAAGAATTTGGAGGCGACATCTTCATACGAAGGATCTTCCGACGCCAGCTCCAACGCGATATTTAACATCGTCAGGCAATAAAAAGCCATCCAAGCCGTTCCATCCGCCTGCTCCATATGCCCACCCGAAGGGAGTGGCTTGGAACGATCAAAGACCCCGATGTTATCCAACCCCAAAAATCCTCCCGCAAAAATATTGCGACCTTCAGGATCTTTGCGATTCACCCACCAGGTAAAATTCAGCAACAGCTTGTGAAAGGCCCGAGCCAGAAAGACGCGATCCCGTTTTCCTGCTGGAGCCGTCATCTTGTAAACCCGCCAGCACGCCCACGCATGCACCGGAGGATTGACATCTCCAAAGGCAAATTCGTAGGCGGGAATCTGTCCGTTCGGATGCATGTACCACTCCCGCATCAAGAGAAGCAATTGATCCTTGGCAAAATGAGAATCGATCTTCGCAAACGCCACCACATGAAACGCCAAGTCCCATGCCGCATACCACGGATACTCCCATTTGTCCGGCATCGAGATGATATCCCGATTAAACAAATGCTGCCAATCGCGATTCCGCCCCGTCAGTCGTGACTCGGGTGGCTTCGGCTGATCGGAGTCCCCCTGCATCCAATCCTTCACGGAGTAATGATAAAATTGCTTCGACCAGAGGAGCCCCGCGTAAGCCTGTCGCGCCACTCGATCCGCATCGGGAGTGTGCTTGCGTCTTCCCGGCCAATGGTAAAAGAGATCCGCCTCCTGAATTCGCTTTTCAAAAATCGCATCAAACGATTTTCCAAAACGCTCTCCCTCGATCTCGGACTTGAGTGTCAAACGGGTTTGGATGACCTGGGTTTCGCCTGGCTTCAAATTCAGACGATAATGCGCCGCCGTCTTGGTTCCGAACGACTTGGGATTCACTGCCCCGGCTTCTTTTTGGATCACATATCGATGAAAGGCATCTTTCACATACGGCGTTGGATTCGGGCTTTTCCAAAGTTGCTCGGAATTACTCTCGTTCTCCGTAAAGAGCAGATCTGCAAACTCTCCCTTCGGTCCCGGAGCCACCGACCATTGAAAATCCCCGACACTTGAGAAAAGCGTTCCGACCGTTTGCTTATCGACTCCAACAATTCGAGGCTTCATCTCGCAACCCTCATGAGAACAACCCCATGACCACGAATTACGAAACCAGAGCGTTGGCAGAAGATGCAAGCAAGCGGAATCAGGCCCACGATTCGTTACCGAAATCCGAACGAGGATATCATTCGCAGAAGCTTTGGCGTATTCAAATTGAACATCAAAATACCGTTTCTCGTTAAAGATCCCGGTGTGCTCCAATTCAAACTCGGTCTCCGATTTACCACGCTTGCGAGACTCTTCTTTCAGTCGTGCGTACGGAAATTCTGCCTGGGGATATTTGTAAAGTCCCTTGAGGTAGGAGTGCGTCGGCGTCGAATCGAGGTAGTAATAGCACTCCTTCACATCCTCGCCGTGATTTCCCTCCGGCCCCGTTAATCCAAAAAGCCGCTCTTTGAGAATCGGATCTTTTTCATTCCACAAAGCAACCGAAAAACAGAGCCGACACTGACGATCGGTAATTCCAAAAAGCCCATCTTCGCCCCAACGATACACCCGACTACGGGACTGCTCATGGGTAAAATAATCCCAACACGTTCCATCTTCCGAGTAATCCTCGCGAACCGTTCCCCACTGACGCTCCGCTAAATACGGACCCCAGCGCTTCCAGTTTTGCGTTCGCTCCGCATCCTCCTCCAACCGCACACTTTCAGGATCCCTCGTCATCACTCCCTTTTGGACCCTTCTCCCCCGTGCGTCAAATCCAGAGTCAAAAATCGCTTCATATCAACTGCGTTTTGAGGCCAACATATTTTGCTGCAGTCAGCTGTTGCTTATCTGAAGAGGCAAAGAGTTCCGCACCCCACTCCAGCGCACAGGCCACATGCAACGCATCCATCGCGCGAACCGGATTATTCTCGATAATCATGATGGCGGAACCGATCACCAACGGATTCAGCGCAATCATATCCGCGTCACGGACATCATCGAGCAATCGCCGTTTCGCCAAATGGTATTGCGATTGCGTCAACGCACGCTCCCGAAGTCGTCGATTGAGCGCAGAGATGATCTCAGGAACACAAAGCACGCTTAAGCCAAGCTCCGAAGCTCGTGCACAGATCGATTCAACTCGCTCGCTTCCGCTCTCTTCGATAAAACGCTTCGCGAACGCCGATGAATCAAGATAGGCTTTCATGGTCCCGTTCTGCCAAAATAGCCGAGGAAAGGCTCATGCCTTTTGTCGAAAGACGCAACCCCGGCTTTTTCCACGAGGACCCTCCATGACTCTGATTTGAAACGGGCGTCACCTCCGCAATGGGCCGACCGTGGCGAAGCACCAGCAGGGTCTCACCGTTTTCAACGCGGCTCAGCATACCCGACGCGTGACTCCTAAATTCGCTCAATGTTACGGTTGTCATAGGATTTCTTATTTTGTACAGAAACGTACAGAATATCGTACAATTAGTCAATTCTTTCTTGAGGATCAGCGCCCCAAGCTAAGCGATCCCGTGTCGAAGGCGTGGGATTAGCCACCGCGTTTAGTTCGTCGCAGGGGATCCGGAGAATCGAAATCAACAATCCACGCTTGTGCCCTAAAACCTCGGCGATCTCAGGCAAATGTCCAACGACCTTGAAACCAAACTTTTCATTCATTCGTGTGGTCCCTTCATTATGATCAAAATACATACTGATTAGATTTTCGACTCCTAATTGAGGACACGCTTCAATCATTTTTTGTTTGAGAAGAGTTCCCAATCCTTTTCTCTGATAGTCCGATGCGATATAGGTGCTGATTTCCGCAGTCTTGTGATAGGCAGGACGTCCTCCGTAAAACCACGAGAGGTAAACGCAACCAATAACCTTTCCGTCATCCTCCGCAACCCAAATGGGACGCTTTCGAGGATCAAACTTCCTAAACCATTCAACCCGTTCTGAGACGGTGATGGGGCTTGTGTCGGCAGTGGAGCGTCCTGCGGGTATCGACTGATTATAGATGTCAACAATCGCAGGCAAGTCGGCCTCGGTAGCGTCGCGGGTAATCATCATGAGTTATTGCCTAACGTCGGCCATGAGTCACCTGCCTGATGATCCCGGCGGAACGAACCAAATATTGGTGAGCAACGGATGAAAAGCAATCCTGAAGAAAGGCTATGGTGCGTACTCCACAGACGCGATGACCGCACGGCACGCACTATTGAGGTTCGTGCAATATGGTGACAACCTCGAATTCCTCGGCGCCCTCGGAGAGGTCGCCCTACCAAACGTCAGGATTGACCTCGATGTTCGCGCCTTTGAGTCGTCGCGGTTAAAATTCGTAACTCACTGATACCGCAGATACGGTTTCCGTTCCGCTTTCCACCGCTCAACCCCAGGCTCCCACGAAGCTAAAATTTCTTTGGCTCGTTTTTCTTCAATGATCGCAACTCGAGCCGCATTGGATCCATTCATCTTATCAAACATCTCCCGGTTTTCACCCTTGAGCTTGGCAACGCCATTCCAACGCGGTTCCACGGCACGAACGAGTTCAATTCCGTAAAATGAGATCGCGGTGAGGTTCGCTTTGGAATGGGGATCAATTTTTAATCGAACTCCTGAATAAGGGGTCCCCTTCCATCGTCCTTCGCACGCACAAAATCGAAAAGGCTCTGCTTGAACCCCATCCCATCCGAGCGCATTGACTCGTCGAGCCAGCTCCTTTGCGTCCAATCCCTCACGCGCCATCACCTCAAAGGGATAGCGATCATTCGCTCCATTATGGATTCCGGCCTCCCCCAAAAGTCCCGTCGCCACATAGCCGCGTACGGATTCGATTCGTGGAATGTTCGGCGAAGTCGCCACCCAACGCAATCCGGTCTCTTCCCACGCCATCTGGCGATTCCAACCCGACATTTGAACGACACGCAAACGGCACGGCTTTTTTAAATAATGATCATTGATCCACTCCGCTAACTCACCAACCGTTAATCCATAAACATACGGAACATCATACAGCCCGATAAAAGATTGGTACTTGAGATTCAATCGAGGCCCCTCCACGCGAGCCCCCCCGAGGGGATTCGGACGATCGAGCACCATGACTTCAATCCCCGCCTTCTGCGCCTCTTCCATCGCATAGCCAAGCGTACTAATATACGTGTAGGAGCGACACCCAAGATCCTGGAGATCATAAACCAACACATCGATTCCCTTGAGCATCTCGGGAGTCGGACGTCGCGTAGGCCCGTAAAGCGAGTGCACCCAAATTCCAGTCGCCTTTTCACGCTGGCTGCTCACATATTTTCCCGCCGGAACTTTTCCGTAAACTCCGTGCTCCGGCCCAAACAACGCCACCAGCTTCACTCCGGAAGCCTCGTTCAAAATTTGAAGCGTCGTTCGACCCGCATGATTCACTGCGGAGGGATTGGTAATCAATCCGACCCGTTTTCCCTTCAGTGGCGCAAATCCTTGCCGAGCCAACTCGTCGATTCCCAACTGAACTTCGGAAAAAACAACGGAAGAAAAAAGACAAAGCACTCCCAGAATCACCCGACTTCTCAATTCCCATCGAGTCCAGTGCATCATCCTCCTATCAACCAACACCAAGAACCCCTAAAATCAAGACTGAAGTGATTCGATGTTGTGAAGCCTCTGCATTTCTGTCAAAAGAGAGCCGTGAGCACTCCGATTCAGGAACTTCCGGGATTTTGGGCGAGCGTCGATCGCTTGGTTTACGATCCGGAGCAACACACCACGCCGGATCGCCCCCACCCTTTTGTCTACCACATTACCATTCACAACGACAGCAACCTCACGATCCGAATTCGGGGCCGTAAATGGGTCATTGTCGAAAGCGACGGAGAAACCACGATTGTCGAAGGCGATGGCGTCGTCGGAAAATTTCCAGAGATTCAACCGGGCCAAACCTTTCAATACGACAGCTACCATCTGATTCGCTCCCGCTGTGTCGCGAATGGATGTTATTTCGCACTAACGCCTTCGGGAGATCCGGTTCTCACCCGGATTCCGACCTTCGAAATGATTCCGCCCTAAAACATAGTGATTGCCATTTCCAGCAACTTTCCTCAGGATAACCGCGCTTAATAAAATAACCTGAATGAAGGCCTATCTAGCAGAAGCCATCGGAACATTTGCCCTGATCTTTGTCGGGGTGGGTGCGATTAACAACATGAACGGCGACCTCCTCATGGTAGCCTTGGCTCATGGCCTGACCATCGCGGTCATGGTCTCAGCCACGGCAGCCATTTCGGGAGGACACCTGAATCCTGCAGTCACTTTCGGACTCTGGGTGGGAAAGAAAATTTCCCTTCCTGAAATGCTGAAATACTGGGGGGCTCAGTTGATTGGAGCCGTTCTCGCGGGCATCATTGCCACGATCCTCTTTGGACGTGGCGTGGTCGTCAACGGCACCCCGGCCCTACGGGTCGATTGGTTCTCGGGAGTGGCAATTGAAGCGATCCTGACCTTTTTCCTGGTCTTTGTCGTGTACGGTACCGGAGTGGACCCGCGTGGTCCAAAGATTGGAGGTCTCGCCATTGGCTTGACCGTCGCTTTGGATATCATGGTCGGGGGTCCCTTGACGGGTGCCGCGATGAATCCGGCCCGAGCGTTCGGACCGGCCCTCGCTTCTCAAGCTCTCTTTTACAACTCCTTTGTAGTCCATCTGGTCTACTGGATCGGACCCCTCTTTGGAGGAGGTCTGGCCGGGTTTGTATATAGCCGCTATCTGCAAGAATAGGCTTCATTCTCAAAACAAGAGAAAGAAGCAACTATGAATAACCACCGTAATAACGGAGGTGGCCGTCGACGACGCCCCCGCAGCCGTTCCTCCGAATCCTACCAATCCCGATCCAATGCCTCCTCTGGATTCTTTTCAAAAGTGAAAAGTTTTTTCAGCGGACTTTTTGGATCAAAGCCGAGCAAGTCAAACGGTTCCTTTAACCGGAACGCCGGTCCCGCCAAAAGCGGAGCCGCGACTCACTCCTCCCCCAAACCGGAATTAGTCCTCACTGAAGTCACCTCCTCGCGACTTTATGTCGGCAATCTTTCCTACGATACCGTCGAGAGCGATCTCTTTGATTTGTTCTCCAAGGAAGGCTCCGTCAAAAATGTTGAAGTGATCATGGATCGCCGTTCGAACCGCTGCAAGGGGTTCGGATTTGTTGAAATGGAAAGCCTCGAAAAAGCAATCGCCGTCTCGCAAAAACTCAATCGCACCGAATTCATGGGCCGCCAGATTCTGGTCATGGGCGCCAAAAGCGAACGTCGCGAGCGCGAACAGACTTCTGACAACATCATCTAAACCGTCTCAACGGTTTCCAAAAAAGCCCCGGGGAAAACTCCGGGGCTTTTTTTATGCCTCGACCAGAATCGGATCTTTCTCATCCGGGCCCGGACGACCATGAAACAGCCCTTCGCACATATCGCAAAGTTCGTGCATTCCAAACGGCTTCCGGAGAACGGGAACCGGATGTTTGGCAATCTCACGACTTAAATCCGAAAACTCACTCTCCCCCGTGATAAAACAGAATCGAGGAACCAACATCGATCGCTCCCGTTCCAACCACTCTAAGAATTGGACTCCCGTCATCTCCGGCATCCGGACATCTGAAATCACCAGATCAAAATCGTGGTGCAAAATTTCCTGAACCGCTTCTCCTCCATGATGCGCCACGGTCACCGAACAGCCAAAGCGTCTCACCAAGACCTGTGAGAGAAACGTGCAGATCTCTTTCTCATCGTCAACGATGAGAACCCGTCCAAACCGCTTTTTCAGCCAATCGTCCCCTTCATGATGGCCATTCCCATTTCGTTTGGGGATCGACTTCGATTCTGTAATCACCGCAGGAAGAGAAACGGTAAAGGTCGTTCCTTTTCCCGGCTCACTCTCCACTTGGAGTTCTCCGCGATGGTGTTGAACGATACTGAGACAAACCGAGAGCCCGAGTCCCGTTCCCTCGTTGGGAGCCTTGGTGGTAAAGAAGGGATCAAAGACTCTCGGCAAAATTTCAGATGGAATCCCATGTCCATGATCGCTGACTCGAATCTCCACGGTACTCTCCGTCGAATCCACTTCGATCTCCAAAAGCTTTTCCTTCGAGCTCCGCATCGCATGAATGGCATTCAATCCAAGATTCATCAGCACTTGCTTAATTTGTCCCGCATCGCCATGAACCATCAAGGGGGTGGAAGGCTTTTTCACACGGACCGTCACCCCTTCCTCCTGGAGCTTGAATTTCAGCACTCGGACGGTGCCTTGAACGACTTCCTGAATTTCAAAGACCTCAGAACGAGCCGCCTCGGGACGAGACAACTGTTGGAGTTGTCGGATAATTTTCCCCGCTTCCATGGCCGTTTCACCGATCGTTTGCGCATATTCTCTCAGCCTTTCTGTTGATTGCCCTTCAGGGATTTCTGCCATCAACATCTCGCTGAACCCCGAAATCGGGAGCAGCTTGTTATTTAATTCATGCGCCACACCGGCCACGAGAGACTCGGTCAGTGCCGTCTTTTCCTTCATCTGGACGCTCTTCTCTAAAAGTCGTTGTTGCGTGACATCGTGCAGAAAAACACAGGTCTGGTGGGTTTCCGGAACCCAACTCAAAAAGCAACGAACAATTTTCAGCTTGGAAGTTTCCGCTCCGAGCGTGCAATCGACACTCCCACCTCGATGATCCAAAAGAATCCCTCGGTGCGCCTTCTTCCACGCATCACCGCATTCGCCGCTTAAATATTTGCAAAACTCTGATCCCGGCGTCAATCCATCCACCCAACTGGAAAGCACTCCGTTAACCGCTTCGATCCTTCCCTCTTCATCCAAAAAGGCAACCCCCAATGCCTGATTCTCAAACAAGTGACGGTTTCGGCCCTGAGATTCATTCAACTCATTCAAGCTATGAGTAAGCCGCTCATTTCGCTCCAATAATTCAAAACGGCGCGCTTCCAGATCGTTAAATTTTTCCGTCATCAATGCCGATTGAACCCGGACCAAGGTCGGTACTGGAACAATTCCGAGTAACTGATCATTTTCATCCACCAACAGGATGTCGTCATAAAACGCCCGACCGAGACGACCCAACGCCAAACGAAGTGCCTCTCGAACCGGGGTGCTCCGTTTTAACCGTAACGGTTGCTGCACCATGTGTTCGCGAATCGGTTTCTTTCCAAGAACTGAAAATCCGTAGCGTGACCCCATCAAAAAACCGAGCAATCGACGCGAACAGAGCCCCAAAACTTCCTCCCCATACGTTACCGCCATGAAATCATGCTCATGCTCTTTAAAGCGATCATAAACCGCATCCAGCCGGGCATCCGCAGAGACATGCATTCGATGCAAAACCAACTCAACGAGATCCAGTTGTTCGACTCGTTTTTGTCGATCAATCCACTCTTCCAAAGACTCCATCCGAGAACCATACAACCGCCCTGAAACCCTTGCGGGGCAGTTATGTTACAATTAAGTAACACCATTGATAAGTCTCTTCCTCGCAATTACTTTCTAAAACTTTTCAAGTAAAATCACTCCGCTCCACTCATCCGTACGCTTCGCTTTGAATCATCATTGAAGACCTTGTGCTTCCGCCGATTTCATCCTAGCCTCTCGCCTCATGCGACTTCTGCTCATTGATGGTCACTATTATCTCTATCGATCATTTCATGCCATTCAGCATTTGAGAAACTCCAGCAATCAACCGACGAATGCCCTTTACGGCGTGACCAAGGCCATTCGTCGCATGCTTCAAGAACTTCAACCCGATCTCGCCGCGTTTGTGATGGATGGAGGCATGCCACAAGAACGACTCGATCTCCAACCTGATTACAAAGCCAATCGAGCGGAAACGCCTGATGATCTTCGCCGTCAATTTGAGGAGACCCCCGCACTCGTCAATGCGCTCGGACTTCAGGTCGTCATGATGGAAAACGAAGAGGCCGATGATGTCATGGCAAGCTACACGCGCCAGGCAGGTAACGACGAGGTTATTCTTGCCACGAATGACAAAGACCTGATGCAGCTCGTCAACGAACGCGTCCGGATTTATCAACCCCAAAAGCAAATGTTTGAACTCTGGGGGCCGGCCGAAGTCGAAGCCAAGTGGGGCGTTCCTCCGGAAAAGATCGGAGAGATCCTGGCACTGATTGGTGATAACGCCGACAACATCCCCGGTGTCCCCGGAGTCGGTCCCAAAACCGCAACGGCCTGGATCAAAGAATTTGGATCCCTCACAAATCTCATGACCCGCATCAGCGAAATTAAAAGTGAACGGCTTCGGGAATCCCTCCGGGCGAACCTGGCTCAGGTCGAACGAAATCGCACGATGGTTCGACTCCGAACGCTCGCCCCCCTTCCTGTCCCACTTCCCAAACTTCTCATTCGCCCCAATCTCGAGGCACAGATTCGCTGCTTCCAGCAATTTGAATTCAAAACCTTCCTGCAGGAAGCTCAGGAGGCATGGGGAAAATCCCAACCGCAAATTCAAGGCGATCTGTTTTTAAGTTGATTTTCGCTGATTTCGCTTCAAATTAGAGCCCTATGATCTTTCTCGCCCTCATTCTTGCTGTCATGGTCATTGGAGCCCTGATCTCCATTGGCGCTTACAATCGCTTGGTCACCCTACGCAACCAATTCAAGAATGCCTTCGCTCAAATCGACGTTCAACTCAAGCGCCGCTACGATCTGATCCCCAATCTCGTTGAAACGGCAAAAGGTTATCTCACCCATGAGCGTCAAACGCTCGAAGCCGTGATCGCCGCACGAAATCAAGCCTCCTCCGCCGGACAACGCGCCGCCAGCAACCCGGCGGACCCTGAAGCGCTCAAGTCCCTGGTTGGTGCGGAAACCGTTCTCTCCGGAGCGATGACGCGTTTCTTCGCCCTTGCTGAAGCGTATCCGGACTTAAAGGCGAATCAAAACATGATGCAGCTCACTGAAGAACTGACTTCCACCGAAAATAAAATCTCCTTTGCTCGTCAGGCGTACAATGATGCCGTCACCCTCTACAACACGAACCGAGAGACTTTTCCGACCGTGATTTTTGCCAGCCTCTTTAATTTTGTCGCCGCAGAGCTCTTCCGAGTTGAAAATGAAGCAGAGAAACAGGCCCCTAAAGTTTCCTTCTCCTGATCACCAAGCTTCAGGAGTGTGAAGGGACCATTCCTTCGGTATTCCTCTCATTTCATGACTCCCCTGACTCCTACTGAAAAACGCCTCGTCCGAGGAGTGGAATTGGGAGCCGTACTCGTTTTATGGGCCATCGTCTTCCGACTCGATGAAGGAGCCGATCTCGAAATTTTGATGATGATTCTGGCCGCACTCTTCGGCGTCTCCATTTCCCAAGTCAGTCGCCCCATTATTTTTCGGCTTGGGTGGAGCGATGTCCTTAAATTTACAGGATCGCGCGGATTTTACGCGGCTGGAACGGTGATCCTTTTTCGCTGGGGATCCGGCCTTCCCCTTTTTCCAGGAACTGAAGCGATTCTCGCTTGGGCCTGGCAATTCCCCGTTCTCGCACTCGTCATCTGGGTCATTCCTCGAACGCTCCAAGGGGAGGTTGGGATTGGAGCGACCGCTCCACCGAAACGCATCGCCATCTGGTCGGTGAATTATGCTCCCGAAGAAGCCGGGATCGCGCCACAAACCACGGCCTTGGCTCAGTCGCTCAAAGAGGCGGGTTATCTGGTAACGGTGGTCACCACCTTTCCGTATTATCCGGAATGGCGAAAACGGAATGCCGATCTCGGAAAATTTCATGAGTGGCAAGTTCTCGAGGGAATTACGGTTCATCGTTGTTGGCATTATGTTCCGCCAAACCCAACCACCCTCCAACGGATCGTCCACCAACTTAGTTTTTTAATGACGAGCCTTTATCGTCTCCTGCTCTTGGAACGCCATGATCTTTATATCGGAATTTGTCCGCCGTTTGCCCTCGGGCCTTTGATGCGCGTGGTGGGACTGGTTAAACTCGCCCCTTATTTTTTGCATGTTCAAGATCTCGAAGTGCAGGCGGCCGCCGATCTCCGTCAAATTCCCTCGGAAATGGTCCGATTTTTCAGATGGTTTGAGCGGTGGGGCTACTGGCGCGCAGCGAAAGTGACGACCATCAGTCACGGAATGATCAAGACCCTCGCCACCCTCATCCCCAATCTTCCCGTCGGATTACTTCCGAATCGACCGCGACGTTTTCCGCATTTGCTTTTCCCTTACAATACCGCGCAAATGGGGGAGACCTCCTCCCGCTCCGTTCGAAGAGTTTTGTATACGGGGAATATTGGCGAAAAACAGGATCTCATTACCGCCGCCGCTGCTTTTCGGGAAGTCCCAAATGTTGAGCTGCACATTCATGGCGAGGGTTCCGCCAAAGGTCGCTTAATGGAATGGCTCCAGGCAAATCCGTGCAGCAATGTCACCGTCGGCCCCTTGATTCCGGCAGAAGCCTACGCACGCACGCTCGACGCGGCAGATGCCTGTCTGATTTGTGAAAAACCGGGCCCGGAAAATATCTCATACTTTCCTTCAAAACTTTTGGTCTATCTCGACCTCGGCCGACCGGTCCTCCTCTTGGCAGGAACCGAATCAGAACTTTATCAACTGAATCGAGAACACCGTTTTGCGCTCGGATGTGAGCCCGGCGAAAATCCGACCGATCTGATCCGCCGCTTCTCCCACCTTCCTCCTCAGGAACTCGATTCATGGGCAAAAGCCGCCAAACATTTTCTCCCCACCCTACGCGGAGATACCGAGTGGAACCGTTACTTTGAAGATTGCCGCAACTGCGCCACATATGGCACTTCCGAATCGATCGGAATGAGCCTGCGCTTCCGACTCTTCCTTCTTCGAACCATTCTCATCCCCATCGGACTGGTTGTTTTGGTCGCAATGCATCTCGGCGTTCGACTTTTTGAAAAAGCGCAGCACCCCAATCACTAACAATTCCACAAAGAAACTGGATCTCCTCACACAAAGACACCAAGCTCACGAAGTTCTTTGACTGAAGAATGAATAGAATTTTGTTCAAAGCTTAAAACAAAAATGGGTTTCCTTTGTGGCTTCGTGCCTTTGTGTGAGACCGGATCGTTTCAAAGAAATCCCACACAGCGTATCGTCTTAAGCCGTTTCGTTCAGAATCGTCCCACGCTCTGGCTCTTCCACCGCGCGACGATACGCTTCAAAGGTCTGCGGATGAGAATCCCGTTCAATGACCTCCGATGGACTCGAGCGAAATTGTTTCTCCGGATCGCCAAGCGCCTCCGTTGACAAGGCCGCCACCCGATCCTCATGCTTTTCAATCACCTTTTCAGTGAGAGGAGGATTCGGTTCCGGTTGAATCGGTATAATCGGATTTCGCAATCCAACCGTGTTAATCCCCGTATCAACGGATCGCTCAATTGCCGAAGGCGCTTCTCCATAACGCTTGATTTCACGAGCACTTGGCGTTTCCGGAAGAAGTTTCTCTGATTTCTCAGGTAATGCCTGGACTAACTGCTGACGGATCGCATTTTCCTTCGCCTGATCCGCCACCGGCTTTTGCTTCAGCCCACGAATTAACGACGGCTCCTGCGGAGTCATTCCCCCAAGTGCGAGTCCTACATTCGTGATCATTTCATAAGATGCCACTGAGTCCAAAATCCGTCAATGGGCTGCGAAAAACCATGATTCACGCAGAGCTCGCAGTGACCGCTGAGGTTTAAACCCAGATTTTGCATTAGAAAATGCAAAATCTGTCCTGGCGGGCGCCAGGACCGAAAGCATTCGGGGTAAAACCCCGCCGAGATTTCATTCACCATTTTGGTGAATGAAATTGAAGGAGAAATCGGCCTCAAAAAACCGCTCTTTCAGAGCGGATTTTTATGAGGCAAATTTTGGAATAGAGGGGGTCTATTGCAAAATTTGGGTTAAAATGAATTCTCTGCGACCTTGGCGAACTCTGCGCGAGGAAAAAACTCCGCAATCATTCCGCGACCGCTTCGTCCGTCGAAAAAGGACTGACGTCGTGGACGAAACAGATTTTCTCCCTCCACGTCATCTTCCGGAATTTTCGAAGCACACGACGACGGCGGGAGAGAGGAAGCGTCTTGAGATGCGCCAGAAACTTCACTGCCAGCTCTTGTGCAATTTTATAACGAGCCTGAAGAATCCGGGATTGGAACTTCTCGTAGCTCATATCAAAAATCTGATCCGTCAACCAACGTCTCACTTCCGGGGTTAATGTCTCGCTTCCACAATGACAACAGGCAAATTTCGCCAAAACCAGATAGGTATCCACTTTGGCCATGACTTCAAAATTCATGATACAATCTTCGCTGTCACTTAACGGTTGCCCCTCTTGGAATTGAAGGGCCGCTTGAACCGCGTGATCAATCTCTTCGATAAACTGAATCAATGGCGCTATGTTTGCCTCTGAAATAGAAAGCCGGGGATCATTTTTCTCCAACGCTTCGATCAACGGTTCCGCATAATAGATCGCCACATAAAGCCGATCTCCCTCTTGTCGCAAAAAGGTCCGAGCAAACGGAGAGAGCGCCGGTGCCCCCGCCTTACGACTTAAATCGTGACACCGTTTTCGGCCAATCACACATTCCTCGAGATTCACTCCCGAGTCCGAATAAGTGTGTTCGATCAGCCGTTGGATTTCCTGGAGGAGCGTCATAAAGCGTGAGAATGAAAGTGGAGCGTATTTTCCGCCATTTGGTTCAGGGCCAATCGCACCCGATGAAATTGATCGGCGAGACTTTCGTACACCTGATTTAATTCCTCGCGTCGAGCCTGAGAGGTATGAGACGCCTCATGAAAAGCGCTCTGCCCAATCGTTTCATAAAAGCGAAGACCGGGAGCCCCGTGGCGAGCACATTGTGCCTCCACTCGCCCTGGAAAGATCCCGGTCATAAAGAGTGAAAAATTTCCGATATGAACCCGGAGTTGATACGCCTGGTCCGGTGGAAGTTTCTGGAGCGCGATCAAGAGATCCGAAACGTACGCATAACTCTGAGATCCTTTCGCTCCCGGATCTTGCAAGGCGGTCATGCGACTGAACTCCGTCAGAACCCCGGCAATATAATCACAAAGCGTCCGATCTTCGAGCTGCGCCCGCTTGAGGACATCTCGCGTAAGAAGATAAAAATAGAACGCAGGCGAAACCTGAAGGGATCCAGTTTCATCAATCAGCGCATCCCGCAGTGTCGGGTGATCCAACAAATGATCCAAGGCATGTTCGTCGTGAAAAAGCGAATGAAGGTGAGTCGCGTCTTGTGAAGAACGGGCTAAAACTCGGGTCATGAAAGCCATGTCCTCCGAAGTGAACTGCGAGCGGCAAGTATGCATGCTCATGATAAAATAATTAAAGCATCAACCGTGCCAATCCGGCTGGGCCTCCAGTTAAGAATACGTGGGGAGAAAGAAGAGAGGGAGAGGACATCATCCATGATGTTTTTACGTTCACCTTAACAAAAAGTAATCCAAACTCCGTAAAATGCAAGGGGGCAATATCAATTTGCACTTTCAATAAACACTGTTAGTTTTTTACTAGGGATTCTCCAGAGTTTTACGAGTTCGGTGGGTCGATTGATTCAAGGCATCATGAACGTCCGCAAAAAAAAGATGAAGGCTGTGGCAAAGATTCTCGTCCTGTTTTTAATTTTAGGAGTCTCGAGTCACGCTGCGTCGATTACTTGGAATCCAGGAGTCTCCACGGATACCCTTTGGTCGACATCTGGAAATTGGACAGGGGGTGTTCCGGCGAGTGGAGACGATGTTACCTTGGATGCAAGTTCGGCATCGTTTGATCCGACATCACTCGATCTTGTTGGACTTACTCTGAATAGTCTCACGCTCGCAACCAGTGGAGGACTTACTTTAACGGGCAACACCTTCTCGCTCGCGAGCGGAGGGAGCGTGGTGAACAGTACCAATGGTACTTTTCAAATTAACCAAGCCATTTCGCTTTTAGGGAATGTCACTTTTAACAGTACGGGGACTGGAAATGTCAACATCGGTGGAATTCTGTCGAATGCAGCCAATGTCACCATTCAAGGGACCTCAAGCGCGAGGTTGATTACGACAGCGGCCGTGCATACATTCACCGGAAACTGGCTGCTCAATGGGGGGACATTGGTTACCAGCACGGATGGCCGGTTGGGAGATGCCGCCAATGATTTGGTTTTTGGTGGAGGACGGCTTCGTGCTGCCACTCTAACGTTGGGAGCAGGCCGTGCGCTGGATTTTTCAGGAGGAAACGGCGAGATCCAAATTACTTCTGCGGCTAGCGCCACCTTTCAATTAAATTCCGCAGGTCAGTTGGTGGGAGGCGGCACTTTAACTTATGTTGGATCGACGAATACAACCAATGCCACGACCCTCACCATCGGAGCCGCCAATACCGGCTTTACCGGGTCAGTAACGATGAACGCCATTAATGCCACCGATATTATCGATCTGAAGAATGCCGACTCCCTCGGTCAAACCGGAAGTAAGGGATCCATCACCCTGACAAAAGGAACGCTCAAGCTGACCAACGATACCTCCACCAACTTTGGAAATAATCTGTCGGTAACTCCTGCCGCTGCAGGTGACGCAAACATCGTCGTAGAACGTGCCACAACAGGAGCGGGAGTTTCCCACACGTTGGGAACACTTTCGATCGGAACAAAAACACTCGTTGTCACTAAAGGAGCCAATGTCACATCGGGAACCGCTGGACTGATCCTTGGCGCAACGGCTTTAAGCGGCAATCCGACATTTACCCTGACGAATGCAAATCTGAGCTTGGGAGACATCACGACGGCGAACCAAAATCGACGAATCACCGTTGACAGTACAAGTACAGGACAACTTCACTTCGTCGGGAATATTGCGCCGAGTACCAGCGCCAAAAATCTCACCATCGATAATGCTGCCGCATCTCTGGCGGGATCGACGACCTTTGATACAGGCTCCACCTTTACCTTCAACTTAGGGACGAGCAGCGATAGCATTAGTCTTTGGAACTACCAAAGTGGTGAGGTTGTTTTTAACAGCAATACGATCACCGTCAATCAAGCGACGGGATTCACCACAACGACCTACACGCTCTTTGATTTTTATAGCGACTCCGGAACCACCCTCACAGCACATGGCCTCTCCGCTGGACTTGGAGCCGTAACGATTGCGGGAGGAGGGTTCAATGGTGCCATCGTTTATAACACAAACACCATTGATCTCGTCGTGACTGCGGTTCCAGAGCCTTCAACCTACCTTTTCATGATCCTCGGTGGACTCATGCTTCTGGTTGTGAGAAATCGTAGAATGAAAATTTACGCAAAATCGTAGCCACTTTCCCCACATCCTCTTCGACTACCCCACCACCTTCTTCACAAAACAGGCCTTCAGCCCCACAGCGATACCATCCATCTTGCAAGAGATCTCGTGATCTCCATCCACCAGCTTGATGGTTTTCGACTTCGTCCCCGTCTTGAGGACCTGCGACGCCCCTTTCAGCGGCAAATCTTTGATCAAGGAGACAATGTCCCCATCCGCCAAAACCGTTCCGTGCGCATCCTTCACCACTCGCGCCTTCTCTGGCTCGGGCTCACGCTCCCACTCATGCCCGCACGTCACACACTCCCAGCGCTCCGAATGTTCTATTAATTCCGTCATTTCACACATCGGACAAGCAGGTTTACTCATAGACAAACACGATAGGGCGACTCTGCATCAGAAATCAACAAAGGAAGAAAACTAAAGAAGGATTTTTTTGCGTAGTGTTCGCAGAGAATAAAAAATGTTTTCTCAGCGGACTCGGCGAACTCTGCGCGAAAAACATTCCCTCTTCCCCCCTCAACTTGAAACTTGCCCCTTCTCCTTCACTGACTATCCTCACCCCTCGTCATGAGTGAACTGGCCAAAGCATACGAACCGTCCCAAGTTGAAGATCGTCTCTACTCCCAATGGAAGGATCGCGGCGATTGGACTGCCAATCCCGCTTCTTCTAAACCGGCCTATTCCATCGTCATGCCCCCGCCGAACATCACGGGGGTACTGACGCTCGGCCACGTTCTCAACAACACGATCCAAGATATCCTCTGCCGCAAAGCCCGCATGGAAGGGAAGGAAGTCCTTTGGCTCCCCGGAACCGATCACGCCGGACTTGCCACACAAACAGCCGTGGAAAAACATCTCCGCAAAACCGAGAATAAAACTCGAAACGATCTCGGCCGCGACGAATTTCTCCGCCGCACCTGGGAGTGGCAGGAGAAGCACGGAAGCATCATTCTCCAACAGCTTCAAAAAATCGGCTGCTCCGCCGATTGGTCGCGACTTCGCTTCACGATGGACGACGCTTATTCCAAGGAAGTCCAAACCGTCTTTATCGATCTTTTTCAAAAAGGATGCATCCATCGAGGGCTCCGCATGGTGAACTGGTGTCCCGGATCGCTCACCGCCATTTCCGACGAAGAGGTGATTCCAAAAGCACAAAAAGGGCTTCTCTTCACGATGAAGTATGAAGTCGCGGAAGAACCGGGAACTTTTATCGAAATTTCAACAACGCGCCCTGAAACGATCATGGGCGATACAGCCGTTGCCGTGAAACCGGGCGGTAAATGGGCAAGGCTCATTGGCAAGCATGTCTGGCGCCCCTTCCCTCGCGAAAAAATTCCGATCATCGCCGATGAAGCCGTGGATGAAGCCTTCGGCACCGGCGCGCTCAAGGTCACTCCCGCGCACGACAAGGTCGATTTTGAAATCGGTCAACGCCACCAACTCCCGATCATTGAAATTTTGACGCCAAACGGAAAAATCAATTGCCCGTCGGTTCCCGAACTTCACGGCCTTGATCGCTTTGAAGCCCGCAAAAAGGCGACCGAGCTTTTGAAGGAAAAGGAACTTCTCATCAAGGAAGAGCCATACGAAAACAATGTCGGCTTCAGCGAACGCGCGGATGTTCCCATCGAACCGCGATTGAGCCTTCAGTGGTTTCTCGATTACAAAAAGATGCTTGGCGGAAAAATGATTCCCGAAGCGTTGCGCGTTGTGCGAGAACATCTGATTCGGATTTATCCCGATCATTGGGAAAAAGTTTACGGCCATTGGCTCGAAAATATTCAGGAATGGTGCCTCTCACGCCAAGTCTGGTGGGGCCACCGTCTTCCGGTCTGGTATCGCACGAAGGGAACCTCTCATGCACTCGACCTGAGCCAACCCCGGACGATGAAGGAACTCGCAGAGCTCATCGCCTCTCAAGTCGAAGTCAAATGTCAGCCGGAATCTCCCGGTGCCGACTGGACCCAAGATGATGACACGCTCGACACCTGGGCCTCCTCCTGGCTTTGGGCCTATGCAACGATGGATGCGCCGACTCGAAAAAAATTCTATCCGACCTCCGTTCTCGTCACCGGACCTGATATTATTTTTCTCTGGGTTGCCCGTATGATCATCGCCGGGCTCGAATATCAACCCTCTGGCACCCCGACCTCCGAGGCAAATATCGCCTTTGCCGATGTCTATTTCACCGGATTGATCCGCGACAAGCAGGGACGAAAAATGTCGAAATCCCTTGGAAACTCCCCCGATACCCTCGAGATCATTGCCAAATACGGGGCCGATGGACTCCGTTTCGGCCTCATGCGCATGGCTCCCCAAGGTCAGGATATTCGCTTTGACGAAAAACAGATCGAGGAAGGTCGCAATTTCTGCAACAAACTCTGGAACGCTTCTCGCTTCCGCGCCATGCAAGGTCCGCTCGATGCAAAAGCGGATCCGTCGAAACATGCCCTGACTCCATTTGCCTCACTCCTTCTTCATAAACTCCAGAACACCGTGAGTCGCTATCACACCGCACTCGACGCCTACGAATTCAATCAAGCCGCCAATGCGCTCTATGATTTTGTCTGGAACGACTTCTGTTCCAATTTCATCGAAGCCGCAAAAGGTGATTTTCAAAAAGCAGACTCCCCGACTCGTGCGGGAACCCTGGCCTCCATCGACTACACGCTCTCTGTCGTTCTTCGTTTATTGCACCCATACGCTCCATTTGTGACGGAAGAACTCTGGCTCATGCTCGGTCTCGGCGAATCGACCATTCAATTCGCCTCCTTACCTCGAACCATCGAAATACCCTTGGACAAGGCATCCGTTAATCGCGCTCAAGCGGTTTATGAATCGGTCGATCTCGGCCGCGGCTTACGTGGGGAGTTCAATCTTCCTTCAAACCAAAAGATTCCATTCCAAACGCGATTTAAAACGCCGCTCACGGATTCAGAGAAAGAAGTCCTCTCGCTCCTCCTCAATGCCAGTGCGCTCGATCCGGTTGAAACAGCCCCAGCCAAAACACCCATGGTCTTTACTCCTTTAGGAGAACTCTTTCTCCCACTCGCCGGACTCGTAGACCCCGAACAAGAGAAGAAACGCTTGGAAAAAGAACTGCAAAAGCTCTCCAAAGACATCGAACTCACCCAGAAAAAACTTTCCGATCCGAATATGATCCAAAAGGCTCCTCCTGAAAAAGTCACCGAATGGAAGCAAGCCTTGGAGACTCTGGCGCAAAAACAAAAGCGTCTGACGGAACAGATGGAAATGTTGTAACGTCCTTGTGCTGACCTCCGAATATTATTTTGATTTGCCCGAAGATTTAATCGCCGCACATCCTGCGCCCGAACGCAACGCTTCACGACTGCTCGTCGTGAATCGCAAAGATCAATCCATTTCACATCACTCTTTTTCAGAGATTGAAAAATTTCTTCATCCTGAAGATCTGCTCGTCCTCAACAACAGCCGCGTCATTCCGAGCCGAATGTTTACCTCCGATCAAAAATTTGAAGTTCTCCTTCTCGAGGAGACGAGTCCCCGTCACTGGGTCGCGCTCCTCAAGCCAGGACGGAAAGCACAACCGGGACAACGCCTGATTTTTCATCCACATCGCGTCGGAGCGACTCCTGAAATCCTCGAGGCAGAAGTCCTTCGAACCCTTCCCGATGGCGAGCGGGTTCTTCGATTTTTTCAACCCTTCGAATTGGATGATTTCGGAAGACTCCCGATTCCTCCCTACATCGTTAAACGTCGCGAACAACTCCAGGAGCCGATCACATCACCCGAAGATCGCGAACGCTATCAAACCGTTTATGCCGCCACTCCCGGCTCGGTGGCCGCGCCAACGGCAGGCCTCCATTTCACCCCGGAGCTCCTCCAGAAATTTAATCACACGTTCGTCACCCTCCATGTCGGTATGGGAACCTTTCGCCCGGTCAAAACCGAAAAACTTGAAGATCATCCGATGCACGAGGAGGCTTTTTCAATTCCGGAAGGATTGGAGACTCAGGCTCAACAAGCTCGACGCATCGTTGCCGTCGGCACCACGAGCGTTCGCGTCCTGGAGAGCGTGAAAAGCCTCGAAGCCCAAACGGGAAGAACTCGAATTTTTATTCATCCTCCCTATCGCTTCCAACGTGTGGGCGCACTCCTCACGAATTTCCATCTCCCGCAATCCACGCTTCTCATGCTTGTCTCTGCCTTTGCCGGAAAGGAACTTCTTTTTCGTGCCTACGATGAAGCCATTCAAAAGCGTTACCGCTTCTTCAGCTACGGTGACGCAATGCTTCTGGTTTAGAGCATTTTAAATCTCATGGCCTCAAGTAAATTTGGAACTCAGGAACTCAAGAAACAAAAAAACACACGGGATTACCCTATTTTCCTGAGTTCGTGAGTTCCCGATTCAACAACACGCGACTACAGTTTTTATCAACTTGCTATAGGAGAGATGAGAGGGGAGACGATGGCCTCCTTCTTGACTCTAGGGATGCAACTTCAACGAATAATCACGATAAAATTCTTATCTTCAGAAGCATTTTATAAATAATTAGGCACTTTCTCATTAAAAATTCAGAGTTTTTGCGGGGTTGAAAATACCCGTAGGTGAATTACCTTAATCACATGCAATTACGAGTTCTCCTCAGCGCCTGCGTCATTTTGTTTCTGGGGTACCTCTGGGTCGGCAACCCAATGTTTGACTCATGGCCCTCCCAACTGACCACCCTGCTGCGTCAGTTTCTTCACGAATGCCAACACTACCGACTCCTGGTAACGCTGGCAGGGACCGCTACGATTGGGTCATTGTTTATGACCTACCAGAAAATTGGCCCCTACTGACTTCACGCATCGGAAACCTTCTCTCCCTTCCGGTGCGTGAAGTTTTGGTGGCGTTCTGGCTGAAATCATTTTCGCGCAGAGATCGCCGAGTCCGCTGAGAAAACGATTTTTTACCCTCTGCGAGCACGGCGATCCCCGCCTGCAGCGCTATGCAGCATTGCGGGCAGGTCAGCGCGGAAAAATTCCTTACTTTCACTGAGACCACGGAAACAGATTAAACTTGAACCCCGGTGAGCTCCGAGATCTCCGTGTGAAATCGGCATTTCGTTTTTACAACCGACCATCACTTCTTCGGAATAAACAATTTCTGCCCGCTTTTGATCATGTCTTTCGAACTCATCCCATTCGCCTTCCGGATATCGTCGACTGAGACATTCACGCCACTCTCTCGAAAGGCTTGGGAAATCGCCGAGAGCGTCTGGCCATGCTCGACGACATGATAAAAGCCTTCCTCTTTCGATTCTTTTTTCGATTTCTCCACCGGTTTTTCCGCAACGGGCTTCACCGGTTTTTCTATCTCACGTTTGGGTGCCTCAACACTCTTTAACTTCTCCGCAACGAGCTGGCCAATCTCCTTCAGCAATACTTCACGCTCCTGAACCCGTTGGGATTCCGCTTTTTCCAGCGCTGCGCGAAGCGTCACCATGTCGCTGCGAAGCTTTTCATTCTGATTTGATTGCGTTTCGAGCTGCGACTTTATCACGGAGAACTGCTCCTTAAGAGTATTAAACTCGACCTGCAAACGCTCGGATTCCGCCTGAACCGAATCCATCAAATCGGCCGCTCTCAAAATCTTGAGACGTTCCGCTTCGGCGGCTTCCCGTTTCGCAGGATCCATTTGGGCCTGCGCCAAGGCGAGCCCCATCATGAAGCCAAAAATCAAACGCTTCGTCATTCGTTCCTTTATCAACCAACGGTTAATTTTTGTTTAAAGTGATCAAAAGCCAATCCATAGCAGGTCAACGCAAGCGACGGATTATAACGCGCTCCCTCATCCCGGATAAAGGCATGCGCTCCATTGAATTCATGCCACTGAAAACTCACTTCCGCCGCAGCCATCGCATTATAAATCAACTGTCGGCCTTCCATCGGAATATGCGGATCTTGGCGTCCCCAAATCATGAGCATCTCCCCTTTGATCTCCTTCATGCGGGCAAGCGTATCGTCCTTCATTCCGCGTCCCAAACTCCCCTTGTGAATATCGGTGGCATAAAAACAGACCCCGGCCAAAATTTCCGGATTCATGGAACAACGAAAAGCGAGATGCCCGCCAAGACACATCCCCATCGCCCCAATTTTTCCCGTGCAATGCGAATACTGTTTCAAAAATGTAATGCAAGCGCGAGCATCGCCATCGTAACTTGAAAGCTCCTTCGCAATCTTGTGCGCGTTCCCTCGATCTGCTCCGGCTTGATCGTACGGAATTACCGAGCCGACGGGTTCCAATTCATGATAAACTTCCGGAACCGCCACCACAAAGCCATGCCCTGCCAACATTGCTGCGGTCCGGCGGATGGGACCCGTGACCTGAAAAATTTCCGAGAAGAGAACGATCCCGGGATATTGCCCTTCCTGAGCCGGGCGATAAAGGTACGTACGCATCGGACCCGCCGGTGTGGCGAGGTCCACAAATTCCTGATCAATGAGTGTCATGCGCCGAATCTGCGCGGCTCTTGCCGGAACTCAAGAGCATTTTCAAAACTCGCTCCATCTCTCTGTCCAAAATAAAGTCTGATTGGAGAAGTAAATAGGGATGGGGGATTGATTTGGCGGTTTGGATTGGAAAACAAAATCCCCTCTGTTGAGCTTTTGCGCCACGCCCGCATCGCTACGCGAAGCGTTGCGGGCAGGGTCGTCGCCCTGCCCGCAATGCCTACGGCATAGCCGTTGCAGGCGGGGGTGGAAACTTCAACGATCCGATTTGACCGCAACGGTTCCAAGGTCTCGAAGAGGGGATTTCATGGACGGGGTATTTTTATTTTGGACACCAATGAACTCGCTCCTCTTTTTCCAGCAGCTTCAGGAGAAACCGTGAAGCTGCTGGAAATTTAAGGAGTTACTTTTTATAGTTTAATTTACCAGGCTGACTTTCCAGTCGCCAGGCTCTCACATTGAACTCAGTCGCTCTTTCGCCAATAAAGGCGTAGTCGATCCGACCGTGAACCACCACTCGTTTTCCTTCGGGAAGCGCGAGGTCTGAATCCAACTCAATCACACCGGTACCATCATCAAGAAGATAGGTGTCTTCGTCCTGTTTTTTGACAATTTTACCAATGAGAACCACTTCTTTGTCATCCGTTTTCCAACTCTCTTTGGAATTCACCCATTTGACCGTTGCAATCTTCCACTGATTACAATCAGGATCCTGAGTGCAACACTTTTCACTTGAACATTCCTTCGCCATTCCAGAAACCAAACTGAAACCAACCAACACCAACACGGAGTAGATTAATTTTTTCATGAAGAAATTAAGCTCGCCCATTTTTAACCTGTCAATCTCAAGTCCATGGGAATGGTAACAACTGTGTAAAACTTCAATGAACCGACTCACGAAGCAGCTCTCGCTCTTCCTTTTTAAGTCGTGTCCCCGGAATCAGGGCGATGATTTTTTTGGCATCCGCAACCTTGCCGTTCCCCGCCAAAACCGCGGCATAAACCGCCTTGGCGCTCGGCAAAGCGGTTTCCCAGTCAATCTCGAGCCCTTGATAAACCTCACCCGCTCCCGCAGGATCTTTTTGTCTTAAGCGAGCAAGGGCCAGCGTGGTCCGATACGAAAGCAACCTCGGGTAAGCTCCAACCAACTCCTCCGCAACCTTCCCGGAAGCATCGATCTCTTGATTTTTCAGAAGCTGAAGATACGCCAAGTCATTTCGCGGCGCAGGGCCATCCGGAATTTGCTCCAGAATTTTCTGAAGGATCCGAATCATCCGCTCGCTATCGTCCTGCTTTTCAGCAATCGCCAGAAGATTGGTATAGGCCCGGGAAGAATAGGTAGGAAAACGGGTCAACTGCTCGTAAGCCCGAATGGCCTGATCCAGCGCCCCCATTTTCAATGCATAGTCGGCGACAAAAATCAGCCGCATCGGATCGTAAGCCGCTTGTGAAAAAACTTTATTCCAAAAGGATTCCGTCTGACGCGTCTGACCCAGCTCTGTTGCCACACGCGCTTGAAAGAGCGCCACCAAGACCGGATCCACCGGCAGCTTGGTCGTCTCCAAAATCTTTTCCAATTCCTTCCACTTTTTCAATCCAGCCATCGCATCCAGATAAATCAAGGCCACCTGGGAAGTCTCCGTTGCCTTCGGCCCCGGCAGAAGCTCCAAAACTCGACTGTGCTCCCCCAAACGATTGAGCCATTGGGTCACCAGCACCAGCTCTTCGGGAGTCTTCGCCGCTCCAGTGTATCCGACGACTGACTGACGGAGCTCCTTGGAACGCCCTTTCCCTTCCTCCCCCATTGCAACTTCAAATTCAACCGCAAGCAGTTTTTCCCGGAGCCCTCCCTTCGGATGATTCTTCAAAATCGCCAGGGCTTTCTTTTTCTCTTCCACCGTGGACTCCCGGAAGCGAATTAAAATTTCAGCCGCCGCCAACGCCACGGGATCACTCTTTTCAATCACTTCGAGCAAAAGCTTTCGAGATCGACTCCGATTTGCTGCGTCGGGCGATTGCATTAAAAGCCCGATCAAAGTCATTTGAACTTCAGACGAATTTCCCGTCAGATGAAGCGCCTGATCCAACCACTGAATCGCCTGGGCGCGTTCGTCGATCTGGGTAAAATATTCTGCCGCCAATTGACAAATCGTTGGCGTCACTTGGGAAAGATCTTTAAGAAGTGCTTCCAATTGCTGACGGGAGACATCCGTCCGCCCCAATCTCAAAGCAAGTTTCAAACAGGCTTCACGATCCGCCGCTGTCCACTCCGAAGAGAGAAAAAGCTGGTCCCAGTAGAAGAAGGCTCGGTCCATTCCGGCCATCGCATAAATCGTTGCAAAAATCCGCATCGCCCGAGGCTGAGCCGGAGCCATCTGACTCGCCAATTCCGCCTTACGAAAGGCCACTTCCCAATTTTGGGCAGCCACTGCCGCCTCCCCCTCACGAGCGAACTCATCCGCACGATATCGTTTAATCTGTTGATAGATCGGCCTGGCAAAAATCGCTCCGATCACTCCCAACACAAGAAGCGTCGCTAAAATCCCCTTAGTGCGAGGTCTCCACTCGTTATCAAAAAGTTCCTCCTTGCTGAGCGACATAACATCTCACGTTAAAACAAAAACTTGAGTTCGCCCACGTTAAAATCAATCGGCCGGCAAACCATAAATAAAGGCATCTTGTAATATCTTTGCGATCTCCTCCGACGCAGGCTCACGATCTCGATAAGGAATCACGCAAGAGACAATTTCCACCCCGGATCGTCGCTGACCTTGCATCAACTCCTTCCACGAGACCGGCAATTCAGCCGCCCCTTTGTGAAAATCGAGCACGACCGGTTCTCTGTTTTTCCAGACCCCCCAGAGTTGAATGACTTTGAGGTTCGGCTTTTCAAATGCCAGGACGTACCACTGAAGCGCATTCCCCGAGACCGGGAAGACCCGTGTTTCCACGGGGCGGGCCAATCGCCAACCGATTCCGCCCATACACGCGTCAGGCCGATGCAAATGCCCCGATGAATTCCTCGCCACGGGACGCCAGAAGAAGTGATAATACGAAATACGTCCCCCGGGAAGTTCCGCCACTTTTCGCACTCCAGATTCTCCCGAGGTTGGCCGAAGATTTCTCCAAACCTCCAGAGGAATCGACTGACGCTCCAAACCTGCTTGCAGTTGAAACGCCGGAGCCACTTGGGGCTGATCGTTCCGCTCCATCCATAAATACCACGCATGACAAAAACCAATCCCCAAGAGCGCAACCGCAAGTGGAGGACGAAAATCGGGAAGTCGATCCCATGACAAGCGATCCCACCATTCTTTTAATTTCCCCCTGCCAGGCTCCATTTTCTGCGTTTTTCCCATCCAAATTCCAATCGCAAAAATCCCAAGCGTGACTCCGATCAGAATGGAGCTCCCTCCGGTATCGTGCAATTTTTCAAGAGCCTCGATTCCCTCTTTTTCTCCAATCCAACAAAGCATCAAGGCTCGAATTAAATTCCCAAGAAATGCAAAGAGAATTCCAAGTAAGAGAAGCCCCAGCCGTTTTCTTCGTCCCAATTCAAAAATCTCTCCGGTCGCCAGCGCTACCATGATGGCTCCTTGAAGCGAGCGAATCCCACTGCACGCTTCACTGACTCCCACCATTCCTTCGCGCAACGCAATCGTCTCACCCTCCCTCCGCGCAAAGATTCCGATCCAATGCAGCCCTTCCTCCGTCATCTCAGCTACCATCGACATCAATCCTCGCGTCAACGGTTCCTCCAATCGGGTGGGCCACGGGACCGCGAGAAGTAGAAAAAAAAGTGGAAAGGCAAATGCCTTTGCATTGGTTTTCCCTCCTGCGGCAAAGGCCGAATACCAGGTCACTCCGATCGCCAACATTGCTTGGATCCACAAAATCAATCGAAACGAAGGAATCTGTTGGCGAATCCATTCCAATGGCAAGAGCATCAAGGCAACCGAAAACAGAAACCAGGGACTCAGGCGCGGTCCCGCCTGCAAGGTATTTAGGTTCAATTTTCGCAATCGATTCCAAAGAAAATAGCCGCTCAGCACCGGGACAATCGGGCCATACGAGTATTGAGGATTATAACGCCAGTCTCCCCCGCACGACCATCCCGCCCAGCCCAAAAACCCCAAGACAAAAATTAAAAAAGAAGCTCGCTTCATCGGTGACGCAGCAAAAGTTTAATCGCTCCAGAAAAATCCCCCTGATCCCCTAAAATGCGAGCGCCCACTTCCCGAAACCAAACCGGAGCCCCTTCCCGTCGCGCAGTCGAAAAAATCACCTGATTCCGCTCCTCCCAGGCTTCCTTGGAGTGATAATAAAGGGTCAAACTTTGTGCGTTCGACCAATTTTCCGGATGCTGCTCCCATTCTCCCCTGAGAAAGTTAAGATTTTCGGAAACGGAGCTCGAAAAAACAGGAGTCGGCAGTCTTTTTTTCAAAATCTCCCAAGCGAGATCATCTCGTTTCATCTCGTGGTAAACTCTCACCCACAAGAGATATTCTTGATTCTCGCGAGATTCGTTTGCCTTCACCCAAGATTGAAATTGCTCCAAAGTTCCCCAACGCGACACCGTCAAATAAAAGGCGCTTCGCTCTCCATCCGTCCAATCGGTGCGATTGGAACGTTCTTTCCACCACTTCGCATAAAGCGTTGAAGCATCCGAAGGCGAAACCTGCAGAAGGTAAGCAGGAATCAGATACGACTCCTCCTCAACATATTGCCGCCAATAGGCCTTCGCTTCTGGAAATTTCGAGGTCCGATTCATCGCCACTCCCAAAATTTCGTCGCGACGATGCCCGGATCGCTCAATCGCCATCGCCCAGTAATGGCACGCCGCCGCGACGGAGTACGGCGTCCCGGCAACCGCTTGTTCATAGGGCATCGTCCACGAATACGGAATCAATCGATCTGCCACCCGGAAATGATTCCAAGCCCGCTCCCGCAAATTGGGATCGGGCAAAATTCCAAGCCCAAACGCATGGTGGAGTGCTCCAGAAAGCGGATACCAACGAAGGGCTCGTTCAATTTCCCGGAGAGGAACTGCTTTTTTCTGCTGAACCTGAAGGGTCATCGCTTCGACATCCGCAGGACGGTGAGGCGCTCCAGGGGCCCATCGCAAAACGCTAAAAATTCCGACCAACGCCAGCGGAAGCAAAAAGGCTCCACTTAAAAGTGACGCTGTTTTCTCAGTGCTATGGATCCAACTCGGACAAGCAATCGCTAATACCGTCAGCACATAAAGCATGATCCCCCATCGATGCCACGGAACATCCCAACACCCGTGCAAAGCCACCACCACCAATGCCGCAAAGGCCCCCGTGCGATACGAAAAACCGTGCTCCACCCAGGGGAGTCGCTTGAGATGAGGAATCACCATCATCAATAGAATCACCAACCCGATGCCAGTCGCCACCAATCCCCATTCAGACAAAAGCAGCAATCCACTGCTCTCCGGATGAAGGATCCGGTGGTTAGTCACGCCGTAGCGTTGATAGAAGGGGAAGATCGATGCAAATGTATCGAGTCCATGCCCCAACCAAGGCGCATCTTGAACGACCTTCCAAGCATCCTTCCAAATCTCCACACGTCCTTCGGAGGCATGGGATCCGACTCCATCCTGTTGAATTCGCCCCAAAACCTTGGAATTGGAGAGAAAGAAAAAACTCCCCACGAGGAGCATTCCTCCAAGGAGCAAGACCAGGATTTTAAAATTTTTGTGACGTAAAAAGAAACAGAAAACAAAAAAGAGCCCACCTCCCAATGCTGCCGCAAGCGCGCCACGGGATCCCGAGGTCAAAAGCGCCTGAAAAATAACACCCACCATCACAACACAAAAGACCGCCTTCGCCGGGCGCCTGTGCCGGAGCATCTCCATGAGACATCCTCCCCCCATCATCAGTCCCATCGCCAAGAGCGAGGCCGTATGATTTCGGTTTGGAAACGGTCCAAACCCCAAATATCCAGGGGTGTACCGCAAATTAAAGATCCGATCCGGATCCGAATTTTTCACCAGGAGAGAAACCAGCGCGACGACAAATGCAGAAATCAAAAGCGTCCAACAAAAATGACCTCTCGCCACTTTCCCGTCCATCAGTGATCGCACCCACCAAAACCAGAGAATCCCCGCCAGCAACATCAACCAGGTATCCCAAAATCGCATCTGCTCCGGATGCCGTATCGAACCGAGCACCAATTGATAGTCTTGAATCAAGCTTTCTCGCCAAATCAACGTTCCCCCGTAACTCGCAGGCATTAAATCCTTCACGAGCAGCCACCCCATTCCCAGGGCCAGCGCCCCAATTAAAAGCAACGGCATCGCCTCCCGTCGGGGGACATAAATCAAATAACCAATCACCATGGCCGCAATTCCGGCCTCCTGCACCCAAGCGTCAACCCCTCCGAAGAGCAGCGGAGTGAGACACAAGACTGCTGAAGCGATGAATCGGGCGCCAGGGTAATGCCTCATCGGTTCCTCAGTTTAAAGCCACTTCTGAAGCGCCTTGGTGTAGGCCCCCCGGAACAAATCCGCCAACCCCTCCCAGTGATCCACATCCTGATTCTCTGAAACCGCATACAAGACCCACCTACTCCCTGACTTTAACTCAATTTCAACTCGAACCATAAGAAAGACTCCGACCGGCGGTTCGAGATGAAGCCCCACGCGCCGAAGGGTTCGCGTGAGAATCTCCTCAAACTCCGACCAAGTATGACATCGATCCACTTCTAACTCTAAAACTTCCGCCTGTAAAAGCGCATACTGCACATCACCCCGTCGCAACAAGGCGCGATCGACTTGAAATTGAAAATGCTTCCACGTACTGAAATAGCCGAGATTCCGCACCGCATAAATCATCATCAAAAAAAGAATCCCCGCCGCAATCGGAAGTGTCCGTCCCTGACTCCAAAAAATACTCAACCCGACAAAACTTAGTAAAACACAAACCGTATACATCGCCAGTACCATTCGCTTTTTGGAAAGCCCCAATTTCTGAAGCCGATGATGAATATGACTCGAATCCGCACGAAAAATCGGGTATCCCTTCAGCGCCCTTCGGAACAGCGCAAATAACGTATCAGCTATCGGCAATCCCAACGCAACTACCGTGACGAGAAGTGCTGCGGCAATCGATCCCTTGTTGGAACTCTTCAGCGAGATCGATGCAACGCAAAATCCAATCAGGTAGGCGCCCCCATCGCCGAGAAAAATTTTTGCCGGAGGAAAGTTAAACATCAAAAAGCCGATTAATCCTCCTGCCATTGCAAACGAGACCCAGGCCGTAGACCATTGTTGGGAGGAAATCGCCACAATCCCCAGCGTCACAAAAAGAAACGCCCCCAATCCTCCCGCAATCCCATCCGCGCCATCAATCAAGTTCACAATATTCGGAACGGCAATCAGCCAGAAAATCGTCAAAAAAAGACTCCATCGAGTCAAATCCAAGGTAAAACCACCTCCCGGATAGGTAATTTGATCGATGCTCATCCCCAAAGAATACGCCGTCAGCGCAATGATGATCTGGGCGAGCAGCTTCACCTTCGCCCCCAACGGACGAAAATCATCCCAAAGACCGACCGCAAAGATCATTCCAGAACAGAGCAAAATCGGCCCCCAGGTTCCCCACCGCTCACCACGATGCCAAACCGCTAGAGCGACACTAAAAAGAAAAACGATTGCCAACGGAATCCCTCCCAAGCGGGAGATCTTTCCATGATGCTTTTTGCGTCCACCATCCGGCTCATCAATTCCGACCCCGGATCCAGCCAAACGGATTATTTTTGGAATGAGCAGAACCGCAATCAACCAGCCACCCAACAAATAAAGAGGACAGAGAATCACTTTGTTACCCGCTTTGATTTTGTAAATCCGGGAATGACGATGTTCTCCAATTGTTCCCAGGATTGAATCGGGCCTCGAATCAACGGCGTCTTGAGATTTAAGACATACATTTGAGGAGGAGGAAATGGCTCTCGAACGCGATCAAAATAGGCGAACCCGACGACTTCCAATTGAAGTTCTTGAACCGTGATTCCCCTCCAAAACGGCTTTTCTTTTTCCTGCTCCAAACGGGAGGCGCTCAGCGGAACCACCGGAAAACGGATCCAATTAACCATTTCCACTTGTGACTCAAGACGTCGAATTTGAAGACGTCCCTCGCTCCAAGGAATGGAACCCAAAGTCACGTGAGCGCGGGAGGCTCTCACAAAATCTTCAGGAGTAACCCCTTCACGATAGCAAACCCGAAGCTGCTTGATTTCCAGTCCGATGGGCCATGTTGGTAACCACTCAACAGAATCCGCACGCCAGCGATATTCTGTTAAGTCGGAAGCCGTGCGTTCCAGTAACCGATTCAGCCAAAACGATTGCGAATAAAAGAGTCCGATCAACAGAAGGACGAGAAAACCGACAATCGTGCAAAGACGTCGAAGGAGGGAAAACAATGGTTAAACCGGCTCCAGGACAAAGATACACTTGAAGAGTCCGGAAATCCGCTCCTCGTTACGAGTTACCTTCGCACCGACCACCGCTTCAAATTGCTGACGCTCCAAATCACGCACCAAGACGTAACGATCCGAAACGGGTTGCACCGGAGAATTGTATTCGATGATCTGATGCTGACGGGTCTCAGGATCAAAGTAGTACTCGCTCATGTAGCCGTTCTCATCCCGAAACCGGACGAGCCAGCGGGCCTTTTCTTCCAACGTCGTCCCTTGAACGCGCTGTTTGAGTTCTGCCGTTTCCTGTTTATAAATCTGGTAGAGAATTTTTTCCGGAGCGGCAGAGCCGTACACCTGCTCAATGGAATCCAAAATACGACTCGTCAAATCCGTGTGCTGACTTGGGAAAAACTCTTGGGCATGGCCCGTCAAACGGTAAGCTTTTTCAGGACGGCCCATCCCTTTCGGACGGCGCCACGTGTCGAGATAACCTTCTTTTTCGAGAGCGACGCAGTGCTGCTTGACTCCCATGTAGGAAAGGTTCACTCGCTCACAAAGTTCAGAAACTGAGAGTCCTTGACTCCGCTTAATCTCTGCCAAAATCTGATATTTTGGGCTATTCGCCACTTTCCTCAGAAATCCATTTTTCATTCCGGTCGTCAAGTACACCCCTCCGATTTAAATGGAAGCCTAAGCCCCTCCCACGAAGTCGGCAAGACTTTTTACAGAAAAAAGTTTAATGACAACAAAACACCCTCTTGACAACTTCCTCTCCGTCTCCACTGGAAGCGAAAACAACAAAAGCTCCTTTTTACCCCAGCCAAGCTCCAAAATACCGAATGTAAAATATGTCGCCTTTTCAAAAGCCCTCCATAGGGTCTTGATCCATCGTCAACGATCTCCATGAATCCCTCCCCCTCTAATTCCAATTCTCCTCAAGACTCCCTGACGGACCCTACCAACCAAACTAAAATCTGGAGAATCGGCTCCCTCGCCTACACCAAATCGGGACTGATCACCCTCTTTTTAGTCCTGCTTTTGGGAGATTTTTTCTGGTCCATGCGCGATCGCTCGGTTGGCCCCATGGCAGCCTGGTATCTCAAACATCTGGAGATTCCGAATCTGCTTTTCGCTCTGATTCTTTCGTCATTTCCCGCAGCCGTTGGCCTCTTATTGGGCCCTGTCATTAGCTACAAATCTGATCGTCTTCGAAACAAACGCGGACGCCGCATCCCGTTCCTTCTTGTCACCACCCCCCTCGCCGCATTCGGAATCATCGGCATGGGACTCTGTCCGTTTCTCGGCCCCGCTCTACACCAATTTCTGGGCACTTCCTCCCCCGGTGAAAAAATTTCGACCGTCATCTGCTTCGGACTCTTTTGGGCCGCCTTTGAACTGGCAACCATTACAGCTCAAGCCGTATTTGGAGGCCTCATCAACGACGTCGTCCCCAAGGCGCTGATCGGACGTTTTTACGGACTTTTTCGTGCTGTGAGCTTGATCGATGGAATGATTTTTAGCTATTGGATCCTTGGAAAAGTCGATGATTGGTATACCGGTATTTTTTGCGTGGTAGGACTTCTTTACGGAGTCGGATTCCTCTGGGTCTGCCACAAAATCAAAGAGGGAGAATATCCCCCTCCTCCTCCAGCAGATCCGACGAAGTCCCATCCCATCGACTCCTTCCTTCACGCCACGAAAACCTATTGCCGGGAATGCTATTCCAACACCCACTACACTTGGATCTTCGTCATGATGACCTTGTCTGCCTTGTGCTTCATGCCAATCAATATTTTCAATATTCCCTATGCCAAAAGCATGGGAATGGATATGGATTATTACGGAAAATGCGTCGCTCTCTCCTTCTTTGTCTCGCTCTGTCTTTCCTATTTCCTCGGATGGCTTGCCGATCTCTTTCATCCAATTCGCACCGGAATTGCCTCTCTTTTGCTCTACGCCGCCATCTGCCTTTGGAGTAGTCTTTTTGCCATTAACCCCAAAATGTACGCAATCGCCCTCGTCCTTCACACCGTGATTTCAGGGTGTTACTTCACCACCGCCGCCACTTTGGGACAGCGACTTTTCCCTCAATCGAAATTTGCACAATTCTCGTCAGCAGGGGGAATTCTTCTGGCGCTCTGCAGCATGGTCTTCGGGCCCGCCGTCGGATCCTTGATTGATGTCACCGGAAATAACTACCGATACGCCTTTGTGGTAGGAGGTGCCTTGGCCTTTATCGCCGCCCTCATCGGATTCAAAGTCTATTCGCACTTCATGAAACTGGGGGGACCTCAACACTATCAAGCGCCTGATTAAACCCAAATTTTGCAATAGACCCCCTCTATTCCAAAATTTGCCTCATAAAAATCCACTCTGAAAGAGCGGTTTTTTTGAGGCCGATTTCCCCTTCAATTTCATTCACCATTTTGGCGAATGAAATCTCGGCGGGGTTTTACCCCCCGACATGCGTCGGGGTCCTTCTTCCCGCCAGGACAGATTTTGCATTTTCTAATGCAAAATCTGGGTTAAAAAATCAGATGCTCTTTCCTTGAGAAAAAGTATCGCCTTTTAAAAAGCCCACCGTAGGGTTTCGTTCAACAGCTCACTATTCTCATGAATCCTGCCCCTCTCGACTCCGATGCTCCTCAAGATCACCCGATCGATCCCACTGGTAAGACAAAAACCTGGAAAATTGGTTCCCTTTCCTATACCAAATCCGCCCTCATCTCCCTCTTTCTTATCCTGCTTTTGGGAGATTTTTTTTGGTCCATGCGCGATCGCTCCGTCGGTCCCGTGGCCTCCTGGTACCTCAAACACTTGGAGATTCCAAATCTGGTTTTCGCACTCATTCTTTCGTCATTCCCTGCGGCTCTGCATCTTTTTTTGAGCCCCGTCGTCAGCTATAAATCCGACCGCCTTCGAAGCAAATGGGGACGCCGCATCCCCTTTCTTCTTGTCACCACCCCCATTGCAGCATTCGGGATCATCGGCATGGGGCTCTGCCCCTATCTGGGCCCCCTCCTCCACCAATTTCTGGGCGCTTCCTCTCCCGGTGAGAAAATTGCGACCGTCATTTGTTTTGGCCTCTTTTGGGCCGCCTTTGAACTGGCAACCGTTGCTGCGCAAGCCGTGTTCGGAGGCCTCATCAATGACGTCGTCCCCAAGGAATTACTAGGCCGTTTTTACGGGCTTTTCCGCGCCGTCAGTCTCATCGATGGAATGATTTTTAACACCTGGATCATTGGAAAAGTAGATTCCTGGTATACTGGTATTTTTTGTGTGGTGGGACTCCTCTACGGAGTCGGATTTCTCTGGGTCTGCTACAAAATCAAAGAAGGAGACTACCCTCCCCCTCCCCCAGCCGACCCCACCAAAATCCATCCGGTGGATTCCTTGGTGCACGCTACAAAAATCTACTTTCGCGAGTGCTTTACCAGCTCCCACTACATTTGGATTTTCGTCATGATGACTCTGGCTGCGTTGTGCTTCCAACCGATCAACATCTTCAATATTCCCTATGCCAAGAGCATGGGGATGGATATGGAATATTATGGAAAATGCCTGGCCTTCTCTTTCTTTATTTCCCTCTGCCTTTCCTACTTTCTCGGCTGGCTTGCCGACGTTTTTCACCCAATTCGCACCGGAATTGTTTCGCTCTTGGCCTATGCCGCCATCTGTATTTGGGGAAGTATCTATGCGACCAATCCAAAAATGTATGCCATTGCGTTGGTCCTGCACGTTGTCGTTTCAGGTTGTTATTTCACGACTGCGGCGACATTGGGGCAACGACTTTTCCCCCACTCCAAGTTTGCTCAATTCGCCTCCGCCGGAGGCGTTCTGCTCTCCATCGGCACAATGATCACCGGTCCAGCCCTCGGTTCCCTCATCGATGCCACGGGAAATAATTATCGCTACGCCTACGTCATCGGGGGCCTCTTGGCATTGATCGCTGCAGGCGCAGGATTCCATGTGAATTCCCGTTTTATGAAACTGGGTGGACCGAAGCACTATCACGCCCCTGAATAAATGCCCGGATCAATCACACGGCCTGACAGCCTAAATTTTTCGAGAAGCCCGCAATACCTGTCTTAAGAGCGGAAGGTGCGCCAAATCCTTGGGCCTCGCCACAAAAGCCTTGCTGCGAATCAATCGCTCTAACGGAAGAACCGCCACCTTGATCTTTTGCCATCGGATCCAACGCGTCTTTTGATACTCCACCTCAAACGACTTCAAGCCGTCGATCCGATAGAGAAAATTGACAAGCGTATCATCTGAAAGTGCAACCACCGTTTTCGCTAACAAACGTGCCCCTTGAGCCTGACAAAGCGCCAAGACCCGAACATACTGACGTTCCGGAAGATCTACCCAGAGATCGGTATCCAAGGTACTGGCCGGAACCCCCTGCAAGATCCCTGCCGTCATCCCGGCAATTTGAAACCGAATTTTTTCCTTTCGGAAAAGGTGAATAAGCCGTGCGAGCGGAGAAAGTTTTGATGTGCCTGCCAACGTTCGTCCGGCGTGGAGGCGAGGCTTCGGGCAATCAGAATCTTTTCGTCCTCTCCGAGTTTTTTTTCTGAGGCGAGAATTCGAAGGAATTTTAGATATTTTTTTTTACTCGGCACGCCATCACCTAACCGCAATTCAATCCGATTGTCAAAATCTCAAATCACCTCCATCACCAACTTCAACTCCGCTTCGGTATTATAAAAATGCGGCGAAAAACGGATAAACTTCTTCCCCTCCCGATTCCAACGCATTGAAACGATCATCTTCGCTTCTGTCAGTCGCCGCACCACGGCCTTCAAATCCTCCTCGGGATGCGTCACGGTCACAATCCCGGTGCGATTCCCTTCAGGAAATAATTCCGACAAAACCGTCCACCCTTTCGCTTTCATCCCCTCTGCCAAAACCTGATGCAAGCGACGAAGTCGTGGCCCTATCTGCTCCACTCCAACCTCTAAAATCAAATCCAGCGAGGCGTTCATTCCGACAATTCCAAGCCCATTCACCGACCCCGGCTCGTACCGTTGTCCATTTTTAGGAAACGCAATTTCCGACTGCGCGATAAATCCGGGCGAATTCACATTCCAGGAACCGAGCAACGTCGGGCGAAGCCGCTCAAAGTGTTCCTCTTTCACATAAAAAATTCCCGCCCCCAAAGGCCCCAAAAGCCACTTGTGAGAATCCGCACTCAAAAAATCGAGATACTTCACATTCACCGGCGTCGCCCCGAGCGATTGAATGGAATCCAAACAGAACAAAATCCCGCGCCGGTGCAATTCCTCCCCAATCGTCTGATAATCCAAACGATAACCGGTGAGATAATGACACGAACTGAGCGCAACGAGCTTGGTCTTGGAACTCAAAGAGGCAAAAACAAGCTCCGGCGTAATCTCTCCCGGACGATTCGGAGTCAGCGGAACAGGACGAACGCCTTGCGATTTTAATCCCGACCACGGATAAACATTCGAAGGATAATCATCCGGATAAAAAACCACCTCATCCCCGGCACTCCACGTCAATCCGTTTGCCACCAAATTTAATCCCAACGCCGTCGGCCCGAGCAACGCAATCTCCTCCGGCTTCGCTCCAATCAACCGGGCCGATTGCTCACGCGTTTGTCGAACCACTTCCCAGAAATTTCCGCACTCCTGCTGATCCTGAGTAATCGCGGCGGCATATTCTGAAATCGCCCGAGCTGCGGGCCCCGTCAACGGAGCCACTCCGGCATGCGCCAAAAAGACCCCGTTGCGCGTTACTGGAAAAAGTTCCTGGCGCAGGGACTCGTCACCCAAAATGGATTCCAGCGTTTTTGTCAAAGCCGTTTCCCTTTTTTAAGCAATCCCCGGGGATGCACCGATCCGTTTAAAACAAATAGAAAACCGTTTTAACCGCAAAAACTCCAAGGCCTCGAACTTTGAGCCCGTCGAGTCTTTGAGGTAAAAGACCGGATTTACCACAACGACTCCAAGGTTTCGAAGTTTTGAGAGCGTTGGAGCGAGCATTCGAAACCACTCAACCTTTCACCGGTATCGCCTCGCGCAACCGCTGAATGATTCCTGGAAGCACTTCCAGCGCCCGATTGACTTCGGCATCGGTGTTAAAATGACTGAATGAAAAGCGAATCGAACTCCTCGCTTCAGAAGCCGAAATCCCCATTGCGGTCAACACGTGCGACGGCTCCACCGAACCGGTCGTACAGGCCGATCCCGACGATGCACAAATCCCCTCTTGATCTAACGCCATCAAAATCGCCTCCGATTCCACCCCGAGAAACGAAAGATTCGTGGTGTTCGGCAAACGCTGCTCTCGATTTCCATTCAACTTCGTCTTCGGAACCGTTTCCAGAATCTGCTTCTCAAAACGATCCCGCAGCGCCCGCACCCGAGTCTGCTCTTCGACCAACGTCTCGCGCGCCAATGAAGCCGCAACGCCCAGTGCAATAATCGAAGCAACGTTTTCAGTTCCCGCACGACGACCGCGTTCCTGCCCGCCCCCAATCAGATACGAGGTAAACGGAACTCCTTTTCGAACATAGAGCGCTCCAACCCCTTTCGGGGCATGAAGCTTGTGACCCGAGATCGCCAGAAAATCGACCGGAGTTTTTTGAAGATCCAATGCGATTTTTCCCGGCGTCTGCACGGCATCCGTGTGAAACAAAACACCCTTCTCCCGACAGAGCTTCGAAATTTCCTCCACCGGAAAAAGAACCCCGGTTTCGTTATTCGCCCACATGATTGAAACAACCGCCGTATCTGGACGAATCGCATCCGCCACCATTACAAGGTCAAGGGTTCCATCCGAATTCACCGGCAACCAGGTCACTCCATGCCCTCGCTGCTCAAGGGTTTCTCCCAAATGCAAAACTGCGGAGTGCTCCACTTGCGTCGTCACGAAATGTTTTTTACGCGTCGTTTGCAATGCTGAAAAGATCGCCGCATTATCCGATTCCGTTCCACAACTCGTAAAGTAAATCTCCTTCGGATCGACATTCAGTAACTGAGCCACCTGCTCCCGCGCCGTTTCCACCGCCCGACGTACTTGATGCCCAAACGAATAGGCACTGGATGGATTCCCATACTGCTCCGTTAAATAAGGGACCATCGCCTCAAAAACCTCCGGCGCAATCGCCGTCGTCGCATTGTTATCCAGATAAATAATCTCTTTCATCACTTCATCCTCAACTCAAACCAAAATCGTTATTCCGAAAAGACACCAAACGCACGGTAACGCTCGTAACGCTGATCCAATAGTTTTTCTGTCGGCACCTTTGCCAATGCGGTCAAATTTTTCTCCAACGCCGCGCGAACCGCATCCGCCGCCTGATCCCAATCGCGATGCGCCCCTCCACGTGGCTCGGGAACAACTTCGTCCACCAACTTGAGCTCCAATAAGTCCCGAGCACTCATCTTGAGCGCCGCCGCCGCCTTCGGCGCATGCGCACGATCTTTCCACAAAATCGCCGCACATCCTTCCGGAGAAATCACCGAGTAGTACCCATTCTCCAAAATCAGCACACGATCCGCCACACCAATTCCTAGCGCCCCCCCACTTCCTCCCTCGCCAATCACGATCGCCACCACGGGAACTCGTAAATTAAACATTTCACGGATATTCACCGCAATCGCCTCTCCAATGTGACGCTCTTCGGCGCCAATTCCTGGAAACGCCCCCGGCGTATCAATCATGCAAACCACGGGAAGACCAAACTTGTCCGCCATCCGCATCAAGCGAAGCGCCTTGCGGTACCCCTCGGAATGAGCCATCCCGAAGTTCCGCATGATATTCTCCTTCGTATCGCGCCCCTTCTGCTGGCCCACGATCATCACGCGTTGCGAACCGATTGTCGCCAATCCTCCCACCATCGCCCGGTCATTACTGAAAAGACGATCCCCACAGAGCTCCACAAAATCCGTAGTCATCCGCCTCACGTAATCGAGTAGATACGGACGGCGCGGATGCCTCACAATTTGAACCCGCTGCCACGGCGTCAGATTATCATAAATCGACGTCTTCATCTCCTCCATCTTGGATTGAAGCGTCTGCACCTCCTTGTCCATCGACAAGTCATGCTTATCCGAGTGGACCTGAAGCTCCTGAAGCTTCTTCTCCAACTCCACAATCGGCTTCTCAAACTCCAGCGGAGCGACGTAAGGCTGTTCTCCCTTGCTCATAAGGGGTTAAGCATCCCAAAAAGAGTCTCCTGAGGGCAAGCGGATTCTTAATTTATCTTTTAACCCGGATTGGACAATTAAGAGATTCCTCACACAAAGCTCCTGCCCGTGGAACGCGCTGACACGGTTGTGAAGTGGATTCATCTCTCGCTAAGCCCGCCAAGGCGCAAAGCGTTTGAATTTCAATGGTCTCCAAAACAGAAAAAGACCATCCACTCGTAAAGGATTTTTCTGAAGAAAC
>CAZKRU010000009.1:0-29798 GCA_964555235.1 uncultured Verrucomicrobiota bacterium
TTTTTTAAATCCCATCACCTTCACTTAAAAGTACCCTTTTTGCAGAGGTCTCAGCCTCTTTATCTTTCGGTTCCGCCAAAGAAGGAGCGACGGCATCCTGTGAAAACGCATAAGAAAAACTCAAAACGAACGCTCCAACTATTTTTAATATTTTTCTCTTCATAAGTACCTATCCGTCTAATTTTTAATATGTTCTTTCCTTAAATAATCAAGACCATCTAATCCAAGATACTCTTTATCTAATGAAATATTCCAGACCTTTTCCATGCTCCCATCGTCTGCGTAGTAGGCTTGAATTTTTTGATTTTTTTGTGTAGTAAAGAAGTCTATATAAGGCATTTTATTTTTTTTGATCGAAACAAAACGGCCGTCGACTCCATACGAATATTCTAATTTCGTTTTTAAGGAGCTTAGAGATCTTTCCTCGGAAAGTAAAACCCCTCTTGAAGAATAGTGGTACTCCACTATCTCGCCCTCGGGAGTAATTCTTTTTAAAAGATTATTTTCTTTAATTATTTCGACGGTTTTTCGATTATTTTTGTCGATACCCGTCTTTTCTATACTGCCATCAGCATTGTAGTAATACTGAGAAATCTTTCCATCTGGATATAATACTTTAACTAATCGACCCGTCCCATCATATTCATTATTTACTAAGGTCTTGCCATTTCTGATTTCTTGCAAAATTAATCCCTTATCATTTCGAATGTATTCTGTATCAATTAATTCTTCATTTTTGATCACTTTCTTTCGAATTAAACTCGCTTTCTCATCATAAAAAGACTGCTCCATTGCTTGGATTTTCCCATTCGTAGATTCTTCAACTTTTCTTGGCTTCCCGGCTAAGATTCCGCTCACAAACCACGTGGCAGTTCTTTTTTTTCCAAAAATATCCTGAACAACTTCAATTCCTTTAGCTCGATCATAGTGCCAGAATTCTTCCTGTCCTTTGGCGTTTTTTCTTCCAATGGCGGCATTATTGTTTGGATTCTTCTCATCAGGGGTGATTTTATAGGTCCAGTCATTGTCTGAGAGAATTAACCGATTGATCGGATTCCATGCAAAATTTCTCTCAGTTCCATTTTCAGTGATCTTTAGAGTCGGCTGAAGCTTTTGATCGACTGCAAACTCATACGTTTTGAAATGTCCATTGGGAAAAGTCAGTTTATGGAGAGAAAGATCCATTCCTCCAATCAAGTTCTGGCCGTTAATGACTTGAACTCTCGGCTTTCGATCCTGCTCAAACTTATAACTTTTTTCACCGGCTGTAATTCCAACGACTTGATTTGTATTGGGATTCAAATCCACCTTCAAAACAGTGGTGCCGCCTTCTTTTACCTCCGTAACCCGTCCCCCTGAATATTCCAAGTTGATCGTTTTGCTTTTTGGAGTGGTGATTGAAACCAACTTTCCCTTGTGGTAAGTCAACTTCCATCCGCACACTGCCCATGCATTAATGATATCACCCTGAATTTCGGCCATCCATCCACCCCCACCCTTTAGTGTCGTATCAGTCGCCTTCTCTCGAAGAAATTTTTGATTTAATCCATCGGGTTGAACCATCTGAAACCACTGGTCGTCTAGTTGGATGAAATGGGATTCCAGCAAGGGCATGAGCCAAGATTGCCCCAGTAGATCCGAAACCGTTTCCCGACTCGATTTAAAACCGATAATCAAAGGTAGTTGCAAGTCATCCCCCAGATCTAGTGTCCCAATCTGTTCCCAGTAGCTTAAATGCCCTTGCTCATTGACGAAATTGAAATGATTGATTGGCATTTTCCATTCCATCCCGCAACTCCAACCTTCGGACACCAATGCAAAAAATCCAATGAGAAAACAAATGTGAAAAGCGCTTTTCATCGGATTTTCTAAGTCAGTTTGTTTAAATTTTACTCGCCGGGAGGAGGGGGCGGTGGTGGAGGGCATGTGCCATCGTCCAAGCGAGAATTCTTTTCAGTCTTGTTCCCTGTCAGAGCGTTCTCCTTGACTGGCGTCGAGTACGCATGAACCACCGCGAATAGGGTTGCAACCAACGTTAACCATTTCATTTTACGCATCTCAAACCTCCCTTTTCTTCTTTTGGACCCCAAAGGCCTACAGACATCTCCAATTTCTGTCAACCTTTAGGCAATACCGACTCAAAGTATTTTAAGGCTCCAGCAAAGCAATATTTGTTCCAGAAAGGCCAAAAGAATCCAGTTTATCCAAAATCACGCAGGAAATTCACCCGAACGTCTTAAATGTCATCGACTTAAAGAGAGGAAGTAACTTTTTTGCGATCTAAAGCAATACTGGCGGCTCACTCTTTTTACTCACAAAAATTCGAAATGATGGCGATGAAAGCACTGACTTCCCGAATCGCAGATCCCTCTCGCGCCCCATCATCCACTATTGGCCGTAAGCTCGAACAAGCTTCGAACGAAGTTCGAACCAAGCTCGAACGGTGTTCGAAGTTCGTTCGAGCTCTGTTCGAAGATTTTTCCGGATGGAAATTATGACCTCAAGCGGAGCTTAGGAGAGGAGTCTGAGTGCTTTTTATCGGTCTTTCAAAAGGCTAAAAAAGCGTGAAATTAAGGCGATGACCTGTCGCGAAGAATGTGGAATCGAGGCGAATGACGGTGCCTGTAATAAGTTTTTGATGGGATTTTACAGTGAGACGCAATATGGCAAATGGCGATTGCTGTCAGGCGGATTTTTCGATTTTAATTGCCAGTGAATTTGCCAGTGAACGGATCTTCATGAGTAGCTTTCGAGTAGGTTGTAATTCTGCTTGATTACGAGTGAAAATAGGATATTTTACCTCTGAAAGTAACGGTAATTTGGTTCGAATCCCTCCCTGTCCGCGCTCCCGTTAGACGGGACGATGAGAGGGAATGATGAGGATGATCTCAAAACCTTGTCGCAATCCCCAAATCCAACTGGTGGGAACAGGACTCCAAGTTCACGCGGGCTTCATAACCAAAGTTCAGTGTTGTCGTTTCGCTAAATCTGAGTTGAAGGCCTGCTCCCGGGATGATCATCTCTTGGCCGGCTCCTTCCGGATGCACCGTAAAGGCATCGCCTCCTGCCGCAAACTGTGCGCGAATGTCGTTCGGTTTTTCCCACTGATGCGATCCCATCAATCTTAATTCCGGGATCCATTTCCAGCCATTGTAGTTAAACGGGCGACTCACTCTCATTCCGGCTCCGGTCTCTGCCGAGGCTCCGGCTTGGCTATCAAGATTCAATCGCGCGGCCGATCCTCTCTCATTGTACTTCTCAATCCATTGATACCCGTAATCGAGCTTTGCGATCGGTCCCCAGACCCATTCCTCCGTCTGAAAATCAACGCCTCCGACGATTTGTCCGCTGAGATCATAGCCTTGCGTTGAGCCCGAGGCGGTCTCTCCGATAAATCCAATGTTTCGTTTCGTATCAAAGCTCGTTGTTCCTGCTCCGAGACTTCCGTTCAGATAGTATCCGTTCTTGTGGTATCCTCCGTAGATTCCGATTCTTCCGGAATTTGCCTCCACCGATCCTCCGCCCCCTCCAAGTTTCGTGTCGGCGTACCCTTGACCTGCAAAGAACCCGGCCGTTACTTCTTTCGTTAGTTCCTGATCAATCCCTGCCGTGATTCCTCCCAATCGGTTCTCATACCCGATCCTTCTTTCATCCGAATCGACATCCGAGTAGCTCCCGGTCGTATTCACAAAGAATCCGGTCTTTCCTGAAAACTTCTTCTTCGGGATCAGGATTGCTCCCTTTTCGACGGCGAGCAGTTCATTTTCATAATCTCCATCGAGCGTTTGAAGGGTGATTCCATTCAGACTGACTCCTCGATCTCCCCATCGGATCTGACTTAGTCTTTGGTTTGTTCCGCTGTTACTGATGCTTCCGAACTGTTTCACCGTCGCACTCATCGCCGTTAACTTTTCAGGACTCAATTGATCGTAGGCCGTCTTTAATCCGCTGTTGTCTTGCCGCATCAATCCATTGAAGATCTTTCCGACATCACTCGTTGCGGTGACTCCCGAACTTCCTGCTACCGTTCTGGCATCAATCGCTGCCGGACGAAAACTTTGCAAGGCTCGACCGACGGAGTTCTGGTTTGAATTGAATCCGGAGACATTTCCAAAATCTGCAGGAACTGCGAAGAGATTCACTTCCGTGTTCCGATACTCCGGCATCCAGCTCACTCCGTTGCCATTGCCTGAAAAGTCATACGACTGAAACGAGCCTGTCACCGAGGAGGCCGTCAGGAAGGTGACTTTCGTTCCGAACTGAGGAACGAAGTTTGTTGATCCGGAGAAGATCGTGAACCCTTGCAGGGTTCCTCCATTGATCGTTGCCGTTCCTCCGACTTGCGTCTGGTCGTAGAAGCCAGCACCGTTTCCGGCCGTTGCTCCGTCGATTTCAATCAGAAGCGTTCCGCCGGGATTGACGGTGGCGTTTCCCGCCACCACTTGGATCCCGGGAGAGTTTCCTGGACTGTACGTGGCTCCGCTATTAATCGTAATGTTTCCGGAGATGGTTCCAATTCCTTTTAAGATTCCTCCGTTCGCCACGACGTTTCCGACCCAGTTTCCTCCGGCAGATGTTCCAATCGACAAAGTGCCAGTGTTCACTGTTGCGATACCTGTTGAGGTATTGGTTCCCGTGAGGATCATGGTGGTTCCCGCCGTGTTTTGAGTAATCGCATTCGTTCCAGTGATTGGATTTGAAAAGAAAATATCACTTCCAATCTGAGTGACGTTTGGAGTAATAAAGCCCGTCCCATCGTTAATTCCAGCAATCCCTCCAAAATCAGTAAAAATCAGCCGCGACACATCAACTGTTCCAGCGCCCCCTCCAAATCGCAATGTATCTGTTCCGAGAGTAAAATTACTGATCGAGATCGAGTTTGCCGTCAAGGTTCCGATACTATCCAAAAAGGTGATTGCCGCGGTGCCGCTTCCAAAATTGATAAATGAATTGGCCGTTGCACTGAGCGTTCCCATCCCTTCACTCTGGCCGTTCAAATTGAGCGTACCTCCATTCAAAACAATGGTTGCCGTGTCATGAACTTGATTCGACGCATCCCAACGGAGGGTTCCTCCCGTACTAACGGTGGTGGTGACATTATCGATCGCATTCACGCCGGCGGTTTTATTTAAGGCTAAGATCCCGGCACTGACCGTCGTCGCCCCAGTATTGGTATTCGCACTGGCCCCCGAGAGGATCAGTGTTCCGGTGCCCACTTTGGTCAATCCACCGCTCGCACCACTGAGGACCCCTGAATAAGTCGTGCTCTGATTATTAGATCCAACACTCAAGGTATTGCCACCGATGGCTAAATCATCCGCATTTTTTAATCCCCCCAAATTGTACGTGTTATTGCCGCCAACGGTAAACGTGACATCCTGCGATCCAGAAGAGCCGACATCCAACGTGCTATTCTGGAGTGCGTTAACGCCACCTAAAGCCAGTGTCCCCGCTGAGACGATCGTATCGCCTGAATGGGTGTTCGCCCCAGAGAGAGAGGCAATTCCCGTTCCTTCTTTGGTGAGGGATCCGGCGCCTGAAATGATATTTGTAAAATTAACACTCGCTCCGCCCGTCTTGCTACTCGTGATATTCAAATCACCACTCAACGCGATCGTCCCGGTAAACGAAGAGTTCGTTGCACCTGCATTCGTCGATCCAAGAAGGAGCGTTCCTCCCGCACCCGCAGCGACGGTAATATTATTGGCAAAACTCGTCGTTGTGCCGGTAGAAACAAGCGTTGCCCCACCATTGCTGGCACTTCCCAACGTCACCGCATTCGCGGCGTTCCCCATTCCCGTATTTTGAGCAATGGTCACCGCCCCTTTTTGAATCGCGACGTTCCCCGTAAACGTATTCGACCCGGTGATCGTAATCATTGCCGTCGAAAGACTGTTACTCACATTGCTCAACGTCATATTTCCGGTACCGCCAAAAGTCGTCGAGATGGAAATCGAAGCACTGGTATTGGTGGATCCGCCGCTATTACTAATGAGAAGATTATCAGCCAATGTGAAGGTGCCGACGCCAATAGAAAGGCGATTCAAGGAGCCGGCATTTGCGTTGGTGTTACTAATGGTGGCAACGCCGGAGCCGGCGCCATCCTGATCAAGCGTTATCCCATTGGTCATCGTTAACGATCTCTGGACATTGCCTGAGCTAAAATCGATCGTTCCGAGCGTCACGCCGACTACATCCTGTGTCGTGGTCCCTGCGGTGCCACCAGAAAAAGAAGCAATCGCTCCCACTCCATTTGGTACGCCCGTGCCGTTCCAGCCAGGATTTACATCGCTGCTCCAGTTGCCACTTCCGCCGGCCCAAACGGAAGCAAATGAGAGACATGGGGATCCAAGGAGAAAACCAGTAAAAATGACAATTTTAGAATAATTCACGCGGGCTGTGATATTTGAAAACTGAGTCTTAACCGCTCTCATAAGAAAAAAACACATATCGATTGGGTCCGACTCTCCAGAAAGTCTTCTTGCTATTCATATTAGTGTAACAGAAGCATAGATAAAATACAGCATTTTGATCCTAGTGGCTTTACCTGTTAAAGGATTGGAGTGACGCGCTTTCATTTTTCGAAAACCTTTTGATCCGATGTCATGAGAGGGCGGGAGGGGCGAAAAAGTCAAATACTCGTTCGTTTTTCCTATGTCTTTTCATCCCTCGCAGAAGTATCCTTATATTGTAATTGAAGCATATGATCAAAAACATCAAATATTCGTCCGAAGTAACCGCTAAAGGCTCTAAAGCCTTTACGCTCATAGAGTTGCTTGTGGTTATTAGTATCGTTGCTCTCCTGATGGGACTGATGGGGCCCGCGATTTCTGGGATCAAAGGAGCCAGCGAAATTACAAGTGCAGCTTACGAAATAACTGGTACAGTAGAGCAGGCAAAGGCCTATGCCATGGCGAACAATACCTACACCTATGTCGGACTTCAGGAAGTGAATGCGGCGAGTGAGGGAGGGATGAGCGAAGTGGTGCTTGCAGTCGTGGCCTCCAAGGATGGTACTTGCGGTTACAATGTGAATAATCCCGGAAGTTTGGACGCATCGAATCTCGTTCCTCTCAGTAAGATTAAAAGCTTTTTCAATCTTCGGTTAGCCGACTTGACAGAAACGCCGACAGGTAACATGGTGAGACCTGAGGTTGCGAGTAACGAGTCCGCTCTCGGAAATTCCTCTTGTCAGTCTGCCACTCCCTTTGCATGGCCGGTGAATTCCAGTCAGGTTCAGTACTTTTTTTCCAAAGTGATTCAATTTGACCCGCAAGGGGTTGCCAGGATCCAGTCTTCCAGTAATCAAGATGGAATTGTCAGTTATATGGAGATTGGACTACAGCAGGCACAAGGGAAACTCGCCGCGAGTGTCTGTAATGTCGCCGCGATTCAGATCGATGGAATGACGGGGGCCACCCGCATTTATCGGCCATGAAAATTCAGAAATCGGAAAAGGGTTTCTCGTTGGTTGAGGTGATGTTGGCACTAGGAGTTGCCTCGTTTTGTCTTTTAACCATGGTGGGGCTTCTGTTGGTCGGAATTCAGAGTAATTTAAATACGGTCAGACAGTCAGCAGCGGCAGGCGTGACAAGAGCGATTCTTGCGGATTTGCGTGCCACCCCGAAAACCAGCGCTTCGCAAGACGCCGTTTCACCTACATACAAAATTCCAATTCCAAAGGATGGAAGCGTCACTTACACGATTTTTTTGAAAGATGATGGATCCCCGGCAGGGGAGGTCGATCAAAATGCGAATGCGGCTCAAAATCCGCGTTCTCGTGCGACTCTTGTCTTTACCGTTCCGCCCGCAAAAACAATGTATTACGGAAGTGCGTCTGAAGAGATGACTCAAGGAAAGTCAACGCTTGTACGGGTGTTGGTTACTTGGCCTGCTTTGGTTGACAAATCGTCCGATTCAGCGCCTACTTATTTCAATGGATCTTACGAAACCTTGTCGGCGCTGGATCGTAACTAGTATGAGCCGTAGGCGCTTCCCTGCCAAAACAACATTCGCTTTCACCCTTGTCGAAGTCTTGGTTTCGGTCGCGATCCTCTCACTGCTGACAGTCATGATCACTCAATTGACAAATAACGCCAGTAGTACCACCTTAAAAAACCTCAAATATCTTGAGGCAGAAGGGCAGGCGCGAATGGTTTTTGACCGTATGGCGAGTGATTTTTTTAAAATGGTGAAACGTTCGGATACGGATATTATTTTTGCGAAATCCCCTGGGAACGATGGGCTTTTTTTTTATAGTGAAGCTCCCGCTTACTATGAGAATGCGGAGATTGCTCGATCGGCAAAAAACAGTGTGGCATTGATCGGTTATCGAATTAATTCCAAATTACAATTGGAACGCCTCGGGAAGGGATTGACTTGGGATGAGCCGGCTGGTGGGACGGTGCCGGGAAGTGTGGTTTTTCTTACTTTTTCTTCGGGAAGTGCAGGGCCTGACCTTGCGAGTACGATTGAGGGAAAGTGGCCTTCGATTGGATCCTTTCGGGGGAATTATTCAAATGGAACAGATCCTGACTATAATGTCCTCAGTGACCAAGTCTTTCGCCTGGAAGTTGCCTTTCTTCTGAGCGATGGCAAAACTTCCATTATCCCGATTACAAATCCGAGCGGAAATCAGAATAATCTTACGGCAAGAACGGCTCCTAGCTCCAGTAGTGATAGTAGCGCAGGATACACTCCGGGATCCCGCTGGTATGACACGGCTGCGGGGAGGGGATATCGCTGTATGAATGCTTCGCTGGGATCTGCTGTCTGGTCTCTCACAGGACTTCAAGACGTTTCTGCGATCATCGTTGCGATCGCGGTTTTAGATATTGAGGGGCTCAAGCTTAAAATGGATAAGAGTGGCATTATTGCTGGACTGCAAGATCCTACTGATGCCGACTTCTCCTCTTTACCAATGAGATTCATGGCGGAAACCTGGAGTAAGGCGGTCAATTCACCGACGTTCGAAAAAGTAACAGGGCTCCCTCAAGCGTCCGTTGCTCAAATTCGGATTTATCAGCGCACCCTTTATATCAATTCACAGTAAGAGAATGACGCAATGAATTTAATCTCTAGATCTAGAGCGGTGAGTCCTCGCAGAGGGAGTTCCCTCGTGATTGTTCTTGGATTTGTGGTCTTGGTGACCGGTTTGGTGGTCGCGTTTTTTACGCGTGTCACGAATGAGGTGAAAGTGGCAAATAGCAGCGCGAACTTAACCAAGGTGGATCTTTTTTCGCAGGGAGCTATGGAGATGATTATTGGAGATTTAAAACAGGAAATTGCGGCGGGTTCTATTCTTACCAATGTGTCAGACAGCAACATAACCCTTTACCTTCCGAAATCGTCGGCAAGCATGGTTCCGTCTGCTGTTGGTTCAACCCGAACGGGGGAATTTGTGAATCTGGTAAAACGGAGTGCCAATGGATTGGCGTTTTATTCGGGAACGAATTATGATGCCGTCACTTTTCCTCCCAGCAACCGTGCGGTAAAAATTTCGACAACGACTCCTTCAGCGAATGGACGTTTTATGTCAGCGGCCCGTTGGAATAAGGCACTTCTCTTGCCGAAGGCGACACCGGATAGCGATGTCGATTTTACTCCGAGCGAAGACTTCATTCCTCCAGACTGGATTATGGTGGCGCGGGATGGATCGAATCCGACGAGTTGGAGTAATGACCGGCGCTGGAATAAATCGAATCCTTCTTCAGTCATTGCTCGTTATGCTTACAACATTTATGACGTAGGGGGGTTGTTGGATGTGAACGTCGCGGGATATCCGTCGAGTATGACGACGAACCAAATTGGTGAAAAAGGATCTCTGGCCATGGCAGATCTTACCGTCATTGGGTTGAAGCAGGCTCAGATTGATTCTGTTGTGGGCTGGCGTAACTTTGCTTCGATTCAGGCTCCGGGTGCGTTTCCGAATCCTGCCTTCAACCCGACCTCAGCGACAAACTACTACAACTATGTCATTTCGAACATCAAGGGATTTTTGAGAACGGGAAATACAGCGCTTTTCAAGAACCAATCCGATCGAATGTTCAGCAGTCGCCAGCAGATGATTAAATTGATGACGTCCGTTGGCACGCTTGGTGGCAACACCTTGGCAGGAACCCAGAACGCGCTTCAATATCTTACGACGTTCACTCGTGATCTCGAGCAACCCTCTTTTATCCCGGATCCAAATCGACCCAAAAATACCTTTGCGGATGAAATAACAGTCGTTGGCGGCGGCCTCCCTCAAGGAGGAAATGACGCCTATAGCACGGATGGATCCGTGCAAGATCGTGTGAATCCCTCTTTTCTCACGATTCGAGATCAAAAAGGAGAGCCTCTTTTTCGGAGGCGATTCCCATTGAGTCGCTTGGCACTCGTCGCAACCGCGACTGCCGCCTCTGCGGATGCTCAAAAGGTGTATGATTATTTTGGCCTGAGGTGGGACTCGACAAATGAATACTGGGTTTATGATCACGGCGGAGGCGCTGGGGTTATTTTGAGTCTTTCCCAAATTCCAAAAAATCGTGAACCTGATTTCTTTGAAATTCTAAGAGCGTCCATTCATTGCGATTCACTTGGGAAACAGCATGGTGGATTGGATGGTACCGGGCCTGTTTCACCTCATACATTTACCTCCGGAGGAAAAATCATGGATGGGCGGGTTAATTTTCAGATCCTCCAAATCGGTGCTAACATTATTGATCAATATGACGAAGATAGTTATCCGACGGTGATCTTCGTAGGTGCAAGTGGCGGGACGACATTTAACCTTGAGTTTTATGGGACGGAAAACATTCCCTACCTCTATGGATGGCAAACCATGTGGTATCGCATGCGGACGCTCACCGTTGGAGGGGCTCTTGGAGCAGCTGCAGACATTAACGGATCCCTTGTGACTGCTGCGGGAATTGCAGACGGAATGCCCAGTGGGAATATTTACGAAACCTGGGTCATGTTGCAACCTGTTCTCTGGAATCCACATGCTCCCGATGCAAATATTAAAACCGCGTCGCTGCCGACGAATTTTCGGGTTTCGATCAGCGACCAAAATGGTCTTCCGTCCAGTAGTTTTTCTCCAGCAACCGGAGGAGGATCTGCTGTTTCTCGGTGGTGGAGTGGAGGATTATTGCAGACGCAGCATGCTTTCAGTTATCCCGCAACGACTGCCTATCAGGTCTCCAATGGCATGACCTCCGCTGCTAGTACGACCTTCCGATTCCCTCTTGCCGATGCAGATCCGAATTCCAGTATTTTGACTTTCGGAACGGGTTCTGGCGCTGCTGATTTTAGGGAGCCCTATCGACTTCGTGCGGCCAACTATCCATCAGGGAGCAATGCGTCCAATGACGCAGGTTATCCGGAGGGTAAATTTACAGTTACCGGAGACCCATCACTTATCGCTGCAGATGGAGGGGATAGCACGGTCATTGGATTTTTTATGGGCAAGTCTTGGACAGGGCCAGCAGCGATGACGAGTAATTTTAAATATCTTGGCTCCGGCACCGTCTACAATCCAAACCCCGGCTTAAGAATGCAACTCGAGTATCAAACGCCCTCCGGGAGCTGGCGAACTTATGATACGATCAACCATCTTTACATCGACAGCCAAAAAAACTCAACCGTCGATAATCTCGATGTTGGTAGCAACATGAGGAGCTTTAAAGGGGCCTATCGGATGGATCCAAGAACGAGTCGTTGGGGATTATTTGGAATCAAAACGATTCCATCGACTTCCGCCGCATCGGTGCCGACGACGACAACGCCTCAAATTCCGAGTGCACCGGGAGATGGGGTCTATGCTGCAGCAAACTATAGTCCGATTTACTATTTGCCCCAGGGAATTTCCTTTTTTTCATCATCATCATCACTTTATTCATTTACCGGTTACTCAGCGGGAGGGTGTCCCAGTTATGGGTGGAGAAGTGCGAACACGTATCTTGCAGGCGACCTCGTGGCAAATTTACCGTCAAGTAGCCTCAATGCAAATGCCGGTACTGCTGCGAACACCACTCCGGGTTTAAAGTATTATTACGCTGATCCCGACGGCGTCTTTCGGAGGAGCCAAGGAAGTAGTTTTTCAGGAAATGATGGGTTAGCTTCTTACACTGGAAATTATTCAAGTCGCCCGGCGATTCTCAATCGCCCATTTCGTTCCGTGGCTGAACTCGGATACACCTTTCGCGGACAAGCTTGGAAAGAACTCGACTTTTCCTTTCCTGAAAGTGGCGATGCCGCACTGCTCGATGCTTTCTGCTTGAACGAACTCGATCATGCTCCGGACGATGTTCGGGTTGCAGGCCGCATCAATCTCAACACGAGACAGACGCTTGTTCTCGAGTCGCTCATACGTGGGACCTCTAAAGCGGAAGGAGGAATCCTTGCCAACGATGAGGCTCAGAGAGCCGCGCAAGGGCTCGTTGATTGGACTACGGCCAGCCCGAGTGATCCTAGCAATCTCGTCTCTGGAATTTTCTTCAAAGGTCCTTTACGTAATCGAAGTGAGTTGGTCGGGCGCTTTGTCACAAAAACGACCATGGCCGGAATCGGTGCGCTTACCAAAAACACTCCCGGCTACGATCCCAGTAAAACCTATAAAGGTTATTCTTCTCTCCTCACTTCAGGTGGCACTGGAGTATTTTCCGTAGCTAGTGATGCAGCTATTAAACGTCGACGTGAAAGTGTCATCCGAGCCTTGGCGGACGCAGGCAATACACGTACTTGGAATCTTCTGATTGATCTGGTCGCTCAGGTTGGACGCTATCCGGAAGCGGCTTCCAACTGGAGTCAATTTGTGGTTGAAGGAGAGGTAAGGCTCTGGATTCATCTCGCGATTGACCGATATACGGGCCAGGTCATTGATCGATCGATCGAATCGATTACTGAATAAACCAAGGAACCTTCATGAAGAACCGAAAATGGATTTGCCTACTTCTCTCGATAGTTTTGAACGTATCACTTCTTCATGCCGCAGGTGAAAAATCGATAAAACCTAAACTTCCTCTTCTGAATCGGGCTCCAGAACTTGCTTCATGGACGATGAATATTAAGTACAAGACAGAAGAGCCCAAAAAGAGTGTCGAAGCAAAGCAGGGTGAAGTCCAAAAATCTGAACTTCCGTTCGTCTCTCCCAATGAAATTCGTACGGTTGTGATCACAAAAACAGGAACGACGTATCGCGAGGAGGTCATTCTTGCCTCTGGAAATAAATACGAAAAATGGACGGTTAATGGGACACAGCTCCGAACCAAGCCGAATAAAGCCTCCATTTACGTGATTGAAGAGTTTCTGATCAGTGATAACGAGAAAGTTGAAAATCCGGATTACACCAGTTTTTCAAAAAGTGATTTTGAAGAGCTGACCTGGATTTCGATGGAAAATTTCAAAGGAGTGGACACTTATCAGGAAAAACCAGTTTTTAAGTTTGAGTCTGACGATAATAAAAAGGCGTTGCTTTCCGTTGAGACTCAGCTTCCGGTTTTCTATAGTGACGAATCACGCTCGATTAACTTTGTCTATAATTCCGCTCCGAGTGCACTTCTTGAATTACCTGACAATTTTCGAAAAATACTAGAAAAATATAAAAGTGCCATAGAGAGCAATAAATATCATCGCATTCCGATGTGACCAAACTCTCGATGTGTTGAAGCAGTAGCCGAGTCTTCCCTAACTCTTTTTGGCCTGTTGATCCCGTTTTTCCAGAAGTTTCGTTCGGTAGACTCTTGGGGAGGTTCTGAATTTAATTTTAAAGGCTCGTGAAAAAGCACTGGAACTGCCGAACCCGCATTTTTCGCTGATTTGTTCCAAGGTTACGGTGGGATCCATCATCAGCCATTTGACTCGTTCGAATTGGATATTCGTAAAGGCTGCCTTGGGTGAGGTTCCGCGAATTTTATGAAACAATCGGCGCAAATGGGTGAGTGATAAGTTGACCTCATGGCTTATCTCATCGATGCTCGGATTTCGCGAGAGGTTGGACTCATACCAAGCGAGTGCTTGCTCCACTTTGATCTTTCCAAAATTAGGTGCAGGTCCAAGTGCGGTCTTTGGAAGCCGTTTTAGGAAGAACAAGGTGAGCTCCATGGCGACAATACTGTAAATCAACGGCTCAAAAAATCCTGCGCGTTCCTTTAGTTCCGGTGGGGAGGTGCCGATCGATTTCCTTGCCATGTCGCAGCGTTGATAAAGGGCCTGTAAGGTGGGCAGTTCAGATGGCAAAAATCGAAGATTTTTGTACCCAGAGTTTCCGATCAAGGAGCGTAAGGCAACATCCACTTCATCAAAATGAAAAATCATGACTTTGCTGACGTCGGCTCTTTTGCCGTTCCATCCATGAATGCACTCTGGACCGAGGATCGAAAAAACAGGTCCGTACAGACGTTCCTCGCGGGTTTTTCCGTTTTCTACGAAAGTGATGGAGTGCTGGCCTTCTGTGATGATTTGGAATTCCCAGACTCTGCGCGGGTAAGGGGAGATCGGTTGCAGCCCATAGCGTCGTTCACCTTGATTACGGTAGAAGAGGAACATGCGCGGAATCTACAATGAGGTGCGAATATGTCAATTAATGGGTTGATTTTCAATAGTTGTTACGAATGGGGATGAGGCAAGAATCGATGTGCGAAAAGGTCAAAAACTGGGGCGTTTTGAAAATGGACAGAGATAGGCTTCGATGGCATCTTTTTTAAATTATGAATCACTCTTATTGGAAAAACAGGTTCGATCGATTTTTGCTTTGTGGTCTGTTTCTTGGTGCTTTTTTAAATCTAAACTCAGCGCTTAAAGCGGAAGAGCGTGATCTTGATCTCTTCTCAGGTACCAAATGGGCATTCTATCCTGGCTTTGAATTTCCTGGAGCCAAGGGGGATCGACGTTTGGAGACGGTCGATAATAAAAAAGCGCTGATTCTCAGTTACGATTTCACGGGGGGTGGAGCTTATATTATGGCCGGAATGTCCGTGAATATTCCAGAGGGCTCCAAGGAGGTTAATTTTGAGGTAAAGGCGGATCGTATCGTGAAGGTGATGGTTCGTCTGGAAGATTCTCTCAAACAGACCCATCAGTATCAAATCATTTACGAAGGGGACAATGAGTGGCGGTCGATCAAAGTCGATTTGACTGGGCCTTCACTTGGATCTTTTGGCGGCCCCAAAGACGGTGTTATTCATTATCCGATTGCCAAGTTATGGATCGGTGTCGGTAAGGGGAAGACAACGCTTGAGCCGGGTGAAATAGCGATCTCAGGTGGCAAAGCAGTTCAGTAATGATTTTAGAATCGCTCGATTTCGAGGAAAAGGTTGATAATATCAAAAACTGGGACGATTCCTCTATTGCGTGTCGCTTGCCTTGCGATTAGGGTGATTACAGTAGGCGGAATCAGATTAAAGAAAGATCTCAACATGATTGATAAAAAATTCTTCACTTCCCTTTACTGCTTTCTGATATTTTTAATTGGAGCGCAAAGTCAAACGCCTCCTTCCGAAGCGAAAGCCCAGGCGCTGACTCCATTTGGGACGGATGTCAAAGCGCCGCCGACTTCGCTCATCAAACCGTTGGAGGTAAAACCGCAAACAATTGAATGTCTGACTCCGGATAAAGCACCGGGATGGATCGTTGAAAATCCACCGACACCTGAAGTTCCAAAATTATTCTCTTTTGATGCTCGTGAGGGGAAAGCCGCGATCATTCTTTCTGCTGGAGAGTTTGCTCCTGCGAGAACGACTGTGCGCATTCTACTTCCGGGTGATGGACCGACCAACGGCGACGTGTGGAGTAAAAATAAAGCCAGCTTCGTTTCTTTTCTTTGTAAGAGCAACAAACCGACTGAGATGACGTTTCATTTGTTGCAACGAGGGAAAACGGCAGGGAGTTTTCAAGCCGGGTTTACGGCGAAGCCAGGGGAGTGGGAGAGGGTGATCTTGCCCGTTCAAGAATTCAAGCTGAAGAGCTTTGCAAAAGTGGCGGGGTTGGGCTTTCGGGTCGCTTCTGCAGAAAAGGGAGCGGAAGTGTCGATTGCGGAGATTAACGTGGGTGGACCTGCTTACACGGATGATTCTTTCAAAGCTCGTAAACTTTCTATTAGCATCAATGGTGATTGGCGCTTTACCCCGGATTCAGGGGACCAAGGGATGAAAGAGAAGTGGTTTGCTGATGCCTTTGACGATTCGAAGTGGCAGGTTCTTAAGTCCGGACTTTCTTGGCAAGAACAAGGGGTTTCTCACCATGGCTATGGTTGGTATCGACAGAAAATTTTCGTTCCGAAGGAATCCGCCGGAATTCCTCTTACGGTGACGCTTACTTCAATTCTTTCAGACGATGATGCATGGTTGAACGGTACTCGCATTGGTGGAATCAGCAGCGAATACAAATATAAGAATATGCTCACGCGTTGCTATACCGTTCCCTCTTCATCGATTCGCTATGGGGAAAACAATACCATCGCGATCCGGATTTGGGGGGGGCATATCACGTTTATTGGAAACAAAAGCGGTCTCATCAAAGGGCCGTTGGTGGCGGAGTTGGACCCTTACCTTGTAAAAATGCGTGAACCGGGTGGAACGGCGGTACCTGCGGACCTTTTTGATTTGAGTGATGCGCGTCAAGGGAAGCCCTTTGAGATTGTATTTTCATTGCCTCCCGAAGTGGCGAAGCAGCCCGGATCACAATTACGCTATCGCTTAGCTGATTTGACGGGTGCCGAGATTAAAGCGGGGAAGGTTCCCCTGGTAGAAGGGACGGATGGGATTGCTCAAGCCGTGGTGAGTATTGATCGGGTGACGGCGCAGGTCGTTTATCTCCGAGGAAGACTTCGTGCGAACATGATCGTCGAAGACGCCGCCGGAAATCCTTTTTATTCCGGCAGTCGCGATTTAGAGCGTCTTTCATTTGCGAAACGGGATGGAACAGCTCTTCCTGCATTGCCTGAAACATTGGAAGCAACTCCCTACGGCAAGCTGAAATTAGTAGATGAGATTGATTGCTCAACCTCGCTCTTTGATGATCCGCATCCTTATTTGCAGAGCAGTTTTGACCATGCACAGGATCACATGACGCCTGGATCTGCGGTAGAGGTAAAGGTTTCTGAAATTCTTGGTAAGAAAGCAAGGGAGTGTTCGTACGGCTGGTTTGCCTACCGGATTGGACGGGGTAAGCTGAAGCCGCGTTCCACTTATTTGGTTCGCATCGAGTATCCCGAAGATAAGCCTCGCATTGCTCCGGTTGAGATTCAAACGGGACAGAATTTTATGGATGTCGGTTGGAAAAACGGGGTCGGTGCTGACGATGTTTATGATAATTGGCCACTCAGCAACAAATGGCAGTGGTATGACACGATTGTGCCGCTCGACGACCAGACGACTGGTACAGGAGGCGCGGGAAGCGCATCTGCAGAAAATGGATTGTGGCTCTATTTCATGAACAAACAGAAGCCGGGGGCCTACTATGCGATGTGGTCCGGTGGTCCTGCGGTCGCTCGTATTAAGCTTTATGAAATTGATCCAGAGAAGAACGCTCCGGTGATTCAACGTCCAAAGGGTTTGCCTAATCGCGTTTTCTCCTTCGATTGGGAACGTCAGCCAGATCATGATCCTGCGGACTTGGTACGCTACGCCAAGCTGATGGGTTACAGTGCGATCTCGCCTGTGATTATCAAATGGTTCTTTGCCAATTACAGCGAACCGCTCAATGGATACGAATCCGTCACGATTGATGATCACGATTTTTGGGCGAGGAAGACTTACGATCCTGCCAGTGGTGAGAAGGCAACTTCTGAGGTTCCCGGAAAGAAATCGCAGCATGTCCGATATTTAGAGACAACGAAGCAATTTGGGATTGATTACATTCCGCGTTTTGAGTGGGGTGGTTCCCAGGATCTTCCGAAGGACGCTTGGGCGGTTGATGTCAATGGTCAGCCCACGAAGCCGAATCGCTTTGCTCCTTGGTGTGCAAATCTTCTCGATCCTCGAGCTTGGGAGGATTTGAAGAAATTAATGGACCATCTGATCAAGCCGTACGTGAAAGATTATCCACAGTTAACCGGTGCGCTTTGGCGTATCCGATGCAACCGGATGCCAATCAGCTATGGTAAGGCCGATCTCGATCTTTTCTCAAAAGAAACCAACACCAAGCTTCCTCCGGGTGGAGTGGAACAAGCAGCGACCTGGGCCGCAACTGAGATGAAGGCGAAGTACGACGATTGGTGGCATCAGAAGCGGGCAGATTTTCACATCAAGTTGGTGGAATTACTCAAAAGCTATCGTCCCGACTTGACGCTTTATTACTACAATTGGGATGAAGATAAATTCGGGTTGATCGAACCGGATATCACCACTTGGGCTTTTGTCGCCAACGTGATCAAGCCTGCTCCAGAAGGGGGCAAGGCGGCGTATGAGAAGGAACGTCAGGTTCGTAAAAGTTTCACGGCTGCTGACTACATTTCCGTACTGCGTTCGGGAAATTTTGGAAAAGCAAGCAAGGGGATCAACCGGGCGGATTATGGGATTCGACCTGAACTCTACAAAGAGACCAAGGGACTCCAGATTTTCGCCCCAGCGAACTACCTTTGTTATTCCGATAAGCCCGAGTATTTGAATTACTTTCAGACTGCGGATGGCGTGGCGGTGAGTAACGTGGTTTCGTACGACGAGATTGGGGCTCGTTCGATCAACCCGAAATACGAAGGGAATATGCTGACACCGGGCGGCGCTCCTTTTAGTATGGCATTGGAACTGCTTCACTATTTCCACGCGGATGCACGAACCCTTAACTACACAGTCTATACCTATGGCCGAGGTTTTGCGGATGCGCACCGCCGCTTTGCACAAGCGTTCTTAGCGCTTCCTGCAATTAAAGGAACGGTTATCGATCAAGGGGATAACGATCTCAAAGTGCGGACGTATCCTTCTGCGAATGGCACCTATGTCGGTGTTGCCTATAAGGGGCATGTGGGTAAAAAACTGATGGTGAAAGTGCCAGCCAAGGCAGGGGCAAAGGTTACTAATCTCGTAACGAATGAAAGTATTGCCGCCAAGGTTTCGGGAGGAGATTTGCAGTTCGAACTAGAAGTTGGTCCGATCGAATTGAATGCATTTTTGATCCAATGAAATCAGTCGCTACGCTTCTTGCGGTGAGTTTCATTCTATGGAGTAGTTCGTACGTTACTGCGGCAAGTAATACGAAGGATGTCAGCTTTGGAGGAGGGGTTCCACCTCGAGCCAAGGCAACTTTCACTACTCATGCACCGACGGTAGATGGGATTTGGAACGAACGAGAATGGGATGAGACAAAGTCCATTATTTTTCCGAATCATGGCGATCCATCCTCAATAAAAAATAGATCCTTGTGTGAGGTCCGTTTTCTTTGGACAAAAGCAGGGGTTTACTTTGTATTTCGTGCGACAGAGCTCACTCCTGTCTATGGAGAGTTCAAACCGGGTGAGCCCATTTATCAAGGGGATGCCTTTGAGCTCTTTATCGATCAGGTGGGTGACCAACGTCAGTATTATGAGATTCAAATGGATCCTGCGGCACAGGTTTTTATCAAGAACTACGTATTAAGTGCTCCACCACGTCTAACATCAGAGCTGCGACTTTCGCAGGAGTTTGTCGAAAGCGATTTTTGGCGTTATGACTTGCCGACCCCAGAGGGTTTTCGGATCGCGAGTCAGCTTGATTCCAAAACTCATGTCTGGACTTTGGAGGCTTTTCTTCCAAACGCTTTTATCAATCGTCGTGGCGGGAGCGGTCCGATGAAGCCGTGTACTTGGCGGATGAATCTCGTGCGACATGATTGGGATTTGTCGAAAAATGATCCGAAACGACAAGTAAAGTTTATGTATTGGGCGCCAGTACTTGACGGTCATCCGCATCTCTCTCCTCGAGCCATGGGTTGGCTGGAGTTTGTAAGACCATGATTGCCGATATCGTCTACGGACGTAAATTTGGGATGGCTCTCACTCTCGACGTTGTGAGGCCGGAAAAACCTTCAGGTGTCGGAGTGATCGCTTTGTCGAGCGGTGGATGGAGATCCTGGCCGGAGGTGGGGAAGGTCGATCCCGCCGAGTTTCTCGAACGTGGCCAAACGGTTTTCAGCGTCATGCATGGATCTCGACCAAAGTTCAGTATCTCGGAGATTGTGCAGGACATCCGGCGTGCGGTGCGCTTCGTTCGGGCGCATGCGGTTGAACACGGCGTTGACCCTCGACGCCTTGGGTTATTTGGTATCAGCTCCGGGGGGAATCTTTCTCTCCTAGCTGCCGCGCAAGGGGGTGATGGCGATCCCGAAGCAAAGGATCCGGTGGATCAGCAAAGCGATCGTGTTGACGCTGTCGCCTGCTTTTATCCTCCGACTGATTTTCAAAACTTTGGAGAATCGGGGAAAATATGGGTTCCCTACCGAACGGCGGAGGAGAGAGCCGACGATGCGACGCTTGCGAGAGAGACTTCACCGACAACCTATTTCACCCCTGCGATGCCGCCGACACTTATTATCCACGGTGACGCGGATACGCTGGTTCCCATCCAGCAAGGTCGGGTCGCGATCTCGCGGCTCCGGGAGCTTGGAGTCAAATGCCGCTTCGAAGAGCGACCGGGGAAGGAGCATGGCTGGCCCGACATGAGGTCCGATCACGCTCTCTGCGCCGACTGGTTTGCGACACATCTGGAAAGTTCTTAGCGGTATTCATTCGTGGCAGAACATAAATCACGGTTATTTATTTTATGAACGCCGTCGCTTCTTCCCTCGTGGAATCCGATAACGCTTTTGATTCATCTTGCAACCTGATTCAACTGCCGACGGCAACTCCGGGCTATCACACCAAACTGATTCCTAGTACTCCTTCCCACCCGATCCGTGAGAGCATCAATTACGCGCAGATGCTTTTTGAAACACCTGAACCATGGAGACACGAACGCGCCTGTAAGGTTCTTGAAAAAATTCTAGAACTTCAAGAAAAAGATCCGACCAGTATTTGGTTTGGGCTGTGGGGTTGGTTTTTGGAGGAACCTCCGAAAGAAATGGCCCCTGCGGATTGGAATTGGGCAGATTTTATCGGTTCACGACTGGCTGAAATCATTGCCCGTTTTTCCAATTTACTATCCCCTCGATTGCTCAAGGAGTCCCGAGCTGCGTTGGATCGTGCGGCTTGGTGTATTTTTCGGCGAAATGTTCGAACGGATTACACCAATATTTGTGCGATGGGTGCTGCCGTTTGTCTTGCCGCCGGTGAATTATTGCCCGAACCACGCCTATTTTCCTATGGTCTTGATAGATTGCGGAATCTCCGCAAACGTCTGGAGTTCGACGGTGGCTTCACCGAGTATAACAGTTCAACCTACACATTGGTGGCGTTGATTGAATTCGAGCGTATTCTTGGACTCATCTACAATTCCGAAGCACGGGCCGAAGCGGAAATGCTTCTTCATCATACCTGGAGATTGATTTCTTCTCAGTTTCATCCAGGCACGGGACAATGGGCTGGACCGGCCTGTCGCAGCTACAATAGTTGGCTGGATGAACCGAGGTGGCAATTTCTGGAAGAGCGGCTCGGATTCAATCTCGAACATCGTTCCGGGCCAAAGATCACTTTCTTTGCAGATGCTTTTTCGAGCAGTCATCCTCAGCCATGTCCGGAGGAGTTTCGGGAACGATTTCGCGCCTTGCCATCTAATTCGTATGTTTTCAAGAATTGTTGGGTGCGCGATGAAAAGGGTACGCCCGCTCAAGTCTCGACGACATGGTTCACCGAAGACGCCACGTTGGGATCTATGAGTCGGGAGAGCGCATGGGGGCAACGTCGTGTCGTGCTTGGCTATTGGCGGACGACGGAAGATCTCGCCATCCGTTTGCGTCTGCGGGTTTTGCATGACGGGCGAGACTTTGCTTCTGGTTTTGTATGGAATGACCAAAGCGATTCGCGTGTTTTGACGGGAGTCCATTTTGTCACAGGAGAGGGAGATTGGCATCCGGCACTTGATGTCCCGACGGATGGGGTCTTTCCAATGAGGGATCTCCGATTGAGATATGAAGTGGAGGGTCATGGCTTGAGTCTGGACCAAACCAGTGAGAATGTTTTTGTATTTAGCGCTGGTTCTTGTCGTGCGGCCGTACATGCGGGTCCTGGATGGTTCGATGGAGAACAAATCCGAGGTTGGGAAATGGGAGGTGAGGGTGATCTGAAATGGGTCGACTTCGTGTTCTATTCCGGTCCAGTTCGGGGGTTTCATCCGGGTACCGTTGGTGAAACCAATGTCTCAGTTGCATTGGAGTTGCTGGCCGCTGCTGAAACGCTCACGACATCTCCGCTTGAAAGCTCAAAGAACGACACGCATCGGAAGTTCAAATGGAAATGTGACCGAGCACTTGAAGTTCGGATTCCACTCCGAGGAAGCAAACGCCCACGTCCATGAAGAATGTGAAACAGAATAGACGACCGTCGATGTCAGAGCGCACGAGTTACCGTGATCCGTCCACAGGCGCGACAGTCATTCAATGGACTCAAGGTCCGCACAAGAACCAGCATCTTTACTTTACGAGCCCAAGCGTGACGGCCGACGACCGATGGTTGGTTTTTATTTCCGATCGGAGTGGAAATCCCAATCTTCATGTGATTGATCGCAAGGATGGGAGCATCCGACAGTTGAGTGGTAATGAAAATGGTTTACTGCGTAGCTACGTTTATCCTCGAGGAGGGAAATGTGGATTGAGTAAGGCCTCGCCATGCCTCGATGCCCAAAGGAATCAGCTTTATTATATCCGGGATGATCTTGTCTACGGGGTCAACTTGGATGACGAATCTGTCGGTGAACAGAAAATTGGTATGATGCCGGAGCAATGGTACGGAGCTTTCACGCATATTTCTCCGGATGGAAGGATGCTCTGTGTGCCTTGCACGGATCCTCGTGCTTTTGTGGATGAGGTAGAAAATCAATGGGAACAGATGCGAAAAGTGCCAGGTCGAATGGAGCGGGAACAATTGATGACTCGGATTTATTTGATCGATATACGTACGGGAGTCTCGAGGATCGCGGCGGAGGTTCCATTCTGGGTGACTCATGTTCAATTTGATCCGACGGGCTCAGGGCGTATTATTTTCAATCGTGAGGGTTTTGCAGAAGGGGGAGATAAACCGCCACAAAATCGAATTTGGTGTTTGGAACCAGAGGGAACGTACCATCCCTTATCTCCTGAACCTCCGGGAGAATGGCGAGCTCATGAGAATTGGGCTCATGATGGGAAAAGTGTGCTTTACCACGGAGGCCGTGAGGGTAAGGCTTTTCTTGCTTCAAGGACGTGGGAGGGGGAGTTGATTCAGGAGACGAATCTCGCCGGAATCGAATTTTGGCATGCAACCGGAGCCTTGGACGGAAAGAGGCTCTTTGTTGATCGGCCTGATGGATTTATCTCCGTGGTGGATCCTTACGCGAAAGGGAATCGTATGGTAAACATCTGCAGGCATGACTCCTCGGTTGAGGATCAAGATGCGCATCCGCACCCGATAACGACTTCCAAGGGGGAAAGCTTGATTTTCACTTCGATCCGCACGGGTAATGGGAATGTTTATGAGGTTCTAAGAGAGCCGCATCTCTTTTAATGACGGCTTGCTTAAGTGATGATTGTTAGGAGGAGTGAAAAAGTCAAAAGGAAGGGCGATTTCACTATGGTGAAAATTCCGGCAAGTGTTACATTATTGCCTATCCTATCATGACTCGAAAACGTCTTTTCAATCATCAATGTCGATTTAATCATTTTAGCAGATTTCTTCTGGCTGGTTTCGTATGGATTGGGTGTAGCGCCTTATTGTTGAGAGGTGAGGCGATCCTTGATCTCACTTTTGATGATCCCAATGGCATGATTAAATTAACGCCGGAAGGAATTTCTAAAATTACTCCGGCTCTCTCAAATAAAAATGCGACGATTGCTTCTGGGATTGGGGGGCGAGCAATTCCTCAAATTATCGAATCTCCTGTGGCTTCCGAGAAAGAGTCTGCAAGGCCTGACGAGGCGAAGATCCAGGTTCTGAGTGAGCCAAAGTTTGGGCCCGGTGCATTCGTTCGGATCTCGCTTCAAGAGAAAACGGTAACACGAGGTGCAGGGATTGGGATTATTCCTGATAAAGTTTCGAGCTCACTGTCATCGTTCGTTACGTATGAGAATGGATTGGCTCGATTTGATGGATGTCTTGATTTCTTTTTTCGCGTGATTTACGAGGGGACGGATTCGCCAAAAATTAGTTTATGGGCTTGCGCTGGATTGTTGGGGTTTGATCTCAGTACCGAACCGACTGTGCCAGGGCTCGTTCCTCGATTATATCCAAAATCAGGTACGCTCGATACGGGTGAAGATGGTGCGAAGAAGAAAGAAGGGATTAACGGCAGGAGTCGTCGTAGTGTGCGGATTGAATCTGGAGAGATCTATCACGGGGCCATTGTCTTTCGGACGACTCCCGAAGGGGCGGTGACCATGGACGTTTGCCTTCAGTCGGGATTAGGTCCAATGGATGTCGAGGAGTCCTGTATTGTAACGCTCGGGAGCTTTTTGTTGCATGCGGATAAAGGGAGAAATGCCGCTGATAAGATCACGCTGAATCTGGGTCGAAATGAGATTCCGCAAGTTCTCGATATTGCCTCAGTGAGAATCTTTAGTCCAGCGACCGCCGTTATTCCAGGGATCGACGGAAAGAAATAATTTTATGATGAGGCGAGTACCTTTTTTTCAATCCTTCATGCTAATCATCGGTATCATCGGTTGGGGATCTCAAGCGAGGGCGGTCATTCAACTCTCTCCCTTGTTTACGGATCACATGGTAATTCAGGTGGGCAAGTCTGTTCCGGTTTGGGGGAAGGCAGATCCTCGTGAGAAAGTGACGGTTAGTATTGGGGGTCAGGCAAAGGCTGCTGAGGCGGGTGAGGATGGTAAGTGGTCGGTGACGCTCGATCCATTGTCTCCTGGAGATCCTCTGACACTGACGGTTCAAGGAAGTAACACACTCACCATTCAAGATGTGCTGGTGGGAGAGGTCTGGCTTTGTGCAGGTCAGTCGAATATGGCTTTACCTGTTTCGAAGGCCAAGGATTTCCAGATCGAAAAGCCTGTGGCGACATGGCCGAAGATTCGAATGCAGCAGACGAATAAATGGGTGATCTGTAGTCCTGAGACCGTTGGGACGTTTTCTGCCGCGGGTTATTTTTTTGGCCGTGAAGTTCACCAAAAAACAGGACTACCGGTGGGATTACTTCACCGTTCGGCGGGTGGGACTCCCATTGAATTGTGGACGAGCGACGAGGCACAAAAGGCGGTGCCAGAGTTGAAGCCTCTCTTTGAATCGGTCGGAGGGACTGCGGTTGCTAGTAAACAAGAATCCGCGCAGGCCGAAAGTGATCGACAACAGGCTACCGAAGTCGAAGGAAAGCAGGCGGTTGCCAGTCAGAAACAGAGTCCTGGATATCTTTTTAATGACAGAATTCTTCCCGTGGCGCCCTATGCCATTCGTGGGGCGATCTGGTACCAAGGGGAGGCGAACTCTTATACGGTTCACGCCAATCTTTACGGAATTCAACTGGCGACCATGATTAAGGACTGGCGGAGTCGGTGGGGATATGATTTCTCTTTTATCTCGGTGCAGCTTCCGGATATCGGTCCCGCCCGCCCGGATCCCATTCAAACGTGTGGGCGAGTCTTGGTGCGTGAAGGAGTTTTAAAATCGCTGAGTCTTCCGAATACAGGAATGGCAGTCACGATAGGAACGGGCGATGAGAAAAGTAACCATCCGACCAATAAGCAAGAAGTTGGGAGACGCTTGGCTCAGTGGGCGTTGGCGACGGTTTATGAACAAAAGGGAGTCGCTGCTTCTGGTCCTTTACCGGAGGGAAATCAGGTTGTGAATGGTAAAGTCGTCGTGAATTTCTCTCACACCGAAGGGGGGCTTGTTGTGAAAGGTGGTGGCGAGTTGATGGGATTTGCCATTGCGGGAGCCGATATGAAATGGGTTTCTGGCAACGCAACGATTGATGGAAATACAGTGATTGTTTCAAGTCCCGAGGTGAAGGATCCTGTTGGAGTTCGTTACGCTTGGGCAAGTAATCCAGCAAGCAGTAATCTGTATAATGGATCCGGCCTTCCTGCGACTCCATTCAGAACGGATAACGAGCCGCTTTCCAACGCCTATCGACAATAGCGTTCGGGCTTGGTTTAAGTGCGTTAATTACACCAACACAGGTGTGAGTTCTCTGGTGTTCTCGAGATTGGAGCGTTTTTCTTATGTTCCCCTCGAGGGTAAGATTCAAACCGCCTACATTGCAGGAGGTATTTTTTTTCTATCCGTCGTCCGGTCTCAAACAGGGTGTTGGTGGTTGAAAATGTCAAAATGAGGGATGAACTCACTATGGAAATTTATTAAAAAATTCTCCAATATGTTCATTATTGTGACAGAAACTATTAAAACTATAATGAAATACTCAACTGCCCTGTGTAAACTAAATCTTTTTGCTATTCTTCTTCTCTGTGTAGGTACGGATAGGCTTTTGGCTTCTCTTGAGATGTCGCCATACTTTGACAGTAAGATGGTGATTCAGAGAGATCAGCCGATTGATGTGTGGGGATCAGCAACTCCCAGTGCTTCTGTTTCCGTAACGCTCGCCTCACAGACAGCTACTGGGGTTGCGGATTCGACAGGAAAGTGGAAAATCACTTTAAATCCAATGGGGGCATCGGGGCCATGGACCCTCTCCATTGTGGGAGACGGAGGGAGCAAAGTGTTTACAGAGGTTATGATGGGGGATTTGTGGCTCGCTTCGGGGCAGTCGAATATGGTTTGGTCTTTAAGCGCTTCGTCAGAATATGTGGAGTTGAGGGATAATCAAGCGATAAGCCCCCCCTTATCCCGCGCGCGATTCTTTAAAATGCCAAGCACCGCATCCATGACTCCAATGGAAACCTTTTCTGCTCCCTCGTTAAAATGGACGTTGGGACATTTAGTTAAAAAAGACGGTTCTATCGTTAATAATGTGGGGGCACTTGGCTCAAATTTTTCTGCAGTGGCTTATAGTTTTGCCCGTATGCTGCACGCCTCTTTAGATATTCCTTTGGGGGTTGTGCAGGCCAGTGCAGGAGGGACTCGTATTGAGGAGTGGATGCGAACGGAGACGTTGCAGAGCGAAGATCCAAATAATACGGCATTTCAAGACCGCGATAAATCGCTTAGTATTATTGCGAGTGGTGGAAAACCAAGTATCGGAGATTACGGGGTTGCTGCACTTTATAATGCAGGCATTCATCCACTTCGTTATGCTCGTTTTAAAGGGGTGGTCTGGTATCAAGGTGAAGCAAATTCGCGGCCCGGAAAAAATCCCGAGAGTTACTCTAAGCTCTTAAAAGGACTGGCGGCGGATTGGCGTAATCTTTTTCGTAATCCTGAGCTACATTTTGTAGCGGTTCAACTTCCTAACTGTGGTTATGGAACAAAACCCGATGAATGGCCAATTATTCGCGATGCGCAAGCGGATATTTTGAAAGTAGCCAAGACCTCGGTTGTTGTGACGATCGATCAAGGATCCGTCGTGACGATTCATCCGCCGAATAAACAGAAAATTGGAGAACGTGCGGGTTGGGCTGCCCTTCAAGGAGCCTATAACATTTCAGTAGATAAGAGCGGTAACGCGTTTGATGGAACAAGTCCGATGATGCAGTCGGTGACATATCAGGGGGCTACCGCGACAGTCAAATTCGGAGGATTCCAAGGAAGCCTAAAGATCGTGGGGGGATCTTTACAGGGGTTTGAATTAGCAGGAGCAGACGGAGTCTTTGTGGTAGCCTCTGCGGAACTCGTGGATTCTAAAACAGTGAAAGTCACTTCTTCTGTCGCGAATCCTAAGATGATTCGTTACCTTTGGAAAAGCTGTCCGCAACCGGATGTGACGGTTTCATTATTTTCAACCTATCATTTGCCGGCAATGCCCTTTCAAGCGATCGGAACAATCGGCGAAAAAGGATATTCCGCTTGGCTCAAAACATTTTCATTAGAGGGGAGTTTAGCACTGGATACAGCAAGTCCCGCAAACGATGGAGTTCCGAATCTTTTAAAATATGCTTTGGGTCTCAATCCGCTGAAAGTAACTCGTTCTAAAACCGATGGAATCGTGGCGGGGCTCCCTTTGATTGAGGTTCAAGGGAGTAAGCTCCTGATGATTTATCAAAAAGACATAAGCAAATCAGACATTCTCTATTTTCCTGAGGTTTCTAGGGATCTGGTGAATTGGAGCTCTAGTGAAATCACTGAGACTATTTACTCGACCACTGGAACGATTCAAACGATTCGAGCCGAGACTGCAATCGGGGAAGACCCTAAAAAGTTCATGAGACTAAAGGTAACTCGTTAACCAAAATAAAAATATGACACCAAAATTTAACATCAATCTTTTGTTTTTAACTCTGCTCCTGACTCCTGTTTTTGCTGAGGTCAGCGCAATTTCAGAGCCAGAAGGGTATACGAAGGTGACGATTCCTGGCGCAATAACCAGCACGAAGCCATCTTATGTGACTTTTTCTTTGAACCTACTATGCGCTTCATCGCATGTCGGAAAGCTCACAGGAGTCGATCACGCTACCAATCAGTTATCGGATCTCTCCGCAAATTGGACGACGGGCATGTGGGCAGAGACTGAAGTTCCTTTTTTTATTCGCATGAAGAGCGGCAATGCAAGTGGACGTTTTTTAAAAATTACGGCTAATTCCCAAAATCATCTCACGGTTCATTTAGGAGTTCCTGAGGTCAAATTAAATGAATCAGGAATGAATATAGAAGCGGGCGATCAATATGAAATTTTTGAGGCCGATACTTTGGGAGCGATTTTTCCTGGCGGCAGTATTCCCTTTAAATTAGGAACAACGGCTACCGCATCCAATGCCGATCAGATTCGATTGTGGAATGATGAAAATCAGGCATGGGTCGCTTATTATTACAATGGCATCGAATGGCGAAGCGTATCCGGAGGAAAAGTGAATCAAAATAATGTGATTGTTCTTCCGGATCGCGGAATTCAAGTGGTACGCAGGGGCTTAACTCCTCTGGACTTTGCGTTGATGGGCCGCCCCCTAACTGGAGACGTTCGAATCTCGATGGGGCAATTGACTCCGGGTTTGCCATCAAAGACGTTTGTCTCCGATCTATCCGTATTCAGGGCAACTTCTAAAACCCTAGAAAGCAGTGGGCTTCATTTGCTTTTTGGATGGGTTAAAGATAAAAACTCCCAGAATGCGGATATCGTTCAAGTTTGGAGTACCTCAAGTCAAGTCTGGTTGAGTTATTTTCATAACGGGACTCAATGGCAACAAGTATCGGGCGGGACTGCCAATAAAAATGAAACAGTACTTGATCCTGGGGCGCCAATGATGATTGCTCGAAAATCAAGTCCTTCGGGAAAAAATGCGTTTTATTCGGAAAACATTTCCTATTGAATGTAGTGCTAATTTGCGGCTTCAGTTTGAGCATTGCTGAAGTAGGCGAGAAAGCGATTTTAGTAAGATTTAATGAAAATAGGTAAACCTCCAGTCAGCTGGAGGACACCCGAAGTTTGACGATTCCTGGAAGAGATGAAATTGGGAGTTCACGCAGTGCTCATGTAAGCGAATGATTATGGAATAAATGCGAAGAGAAATTCAGTTTTTTTTCACACTGAGTTCGTAGAGGTTTTTTAAGTTTCTCGGCGTCCAATGCGATTATCCCCCCCCCCCCCCTCCCCCCTTCACTAAACCCATGGCGCCTCCGGCAGGGTGGATTTTTTTTTTAGAAAGGTTTTTGCGGGGGAGAG
>CAZKRU010000009.1:29808-35054 GCA_964555235.1 uncultured Verrucomicrobiota bacterium
CATTTTAATTCATTTTTTTTTTCCACTTTTTTTGTTTTTTTTTTTTTATTTTCTCTGGTTACAATTTGTTTTTCCCCCCCCCCCCCCCTTCGCCCCTGCACTAAACCAATGACGCCTCCGGCAGATGAGATTTTTCTTTCAGAAGGTTTTCAGCGCGAGAACGGATGGCGGGTTGACACTCCCCTTTGAGAGGAAAATTTAAACCGCCTACATTGCTGGAGGTATTTCTTTTCTATCAGTCGTCCGGTCTCAAACAAGGGAGTGTTGGTTGAAAATGTCAAAAATTGGGTCGATCTCTCTATGGTCGCTTTTGTTTCGCCAGAGTAGTGTTAGTAGTAATGAAAACAATCCACTTCAAAGCCCTACAAAAGATGAATTTGGTTGTCGGAATTTTGGCTGCCTGCAGTTCTCCTCTCTTTTCTGCAGGCTTTCCCGATCACCCGTCTGTTTATGTTCACTATTCCGTTGATAATCCTGCGAATCTGGTTACGCCCCCTTTGAATCAGACGTTTGTTGCGGGGAATGTGGATATTGTGAACGCAAAACTGGTTCTTCCCAATCTCGGTTTTCAGGCGATTCCTTATCCTCATGGGCTGGGTGCTGCTGCGCCGGTTTATTTTTCGACAACAGGAACTCTCCCGGAGCCGTTAATTGCCGATACTCCTTACTATATTGCTCCGGCTTCAGGCGGTGGATATAAAGTTTATCCCGAGGCAGTGGATGCAGACGCCCCCTTTCAGCCGGGGAGTGTTCTTGGGGAGAAAATTCTTCTAGCACAAAACCTTGCTCAAGGGGTTCTAAGCCTTGCTTTTACTTCGGGGGGATCAGGGACACACACTCTTTACACCCTACCGCTGCTCTCGCAGATGACAGATATGACAACCAATGGTTACCATTCCACCACTTTAGGGGCCGCGGATAAGCAGCGTTTTCTGGAGCTCGATACGGATAGCAAAGGGAGTAAGTTTATCCGAACGTCTGGCGCGAACATGCGTGAGAATCTTGTCGGTTCCTATAATGCTTATGGGCAAACCTTTTTTCAGACGCCTTCTACGAAAGCATTCGAAGCGAGACAAAAAGTAGGGGGGAAGCGTGTCGTCTATCAAATTTATGTCGGAAAAGTGAGGTCCTTTAAAGAACGTCAAGTGGTGAGATTTTTAACGGATAGCACCAAGGTTTTTCCTTTGATCGACCAAATTAAGTATCCCAATCATCGAATGAATACAGGCGATCTCATTAATGTGAAAACGTATCCTGGATCCGCGCTGCCAGTTCCTCTGGCGGCGAACACGGATTATTATGCCCGAAAAATCGATGCGAATAATATCACCTTACATCCAACAAGTCTCGATGCTAAGAATAATACGGGAGCCATTGATTTGACGACTAGTGGAAGTGGATCGCTTTTATTCTGGAATCCCGAACGTGTTGGTGACTCGAGAAGATGGAGCTTTTTTGCTGAAGTACTCGCACCGAACAGCGGAGGAAATACGCTTTCTGCACGTTTGCAAGAACCCCTCCCAACGCCCGCGAGTATTGTAAAAATTTCGACAGCTTTCGCGGTGAGCGGTACCAATAACGGAAATATCGCTGGTTTCGCGACAGTACCGAATTTAACCCCTGTTGTACTTTGGGCTCCCCCTCGTGCGGTGCTTCCTTCTCCCTTACAAGCGGGGGTGAGGTATTGGACGACGAAGACGCCTGGTTCGAGCACGAATGGTCGTTTGCATGCAACGCTCGCGAGTGCGCAAGCAAGTGTTGGGATTGCGACGAGTCTCTCCAGCTGCATCAAATATACTGCTGCCGGAAAAGGTGAAATGTTAACCAGTCAAGATGATGATGCGAGCGCGATTGCTTTCGGAACACTTTCAAGTGCTTTAGAGCCATTTGCGACTCGTGTTCCTCTTGGTCCGTTAAGCGTATTTGTCTTTAAGATCGATTTCAATGATCCCGCTCAGCCGACGGTTTTTGCAAAACTGGGAGTCAATCAAGCGGTCACTGAGCAGAAGCTGCTTAACATCCCCAAAGGACTGACACCTTTGGCGGTGAATGATAAAGCGAAAGCGTGGAGTCTGTTCAACTCTGCTCAAGGGCATGTTCCGATCGATATGGATTATTACGAGGCAGTCTTCGGTAGCTCGACGGACTCCGTAGCGGATAGTGAGATTCAAACGATGGTGGATTACTTCAAATCGAAATACCAGATTCCTTGAGGAGGCCCATTTGCAGTCATCGGTGCTTTAGGTCACTGTGTTAGACGAGCTTGTGGGTGAAAATATCAAGAAGAGGAGCGTTTTTACTATAGGTGCAATTTATCGCGTAATCTAAAGTCCCATTATTGATCGCGATGATGGAATGGAATAAGGACTGACAATGTACTTCACCAGTAAGCGTCTTGTATTGGTTGTGAGTCTCGTGAGTGCTTGGATGGGACAAAATGTGGATGCAGCCATTTGGGCTGGCGGGAGTGGTAATTGGAGTAGCGATGTAAACCCCGGATGGAACGGTACGGGTGTGCCCAATGCGGTAGGCGCGACCGCTTCCTTTTCTGGCGGTACCGCAGGTACGACGACTCAAGATGTCTCTGGGCTGACGATCGGAACGATCGACTTTAGCTTGGGCAATGTCCTCCGATCCTTCACGATGACGAATGCAATCACCCTCGATCAAGACGGCGCAGGGGCTAGCTTTGCAACCATCAGTAACACCAATGCAAATACCGGTTCATCGAATCGCCTTTCCATCGGAGCTGGCACTTTCACTCTGGCGGATAATCTTCTGATTAGTAATAGTGGTGGCTCCACCAATACCAGCGCCTCAATTTCAATATCAACGACACTTGGAGGTACTGGAAACATGACCTTAAGTAACGTCAGTAATAGTCTTTCTGCCGGAATGATAACGATTACAGGCTCGAATACTTTTACGGGAAACGTTGCGATTCAAAAAGGAGCTATCACCTTTGCGGGGAATACGGGAATGGGAAGCGCTGGGAACGCAGTTACTTTGGGAAGCTCTGGCAATGGATCTACAACGCTAGTCTCCACAGGCAGTGTGACCAACTTAGCTAACAACATTACCGTTGCTTCTGGTACGGGAGGAACGCTTCTGCTGGGTTCAAATAATGCGGGGGCCACCAATTCTACTTTCAGCGGAACCATTCTTTTGAATGGAAACTTGAGTATTACTAGTAGCAAAACGAGTACCGGAATCGTGAATTTCTCTAATGTGATTTCTGGAGTAGGTGCATTGACCAAGGTTGGTACGGGAATGGCGACTCTCTCCGCGACGAATACTTATTCGGGAACGACAACGATCACCGCAGGAACTCTTGCGCTCGGTGCTTCTGGCTCAATCAACAACAGTACCTTGGTGGATATGAATGCGGGAGCCACTTACGATACCACGAGTCATAGTTTTACGATGCTCAGTACTCAGACTTTCAAATTCACCTTGGATCCTACAGCAACTGGATCTGCGGGGTTACTGAATTCTGCGGCCCTCAATATTACCTCAGGGGTCGTTGATTTTAATGGGCTCAGCACTTTAGATGATACGGCTTATATTTTTGCCAATTATACAAGCCTGAGCGGATCTGCATTTAACACAATTAGCAATCTCCCTGCAGGCTACACAATTAACTACAGCTATCTCGGGAATCAAATTGCACTCGTGGCCGTTCCGGAACCTTCTATTATCACATTAATGATTCTTGGGCTCGTGTTTATGTGCGCGAGAACTCACTATTCCCGCCGTGCTGGATCGGTTTTTACTAGAAACTGATAAGGATTAAAATCCAAGCGATCTCCCAAGGTCATGGAGGAATGGATTCATGCCTTTTTCAATGAGAGCATGTGCCGTGGCATCCGCTTTTGACCCGTGCTGATGGGAGATAAAAAGCTTGAGATCTGAATCCTTTTGTCCGATTGCGTTTTGGAGCTCCTCTCGCGAGTATTTTTTAAGATAACCTCTTGCCTCTTCCAATTCGACGTCCGTATAGATGCGCTTCAAAAGATGAAGCGCCTTCTGATTTGAAAAAGAAAAAGTCCTTTCTTTTTGAGCAAAAACAAAAGCAAGCGCTTTCTTTTCATCCTCCGACTCAAAAGGAAGCTCCAAAGGTAACCCCTGCTCGATGCAAATGGCTGTCATTAACTTTGACGCAAAGAGACAGACCTCTTCTGATTGATTCAACTCACGGTGAACGACTTTAATTAAAACGAAAGGCGGCGAGCTTGATCGATAACGATTTATTCCTTTTTCAAAAACCGCTTGCGTCGAGCTTTCGCCCAGGGCAAATGCCACAAAGCTACAAAAAATAAAAAAGAGAATTCCCATCCTCTTCGTCAGCCCCCAACCTCGAGATCTTGTTTTTGTCATGGGTGTTACAGAATCAATTGCCTCATTACATATTCTCAGAAAGAAGAAAGAATATAAACTGGAAAATGTTGTCAAAATCAACCGAGATATTGTCGATTTCAACCGAGCGCGCGATTTTGAGACGTTTGAAGTGTTCCTTGTTTTTAGGGCCACGAGCGAAGCTTATCAAAAGGGGGCTAGAAAATGCAAAAAGCTCTCATGCCGCGATGCAGGAAAAAACGACTGACGTTCAGGGAGTATTGATTGAGGAGGAAGAGGCAGGAGCTTCGGTACTCGCCTCCTGCGTTTCAGAGGAGCTGGCTTCGGTGGAGGAGGCGATGAAGGTGGTTTTTACTACGGAATCGGCAGGCAGCGAGGAGGACCTTGCGTTTTTGAAGGTGTCGGAGTCGAGGCCATTGAGGTTCCAGCGCACTCTTTTGAAGGCAGCGGTTTTCAAGTTTAAGTGGTAGGGGCCTTCGGAGAGGTCTTTTGCGGTGATTTTAAGGACTACTTTTTCTTCGGTATTGATTTCTGAAACGTCTTTGATGAGAAGTGTTTTTCCTTCGCCATCGACCAGTTCGATGATGGTGTGGAAAAGCGGATGTGGCGCCGTATTTTCAAACTCGACCAGAACTTCCTGATCTTCTTGATGAAATTTCATTTCAATCGGCGGGGCCTTGTGTCCGATGCCGGGAGGAACGAGATCAGGGCGACGGATATAAATGAAGAGAGAGAGACTCAGAGGGAGTATCAAGAGGATCAGTCTTTTCATGAGCGAAATCTATGGGGAGTCATCAGAAATGCAAGGAAAGGCCGGATTTTTTTAAGAAGCTTTACCACTTTTGGAATTTAAGGAGTGGGAGGTGATGGATTCACCGGGCCCCCCATGA
>CAZKRU010000009.1:35064-65880 GCA_964555235.1 uncultured Verrucomicrobiota bacterium
AGATTTAAAACTTCATTAAACCCGCGCACTTCGGCGAGTAAGGGGGGATTGATTCCAGATCGGTCCACGAGGTTGGGGTTGGCGCCCGCTTTCAGAAGAAGTCGTGTTTCTTCCAGGTTTCCCATGGCGACTGCGGCGTGAAGAACGGTCCAACCCGTTTCATCCTTGAGATTGGGGTTCGACTTTCGTTCCAGGAGTGTTTGAAGTTCCGTGGGAGGGCCGATGAGTGCCGCTCGCATCATTTTTTCTCCGGTGGGACTGAGGGTGGTCGAGAATTTCATCCCATGACTGATGAGGAGCTGAACCATTTTCATTCGTGAGGTTTCATTCAGGAGCGGGGATTCCAAGAGGATCACGGCTTTTAAAAGCGAGAGTCCTCGAATTCCCGTTTCCGTGGCGGTATCGGGAATCGTGACATTCGGATCGATTTTTTGCTGAAGAAGATATTCGGTGGTCGGAGCGGATCCGCTGAGGGCGGCTCGCACTAGGGGAGTGATTCCGTGAGTATCGGGCTGTGTGAGGGAATATCCGAGGGAGACCAATTTTTCGAGAAGTTCGGGAGAACCGCTGGCGGCAGCTTCGTGCATCAACGAGGAGTCTTGGGAATTGGGTGGAAGGGATGCGCCTGCAAGGAGAAGACGCAGGGCGACGGTCCCATATCGTTGCGTCAGGGCTGAGTGAAAGGGCGTTTCACTATTACCAAGGAGCGTTTCATCAGGGGAGACGCCTGCTTTTAAAATTCGATCCACCTCCGTCCAATCGCCATTGGCGGCAGCACGATAAAGCGTACCACGTTCAGGCTTTGCGGGGGGCGGTGGAGGAAGGGGGGCGACAGGAGCGGGAGGGTTTTGTTTGATTTCGCTTTGAACCGAGGGGGGGTAATGGGTTTGGTAGTAACGTCCCAGAAAAAATAAACCGATGCTCGAAAATCCGAGCCAGAGCAAGACCCGGATCCGCCCTCGATTAAACCAGCGCGGTTCACGAGGGCGTTCGCGATCGATAAAAATGCTCGGAGGGAGATTTCCCATGATGTTTTTTTAGGCGACTTTCAGTGAAATGTCTTGTCTTAAAATTTGCTCGCAGAGTTACCGAGTTTTTGACATGATGACCCGCCTCGTGAAATTACGCACTATTCTTGTCTTCGGCGCCCCCGGTTCTGGAAAAGGAACTCAGGGCAAAATTCTTGGTACCATTCCCGGATTTTATCATTGCGCTTGTGGCGATGTTTTTCGCTCCCTGGATCTTCGGACTCCCTTAGGGCAGGCGTTTCTGGAATATTCAAGCAAAGGGCAACTCGTTCCGGACGATCTGACGGTCAGTCTTTGGACTCAACAAATTTCCAACCAACAGACGATGGGACGTTTCAAGCCGGAGATTGACCGGTTGGTGCTCGACGGAATTCCCCGGAATGTCGAGCAGGCGAAGATGATGGAAGATCATCTGAATGTGGAGAAGGTCTTTTATCTTCACTGCAAAGATCGGGCGAAATTAGTGGAGCGCCTTAAGCGCCGCGCGTTGAAGGACAATCGTTTGGATGATGCCAATGAGGCGGTGATTGAAAAGCGACTTCAAGTCTATGCCGACGAAACACGTCCCGTCGTTAATTACTACGGTCCCGATAAAGTGGTTGAGCTCGATGCTACCCAATGGCCGTATCAAGTGCTGCGCGAGATTCTTCAACATCTCTAATTTTTGAATCGCTCCGTGAATTATTTAAAAAAGGGGATGGCATGAATCGAGTGGGGATCGGGTATGACGTGCATCAGTTGGTCGAAGGACGCAAGCTGGTTTTGGGTGGGGTCGAGATTCCTCATTCCAAAGGACTCGATGGGCATTCGGATGCTGACGTGTTGGTTCATGCGATTGCGGATGCTCTGTTGGGAGCTCTGGGTGAGACCGATATTGGGCATTATTTTCCGAATACGGATCCCCAGTGGAAAGGGGTTTGTAGCCTCGTTTTTCTTGAAAAGATCCGGGAATTAGCGGCAGAACGCAAGGCGGTGATTGAAAATATCGATGCGTCGCTAATTTCAGAAGCTCCAAAGATCGCGCCGCATCTGACGTTGATGAAAGAGCGGATTTCGAAAGCGTTGGGAATCTCAATTCAGCAAGTCGGCATCAAGGCGACGACGAACGAAAAGATGGGATTCCTCGGTCGACAAGAGGGAATGGCGGCGATGGCCGTGGCGTTGATTCGGTTGGGGTAATCAGAAAGATTTTCCCGCGAAACACGCGAATTTACGCGAAAGTCGAGCCATTCGAATGGATCCCGGTCGCTTCGGGTGCTTGTTTCGCAGTCAGTTAACTTTTCGGCCAAATTTTTTCCAAGGTGATGCGGTGTTTTCCATCGACGAGGTCGTGGCGTACATCATTCATGAGTTCGGCGATGAGATAGAGGCCTCGGCCCTGCTCTGAAAGGGGATCATCGGGGAGGCGATGGCCTCGGGGGAGGGGCTGAAAATGGCTGGTATCGGTAATGCGAATTTCCAGACGTTCGGGGGTGGATTCCCACTCCACTTGAATTCGGTCGTCATTTCCACGAGGGGAGCCGTGCAGGATCGCATTGGAGAGGGCTTCCGTGACGGCGAGTTCAACGCGTTTCCATTCGCGTCCGGACCGGGAATGAAGATCTGCATGAATGCGAACCAAGAGCGGCTCAATTTCGCGGAGATTGGCGGGAATTTCGAATCTCATCGCTACGATCTTCTTTTATTTCGAGTGCGGGTCAATCGAAAATATGGAAACGGGTGGATTTTCACGCAAAGCTTAAGCCCCCGTGCTTGTGGGGCAATGAGTGGAGAGAACAGGATTAAATCTCTTGCCAAGTTCGCCAACCTGCCCGCAATGCTACGCATAGCGTTGCAGGCGGGGGCGCGAAGGGTTGAATTCCGATTTAAAAACAAAAAAGGGTTTCTTGGCGGCTTGGCGAACTTCGCGAGAGACAACGACTTAGTAAGTTTGTTCTTTAGGAGGCACCAAGTCACAATCGGAAAATGTATTTGTTTCATTTCATCACAAATCAGAAATGGCTTCAAAAGTTTTGTGACTTTGTGTGAAACAATCCACGATCAGACTTTTTATCCAATGATTGGGGTAAAGGTTGCCAATTTAAAAAAAACGTCGTAGGTTACAATCGTGAAGATTTCAAACCTGTTGAGGTATTCGAGCGAGTGGATTAAGGGAGACGGAAGCTGTAATCGGATTGTGGTCACGAGTCGTGTGCGACTGGCTCGAAACTTGAATCATCACCCGTTCCCGGGCTGGGCGAAAAAACAACAGCGCGAGTCGGTTTACGAGGCGGTGGCGCCTGCGGTGGCATCGCTCCCCGAGATGAAGGATGCGATTTTGAATGAGGCGATGGATCGCTTTACCCCACTCGAGAAACAGGTTTTGGTCGAGCAACATTTGATCAGTCGTGAACACGCGGCGAAGAATGCGGGGAGTGGATTGATTTTGAATAAGCCGCGCACGCTTTCGGTGATGGTCAATGAAGAGGATCACTTGCGGCTTCAAGCGATCAAGAGCGGATTTCAGCTCAAGGCGGTTTGGAAGATCGCCGATAAAGTTGACACGGAGCTTGATTCAAAACTCGAATTCGCTTTTTCGCCGCAGGTCGGATTTCTGACCGCCTGTCCCACCAATGTCGGAACGGGAATGCGAGCTTCCGTCATGATGCACCTTCCGGGTTTGGTGTTAAGTGAGCAGATCGGTCAAATCATCAAGGCGGTAAATAAAATCGGACTGGCGGTTCGAGGACTTTATGGGGAAGGAACCGAGGCGTTGGGAAATCTTTTTCAGGTTTCCAATCAGATGACACTTGGAGAGAGCGAGCAGCAGATCATTGAGAAGCTGCACAAGGTGATTAATCAGATCATTGAGCATGAAGAGAATGCGCGGGAGAAGCTGACCGAAGATAAGGCGCGGATGGTGGCGGATCAGGTCGGACGTTCATATGGAGTGATGCTTCATTCTTATTCCATCTCGTCCAAGGAAGCACTGAATCTTTTGTCGATCATGCGGCTGGGGGTTGATCTTGGGATGATGCCCGAAGAATGTCGTCAGGCGATTGATGAGCTTTTTATCCGGACGCAACCGGCGCATCTTCAAAAAGATTGCGAACGGAAATTGACGACGGAGGAGCGGGATGCGCTTCGTGCCGATCTGCTTCGGGAAAGATTGAAATTGATGGCGGTTCCTGCTAGTAAGGAATTGTTGAAAAAGGAACAGGACCCCGGAGCCGGGGAATCCGGTTCTTCACCTAAGGGAAAAAATGAATAACTTCACCCCACGCGCTCAACAAGTTCTGGCGCTTGCCCGCAAAGAGGCGGATCGTTTTAACCATAACTATGTCGGAACGGAGCATCTGTTGCTCGGTCTGATCAAGTTAGGACAAGGGGTTGCCGTCAATGTTTTGCAGAAGATGGGCTTGGACTTGGAAACCGTCCGGATGGAAGTCGAGAAGCACGTCGGTTCCGGTCCTGAGGCGAAAGTTTCTGGAAATATTCCGTACACGCCTCGGGTGAAAAAAGTTCTCGCGCTTGCAGGGAAGGAAGCGAAGGCGCTGAATCACAGTTACGTCGGGACCGAACACATTCTTCTCGGACTTTTGCGTGAAGGGGATGGCGTGGCGGCTCGCGTGCTGAAGAGTTTAGATATTGATATCGAACGCGTTCGCAACGAAGTCCTCAAGGAGCTTGATCCGAATTTTGGGGGAACAGGCGAGAGTGAAGATGATTCCGAGGAATCGACTTCTTCCGGAGGGGGAAGTAGTGGCGAGGAGGCTGCTGCGGCAGGCGGTGGGAGTCAGGCCCCGGCGACGAGCGGCAAGAAGGAAGTGAAGACTCCGGCGCTCAAAGCATTTGGACGTGATTTGACGGAGATGGCGCGCAAAGGGGAGATGGATCCGGTGATTGGTCGTGAAAACGAGATCGAGCGGGTGATTCAGATTCTTTGCCGTCGCACGAAAAACAATCCCGTTCTCATTGGTGAGGCTGGGGTGGGCAAGACGGCAATCGCCGAAGGTTTGGCTCAGGAGATTATTAAAGGAAATGTTCCGGAATTGCTCCGCGAGAAGCGTGTGATTACGTTGGATTTGGCGTTGATGGTGGCGGGAACCAAATACCGCGGTCAGTTTGAAGAGCGAATCAAGGCGGTCATGGATGAGATTCGCAAGACGAAGAACGTGATTTTGTTTATCGACGAAATGCACACGATCGTCGGAGCCGGAGCGGCGGAAGGGGCGATGGATGCCTCAAATATCATTAAGCCGTCACTCTCCCGTGGAGAGCTTCAGTGCATCGGGGCGACAACCTTGAATGAGTTCCGGAAGCATATTGAAAAGGATTCCGCGCTCGAGCGTCGTTTCCAACAGGTGATGGTCGAACCTCCTTCCGTGGATGATACGATCAAGATTTTGAAGGGAATTCAGTCCAAGTACGAAGCGCATCACAAGGCGAAGTACACGGATGCGGCGATTGAATCTTCTGCGCGACTTTCGGATCGTTATTTGACCGGACGTTTTTTGCCGGATAAGGCGATTGATGTCATGGATGAAGCCGGATCCCGTGCTCGCATTGGAGCAACGATGCGTCCTCCGGAGATCAAGGAGACCGAAGGCCGGATCGAGGAGATCAAGAACCGGAAAGAGCAGTGCATCAAGGATCAGGACTTTGAAAAGGCGGCGGCCCTTCGGGATCAGGAAAAAGAGGCGCGCGATAATTTGGAAAAGACGATTCAAGAATGGCGCAACCGGAGCCGCGACCAGATTGTTGAAGTCATTGAAGATGACATCATGAAGGTCGTGGCAAAGTGGACCGGTGTTCCACTTTCCCGAATGGAGCAAAAGGATATGGATCGTTTGCTCAATGCGGCCGAAGAGCTCAAGGGGAAGGTGATGGGTCAGGATGAGGCGGTCATTGCCTTGGGCAAAGCACTTCGTCGTTCCCGAGTCGATCTCAAGGATCCGAAACGACCGATCGGAAGCTTCGCCTTCCTTGGGCCCACCGGTGTGGGAAAGACCCTTTTGGCCAAGACGCTCGCAGAGTATATGTTTGGTTCTGCGGAATCGTTGATCCAGATCGATATGAGCGAGTACATGGAGAAATTCAATGTCTCGCGTCTTGTCGGATCGCCTCCGGGCTATGTCGGTCATGAAGAGGGAGGACAACTGACGGAAAAAGTACGTCGTCGCCCCTATTCGGTCGTCCTCTTTGACGAGCTGGAGAAAGCGCATCCCGATGTTTGGAATATCCTGCTTCAGATTTTGGAAGATGGAACGGTGACGGATAGTCTCGGTCGCAAGATCGATTTCCGGAATACGATCATTATCATGACGTCGAATGTCGGCGCGGAGTTCGTGAAGAAGGGGAACCTGCTCGGTTTCTCGAATCAATCGGATGAGATCAGTTACGATACGCTCAAGGAGAAGATGTTGGAAGCGGCGAAGAAGACCTTCAAACCGGAATTCCTGAATCGCCTCGACGATCTGATTGTCTTCCGTTCGCTTGCGAAGGCCGATATGGCTCAAATTGTTCACGTCGAGGTTTCGAAAGTTTCGGATCGTCTCAAGAGTCGTTCCGTCAAGATCGAGCTGACGCAGGAAGCAATCGACTTCTTGATCGAGAAGGGATACGACCCTGTTTACGGGGCGCGTCCGTTGCGTCGAGCGGTCGAAAAATATCTGGAAGATCCGATTGCCGAGGAAATTCTCAAGGGCCAGATCAAGACCGACCAGATTGTCAGTGTGGCGGTCAAGGATGGCGCGTTGACATTTGTCTCCAAAGAAAATGCCCCTTCTCAAGAAGCGAAAACTTCTTGAGTTAACGTCGGAGAGTTGTTAGGAGGTGGGGATGGAAATGCTCTTCGATCCGAGTGCTTGGGCGACCTTCTTGCTTCTCGTGGGGTTGGAGTTGGTCTTGGGGATCGACAACGTCCTCCTGATTTCGATTGTTACGGGGCGTTTGCACGAATCCGAGCGGGAAAAAGCACGCTATCTCGGCTTGGGTCTGGCACTCGTGGCCCGGATTGTTGCATTACTCGGGGCGACTGCTCTGATTCGATTGACGGAGCCGGTTTTTTTTAGTTTATCGTGGAAGGATCTGGTTCTTTTGGCGGGGGGACTCTTTCTCATTACCAAGGCGGTGAAAGAGATTCACCACGTGGTCGAAACCGAGGGGGAGGATTCGGAAGCGGCTGCCCCCAAAACTTCTTTTGGAGCGGCGATCGTCCAGATTGTCCTCTTGGATATTGTCTTCTCCATTGATTCCGTCATTACGGCAGTCGGGTTGACCTCGCATTTGGGAATTATGATCGCGGCGGTGATTATCTCCTTCGTGATTGTCCTTTTCTTTGCGACTGCCGTGGCGAATTTTGTACAGAGTCATCCTTCCATGAAGATTCTGGCGCTTTCGTTCCTCGTCATGATCGGTGTCACGCTTTGTCTGGAAGCGATGCATCAGCATGTGGCCAAGGGGTATATCTACCTGCCGATGGGCTTTGCTCTGGGGGTGGAACTGCTACAAATGCGTCACGATACCAAGCGAAAGAAGAAGAAATAGGTGCGGTTTTGGTTCTCTGAGGAATGTAGGAGTGGAGTCTTGCATCGCTGAATAACTTGGGTTACGGTAAGTAAACCATGATGACTGTTGCTGAAATCACCAAAGAAGTTCAAGCGCTCCCTCTGGAAAGTCGTGGAGAGTTGATTGAAACGATTATTCAGAGTTTTGACGATTCATTCTCGAGTGCCCATGACAAGGAGTGGATCGCTGAGGTCAAACGTCGCCGAGAGGAAATTCGCTCGGGTCGTGTGCAAGCCATCAATGGCGTGGATGCTGCTCAGCATGTTCGCAGCCTCCTGCGCCGGTGAAACACTTCTTTTACCCAGAGGCTCTCCTCGAATACAGTGACGCAGTTCTCTATTACGAGTCTTGTCGCCTCGGGCTTGGAGCCGAGTTTATTGCCGATATTGAGTTTGCAATTTCCAGAATTGAAGCCGCTCCGAGCCGATGGAGGGTTTTTGATGGTGAGTTTCGACGATTGCTCGTCAAAAAATTTCCTTATGCAGTTGTTTACACGGTTGAGATCGAGTATGTGATGATCCACGCCATCATGCATTGTAGCCGTGCTCCAGGCTTTTGGAAAGCGCGTGGTGACCGGTGACTAAATGAAGATGAGATTCGTTTTTCTCCGAGACCCTGCATTCCTCACAGATAAATACAAATTCTTAACAAGTTCGATTTAGGATTGCGCTTCGGGCTCGGATCCATACACTGCGCGGACTTTAAATAAAACGAGTAAGGAAACAGATATGGACTTTGCATTGATTCTACAGAAATACGGCATTCATTTTTCACTCATTTTCGCGCTGATTGCGGTGGTGACGGCGATCAAAATGGCGCTTACGATCCGGGGATCTGATAGTGGAAACGAACTCATGCGTGAAGTGGCCGGAGCGATCGAAGAAGGGGCCAAGGCTTATTTGAAACGTCAGGTGAACACGATCAGTGTCATTGCGGTCATTCTCTTTGCGATCCTCTGGTATTTCAAGGGGGATTTTGTGACGGCTTGTGGATTTTCCTTGGGTGCGGTCTGTTCTCTCTTTACAGGATATCTTGGAATGCGGGTGGCGGTCTTGGCGAATGTTCGTACGACGCAGGCGGCATCGAAGGGAAGTATTCCGGCGATGCGAATGGCCTTTAACGGGGGTGCGGTGACGGGGCTTCTCGTGGTTGGTTTGGCACTCTTTTCCGTGGCTTCCTTCTTTTTGTTGGCGCAACATTTTCTCGGTTCTTTGGAGAAAGCCAAAGATGCGCTCATTGGATTGGCGCTGGGAAGCAGTCTCATCAGTGTTTTTGCGCGATTGGGTGGTGGAATTTATACGAAGGCGGCGGACGTTGGAGCGGATCTGGTCGGAAAACTGGAGCAGGGTCTTGATGAAGATGATCCCCGGAATCCGGCGACGATTGCCGATAATGTCGGCGATAATGTCGGAGATTGTGCCGGAATGGCGGCGGATGTTTTTGAAACCTATGCGGTGAGTTTGATTGGCGCGGTGGTGGTGGCAGTGGTTTCTCTGGGCAATAATGCTTCGGCGATTGTATATCCTTTTGTACTCGGGGGGATTTCAGTTCTCAGTGCGCTGCTCGGAATTCTTTATGTCAATCGCTCGACCCGCCCGGCGAGTCAGGCGTTGATGGGCGGCGTCATTGTCAGTGCGGCGGCATCTGCGATCTCGTTCTGGCCGGCGACATTTTTGATGTTTGGGGAGAGCTGGACTAGTTACTACTATGCCTCGTTGGTGGGTCTCGTCATGACGGCGGTAGTGGTGGTCATCACGGATTACTATACCTCAACGGAATACAGTCCGGTGCGAAAGATTGCACTCGCTTCGGAAACCGGGCATGCGACGAATATCATCGCGGGGCTTTCGGTTGGAATGCATGCCACGGCGCTTCCGGTTGGATTTATTGGAATTGCGATTCTGCTCTCGCACCATTTTTGTGGCCTTTACGGCGTCGCGATTGCGGTTGTCAGTATGCTCAGTATGGCCGGAATTGTTGTTTCACTGGATGCCTTTGGTCCAATTACGGATAATGCGGGTGGGATTGCGGTGATGGCCAAGATGCCGAAGGAGGTCCGCAAGATAACGGATGAATTGGACGCGGTTGGAAATACGATGAAAGCGGTAACGAAGGGTTACGCGATTGCTTCTGCGGGATTGGCGGCGCTCGTGCTTTTCGGTTCTTATGTGGAAGAGTTAAAGCTCCACACCATTGCCAACTTAGATCCTCGCCTGCTGGAATTTTCGTTGAAGGAACCGAAGGTGATTATTGGACTCTTCATTGGAGGACTTCTGCCGTTCCTCTTTACCGCACATAGTATGGATGCCGTCGGGAAAGCTGCGGGAGCGGTGGTGCGCGAGGTGCGTCGTCAGCTTCAGGCAAAGCCGGGAATTTTGCAGGGGCTTGAAAAGCCGGATTACGGTGTTTGTGTGGATATCGTGACCCGAGCGGCGCTTCGCGAAATGATCTTCCCTGCGCTTCTGCCCGTTATTTTTGTCATTGGCGTGGCGGCGCTTCCGCAGCTTGGGCCCGTCGTATTGGGAGGCGTTCTCGTCGGGACGATTGTCACCGGGTTATTTGTTGCCATTGCGATGACTTCGAGTGGTGGCGCTTGGGATAATGCCAAGAAATACATCGAAGAGGGAAATCATGGGGGTAAGGGCTCAGAAGCACACGCGGCGGCTGTCACCGGTGACACGGTTGGAGATCCTTACAAGGATACTGCTGGACCCGCAGTGAATCCGATGATCAAGGTTGTGAACATTGTGGCGATTTTGATTATTCCGATTTTCTTTAAATAGAAATCATCGCGCGGACGTCTTGGTAAATCGTCCTTACTTCAATGCTTTAATATGAATCGCCGTCAGATCCTTTTGTGGGTGGCGGCGGCAGCAACGGGTTTGCTGATCGCTGCATTTTTGTGGCGTCAGGCCTTTCCAGTCGCTTCGATCGACTTTCGATATTCGCGCGCGGAGGCTGTTGGAAAGCTTCGCGATTTTCTCAAATCGGAGGGAGCTTCGATTGAGAAGCATCAGGAAGTTGTCGCCTTTGGTGAATCCGATGAAGCGAAGGTTTATCTGGAGCGAGAACTTGGGTTTGAGTCGTTGGCGAGTTACTCCGCTCGCGGGATAAATCTCTGGTATTGGCATGGGCGTTGGTTTGTTCCTCAGCAGCAGGAAGAATGGGGAGCCTGGCTTGATCCGAATGGAAATCTGGTCGGTTATCGGCATACCATTGAGGAGGCGCGACCGGGGGCCTCACTGACCGAGGAAGAATCCCGAAAAATTGCTGAAAAATTTCTTCAACGTTATATTTCACAACATCCCTTTGAGCGGCTCAAGTTTGTCGAATCGAGTGTCACGGAGCTGCCGAAGCGGAAGGATTATACCTTTACCTGGGAATGTGAGGAGCTCCGTGTTGGGGAAGCGCCCTATCGACTTTATGTGAGTGTTCAGGGAGAGCATGTAGGTTCGTATGGTGAGTACTTGAAACTTCCTGAGGCTTGGGAGCGTCGTTATGCGCGGGAGCGCGAGGTGAATGAATTGTGTCAGTCATTTGCTCAGTATGGGTTCTTGATCTTGATCATGGGCGGTCTGATTCGATTGATTTTGATGATTCACCGCAGAGAATTTCCTTGGAGAGGGGGGGTGCCGATGCTTTGGGTCGGTTTGATGGGAGTTGGAACGTTGGCACTCTGGTTGAACGGTTTTTCATCGCTTCTTCTCGGCTATGAAACGACGGAAGTTTGGGGGAGTTTTTGGGCAAAGGAATTTTCCGAGGCGGGACTCGGGTTGTTGGCGACGGTGCTTGGCTTTGGGTTGTTGCTGAAAGTGGCGGGAATCTTTTATCGCGAGGGGAATCCGAATCGCGTTCCGTTTGAGACGATCTTCACGCTTCGTGGGCTTCGCATTCCCGAAGTCTATCGTGGGATTTGGGTCGGGATTGCCGTGGCGTGCGTGCATCTGGCGTACGTGCATCTCTTTTATGTCGTGGGGCGTCGTTGGGGAGTCTGGTGTCCGGTCGATCTCGATTATTCAAAAGTATTGGAAGGGCCGTTCCCGTGGGTCGGATCCTTCATGACCGGATTTTCTGCCAGTTTCCAAGAGGAGATGCTTTTCCGGGTGATTGGTATTGCGTTAGTGATGAAAGTGGTTCGGGTTCGCTGGCTCGCGCTTTTGATTCCGGCGATTGTCTGGGCCTTTATGCATAGCAACTATCCACAGCAGCCCGGTTATGTTCGCGGAGTGGAGCTCGTCTTGATTGGAGTCGTGAATGGGATTCTCATGCAACGCTATGGACTTGCCGCTCCGTTGACCGCGCACTATTGCTATAACGCCTGGCAATCGGCGCTCGTCGTGGGACAGACCGACGATTGGATGAATCGCATTGGGGCGGTGGTGATTTCGGGGGTTCCGCTGGTGCTCGGTTGGTATGGATGGTGGTCGCGTCATCACCCCATGTCGAAAGCGGAGGCTCCGAGTTTCGTTGAGAGCGGGTCTCCGCTTTTGGAATTCCGAATGGTTTCTGCCATGAAGGAGTGGGCCGTTTCGGCGCTTTCCACTGGGAACCGAGTGATTTTGCTCATACTTTCACTGGTGCTCATGACTTTGGCGGGAGTACTTACGCTACCGCACGACTCTTTTTTAAAGATGGGGACCTACTCTCTTTCTCTCGACCAGGTCAAAGAAAAAGCCGACGTCATGGTTCGCCAGAAAGGGATCGATCCCTCGACGTACCGCTCGATGGTATGGGCGGAGCGAACGGGGACTCCTTCGGATTACTTATTCGAGCGCTATGAATATGAAACCTTGGCCGACTTTTTTAAACGGGAGTGGCCGGAGGTGACTTATCGGGTGAGGTATTATCGATTTAACGAACGCGAGGAATTTTCGCTTCGAATTGATGGAGCGGGTCGTCTTCGGAACTGGAATCATACCATTCCGCGCGAGTCTGAGGGGGCTCAGTTGGAGCACAAGGAGGCGCAGCGTCTCGCTGAGGAGGCGCTCGTGCGTGACTATGGCGTTGATTTAAGTCGGGAGCGTTTGGTCTCGAGTGATTTCAACAAGGAAGAACGACGGAAGGATCATACCTTCGAGTATGAACGGATCGGGTGGACGGCCGATGAAGCGCGACTTCGCACGGTGATTGCAGTCCAAGGAGACGAAGTGATGCGGTTTCGACGGTATGTGAAGGTCCCCGAGACCTGGGAGCGAGAGCAATCGGCAACGGGTTGGAGGGAAGTCGTCATTCAGCAGGTGAATCAATGGGTGGGAATGGGGGTCATGATCCTTAAGATCGGGCTCTTTATCATTTTACTGCAGCGTGGCGGAATTCCATGGAAATGGGCCTTTCGTCTCGCCTTGATACCGACCCTACTGATGTTGGTGAATGTTTTGAATGCGCTTCCGTGGTTTTACTCCGGGTATTCCACGCATGAGCCCCCTCGCACTTATCTTTTGAAATCATTGGGAGGACTGGTAACTGGGGCACTTTGGGGTTACGCATCAGCGGTACTGAAAGTCGGTTTTGTTTTAGGAATGTTGAAGGCGATGTTTGGGTTTTCTCCTTTAAAATCTTTCAGCGACGGAAGTGACTCCAAGTCAAGTACCCGTCTCGTCTGGCTTTTTGTCGGGCTCTCCTTCATTCAGATCGTCTCGATGGTTCAAGGGCTTTCCTGGGGCGTGATGCGAAGTGATGAATCGGTCTATTTTTCGATCCCCGGAGTCAATGAGGCGATTCCGTGGCTGAATGTCATGACCTCTGCCTTTCAAACGACCTACGAGAGTCTGATCGCCTGGGGATTATTCTTTGCCCTGTTGGCTTGGATTCGGGAACGGTTTCGCTGGGCCGTTCCGCTGATTTTTCTTTGGATGATTTTTATCCCGGCTGCTGCGGCAAAAACCGTTCCAGAGTTTTGGTCAACGGTCTTCACTCATTCCTTCGATGATTTCGTCCTGATCATTTTAATCTGGAAAGTCTGGCGTTTTGATTGGGTGGTGATTGGCTCGGTCTTGTTAATGAACTATTTGTTTGGAAGTCTCATCCTGTTCCTTGAAAAAGGAGGAGAACCGTACCGATGGCAGGCGCTCCCGATTTTCTTGTTGATGATTGTCGTGGTTCTTTGGATCATGGGGCCTCGTCCGCGAAATTTGCTGTCGAGAGTTGAATAAAAGTGGAGAGGTTTCGCGCGAAGGCGCGGAGCTCGCGGAGAATATTTTACTGGAAGTGACAAGAGTGGGAGGATGACCTCGGCACTGAAACGCATTCGAAAACGAATCAAGTAAGAAGCGAAATTAAGAGGCGTTTATGAAAAACTCAAAAGTTGTTAAACGGAATGCGTTCCCTTGGCTTCAGCGAACTATGTGGGCTCGGAACTTAGTGAGATGGATTCTAGTAGTAGCTAGCGGTTATTGTCTCCATGCGGAAGGAAAGGAGGTCACCTTATCATCGCTTATTAATAGACCAAGTGAATCGGTAATTAAATATAATGTTAAAAGCTATAATGAACTTGTATCGCGATTTGGAGCGGGGAACTGCGATAATAGGGCCGTAGAAGAAGTTCAATATGTCCTTTGTTATGAGACTTGGACTTCAGGGAATGTAAAGGGCTTTCTGCATGTGTATCAATATGGTCAAGGTGAATGGTACTTGCGCGGTGTCATTATTACAAATCGCCGTGATTACAAAATAATCAAATCCTCGCGGAAATCATTAGCAATTGATGCAGGATGGGGAAAGGTGTACGAAATCCCATTCTAGCCGGGGAAAGACAACGTGGACTTTTTCAGCTGAATTATTAGTTTAGCTGTGCCCCCATGGCCGCATTCCTCCGAAAAAGTACAGATGTCGTTTCCAATAATTAAAGTGGAGTGATGGGTGGAAATGGATTAGAGTTTCACTTATGAGAAATTGCTTTTTAGCAATCTACGTTGGGATGATTGGAATTCTTCATGCGGACCAACTCGTCGTTTCCATCGCTCCGGATTGGAATTCGTTTCAAGGTGAAGCGCGTCGGTATTCAAAAGCGGCCGATGGAAGTTGGGTTCAGGAGGGAGAGCCGTGGCCGGTTTTATTTGGGAAAAATGGTTTGGCGTGGGGTCGAGGATTGCATGAGCCTCAATCCGGATTGCAAAAAAAAGAAGGGGATGGCCGCGCGCCGGCGGGTCGTTTTACAATCGGATTCGCGATGGGGTATGAGCCGGCCTTGCCGAAGGGAAATCGTGGCTGGGCGTATCATCAGGTGACGGAGCGTGATGCGTGGATTGATGATCCATTGCTTCCTCATTATAATCATTTGTACACCTTGAAGCCGGGTGAAACGCCGCCATCGTGGTTTGAGCGGCAGCGAAAGCGATTGGGCGATGATGCTTATCATTGGAAGCTCTTGATTGAGCATAATTACCAGAATGCGATTCCGGGCGAGGGGAGCGCGATTTTTTTTCACATCCGCCGGGGGGAGACCCGTCCGACCTTTGGGTGTACGACGATGGCCCGGGAGAAGCTCGAGGAATTACTCTGCTGGTTGGATCCAAAAGGAAAAACCGAATATGTCTTACTCCCCAAAAGCGAGTGGGAGCGATTGAAGGGTTCCTGGAAACTTCCGAAGGAATGATTGGAAAAGAGAGGGTACCTGCCCGCGAATTTCGCGAATCAGCTTTGTGTGGAAATTTTGCCACAAAAAGCACAAAAGCCACACAAGGATCGATCCTGAAAAGGGCTCCAAGGAGCCCGCCTCCAACTTGGGATTCTTACGTTTCGTCTCTTTCGCGTGTTTCGCGGGCAAAAATCCTGCGTTCCTCATTTCCTGTTTTCTTCAGAAAAATCCTTTGTGCATTTTGTGCTTCTTGTGGCCGGTTCGTTTTCATCTCCTATCACCACCCATCATTACCAACAAACTCGAGTTGCACCCATTCGCGGGAACTGGCTCCAAATAGCATTGAGGTTTTATTCGATTCCGTTACGGTTTTCCCCGTGAATGGATCCATTGTCTCGTTGAAGGAAGTTGCTGCGCTGCGTGAGCAATGGCGTCGTGAAGGGCATCGTGTGGTAGCCACGAATGGGTGCTTCGATCTTTTGCATGTCGGTCACCTGCGGTATTTATCGCAAGCAAGAGCATTTGGAGATCGGCTTTGGATCGGTTTAAATAGCGATGCTTCCGTTCGACAGCTTAAAGGCCCGACGCGCCCGGTAACCACTCAAGAGGATCGCGCGGAGGTGATGGCTTCGCTGAGAGTGGTGGATGCGGTGACGATTTTTGACGGAATGCGTGCGACGGAGTTTCTCGAAGCGGTAAAACCGGATGTCTACGTGAAGGGGGGCGATTACACGATCGAGTCCCTTGATCCGGACGAGCGCGCGGTGTTGGAACGCATCGGATGTCGCATTGAAATTGTCGGACTGGTTCCGGGTAAATCGACGACGGCTACTTTGCAACGTGCCGCGACTCCAGCTCAAAAATAATATGTCTTCGAAATTGAAATTGGGGGTTCTCGGTTCGGGAAAGGGAAGTAATTTTGTGGCGATTCAGCAGGCGATTGCGGAAGGTCGTTTGGATGCCGAGGTGCGGGTCGTGATTAGTGATCGCGCCGAAGCTGGAATTTTGACTCATGCGAAGTCGTGTGGATTGAAGGCGGTGGCGCTTCCGCCCTCAAAATTTAAGACCAAGCTCGAGCCGGAGATTGAATCCCAATTGGTGCAGATTCTCAAGGAGAACGAAGTCGATTGGGTCGTGCTGGCCGGGTATATGCGCGTTGTCAAAGTGCCGCTTCTCGAGGCTTATCCGAATCGAGTGGTGAATATTCATCCGTCGCTTCTCCCGGCTTTCAAAGGATTGGAAGCGTGGAAGCAAGCGTTGGAAGCGGGAGTGCCTGAGGCGGGTTGTACAGTGCATCTGGTCACAGCGGGAATCGATGAGGGGCCGATTTTGGGCCAAGCCCGGGTTCCCGTACAAGCAGGAGATACCGCAGAAACCTTGCATCATCGGATTCAAGAGGCCGAGCACCGTCTTTTTCCAGAAGTGCTACAGCGAATTGCGATAGGGGAATTATAAGAATAGGGAATGAGGTTTTTTCGCGCGGAGTTCGCAGAGGCCGCTGAGGGTTGAGTTTTTAACAGAACAACAAAGCGGATTGACTCAGCGGCCTCTGCGAGCTCCGCGCGAAAAATCGGATTTCAATGGATCCCAAAAGCCGGGATTGCCTTTCCGGGGAATCATGGCAGGAAATAGCGCATGTCTTTTCTCACAGAATCGCAACAGCGGGTCATTGGTTGGGCATTGACCGGTCTGGCGCTGGTGGCGTTGGCCGGTGTCGCGCTGCTCGTCGGTGGGGCATTGATCTGGTTGATTCGTGGATTGGGAGCGATCTTGATTCCGATGGGGATTGCGGGGGTGCTCGCCTATATTCTTTTTCCGGTGGTGGCTTGGCTGGAGCGGCGTCTGAAATGGAGGCGAACCCCAGCGATTCTGATTGTTTTTGGGTTCTTGGCGTTGGCGGCGCTTCTGATTTTGGTTTTTATCCTTCCTCGTGTGTATGAGGAGCTCTTTCGGTTGGTCCGGGATTTTCCGGCCAAGCTCACGGTCTGGCAGGCTCAGAGTTCGGCCTGGTTGCGGCATTATCCGGAGCTTCAGGAAAAACTGCAGGCGTGGCAGGGGGAAGCGGTGCAAAAAGGCCCCGAGTTGAGTGCATGGATTGGGAAATGGGCACTCGCCAGTGTCGGTCAAATTTTGAATGCGATCGGGCTGGTGCTCGGGTTGATTTTCATACCACTCTATACGTTCTATTTTCTGCGGGATCAGGCACTGATCGAAAAATCCTGGAAAAAATATCTCCCCCTCCATTCATCGCTCTGGAAAGAGGAATTGGTTTTTATTTTGGAAGAGGTGAATCGTTACATGATTGTCTTTTTTCGGGGGCAGGTTCTGGTGGCGTTGATTTTGGGAGGATTAACCACGATTGGGTTGAGTCTGATCGGATTGAATTACGCGCTTTTGATCGGATTGTTTAGCGGGATGCTCTGTATTATTCCGTATCTCGGGGTGGTCACCGGACTTGGTATCGCTCTTTTGGTGGCGCTCGCTCAGAGCGGAGGCGGTTGGGGATTGGCGGGGATGACGGTTGCTGTTTTTGGGGTGGTCCAGATGTTGGAGGGATTTGTAATCTCGCCCAAGATCATGGGAGAGCGGACCGGATTGCATCCGATGACCGTGATCGTGGCGATTCTCGTCTGGTCACAAGTTTTGGGAGGCGTTTTAGGGGCGATCCTCGCGATTCCGCTGACGGCGACCCTGCGGGTTTTGATGTTTCGTTATATTTGGAAATAAAGGGGGGAGATTTTCTCTCGCCAAGTTCGCCAAGACGCCAAGTTTCTGATTTTAAAAGGTAAAAGATAATCTCTGAGCTTTGCGCCTTTGCGAACTTGGCGAGAGAAAATATTTTTTGAGACGTTGCGGTTAATCAAATCGGAACGGAAATTCGGCGGCGTTTCTCGAATCGGACAATTTCCGTGTAGCCGCATTCTCTCGCGAGCTGAAAGCCTTCGTCAAAAGCGGCGCCGACTTCTTTCGGATCATGGGCATCGGAGTTGATCAGGATCGGGATGTTGCGCTTTCGGGCCATTTCGAGGAAGGAGCGGGAAGGGTAAATTTCTTTTACGTCCTTGCGGAGCCCTGCCGTATTGATTTCAATGGCGACTCCGTGATCGGCGATGGCATCGAGGGTTTTGGTGTAGAATCGAGTGAGATCGCCTTCGGGGCGAATGCCAAACTTTTTCACCAAATCGGGATGCCCCAGAAAATCAAAAAGCCCGGAGGTTGCCATCAATGTGTAGGCATCAAAATAGCGGGTCCAAATTTCTTCAACCGGTGACTCCTGCCAGCGTTTGAGGTGTTTCGGATTATCAACGTCCCACTCCGGAGTGATGTAGTGGACCGAGCCGATCAGAAAATCCCATTCCGCCTGTTCTGCAAGCCAGCGGAGATGAGATTCATAGCCGGGAAGATAATCGCACTCGAGCCCGAGCCGGATCGGATAATTGGGAAATTCGCGGCGGGTCGCTTCAATCCAGGAAAGATAACGGGGAAGGTCTTCCGGAGCCATGCGCCAATCGTCGAATTGAGTCGGCATCGGGTTGTGATCGGAAAACCCGATTTCGGCGAGTCCCTGAGCCTGAGCGGCGAGGACATACTCCCGGGGATCTCCCACCGCATGATGGCAGAGAGGCGTGTGGGTATGGTAGTCGAAGCGCATGGGAGATTGTTTTATTCTCTGATTTCAATCGGCGTACCGTCAGGAACAGCCTGAAAGATTTGTTCGATTTCTGAATTTGTGACGGCAATACAGCCCGCTGTCCAGTCGATTATTCGATGGGCTCTGCCGAGAAGTCCCAACCCATTTCGCATTCCGTGGATCATGATATCCGATCCCGGATCAACGCCCTGGTTCTTTGCCTGATCCATGTCATTTTGATTTGGGTAAGAGATTCTCAAGGCGAGATGAAAAGCGCTATCGGATTTGTGCTCGATAATGGAATAGACTCCTTCGGGTGTTTTCTGATCTCCTCGCCATTTTTTGGGACCAAGGGGGGCTCCTCCGAGTGAAATGGGATAACTGCGGATTAAGCGGGTTCCCTGGTAAAGGGCGATGGAGCGGTCACGTTTGGAGACAACGACTCGATCAGCTTGAGTCCCTGATGGAAGGGGTTTTATCGGCCAATTAAAATAGAGAAGAGGGCCTGCAAAAATCAAAAGCGATAGGACGATCATCCGCTTTTTCATGATTGGTTTTTTTGGGTTCTCCAACCAGCTTTCTCAGCAGTTTTAAAAAGCTCATCGAGTCGGGTTTTCATCACGGCAGAGTCGGGCTCTATTCCCAGAGGTAACTCAACGCAAAGCCAACGTTGCTGTTCAGGATGATCTGACGGCATTCTCCCAGAAGAGGCTCCGATGAGTTGGAGGAGTCGTGAAAATGGAATGAGGGTTCCTTTGAAATAGAATTGCCCTCTCCGGTCTGCGTAGAGTTTCAGATTGGAGGTTTTTGTGAGTTCAAGTTCAAGATCCTCAAAGGTCATGCGGACGAGGACGCTATGAACTACTGCAACCTGACTCCGAGAGAGTTGAATGACGTAGTAGGGGGTCTCGCAGGTACAATCGTCCCAAGTGACGGGAAGAATTTGAACCAAGCGCTTGGGGCAGGCAGGACCGATGGAGCGAAGTTTTTGCCACTGTTCTGTGGCGAGTGTCAGTGTGCCTAGAATCTCAATCTCCTCCGATTGCGACTCCGAGAGGGTCAATACGGTATGGGGCTCCGTAACGCGATGAGTCTTGAAATCAACAGGGATGCCATCGCCGAGAATAGACCCAATGGGTATGAAAATTAGAAAGCAGAGTTTCAGTAAGATATTCATGGGAGAGAGATAGTTTAAGAATAGATCATAAAGAGAGCGGATACAGAGACAAGCCTGCAATTCTTCAACCTGATTATCTGTATTTTTTCCAAAAGCCAAAAAGGACCGATTTACCGTTATGTGACTTTTGTGCTTTCTGTGGCCCGGTGGCGTCAGAAGTCTTGTCACCTTTCGGGGAGAGTGCTAGGGAGTGGGGCATGAAATCGAAGGCATCTTCCAAGTCCGGCTCAAAAGGAAAAACGCTTTGGGGAGGACGCTTTGCGTCAGGACCGGCGGAGCGACTTCAGAAATTTTCCCAGTCGGTCTCATTTGACTGGCAGCTCTTCTCCCAGGATATCCGGGGAAGTATTGCTCACGCCCGGATGCTTCAGAAAATTGGGATTTTGAAACGTCAGGAATTTCAGGCGATCGAGCGCGGATTGCACCAGATCGAAAAAGAGATTCGTGAGGGGAAGTTCGAGTGGAAGATTGAGCGCGAGGATGTTCACATGAACATCGAGGCGGCGTTAACGGCCCGGGTTCCTGCAGGGGCGAAGCTTCACACCGGGCGGAGTCGTAATGATCAGGTCGCGACCGATGTGCGTCTCTGGTTGCGTGATCAGATTGATTTGAATTTGACTGCCATCCAACAATTACAAATGGTGCTGGTAAATTGGGCGGAACGTGACTTTGAAGTGGTCGTCCCCGGCTTTACGCATCTGCAACGGGCGCAGCCGGTTCTTTTGGCGCATCATCTTTTGGCGTATGTTGAAATGTTGGGACGTGATTCCGGACGACTGCAGGATGCCCGGAAGCGGCTCAATTTTCTTCCCCTCGGGAGCGGTGCGATTGCGGGAAGCACGATTCCCCTCGACCGTGAGATGGTGGCGAAGGAGCTCGGATTTGATGGGGTTACGCACAATTCCATGGATGCCGTGAGCGATCGGGATTTTGTGGTGGAATATCTTGGTGCTGCGGCACTCGCCGGGGTGCATCTTTCCCGGCTCTCCGAGGATTTGATTCTTTGGTCGAGCGCGGAATTTGGATGGATTCGCCTTCCGGATGAGTACACGACGGGCTCCAGTTTGATGCCCCAGAAAAAGAATCCGGATGTGGCGGAGTTGACCCGAGGAAAGAGCGGTCGGTTGGTTGGAAATCTCGTCTCGGTTCTGACGCTTCTCAAGGGATTGCCGATGACCTACAACCGGGATTTGCAGGAAGATAAAGAGAGGCTCTTTGATTCTGCGGAGACGCTCCAAGCTTGTATGGAAATCATGGCTGCCATGCTGGAGGAAGTCCATGTTCGACAAGACGTCTGTCTGGCTGCTGCGATGGATCCGCTTTTACTGGCGACGGATGTCGCGGATTATCTCGTCCAAAAGAAGATGCCCTTCCGGCACGCCCATGAAGTGGTCGGGAGGGCGGTTGCCTTGGCCGAGCAGCGTGGGGTGAAGTTAAATAAGCTCGAACTTCGGGACTGGCGAGAGATCGATCCGATATTCGAGGCGGACCTTTTTGCTCTCTTTGATGTTTGGGCAGCGATGAAGCGCCGGCCGATGACCGGGGCTCCCAACCCAGCCAGCGTTCGCAAGGAAATTGCGCGGTGGCGTCACGAGTTGACGGGGGATTGAAATTTGACATTGGTGTCCAAAAGGAAACCAAGACTTAATGGAGAGTCATTCTTCGAGCCCTTGGAGTCTTTGAGGTCAATTCGGATCGTTGAAGTTTCAACTGCGACGACGCAAAAGCTCAAAGGGGGGATTTAGTTTTCGAATCCAAACCAACCAAACGTTGAGGCCGTCGAGTCTTTGAGGTGAAAACCGTTTTTACCTCAAAATCGCGAAGTTCTCCAATTCGATCCTACTACCCGGTTTCTCCTCGGAGATCGGATTTTGTTTTGGACAGAAGTGAAAATTGGATTGATTTAGGGTTTGCTCCCGGAACGAGGAGCCGCTATTAGAAATTGCGCCATGGATCAGGACCCACGTAAAAAAACAGCAAAAATCGTCGCCCCCTTTAATCGAGAGGAGATGGTTCGTTACTTCCCGGCTCAGCTGACGTCGGAGCAAGCCCAGTTTCGCGATTTGTTGGTTACGCGGCTCATGGGGAGTACCTCACTCCCGTCACTTCCTGCCAGTTTTGTCAAATTGCAGATCGCCTTGGATGATCCGCTCTCGACCGGGGATCAGATTCAGGAAATTATTGCGGCAGATCCGGGGATTGTTTCGAAGATTTTGGCAGTCAGTCAGTCGGTCATTTACGGAGGCACGGCAGTCAGTTCCCTGGAGAATGCCATCATGCGACTCGGCTTGAGGGAGGTTCGCAAAGTGGCACTCGCGGGCGGGGTGGTGAAGGCCCTTTCGGATTTCGATGACGGGGTCGATTGGGATGCTTTCTGGGTGCGTTCGGCCGTGGTGGCGCGGGTGACGGAACAATTGGGGAATTCGTTTCATCCCCCGGATGGATCCTACTACCTTTCCGGATTGCTCCAGGACATTGGTCGTATTTTTATGCGGCACCATTTTCCCGATGAATATCATGAAGTGACTCGGCGGACCGAGGAATTCGGCGGATCGTATGAGGCAGAACGTGCGGTTCTCGGATTTACCCGATCTCCAGTCAGTGCGATTCTTTGTAAAAAGTGGGAGTTGAATCCGAAGATTATTCTCGCCATTCAAGGGCACGAAGATCCGGTTCAGTATTTTGGAACGTCCATTTCCGATATCAATTCAGCCGCCTTTCTTTCCTGCTGTTTGAATGTGGCGATTACCCTGGCGGATTTAAGCGGCCTCGGGATCACCAGTGTGGATTGTACTCTGGATAATTACGAATCGCTTCCGAGTTATCAGATGATCACTCAATTTGAGATGATCACGCCCTTTGAGATGGTTCTCTCGAAGGAAATCGAGAAGGCTCGAGCGATGGTGGCTGAATTGATGTCGTAAATGAACTGGTTCTCATGGGGATCTGATTTAGCTCCCGGAGATCAAAAGTCCCTCGGTTTGGATGGCGCGTCCCTTCGTCTGGTTTCCGTGCAGCAGGCGTCACAGCCTGAATTTCTTTTGGGGTACGAGCAGTTGCGTCGCGAATTTGGCGAGAAAAATGAACTGGAAATGCGCTCTGTTTTGGAAAAGCGCCTTTCCTGGAATCCGGCGGGATTGAGAAAAAATGGGTTTTCACTTCACTACGAAATGATCTGGGTGGAGTCGAAGGGAAAATTTATAGCGGTACGGGATCACACGGCCATCGTCTCGGCAACGGAAGCGGTGGTTCATCTTTCGCATATTCTCGTCGATCCCGAATGGCGTCGGAGCGGAATCGCAGGATGGTTGCGCGCCTGGCCGGTGCGTTGGGCGCGTGAAGTGATGCGAGGTGAGGCAAAACCGGTAACGCTCGTAGCGGAGATGGAACCTCTGGCGGTCGATCATCCGGAACGCTTTCCCCGATTGGCTTCCATCGAAAAGTCCGGATATTCCAAAGTTGCCGGGATTTCCTATCATCAACCGGATTTTCGTACTCCTGAAATCATTGATGCGGAGGGAATCGTCCGGTCACTTCCGATGAGTTTGATTATTCGTTCGGTGGGAAATGAGTCAGCGAAGCAGGTGTCAGGAAAACGGGTTCGGGATTGGGTCTCTGCGATTTACACGATGTATGGGGAGGGGATTGGGGAGAGTGAGATGCGTTCCGTTTGGGATCAGCTTCGAGCTTATCCGGCGGAGGATTCCCAGGTCGAGTTGGTATTGCCCACGTCGTGATTTTCGGTCTGAAGTTTCCATCGTGAAGTCTCAAAAGGAGGCATTTTGCTTTCAAATCCAAACGAATCAAACGTCGAGGCCTTTGAGGCTTTGCGGTTAAACCGGGCTTCTCCTCTGAGATTGGGTTTTGTTTTGAACAAGCGCGGTTTTTTAAGGCGACAAATTGATTTAAAATGATCTAAAGTCCTGACATGGGAATTCTGAGTGGATTCAAAATCACGGCCCGAAATTTCTTTGGAAGTTTTGGCGATCGTCTGACCACGGTCGAGTATCCTGAAAAGGGAAATACCGTATCGCCTTCGTATCGGAATCTTCCTTTCCTTGTTTATGAAGGTGAAAATGCGATTGAGGGGATGAAGTGCGTAGCCTGTCGCATTTGCGAAAAGGAATGTCCGCCCCAATGCATTTTGATTGAGGTGGATCGGGATGAGAAGGGGAAGCCGATGAAACGCCCTCGGATTTTTGATATCGATGCTTCCGTTTGTATGGGGTGCCAGATTTGCGTCGAAGCCTGTCCCTTTGATGCCATTCGCATGGATTCCAAATTCGAGCTTTCCACTACCGACCGTTTCGAAGGTCTGCTTCTTCACCGGAATCAGCTTTTGAAGCCGGTTTGATGGCGCCCCCTTTGAGAGCGTATCTCGCTAAAATCGAATCAGTCTTTAGTCATCCTTCCGTCTCTGACATTTGTTTTTATTTTGGACAGGGAGTGAGGGAGATAAAAGAGTAGGGCTTGACCTCTGGAAAAGAGTTCGTATTCTGACCGGTTCCTATGAATGTGACGATTGAAGATGTTTCAGCTTGTCGGAAGCGCCTGAAGGTGGAAGTGCCGTCGGACCGTGTGAATGCGGAATTTGAAAAGATCTCGGACGAGTTCCACAAAGAGGCGAAGCTTCCTGGATTTCGTGCTGGAAAAGCGCCGAAGTCGATGATTCTGAAGCGTTTCTCACAAGATATTGATGAGGAGACGAAGCGAAAATTGCTTCCGAAGGCTTATTACGAAGTCGTTGACCAGAAGAAACTCAATGTCGTCAGCGCTCCCCAATTTGAAGAGGTCAAATACCAACGAGGAATGACGATGTCGTTCTCGACCACGGTCGATCTCGCTCCGGAATTTGCGCTTCCTTCCTACAAAGGGATTGAAGTTAAAAAGGGCGATGAGACCGTGAAGGACGAAGAGATCGAGAAGTCCCTCAAATCACTGGTGACGATGCGATCCAAGTTTGAAAATGTGACCGGTCGCGGGCTTCAACTGGAAGATTTTGCGGTCATTACGTTCACGGGCGTTTCTGAAGGGAAGCCGATCAAGGAAATCGTTCCAGATGAGCGCCTTCTCGGTGGAGCGGAAAAGTTTTGGCTTCGGATGCATGTCGATGAATTTGTTCCTGGATTTGTCACTGCATTGCTCGGTTTGAATATTGGTGAAAAACGTACGGTCGATTTGGAGCTCCCGGCGGATTTTCGAGTTGAAGTGTTGAAGGGGAAGAAAGTTTCCTACGACGTGGAGCTTCATGAAATCAAGGAGCAGAAGCTGCCGGAGATCACGGATGAAATCGCCAAGGAGTTCGGTTTGGAAAATGTCGAGACCCTTCGCGCCAAGGTGAAGGAATCGCTCGAGGAGAACGCCAAGCGTCAGATTGATGGCGAGCGTCGAAACACGATTATCCAAAAGCTTTTGGAATCAGTGAACTTCGATCTCCCGGAGTCCTGGGTTCAGGACGAGACGCGTGACGTGGTTTATCAAATTGTTTCTGAAAACCAATCGCGTGGGATCACCCCCGGTGTTTTGGAAGAGAAGAAGCAGGAGATTTTTGAGAACGCGAGCCGCACGGCGAAGGATCGGGTGAAGCTTCAGTTTATTGTTCAGAAAATCGCCGAGGCGGAATCGATCAAGATTGAAGAGTCGGATGTCTCGCAAGAGGTTTTCCGTCTGGCTCAGCAGAATCAGACGACTCCTGAGAAAATTGCCAAGCGTCTGGCGGAGCCGGGAGTTTATTATTCCCTGCGCCAACAGATCACCACCCGCAAAGTACTCGACTTTCTGGTGAAAGAGGCAAAGATTTCGGAATCATGACGCCGATCTCGAATAATTATTTGGTCCCGACGGTCGTTGAACAGACGAGTCGTGGGGAGCGAGGGTATGACATTTATTCCCGACTGCTCAAGGATCGGATCATCTTCATCGGAACCCCGATCGACGATACTGTGGCGAATCTGATTATTGCCCAGTTGCTTTTCCTTCAGTTGGAAGATGCCAAAAAGGATATCAGTATCTATGTTCATTCTCCCGGAGGCTATGTGACGGCGGGATTGGCGATTTATGATACGATTCAGTTCCTGACCTGCGATGTCTCGACTTATTGTCTCGGACAAGCGGCGAGTATGGGAGCGGTCTTGTTGGCGGCAGGGACCAAGGGAAAGCGCTTTGCGTTGCCGAATGCGCGGATCATGATTCACCAGCCGCTCGGAGGTGCACAAGGTCAGGCGTCGGATATTCATATTCAAGCGCAGGAAATTCTTCGGACCAAGCAACGACTCAACGAGATTCTTGCGTTTCATTGTGGGCAGGATGTGAGCCGGGTTGAAAAAGATACGGATCGCGATCACTTTATGTCGGCGATTGAGGCCAAGGAATACGGATTGATTGACGAGGTCATCAAGTCGCGCAAGGAACTTAAACTGGCGGGCGACGAGAAGAAGTAGGAGTCCGTATGGCACGGCCTTCAAATCTGACGATGTGCTCTTTCTGCGGGAAGAGTCACGCGGAGGTGAAGCGATTAATCTCCGGGCCTGGCGTTTATATTTGCGATTCGTGTGTGACGGTTTGTAAAAACGTCATCGACAAAGAATCGAAGGACGATGTTCGCAAGGCCGGATCCTTTCTGGTTCCGCCGAAGCCTCAGGAAATTCATCGTGAGCTCGATAAATATGTCATTGGTCAGGAGCTTTCGAAAAAGACTTTGGCAGTCGCAGTTCATAATCACTATAAGCGTATTGCCTCAAGAACGGCTCCGATCACCGGGCCTGAGGTGGGGAAGGTTCCGGATGAAGTGGAGCTTGAAAAGAGCAATGTCTTGTTGCTCGGGCCAACGGGTTCTGGGAAAACCCTTTTAGCGAAAACTCTTGCCCGGATTCTGGATGTTCCTTTTTGTATGGCAGATGCCACGGCGCTCACGGAAGCCGGTTACGTAGGAGAGGATGTTGAGAACATTGTCCTGCGGCTCCTTCAGGCGGCGGAATACGATGTAAAACGGGCCGAGATCGGCATCGTTTATATTGATGAGATCGACAAAATTTCCCGCAAGAATGACAATCCTTCGCTGACGCGCGATGTTTCAGGTGAGGGGGTTCAGCAAGCACTTCTCAAAATCCTTGAAGGAACGGTTTGTAATGTTCCCCCTCAGGGAGGTCGTAAGCACCCCCAACAGGAATACATCCGAGTGAATACGGAAAATATTTTGTTTATTTGTGGGGGTGCTTTTGTCGGATTGGATAAAATTATCGAACGTCGCATTGGACGAAAAATCCTTGGGTTTGGAGCAGAGACCGAAGTGGAAAATTCGAATAGCCCGGCAAGAGCACTGATGGAGCAGGTGGAGCCTGAGGATTTATTGCTCTTCGGATTGATTCCAGAATTTATCGGGCGACTGCCGGTTTTGACGGCACTGACGGAATTGACGGAATCCGAGTTGATTCAAGTCCTCACGGAGCCAAAAAACGCCTTGGTGAAACAGTACGAAAAACTTTTTGGGATGGAGCAGGTGGCGTTGACTTTTACCAAGGATGGACTCAAGGCGTTGGCTCAAGAGGCGATTCGCAAAGGAACGGGAGCCCGCGCGCTTCGGGCAATTTTAGAGCGATTGATGCTTCAAATGATGTACGAGCTCCCTTCGAGAACCGATGTGGTGGAAGTCACCGTGAATCGATCGGTAGTTGAGGGGAAGAAGCTTCCGCTGGTACGTCGTCGCGAAGAGACCCGGGAAGCGGCTTGAGAGAAGCTTCACACGGAGTACTCGGAGTTCACGGAGATCGATCAAATTTTAACCTCTGTGTTCTCCGTGAGCTCCGTGTGAGGAAAGTCTTATGCCCAAAGCGACTGAAATTCATCGGGTAACGGATCGGGTCGTTATTTGGTCGGCGTTTGAGCCGTCGTTAAAATCGGAAATGAGCAGTGCGGCATGGCGTTCGGATGAGGGCTGGGTTTTGGTTGATCCGATTGATTTGAGTGCCGAAGCCCGTGAGGAATTAGAAGTGGAAGCCACTCCCATCGCGATTTTTTTGACGAATGAGAATCATGCGCGTCACTCGGAAGCGTTTCGAAAGCGCTGGAAGATTCCGATCTGGTCGGCGCCTGAGGCGGTGGCAGAGTTAGAGGTGAAAGTAGATGAGACCTTTAATGGGAGTGAAGTATTTGAACTGCAGCCTGTGGCAATTCCCGGCGCGACAGCTGGCGAAACGGTGTTTTTGACGCCGCAAGGTGTCGCGATGATCGGGGATGCGATTGTGAATTTGCCGGGCTACGAGTTTGTTCGATTGCCGAAGAAATATGCCAAGGATGATCGGCAGAATCAGAAGTCCCTTCAAAAATTGCTCGACTTCCCGTTGGAAATCCTGACGTTTGCGCATGGCCTACCGGTTCGGGGTCGAATTCGGGAGCGTCTGTCAGCGGCCATTTCAGAGACTTAATAAGCTTTGCCTCATCGAGTGGCGATTGGTAGGGCGGCCTCTCCGAGGGCGCCGGGGGCTTATGGTGCAATCTTCAATAAAGGGAAAGAGACTGTATGCAAAAGATGATAAAGGTAGTGGTGGGAATAGCATTCTTGAGTGCAAGTTTTGTTATGGGCCAGACTTCACCTGATCGACCCGATCGTCCGTCCGGCGTTCGTGAGCCATCGGGCCGTCCGTTTCGATTTCCGCTGAATCCAGGAAATCCTCCCACGGAGTTAAAAGCGAATCTCGATAGTTTTTTTGCGGGATTGGTGGAAGGGAACGCGGCGAAAGCGTTTGATGGATTGGTCAAAGGACAGCCCTTGGCCGAGCGTGAGGATGAGTTGAAATTCTTTGTCAACATGACCCAGCAAGCGATGACGCTTTATGGGAAATCGACAGGTTTTGAGCTTTTGGATAGCAAGCCGGCAGGAACTCATCTGCTGTGCTTGACCTACGTCACCACCCACAAAAAAGCTCCGTTGCGCTGGCGCATTATGTGTTACAAGCCGGAGAAAAACTGGATCTTGGTCGATGTCGTTTTTGATGATGGGTTTAAGGATTGGTTTGAGTAAACGGGATTTATAATTTCGATTTATTTACAGGAGTCTGAAAGCAGATCGCCACGCTGAACGTGGTGATGGTGCCGAAGAAAATCCTCCAGACGAAGGCGATGGTTGGGAATCCATTCGGCATGACGATCGGAGGGAATCCGAGCATCAGCAGCACGTCATTGTGAAGTCCGCTCAGGATGGCGACGACGACGAATCCGAGGAGCATTGCAATGAGATTTCCTCGGTCATTTCCTCGGGTTTTGGTGAGTGCGCCGACGAGGAAGACTCCAAGCAGAGATCCATAGGTGTAGCCAAAAATTCCGAGGACGATCGGAATGATCCGAGTTTGAGGATCGAAAATGACTTTCCAGGCGGTGGCAGCTCCGATGAGGACGAGCAGGATTGAAAAGACAATCGTGCTCCAGCGAGCGGCGCGCAAAATATCCGGAGTTTTCGCATCCGGACGAATGAAGGGTTGATACCAATCGCGAATGAAACTGGTGGCCAGTGCATTCAAAGCGGTGCTTAATGAGCCCATCGCCGTGGCGAAGAGACCGGCAACGACGAGGCCCCGGACTCCCACAGGAAGGTAGTGGAGGATATAGTAGGCGTACGGATGCTTTTCCGGAAGATTCGGGTCGGGATGATGGTGAAAGAAGACCCAGAGGAGCATTCCGACGCTGAGAAATGCCAAGACTACGGGAAGATCTGCAAGTCCGGAAAGAATGAGCGCCCAGCGGCTGCGATTGTGGTCTTTGGCAGTGAGCATACGTTGGACCATATCTTGATCCGTACCGTGCGTTGCCATGGTGAGGAAAGTTGAGCCGATGAAGGCAGCCCAAAGGGTGTAGGGTGTTTCTAAAATATGGCGCACTTGTGCCCACCCTGAAAGTTCGGGAGACAGCCCAGAGTCAAAGAAATAGACGGAGCCATTTTCGGTAAGAACAGATTGAGCTCCTGCCAAGCCTCCGGGAATTTGTTGAAGCAGGGTGAGAATGGTAAAAACCAGGGCGCCTCCCAAAACGATGACTTGAATGAGATCGGTCCAAACGACAGCCTTGATTCCTCCAATCGCTGTGTAAATCGTGGTGAGCGTAGTAATGACCACCAGCGCACCGAGATAAATGAAAAATTCCTGATGCGGCGAAAGACTGTGGCCTGTGACCATCGGATAAAGAAGGACCAGGAGAATGGCGGCGACGTAAAGTCGGGTGCCACTGGCGAGCGCGCGAGTGACGAGAAAAATGGCGGAGGCGGCATTTTTCGTCGTTTGACCAAATCGCGTTTCGAGAAATTCGTAGATGGAGACGACGTTGTAGTCGTAATAGGGCTTGATGAAAATCCAGGCGACGAGAAGTCGGGCCAGAACGGTTCCAATGACAAGTTGAGCGTAGGTGTAATTTCGAAGGGCAAATCCTTCCGCCGGTGCTCCGAGGTAGGTCGCCGCACTGATCTCAGCCGCAAGAATCGAAGCGAGAACCGCCCACCACGGAATTTGGCGATCACCGAGTGCAAATCCCTCCATGCTCTTCTCGCGTCCTCCCATTCGCAATCCGATGAAGAGAACGATCGCAAAGTAAATAAAAACGACGCTAATATCAATGAAGGCGGCCACGATGGGAACGATTAAGGCACGGTTTGCTTAGAAAATCAACCGTTGGAATCGGAAAACCGATCAGGTGGATTACCTCACACGAAGCTCCTGCCCGAGGAACGTGCTGACACGGTTGTGAAGTGGATTCATCTCTCGCTAAGCCCGCCAACCTGCCCGCAATGCTACGCATAGCGTTGCAGGCGGGGGTGCAAAGCGTTTGGATTTCATTGGTCTCCAAAACAGAAAAAGACCATCCACTCGTA
>CAZKRU010000010.1:0-65789 GCA_964555235.1 uncultured Verrucomicrobiota bacterium
AGAAAAAACTTCCATACCCGAAAAAATGAATACTTAAGTTGACGCCCATGGTCAGCTGACGGACGATGACCCCGCCGCGGCTTGGGGATTGGATCAAATTCGGGGCGGTGAGGGATTGCCACAGAACGCAGAGTGACGAGATCCAACTTTATAAAGCTGCTTGAAAGCGAATGGGATTGGAGTAGGGTACTTTCATGAGCGTGAAAGAAATCGAGGCAGAAATTCCGAAGCTTTGCCCTGAAGAATTGAAACGGCTTTGGGTGATGATCGAGGACGAGTTAGACCGTGTTGCTGCAGACGAGTCCCTGCGTCGCAACGATTTTGAGCCTTGGGAAGAAGTCAAAGCCCGTTTGAGTTGAGTTTGGTGCGGTATAAGATTCAAATTGATCGGCACGCCTCCAAGTTTTTGGAGAAATTGCGGGAGGCTGAGCTTCGAGGTCGTTTGATCCATGCGATTGAATCCCTTGCGGAAGAACCCTTTCCTTCAGGTAGTCAAAAATTATTGGGTCGTAGTGATCAATATCGGATCCGAGTCGGAGACTATCGGATTTTGTATCGGGTTGACCGGGATCTAATTCTGATCTTGGTATTGGAGATCGGGCATCGTCGGGAGATTTATCGTTAATTTTTCGGCTCAAAGATGATGGCCTGACCGTTTGGGATTGCCACAGAATGCACAAAAACCAGACAAAGGACGGGTTGTTTTTTATTTTGAACCCAATGGTTTTTCGGGTGAGCTAAGATTTAAGGTTGTGACACTTGGTTCGATCTCTTTCAGTTTTCTTTTCGTTAAGTAACTTTAAGATCGCTCCGACTGCCGAGAAAATCGCAAAATTAAGCAACACCCAAATGAAGGTGGCAGGTAATGCAATGATGGGCGCGAAGGATCGTCCTGTGTCGCTTGCCCAGTCGTCCATAGCTTTCGTCATCTCTGGAGTGGGATCGTCCAACTGTCCGTTTTCGTCTGGATCCCATATTCTTTCTAATTCCCAACCGATGAGCCAGACACCACTAATATAAAGGAATGAGCCGGTCACGATTGTCAGGAAAAACAAACAAAAGAAAGCGCTTCGTCTGGTTTCTGATCTTTTCCGCAGAAGCCATGCTAGAAGAGGAAGAACCACATAAAGAAAAAAGGCAATCGAAGAGAGCATTTAGTTTTTATCGAGCAGTTATTCAACCGATAGACCGATCGGTTATTCTTAATAAATCCGAAAGCTTTTCTCTCATGCGTTTGAACTATCATGGAAAACCGACCGTTTCAAGGTCTATCCATGAATTGCTCTGCATCAGTCTTCTTTTTGACTGATCTCAATTTCCCAACGTCCTTCAATACATTCCCCAAGCCCGGACGGCTCATCGAGCCGTCCCTACCAATGATGTGCCCTCATGTCTTTCTTCCTACTTCTTGATCTTATCGTATTCGTCGTGCGGGCCGATCCAAATCCAGAGACATCCTTCAGGAATTTCGGTCGCTAATGCACGGTGACCCAGACCCACTCTGACTGACCAAACCTGACCTACCTTTTTGAATTGCAGGGAGGGATGCCTTGGATTGGTCTTCAAAAATTGGAAGCAGCGATCAGCGGTTCTCTGAACTTCAGGAGGAAGTTGTCGGTAGTGAAACCAATAACTGGTGCTGGCCTTGTGCTTAAAGGTCTGAGGATCGCCCGGCACGGTGCTCCTCTAACGCCTTTGAAATAAAGCCATCCAAACGGCCGGAGTTGGAATCCGCTTCGATCTCCTTATCCCACTGTTCCATGTCGAAGTCCGCGAACCATTGTCGAAACGTTTTTAATTCTTCGTTCGAAAAGTGGGTCACCGCCTGTTCAACTTCTTTCACGCTCATCCACAAAGGATAGTCGGAAACGTATTCTTTTGCAAATTTTTTGGCTACTTTCCAAGTCCAAACGAAGTGGTGAGGGATTGCCACAGAATGCACAAAAACCACAAAAAGGACGGGTTGTTTTTTATTTTGAACCCAATGGTTTTTCGGGTGAGCTAAGATTTAAGGTTATGATTCTGGCGGCGTGCAATCAAGAATTTCAAAAGGTGAATCGGGATGCGTCCCTAAGATTGCCTTATCGTTCATTTGTTTCTCTAAGTGCTCTTGAAATGAGTCCTAGAATCGTTCCGATTGCATATGATCCGATGAGAAATGGGATGTAGAAGAGCGGTGTTAATATCACAGCAATTACCATTGTGGAGGAAGACGCTGGTCCAGGGGCTTGGTTCGTTAGGAAGAGAGTGAAAGACATCATTGAGAGCCACGACAGGGAAGCAGAGAGGTAGGGGGTAAATAGTGACGAATCTTTGCGTTTCAAAGTGGAGGTGGCATGGAAAAGAAACAGCAGCGACAGGGCGACGTATGGCATCGTCGTGCTGATGGGGCCAATCCAGAATGTGCGTTGGTATCCTTGTGGATTCAGGACATAGGCGCCTTGCAGAGATAAATGGACCATGGCAGGAATGATCACTAGTGGAAAGAGTGCGAAGGCAAAGATTGATGGCTGTTTCTTATTCATTCCGGTTTTAAAATATAATGAGTTGTTGAAAGCTCAATGGCGATTTCATTTTTCATTCGGTCTTTGTATCGCTGGTTCTTATTGGTAGGGCTCGACCTCCGGGCGAGCCGGTCTGATGGCGGCGCCTTCGGAGAAGTCGCTACCAAGCGCAGTCGAAAGGCACAAAAAAACCGGTTCGAGTTGCCCCGAGCCGGTTTTTGTTATTTTGCCTTACGGCAAAGGATTATTTCTTTTTCTTGGCGCTCTTTTTTTCTGCCAAGGCTGCTTGTGCTGCGGCCAATCGGGCGATCGGCACGCGGAACGGGGAGCAGCTGACGTAGGTTAAGCCAATCTGGTGACAGAACTCAACGGACGAAGGTTCGCCGCCGTGTTCTCCACAGATTCCGAGTTTGATCTCGGGCCGGGTCTGACGTCCCTTTTGGATGGCGATCTTCATCAACTCACCGACGCCACCACGATCGACGCTGGCGAACGGGTTTTGGCCGACGATTTCGAGTTCCTGATACTTCGGGAGGAAGGATCCGGAGTCGTCGCGGCTCATGCCGAGCGTCGTCTGGGTCAAGTCGTTGGTGCCGAAGCTGAAGAACTCCGCATCCTGCGCGATCTGATCCGCCGCCACACAAGCGCGGGGGATTTCGATCATCGTTCCGACCATGTAACTGATCTTGGTCTTGGTTTCTGCCATGACCTTCGTGGCGGTTTCGCGCACGATTTTGATTTGGTTCTGAAGTTCCTTTTGGAATCCAATCAACGGGATCATCACTTCGGGCTTCACCTTGATGCCGAGCTTCTGAACGGCCACGGCTGCCTCAAAGACCGCACGAGCCTGCATGGCAGTGATTTCCGGGTAGACGATTCCGAGACGGCAACCGCGATGACCGAGCATCGGATTGAACTCGTGCAGGTCGTGCACGCGTTTCGAGATTCGATCCGAGGTCATTCGGAGTTTTTCCGCCAATTCCTGTTGCTGCCCATCGGTGTGAGGGAGGAATTCATGGAGAGGAGGATCGAGCAGACGAATGGTTGCCGGGTATCCCTTGAGCGCCTTGAAGATTCCAATGAAATCTTCGCGTTGGAAGGGAAGGAGCTTCGCCAAAGCGCGCTCACGAGCGTCCAGGTTTTCGGCCAGAATCATTTCGCGCATCGCGTCGATTCGGTCGCCTTCAAAGAACATATGTTCCGTGCGGCAGAGACCGATTCCCTCGGCTCCAAACCCAATGGCGTTATGCACCTGATCCGGCTGATCGGCGTTCGTTCGGATCTGCATCCGGCGGAAGCTATCGGCCCATGACATCAAGAGCGCGTAGTTTTGATAGGTCTGGCTTTCCTTCGGATTCAAGGTCTTGTCGACAAGCACCTGAACGATTTCCGACGGGGCGGTTTTGAGTTCGCCGACGAAGACTTCACCCGTTGATCCATCGATCGAGAGAAAATCGCCTTTTTTGTAGACGACGTTTCCAACGGTCAACGTACCCCGTTCGTAATCGACATGAAGGGCTGCTGCGCCACAGACGCAGACTTTCCCCATCTGACGGGCGACGAGCGCTGCGTGAGAGCTGACGCCACCACGAGCGGTTAGAATTCCTTCCGCTGCGAGCATTCCGCGAATATCTTCCGGGGAAGTTTCGACGCGGACGAGGAGAACTTTTTCTCCGGCATTCGCTTTGGCTTCGGCTTCATTCGCGCTGAAGTAGATTCGGCCCGTTGCGGCACCAGGACCCGCAGGGAGTCCGGTGGCGATCACCGCGGCGCTCTTACGAGCATTGCGATCAAAGATCGGGGTGAGGAGCTGGCTCAGGGAGTCGGCCGGGACGCGTGCCACGGCTTCTTCCTTGGTGATGAGCTTCTCTTTAACCATTTCCACGGCGATACGAACGGCGGCGACGCCGGTTCGTTTTCCGTTACGGGTCTGAAGCATGAATAAGCGCCCGTCTTGGATCGTGAATTCGAAATCCTGCATTTCGCGGAAGTGCTTTTCGAGCGTCGCACGGACGTCGATGAGTTCGCGATAGGATTTGGGCATTTTGACCTGCATCCCAATCACGGCTTCCGGAGTACGAACCCCGGCCACGACGTCTTCGCCCTGGGCGTTGATGAGGAATTCCCCGTAGAATACTTTTTCGCCCGTTGCCGGGTCGCGGGTAAAGGCAACGCCAGATCCGCTCTTGTCGCCGGTGTTTCCGAAGACCATCGCTTGGACGTTAACGGCGGTTCCCCATTCCGAAGGGATGTTGTATTTGCGACGATAAACAATCGCGCGTTCGTTGTTCCAGGAACCGAAAACGGCTCCGACGGCCCCCTTGAGCTGATCCATCGGATCATTCGGGAATTCCTTGCCGGTGCGTTCTTTAACGAGCGCCTTGAAGCGTTTGACGAGCTCCTTGAGACCATTGGCATCGATCTGGGTATCTTCGATATGGGAATCGCCGAGAAGATCGTGTTTCAATTTTTCGATGACGGCTTCAAACGGATCGTGATCCTCGCCTTCGCGTTTTTGGACGCCCATGACAACGTCGCCATACATTTGAATGAAGCGACGGTAGCAATCGTAAGCGAAACGCTCGTTATTGCTCGCTTTGACGAGTCCGAGTACGGTCTCATCGTTGAGTCCGAGGTTCAGAATCGTATCCATCATTCCGGGCATCGAATCGCGGGATCCGGAGCGGACGGCGACGAGGAGGGGATTCGTCGTGCTGCCGAAGTGGGCGCCGAGCGATTTTTCCATCTTGATCAAGGCTTCTTTGACTTCAACAAAGAGGGAGGTTGGATACTGACGACGGTTGTCGTAGTAGTAGGTACAAACTTCCGTCGTAATGGTGAACCCGGGAGGGACCGGAAGACCGATGCGGGTCATCTCGGCGAGATTCGCGCCTTTGCCTCCGAGGAGGTTCTTCATGCTGCCATCGCCATCGGCGCGGCCATCCCCGAAGTAATAAACGCATTTTTGCTTCTTGGGGGCTGATTTCTTAGGAGCCGCTTTCTTTACAGGCTTGGAGGCCTTCTTTGCGACCGGTTTCTTCGTTACTTTTTTGCTCTTCGCTTTCGCCATATTCGATTTCTCCGAGGGGTTAGTTTAAAAATGAAGGGGTGAAGAGCTAACAGAGGGGGCTCGGAGGGTCAAGCGAGATTGAGTAATTTTCAAAAAAAAGTAAAAATTCAGTGACGCCGTTCTTTTCGCTTGTCGGGAAAAGATCCCTTCGCTTGAGTGGCCGCCGACCCATGGGATCCTTCACTCCTGACTCATTAGCGGCGAAAGGCTGGCGGATGCCGGCAGAATGGGAGCCCCATGCTGCCACCTGGCTCTCGTGGCCTCGCAAGAACGGGATCAGCTTCCCGGACCGATTTGAGCCGATTCCAGCGATCTGGGCGCGGATGGCCTCCTTGTTGCGCGAGCACGAGGAAGTTCATATCAATTACTTTGACCCGGCGCACTCCCGTCAGATTCGTAAAGCACTTAATCTCGAAAGCATTACCGTCGGCGAAGGGGTCTTTCTTCATCATTTTCCGGCTTATGAACCGTGGTGTCGCGACCACGGCCCCATTTTTATTACCAAGGGGAAGGAATTGGCGCTAATCGATTGGGAGTACAATGCGTGGGGCGGAAAGTATCCTCCGTTTGATCTGGATGATCAGGTGCCGACCCGGGTTGCGTCGTTTTTGAAGGTTCCGTGTCATCCGGGTGGAATGGTTTTGGAGGGGGGATCGATCGAGGTTAACGGACAGGGGACGCTCCTGACGACCGAGCAATGTTTATTGAACCCGAACCGGAATCCGGATTGGGGGCGCGTTCAGATCGAGCAGCAGCTCATGGATTTTCTTGGGGTCACCAAGATCCTTTGGCTCGGCGAAGGAATTGTCGGAGATGATACGGACGGACACATTGATGATTTGACGCGGTTTGTCGATCCGAAAACGGTGGTGACGATTGTGGAGGAGGATCCTCTGGATGCGAATTACAAGTTGCTTCAGGAAAATCGGAAGCGTCTCGATTCCATGACGACGGCCAAGGGAGAAAAACTGCGCGTGCTCGAGCTTCCGACTCCCGGGGTGGTGGAGCATGAGGGGCAGAGGCTTCCGGCGAGTTATGCGAATTTTTACATTGGGAACAAAGTCGTTCTCCTTCCGGTTTTTAATCACAAAAATGATGAGCTCGCGCGAGGAATCTTGCAGTCCTGTTTTTCGGATCGGCGCGTCGTGTCGATCCCGGCGCTGGATCTTATTTGGGGCTTGGGCGCGTTTCATTGCATTACCCAGCAACAGCCGAAACCATGAAGCCGCCGATTGAGCGACTTCAGGAAATCATGGCCGCCTTGCGCGCGCCGAATGGATGTCCTTGGGATCGTGAACAGACCCACGAGACGATCAAGCCCCAGTTGATTGAAGAATGTTACGAAGCGTTGGAGGCGATCGATCAGAAAGATATGAAGGGGCTTCGCGAGGAGCTGGGAGATGTTCTGCTTCACGTCGTATTTCATTCGCAACTGGCCAAAGAGGACGGTGATTTTACCTTTGATGATGTGGCGACGACGGTTTCTGATAAACTCGTTCGACGCCATCCTCACGTTTTCGGAAATGTTGAGGCGAAAGATACCGAAACCGTTCTCAAGAATTGGAATGAGATCAAAAAGCTGGAGAAACCGGAGCGGACGGGTTTTTTTGATGGAATTCCGTTGCAGCTTCCGGCCCTGATGCGCTCGCAAGAACTTCAGAAAAAAGCGGCGAAAACCGGATTTGATTGGAAGGATGCGAGCGGTGTTTTGGAGAAGGTGCGTGAGGAGTTGGAAGAGCTTTCTCAGGAGATGCAAGCCGAGGGTTCGAAGGAACGCATTGAGGAAGAGTTTGGCGATTTATTACTCGTACTTTGCAATTTGGCGCGACACCTCAAATTCGATGCGGAACAAGCTTTGACCCGCGGAAATTCAAAATTTCAAAAGCGGTTTGAAGCGATGCAAGCCCTTCTCGAGCGAGGTGGGAAAAAGATCGAAGATTGTACGTTTGACGAGATGAATGTGGCGTGGGATGAAGTGAAACGAGATGGGAAATAGCGATCCAACATTTTTAGCCGAAGTCGTTGATCTTGCTCGGAAAAACTGGAAGTACGTCATTCCGACTTGGATCTTTCCTTTTTATTTTTATTCGTTGCTATTTATTGATGAGCCGGAGAAGGCATTTTGGTCTGTTGTAGCTCCAGTGTTTTTTTTGACATTCTTTTGGTCAAGTATTCCTTGGTTGATGCGTAGAGTAAAGTACTGGCATTGGAGTTTCCTCACTTCGATCATCCCGTTTTTTATTTGGTGTATCTTGGTTTTTGTGGGAAATGGCGTTTTTAGATTGCATGAGCTTTTTTAAGTGGAATCCGCTGAAAAGGGTGATAAAAACGAAAGATGCTGAATCGCGAAATCCTGCTTCAAGCATTCGATCGGTTAAATGCATTGCTTGAAGCGCGTGACGTCACGGGAGAGCTTTGCGTTTACGGAGGCTCTGCGATGCTGTTGGCCTTTAATGCCCGACTTTCGACTCAGGATCTTGGTGCCGTTTTCAAGCCGGTTCAGGAAATTAGAGAGGCGGCTCGGGTGGTTTCGGAAGAATTGGATCTTCCGCCGACATGGCTGAATGACGGGGTGAAAGGGTTTCTGTCCGATCACGAGGATTTGACTCACGAAGGATTGCCGGAGTATTCGCATCTCCGACTCTATCGTCCCTCAACGGAGTACCTTTTTGCGATGAAGTGTCTTGCTTCCCGGAGTGTGGGTTACGATACTGCAGGGGATGTACGGGATATTCGTCTTCTGCTGGGAAATCTTTCGATTCAAACGGCGGAACAAGCATTTGAGGTGATCGAGCGTTTTTATTCCCGGAGTCGATTATTGCCCAAAACCGAGTTTATGATTCATGAACTGCTTGGCGAGAAGGAGTCCTCATGAAAAGACCAGGATCCTTGGTGGAAATTGCGAAGAGGGCAACGAATTCAGACGAATTTGGATTTTTGATTCGCGAGTTTCTGGATGAATTTTACGAAAAACGAGATTCTGGAATCCTTCAGGAGGAGCCGCAATCGTTGCGAGATTTATTTCAGGATCAGGGCCGTGCGGACGCCTATTTGGCGGCAATGGCCGACCACTTGGCTCGCTCGATGGGTCAGCTCTGTCCGCGTTGGGCACTTGCACCGGAGCGAACGTTAGCGATGCCCTACTTTTCAATGCAGAGTGAGGCCGGGCGACTTTTTCTTCTCACCGATGCACCTCGCGCATTCCGGCAAAGAAACCTTTTTATCAATCGAGATGCGCTAAGTCGTTGTTAACTCTATTTTTAATAATCAATTCAACGATGAAGGCATTACTTATACTTTGCGTCTTTCTCCTTGTTGGCTGTTCGGGCGATCCTTACGACCCTCTGATCGGTCCACGGAATCCAAAACAAGGGGCGCTGAAATATCTTGCTAGCAGAAGTGATCTGACTCAAGACGAGAAAGAAGCACTTCTCCAAGGTAAATCTTGTTCGGAAGAGTTTCTGTTTCAATTAGCCGAGGCTCCTTCTCGAGAAGTTCGTTCCCTCGTTGCAGCAAACCCATCGATCAACGACAGGACCATCGAGAAATTGATTCATGATAAGGAGCCCGGAGTGCGTAGCTATTTGGCTGGAAATCCGAAACTCCCGCATTCGGCGCTTCTTCGATTGCGCGAAGATCCGGACAAAAATGTACAATGGGGATTGCCCGGAAATCCAAATTGGACTGCTGATGAAATTCGGCAGATGTATCGAGATCGTGTGGCTTCGTCATCCGTGATCGCAAGGAATCCAAGCGCGCCACAGGATGTGCTAGACAAGCTTTCTGCTTCAACGGACTCAAGCGTGTTAATCGCACTGGCAAATAATCCAAGTATTTCTAGATCGGTCGCTTTAGTTTTGGCGAAACAGGGCGATTCTTCTGTTAGGAAAATGCTTACTTATAATCCCGCAACTCCCTCTGATGTTCTACAATTGCTGGTCGAAGATTCTGACCCAGATGTGCGGCGTTATGCTTCACTTTATCTTCAGCGGAGAAATAAAGCTGAGGATAAACATTGAATCGTCGAACGAATCGAGACGCGCTAAGTCGTTGTTAGCTCAAAAATGAACGCATTCCTATTCTTGATTGTCTTGCTTTCGAGTGTTTCCGGCATGCTCCATGGGCGTCCGACGGGTGCTGATACCGATGGTAAACGGGTGGTAATCAAAAATTTCGGATTTTCAATTTTACCCCCTGCGGGTTGGAAAACTGAATTACCCAATACGGAGGAGCCGGTGAATCTTCGATTTCCCTGGTTTCAGTCGGAAGGGATTTGTATTCAGTTTGCGATTTCATCTTACAACCAGAAAGGCAGATCTCTGAGAGAGGGATTTGATGATTTTGTGCAATCCTCGACGAAGCGAGGTTCTGAGATTAAGTTTACAGGGAAATCCGAAGAGCTGACGCTTCCCTCAGGGATTAAAATGATTCGCGCTGAGTTCAAGGGACTTCGGGGGGTGACGATTATTCGCTATTTCGTACAAAATTCCAAAGGGGAGACCGGGTTTATTCATTTGCTTTCTTACCGAGATGATCGTCTGCCCGTCATTGAAGATTGTGTTCGAAAAACGCTGCAGAAAACTGAGTGATTTTGCCACAAGACGCACAGAAGTCACAAAAGAGGTAGCGTTTGTTATGAAGGGGTGATCCTGCCTTCCTGCTTTTCTCGGAGATCAATTCAAGGTCGCGGACGGTTTTCTCGCGCGGAGGCGCGGAGAACGCCGAGATTTTTGTTTTGGATTGAAGAATATCAAAAAGGGATTCCCCTCCGCGAACTCCGCGCCTCCGCGCGAGAAATGGATTGTTTATGCCGCGTATTTCCGCTTCAGACGATGCTTCGTCATTTCAACCAGATGATCCACGGTTGGTTGATCGTAACGCGTGCGGATCATTTCGAGGTAGCGTGGGTTGCTGTAGTAGCGGTGGAAGGCTTCGTCCCGGAATTTCAGCACTTGTCCAGAGGTGAGGTGTTTGGTGCGCAGGGGGAAGCTGTCGTAGGCGTGTTGAGAATAGCCACTCCACGTGGAGGGAAGCTCCCATCCTTCGCGAATCGCCATCTCGTAGAGTTGTGAGCCGGGGTAGGCCATGGCGCAGTAGAAATTCCCAAACTCGCAGTTGAGATCCGAAGCGAGGTCGAGGGTTTGTTGCATGGTATCGAGGTCGTCTTCAGGAAGTCCGAAGATGTAATTCCCAATGACGCTGATTCCGGCTTGGCGGACTTTGGTCAGGGTCCTGGCAATATCCTCCTGATCAAATCCCTTTTGCACGGCATCCCGAACGCGGGCATTGGCGGCTTCAATGCCGAAGGCGAGCCAATTGATGCCGGCGGCTTTCAGTTTTTCAAGCATGTTGTCTTTGACGGTATCGACGCGGGCATAGGCCCAAATGTTGACCTTGAGGCCGCGCTCAATAATTCCATCGCAAATGCCGAGAACGTGTCGAGGGGTCAGAACAAACATTTCGTCGGCAATCTTGATATTGTAGACGCCGTATTTGGTGACGAGATGTTCGATTTGATCGACAACGGATTTTACCGACCAGAAGCGATAACTATTCGAGCCTTCCTTGAATCCGCCTGCCTGTTCCCCGGCTTTGAAGGGAGCCTGAATGCAGCAGAACGAACAGTGGTAAGGGCATCCTAAGGTCGTGTAGATCGCCGCATACGGCTGACGGCGGTCGGTGTGGCCAAGACAATGCCAATTATGGGCACGATAACGGTCCATCGGCATCAGATCCCACGCAATCATCGGGATTTCGTCGTCGAGGCCTTTGATTAACGGAACTTCAGCAGTGGATTGAAACGCGGAGCCCTCACGATACCAGAGTCCTGGGACTTTGGAGTAATCGGAGCCTCCTTCGCGAAGGAGTGGAAGTAATCCGGCCATCGTCATCAGACCTTCGCCACGCGCGACGAAATCGACTTTTTCCTCGCGTAGCGTTCGTTCAGGAAGTGCGGCAACGTGACCTCCCACCATCAGCACGGGGCGAGAGGTGTTGGATTCTTTGAGAGCAGTGGCGGTGCGACTGGCTCCCGTCATATTTTGGGTGGAAGCAGACGGTTGATGTCCGTAGATGACGATTGCGACGAGTCGGGGATTGATCGATTCCACACGTTCGTCAACTTGGGCCGGGGTGAGGTCCTCGGCTTCCGCATCAATGAGTCCGACTTGAAATCCTTTACCTCTCAAAAACGAGGCCATGAGTCCTGCCCAGACAGGGGGCTCGACGGCGGTCAATTTTTCGCCGAGATCTTGATAGATTTCGGTCCGGCAACCGGGGTTAATCAGGACAATGTCGGTTTGCATGAATTTATTCCGGAATGGAGTTCAGGACTTCGCAGAGTTTTAAAATCTTTTCAGATTCCAAATCGGGGTAATTCCCAATGTAGTAGCCGTAAAAGTGAACGTGGTCGACCCGTGGGTAATTTTGATATTCGTTGCCGAGGAGTTTTCGAAGATACGGCTGTCGAAGTTGGTTACCTCCGCCTGATGTCCCTCGGCGGAATTCAACGCGACGGGCGCGGAGTTCGGTTTCGATCCGATCTCGAAAGGTGTCATTCGGTTTTCGGAGGATGAGGGTGAAAGCGTAGTTGCTGCTTCCTTCGGTTTCAAATTCGGTAAAAAATTTGGAGGGATCGAGATTTTTCAGAAAGAGAGCGAGATGCTCGCTGCGCTTTTGATTGTTGGCATTGAGTCGCGGGAGCTGAGAGCGGCCAATGACGGCGTTGATTTCGGTGCTCCGAATATTGTAAGCCGGGTAAGCAAAAATAAAATCAGGATTCAGATCCGGGAATTCCTTTTTGTAGCGTTCCTTGATGGCGGGATCCGTTGATTCGCGAACCATCCCGTGCGAGCGGAAGAGACGGGCGGCTTGGTAAACCTCTTCATCATCGGTGCAGATCATTCCCCCTTCGATGGTGCTGAGGTGGTGTGCGTAGTAGAAGGAGAAATTGGAAATCCAGCCGTAGCTGCCGAGGAGCTTCTTTTTGAAGGTGGCGCCATGGGACTCGCAAACGTCTTCGATGAGTGGAATCTTTTTTTCCTGAAGCACGGAGAGGAGACGATCGGTCAGAGCATTGTAACCGAGGATATGGGTGAGGAAGACGGCTTTGGTCTTTTTGGTAATTTTAGAAATGATCTGTTCGGCATCCATTCCGAGCGTCCGGGGATTGATGTCGGCAAAGACCGGAGTGAGGCCGGATTGAAGCACGGCGGCAATATCGGAGACCCAAGTGAGGGGAGGGACGATGACCTCGCCTTCACCGCTCAGATGTCGAACGATCTGCATCGTCGCCAAATTGGCGGAGGAACCCGAATTCACAAAAACGCTGTAACGGGTCCCGAGCCACTGATTCCATTCATTCTCAAACGCTGCAACTTCGCGGGATTGAGTGAGGATGGGGTCATCCTGTTGCAAAAAACGGATCACGGCATCGAGATCGGCTCGGGTGATGTTGTTCCGCATGAGCGGCATGTCGAGTGGAGCGGGAGCGTTCATGAGGGGATTGTTTCTCGGACCGCTTTAGCACGAAGGGTCTCGTAAAGATGCGCGTGGTTGATTAGGATGTCTTTAATTCCTCCTTGGACAGCAGAGGAATTCAGGGCTTGTGTGCTCATGAGGGTATGTGCATCCAAGGCCCCCATGATTGCATTCATCAGTTCGGTTTTCAAGTCTGGCGAATTGGCGAACTGCTCTTTGGTGTTGTTTGCTGCCTGCTGTCTCAGCGTTTCCGACTCTAGCAATTTTCCCTTGATGACATTATTCACATAGACCAGTTTGTCTTGATCTGTTAGTTCCCCTTCAAAGAGGTCGTTCACTTTGTCGATGATTTCGGCCAAGAAGGCCTTCTCTTTTTCCTGCACACGGCCGCTTCCCGCTTCCGTAATCGGCTCCAGCTTAGGCTTCTCGCCTTCAGTCAGGGGCATTGCTCGTTTGCCGATGTTTTTGAGGGTGTGATGCGTTAGGACTACTTTGGAGAGATCGATTCCCTCCCGTTCGCGGTCAAATTCCAAGAGCGGCAGGAGCCGTTTGTAAAAGATCCCGCGCTTTTCGATCGCCGTGTTGCCATAGTCAAAGATTTGGGAGAGGAATGTGTAGAGTCGAATAAACGCACTCATATCACTTTTAAAGAGAATCAATGCGTCCAGTTCGTCTTGTGCGGTCTTGGTGGTCGCATTCTCGTTCTTTTCCTTGGCTATCCTCAGTGATTCCCTCGCGGCTTTGAAGCGTTTTATCAAGCGATCACTCACAGGCTCGAGCGCTGCGACCAGTTCACTCTGTTTTGATCCGGGCTTCAATTCCACTTCCACCACACGGTCCACCTCAAAGTCATCGTAGTGTCCAGCAGAGTCGAGTTTTGCGCGGAGGTTGAATACGAGGTTAGGGTCAGTGATTGCTGAGAGTTCCGCTGTGCTGTGGTAGGTCTTGAAGGACGCAAGGACTTCGGCGGTGTCGTTGACAAAATCCAAGATATACGTGGTTTCTTTACCCGGGTGGGCGCGGTTCAGGCGGGAGAGCGTTTGTACTGCCTGAATTCCTGCGAGTCGCTTATCCACATACATGCCACAAAGCAGAGGCTGATCAAAGCCAGTCTGATACTTGTTTGCAACGAGCAGGATCTGATATTCATCGCCTTTGAAGGCTTCACGGATGTCTCGGCCTTTCAGATTGGGATTCAAGGCCTTGCTGTTCTCTGTAAAATCATCTGGTCCGGATCGATGGTCACTCACTTCACCGGAGAATGCCACGAGAGTTCCCATCTTATAGCCACATTCCTTGATGTATTTTTCGATCGCCAGTTTCCATCGTACCGCCTCAACGCGGCTGGCAACCACAACCATCGCTTTCGCCTTGCCGTTTAACAAGGGGGCCACGTGTTCGCGGAAGTGTTCCACCACAATCTGTACCTTCTGCGAAATATTGTAGGGATGAAGTCGTACCCAGCCCATGATCCCCTTCATTGCGGCGCTACGCTCCACGGTCTTTTCATCGTAACTTTCGCCATTGTGCGCCAGCCTGAAAGCCAGTTTGTAAGTAGTGTAGTTTTGCAGTACGTCGAGAATGAATTTCTCCTCGATCGCCTGCCGCATGGAGTAGACATGGAACGGAGCGGGAAGATTTCCCGGGCCGGCGGATTGGCTTGGATCCGGTCGCGTGCCAAACAGTTCCATCGTCTTGTTCTTCGGCGTCGCCGTAAATGCAACAAACGTAATACTTCCATCATCGGCTCGGGCAGCCATTTGAGAGGCGAGGATGTCCTCCGTACTTAATTCGCCGCCATCATTCAACTCCGAAAGCTCTTCGGGAGAAAGAATCGCCTTCAGCTTTGCCGCCGCTTCACCCGTCTGCGAGCTGTGCGCTTCGTCGGCAATCACTGCAAAGCGTTTTCCCTGAGTGGCCGATAGTTTACGCACGGCTTCCAAAGCAAAAGGGAAGGTTTGGATGGTACAGACCACGATCTTTTTGGCTCCGGACAACGCCTCGGCGAGCTTGCCGCTCTTACTTCCATCCTGATTCGTGATCGTAGCAACGACTCCGCTCGTCCGCTCGAAATCAAAGAGTGCTTCCTGAAGCTGCGAGTCAATCACGTTGCGGTCGGAGACCACTAGCACGGTATCGAAGACTTTTTTGTTCTGCGAGTCGTGCAGCTCGGCAAGAAAGTGCGAGGTCCACGCGATGGAGTTGGTTTTACCTGAGCCTGCGGAATGCTGAATAAGATATTTGCTTCCTGGTCCATCCTTGAGTACGGCGGTTTGAAGCTTGCGAGTAACGTCAAGCTGATGATACCGCGGGAAGATGATCTTTTCGATCTGCTTTTTCTTGTCCCGTTGGGCAATAATGTATCGACCCAGAATTTCCAACCAACTTTCACGTGCCCAGACCTGCTCCCAGAGGTAGGCGGTGCGATGCCCCCCCTTGGTATTGATCGGATTACCCGCAGCTCCATCATTGCCTTGATTGAAGGGGAGGAAGACCGTGGCGGGACCATCCAGTTTCGTAACCATGTGGACTTCGCTGTTGCTTACCGCAAAATGCACCAGCGCACCGTTGGGAAAGGAGAGCAGTGATTCAGGAGGCTGGCCCTTGATTCGTGGATTGCGGTCAAAGCGATATTGATCAATCGCGTCGTCGATGCTCTGGGTAAAGTCCGTCTTCAGTTCCACGGTGGCCACCGGTACACCATTGAGGAACAGAACGAGATCAATCGAATTCTCGTTGTGTAGGGAATACTTGACCTGTTGTACCACTCGTAGCAGATTCGCGGCGTAACGAGAGAGGATGTCGGTATTAATGGCGAGTGCAGGTTTGAATTCTGCCAGTTTCAGCGGCTGCTTCAAACCCAGCAGCTCAATACCGTGTCGCAGCACATCCAACGTACCGCGTTGGTCCAATTGATCCCTCAGACGGGTCAGCAGCGTTTCGCCGGCCTGAGCTCCATGATTCTTGGTTAGAATTTCCCAAGCTTTCGGCTGCGCGGTCTGTACCCAATTCAACACATCCGCTGGAAACAATGCTCGTGCCCGGTCGTAAGCGGACGCAGCACCCTCAGTATACAACCAGCCATGCTCACCGAGATACTGGCAAATCTCGATCTCGAAATTGATTTCTTTGTGCAGGCTCATGGTGATATTTATGTTTTTGCTTCTACATGCGCTTCGTTGACCGTCACCGATAGCAGCAAGAAAGCTCGCGTAACATCTCAAACGTGTTGCAATAGCTCACTCCGAATTCCTCGCAGAGATTTGGTATCGGCAGTCTCGCCTTTGCGCCTTCCTGACGTGCTTCATGCGTCACTAGGCAAAAACCTGCTTCTTTTGCGGTCGCTACCAGCCACCCATCGGCCTCAATCGCAAATTTGGCCTTTACTGCTGGAAGGAAATCCTTCGAAGAGACCCATGCCATCATCGGAGCGAATTCAGAGGCAATCACAGCAAGCGAATCATCGAGAAAAAAACCTTTAGGCAAATCATTCGTTACCCAAGTTTCCAGCGTGTCTTTACCCTGTTCCAACTCGGTCCGCACGCGCCGCGTGCTAAAAATCCGACCCACTGCAAAACCCTGCAGTATGGACTCCCAAAACCCCGGGCACAGATCAAAGGCATAGTAAGAACGATGCGCAGTAATCAACACGTTTGAATCCACCAGAAACTTCCGTCCATCTTCCGTCATAGCGCGAACCCAAACTCCCTCCCGAAGCGATCATAGCTGGCGCCACTGAGCCCTGTGAGCTGATAGGCCTCTCGATAGGGTAAGCGTCCTTCCTTCGCGGCGACGTAAACCGCCGCCGGAAATCTCTTTCCGAGACGGACCCCAAGCGTCAGGTAAAAATTCCCGCCACCGGGATTGCGGGATCTCCGTCCGGAGGCCTCTACTTTGTATTCCTTGTAAAACGCAAAGTAGTTAGCGCGAGAAATCAATTCCAAGTCCAGCGCCCGGCGTGCCGCGACCACCGGACTCACCTTAAAAATTCTCGCCAGTCGCTCAAAAGGCTTTTCTTCGTTTTTTACTTGTCGCCATGCCAAAGTCATTTCATGGGCGGGAACCAAGAACTCGGCGGCTACTTTGTTGCAGAAAATTTCCACCGCGTTTTCAGAGGGGAGCAGCTCTTTGAAATCCGAAACTCCGCCTTGGCCGAGCCAGAGATGAGCCAGCTCATGCACCAAGGTGAACATTTGAGCCGCCTTCGCATCCGAACCATTGATGAAAATGACAGGCGCGTAAGAATCGCTCAAGACGAAGCCCCGAAATTCCTCCACATCCAATGGACGATGCGTATTGTTTTCCACCACCCCATTGATCATTACCAGCACACCCACCCCTTCGATTTTTTGAATCAACGTCCGTAAGGCCTCTTCCCAAGTGTGCAAGTGTTGACTCCAGTGAGTTTCCAGTTCCAGGGTGTGGCGAATGTCCTCGGCCACTCCTTCGGGGGTATCGTGCAAGGTGCGGGAGCCGATGAACGCCAGAGGAGGCTCTCCTTGCTCGATCAAAAACCTTCGCATCCACTCCTGCCGTAACTGCACCGCATAAATCGTGTCCAACAGATGTGGCGAGGGTCGGGAAACCCCGCGATCCGTCACCGTACGGAAATCCGGAATGGGTAAGAGATCTTTCGGTGGCTCGGTCAGGAAAAAATAGCCCAGCGGCGTGTAAGTCTGCGCAGCAAACTTCTCAAGCTGCTTCATCGTCGGTTCCGCTTCACCACTCAACCATTGCGGGTACTTTTGGAATTTTTCACATAGAGCTTCCAAGCTCATCCGGGAGCGCTCCTGCGCCCATTGGAAAAGCTCAGGTTTGATCTGTAACCGGTCGCTCATGGCTAATTACTTCATATTAGCGGTTGGGATCGTCTTTACAAGCCTTTGCCAGACAAATTTTGGACCTTCCTCACATCAATCTGCCCGGTGACGGCGGCGGAGATCAGCGCGGTCCGGCGTTCCTGCAGCAGGTCGATGGCTTGCTGGGCTTCGGCGGTCAGGGTGTCAAATTTGGCGGTCTCTGATTTGAGATAACTAACGATGGCCGTCTGCTCCGAAAGTGGAGGAACAACGCAAAAGAAACCCTTTAAAGCTGACTGAGGGAGATTGTTCGCAAGGCCTTCTGCGCCGCTGATGGCACGCTCAATCTGCGAGCGCATCACACGGGAATTGAAGACCGCCACGAAATACTCACGGTCGATGATCGGTTCGGGATGAACGCGAAAGGTTTTGTCGGACAACATTAATTTGGACCGCGTTGCCGTGATATAAGCAGTCGAGCCGACAAGCTCTGGTGATCCACTCGCTCGTGACATGAGCACGTCGCCAGCGAGAATTTCATACTCGGGAATCGGATCGAGCGTTTCTGGAAGAGCCTTGTTCTCTTCTTCGACAAACACGCCCCGATTAACGCATCCCGACTTCACCACGCCCCATTCTTCGGGCTCTGCCGGGCGACCAAAGCAATCTGGGCTCCATCCTTGTTCAATCCGCCGTACGACTCGACGCACTGTAGCAACCGTCCAATACTCCGGCACATCGCCGAGCCATTCGATGCCGGAGGGTTTGAGGGGGGCTTTTGGGTTCAGGCCGCGGGTGACGGCGTGGGAAATGACGGCTTGGCGTTTTTCTTTCAGCAGTTCTATCAGCCGTCGCTGTTCCGTCACCAATCCATCAATCTTCGCCGTCTCCCGGTCCAGAAACTCGGCAATGCGCGTTTGCTCGTTCTGCGGAGGAAGCAGTGTCGGCATCCGCTTAAGATCCGAGAACTTCATCGATTGCCTGAGGCCACCGCCCATCGAGTAAAATACCTTGCTCGTATCATAGGCGCGAAACAGGTGGCTCATGTAGCGTGAATCCACACCACGAGGCGTTACTGCGAGGTAGGCAAAGGTAATGATTCCTGTCTCTTCGACGATTGCAGTACGTAGGCTGCGTTTGTCGTTCTGAAGGTCGGTGAGCCGAAACATGATGTCTCCGGGGCTGACGATCTGGTAGGTTTCAAACGACTCAGGGAGTAACCCATCGTTAGATGTGATATCCTTTTGGACGATGCGTCCGTAGCTGAGTGAAAGAAGATTATCCTCAATCATGCCTTTATTCGATTCGGCCCGCTCGACAACCGTGCCGTAGAGCGGCTTCATCTCCCAATGCGCCGGCACCTCGCTCAGCCACTCCACGCCGCTTTCCTTGTATTTCGGGTAGCGCGGGAAACTCATGAGGAAGTTTCCTGCCAAAGACGTTGCAATTTCCAATCGGGATTTGGGGGATAAAAAAAGTGACCCGCCGGTTTGAGGATACGCTTGCGCGCATAGCCTTGGCGGGTTCTGTTAGCAAAAAGCTGCTCCAAATCGAATACGGTTGCAAGGAATTTTAAAAATATTTTTTTGAATCCTCTCTGATCAAGAGACCAACAGTGAAATGTGTCTTCTCCGAATAAGTTCGTTTTATATTCCCGAAGCAGCGGCGCGGCCCAAATGCGAAATTGGGTGCCCCGGAGCGACTTCACCCGGTAACCCACTGAGATGATCACATCGAGATTGTAAAATTTGGTCGCATAGTTCTTGCCGTCGGCGGCAGTAGTCAATGATTCCTTGACTACTGAATCCTCGCGTAATTCTCTCTCGGAAAAGATGTTCTGAATGTGCAGGCTGACGTTCTGCTTGGATGTCTGGAACAGGGTCGTCATGTGGTGTTGGGTGAGCCAGACGGTCTCACCTTCGAAGCGAACATCAATCTTCAACTGCCCGTCATCCGTTTGATACACGAGGAATTGGCCACCCGGAGGTATTTCAGGCGGGCTCACTTCGTCAATTCTCCGATCATGGTCAAAATACGGTCGGTAACGGTTTTTAGCTCTGCATCAATTTCATTCAAAGGGCGCGGTGGTTTGAAGACGTAGAAATGGCGGTTGAAAGGGATCTCGTAGCCGACCTTGGTCTTCTCGTGATCAATCCAAGCGTCGGCGGCATGAGGCAAGACTTCGCGTTTGAAATACGTTTCGACGTCTTCGCTGAGTGGCACGTTTTCGGTGTCGCGTAGGGCGGAGTCGGGCACGGGCTGACCTTTGCCTTTGGCCTTGATGCCGAGGACGATCTTGCCTTGGGCGTCGCGCTCGGGTCGCTCGACGGTGATGGTGCGGTAGCCGAATTCCTCATTTTTAAAAATACGGCTGATGGGGATGCCATCACGGGTGACCTTCTTGAAATTACCGAACATCTGGGTGATGTCCTCGATGTGTTCCGAGCTGAGTTCCTTGCGTTTACTGCCGAGGCTTTTGCGCATCTTTTGCCAGAAGCTGCTGGCGTCGATGAGCTGTAGCTTGCCTTTTCGCGCGGCGGGTTTCCGGTTGCTGACGATCCATACATAAGTGCTGATGCCAGTGTTGTAGAACATGTCGGTCGGCAGTCCGATGATGGCTTCGACGAGGTCGTTTTCCAAGACGTAGCGGCGGATCTCGCTTTCGCCGGAGCCTGCTCCGCCGGTGAAGAGAGGGGAGCCATTGAGTACGATGCCAAAACGGCTGCCTCCATCTACGGCAGGACGCATTTTGGAAATGAGATGGAGAAGAAAGAGCAATGAACCATCACTGACGCGCGGCAGGCCCGGACCAAAGCGGCCGTTGTGGCCCATCTGCTCGGCTTCCTTGCGGATTTCCTTTTCGATCTTCTTCCACTCCACGCCGAAGGGCGGATTGGAGAGCATGTAGTCGAAATGTTTTCCGTGTAGCCCGTCAGAAGAGAGCGTATTGCCACAAATGATATTAGCAATATCCTGGCCCTTGATGAGCATGTCGGCTTTGCAAATCGCGTAGGACTCGGGGTTGAGTTCCTGTCCATACATGACGAGCCGGGCGTCAGGATTCAGGCTGGAGAGGTGTTCATCTGCTACGCTCAGCATACCGCCGGTGCCCGCAGTGGGATCGTAGAGTGATCTTACCACGCCCGGTTTTGTCAAAGCCTCATCATCCTCGATGAAGAGTAGATTCACCATGAGCCGAATTACTTCGCGTGGAGTGAAATGTTCCCCTGCAGTCTCATTGGAAAGTTCGGCAAACTTACGAATGAGTTCCTCGAAGACTGCACCCATCTGGGCATTGCTGACGACATCAGGATGGAGGTCGGTATTGGCAAACTTTTCCGTAACCAGATAAAGCAATCCGGCCTTGGCCAATTTGTCGATCTGGGTGTGGAAATCAAAGCTTTCAAAGATGTCGCGCACGGCTGGCGAAAAGGCCTGCATATAAGCGCGGAGATTTTCTCCAATGTTGCTCTGATCTCCCATCAGTTTTTTCAGATCAAGTGGAGAGGTATTGTAGAAGAGTTGGCTTGCTTTTCGGAGCAGAAACGGCTCAGGATTTACTCCCGCCTTCTCTCTTTTAACCAATTCTGCAAGAACATCGGTTTTGGTAGAATCCAACACGCAATCGAGACGCCGAAGGACCGTAAATGGGAGAATGACTTTACCATATTCGGATTGCTTGTAGTCGCCCCGCAGAAGATCAGCGACGGACCAAATAAAGGAAGAGAGGTTAGGATCGCTCATAAGGTTCCATCAACGATCGTTTATTTTTCACTATAATAATCGCCGTACTCGACGAGAAGGGTGCTTTTACCATCGGTGCGCTCGAGGGCTTTTTGATAGGCGGGGAAGATCATTTCGGGTTCGTCGAGGCGAATGACTTCGATGCGGGGGCACATGAGACGGAAGACTTCGGTGAAATCGCCGACGTGTTGATGTTGCGGATGGAGGGGGCGTTCGGAGCCGATTCCGGTGCGAATAATCGCTTTGGTGGGATAGGGTGGATTCGAGAGAAGCGGAAATTTATCCAGGTGAGTGACAACTTGGTTGACCGCCAGCAGAAGAAAATTCCAGCGTGGATAAATACTGACCGGGACGAATCCGGAAACCGCAAGTCCATTAGTCATTCCCATCTGAAGCTCTTCGGTGACGGGAAGTTCCAATCGCTTGGTAAGGGGAACGTCAGCAAGGGTGTTCGACATAGCAGTTCCAGCACAGGAAACCGCTTGGCCGAGAAAGAGAGTACGAGAATCCTTCGCCAGGAATTCCATCGAGCGTTTGAGTTCGTCAAAATATTTCATGGGGAAATTTCAGAATTAAAACTGGACCCGTTGTCCGGCTCCTGCGTGAGGATATTTAGACTCGTAGCGATAGTAAGAAACGAGAGGGTGGGTGGAGTTTTCGTAAGTGAGAGTCTTCATGTTCCAGGTTTCACGGGTATCGGTGCAAACGGATTTGCCGTTATCCTCGACGACGAAATGAATCGGAAGTTCGTGTTGTGTGCTGTACTTGATCGATTCGTGGGCGATTCCTGTTTCGGAAGTCATTTCGCCCATGAAACACCAGACGCGATTTTTTCCGCTGGAACGCTTGATTCCAAGCGCGACTCCGACGGCGATGGGAACGATGCCGCCGACGATGGCGGAGGAGAGGATTTGATAGTCTGGGAAGCAGAGGGAGATCGAGTGACCTTTCATGATCTCTTCTTTCACGCGAGCGGGTGGAACGCCTTTGAGCAGAGACTGATAATGACTGCGCCACGAGCAAAGAACCCAATCGTCAGGCTGAACTTTTTTGAAAACATCCAGAATCGCTTCTTCATTTCCGTAGTAGAGGTGAACGGGCGAGCGGATTTTCGACGCGTTGAATTCGTTAGCAATATCCTCTTCGAAGGCGATCAGGTCGGCTTTGGTTAGGGCGGTGATCATAAGGGGCTACGGTGCGAGTTGCTGGCGGGCCACATCGAGGGCGGAGTAGTCTTCCTCTCGAGAGTAGTGGAGGACCATGCTTCCTCCCGTTTCGAAAAGAAAAGGAACCTGAAGGAGTTTCGAGAGGCGCTTCCGAATGGCGGGTTGGTCTTCCGGTTTTGCGAAGAAGAGCATGAAGCCTCCACCGCCGGCCCCAATGAGTTTTCCCCCGGTGGCTCCCGCCGAACGGGCCTCGTCGTAGATTTCTTCAATGGCGGGAGTTGAAATGACATCGCTCATCGCACGCTTTTCCTGCCACGCATCATGTAGCAGAGTTCCAAATGAATCAAAGCCGCCGCTGGAGAGCAGAGTAATTCCTTCGTTGACGAGCTGATGGAGACGTCTGAGATGCTTTTCCTGGGAGGTGATTTTGGGAACATAAGCCCCGGCCACAGCGGAGGCGAAGCGTTGGATTCCAGTGAAAAAGAGCATGAAATGGTCGTTAAAATTTTGAAGCGCTTCCGGGGACATCACGACTGGATGGACCGAGTGCTGGCCTCCGGGATGAAACTGAATGTGATTCAGTCCCCCATAGGCAGCAGAAATTTGATCTTGAGATCCGACATGTTCCTTCAAGAGCTCCTGTTCGATGAAGATCGCCTCACGGGCCATTTCTTCTTTGGAAATAATCTGTCCTCGCAACGCATGCAGGGCGTGAATGAGGCCGACGGTGAAAGAGGAGCTCGATCCCATTCCGCTTCGTGCGGGAAGATCTCCGTCATGATGAAGCTCCACACCGCGATCCATTTTCCAATGCTCAAAAATCGCGCGAACGACCGGATGTCGAATCTGACTCACTTCCATACAATCTTCAGTCTTCGAGTAGACGATGCGATAGCGGTGCTCAAAAAAGGGAGGAAGGTAGCGGCAAGTGAGGTAGCAATATTTGTTAATGGAAGTGGCGAGGACGGCTCCCCCATTTTCCCGATACCAGCCCGGATAATCGGTGCCGCCCCCGAGGAACGAGATTCGGTAAGGAGTGCGGGTGATGATCATGAGAGCGTACTCCCTAAGAACTTGGAGTGGCGGGAAAAATCTCCACGGGCGGTGAGGTGTTGATTGAAATTAGACATTGGCATAGACGCTGTTACGCAAAATCGTATAGCCCTTGATCAGTTCGCGGATTCCCTCTTCGAGCGACCATTCCGGCGCGAATCCAGTTGAGGCGATCCGAGCATTGGAGACAATGTAGTCCCGCTTATCCGGATCTTCGCCAATCGGAGCTTCGAGATAAACGAACTTCGGAAGTTGTTCTCGGATTTTGGCACAGAGTTCGAGTTTGGAAAGATTGGCGGTATCCAAACCGACGTTGTACGGCTTCCCTTTCAGCGCGTCGAAATGATTTAAGCCATGCAAAAAGACGCGAGCGACATCACGAATATGAATATAGTTCCGTTTAAAATGTCCTTCAAAAATGACGACGGCCCGATCCATCACGGCTCGATAGACAAAATCATTCACGAGGAGATCCATTCGCATCCGAGGAGAAAGTCCGAAGACGGTGGCGAGCCGGAAAGAGAGGCTGTTTTCACGAGAGAGAACGACTTTCTCTGCTTCGACCTTGGTGCGTCCGTAGTGAGAGATCGGTTTTAGAGGGGATTCCTCGGTGCATTCTTTTCCTTTTTCGCCAATGCCATAACCGCTATTCGTGACTGGAAGGAGGATGCGTTGTTGAGGGGAAACAAGACGACAGAGGGTTTGGATGGCTCCGAAGTTCGTGCTTTCAGCGCCGACCGCATCACGATCACAAAGCGGTGCTCCGACGAGAGCGGCAAGGGGGAAGACGGCATCGGCTTCTTGCACGAGCGGTTTGAGAACGCGCTCATCACGGCAGTCACCCCGCACGACTTGGAACTTGGGGTGGTAACAGCAATCCATGAGCGAATTTTGTTGAAAGAGAAAACTGTCGAGAACGGTGACCTGATGGCCTTGGGAGAGGAGGAGCGGAGAGAGGACGGAACCGAGATAACCGGCGCCTCCCGTAACAAGTAATTTCATTTTGGCTTCCTTGCGATATCGAATGTTTTGATTTGGACAAGGAGGAGTCTATCAGGATTTGTCCGGAAGATTCCAGACATTTTGGAGGCATTTCAGGATCGGATGGTGCGCGGTGGCGGGTTTGAACCGCCGACCTCTACAGTGTCAATGTAGCGCTCTACCACTAAGCTAACCGCGCGTTTGTCCTCTCAATTTACCCAGTAACGGACGTAAAAGACTTGAAATTTGCTACAATCATTTGCTACAATTTTGAGGCATGCCCCAAAACTCATCGCAACCGACCGGATCTCGTTTGTCTTCACGGAAAAAACTTATAAAGGGTCTTTACAGGCGTGGCAACATTTTTTGGTGGGGACAGATGAAGGATGGCATTCGAGTTCCGGTTTCACTGGAGACAACGAACGAAGCTGACGCGATTCGGATCGTTCTAGAGAGACGTAGTCACCCGGATTTGATTGCTCCGGATCTCTTTCCTCATGAAATTACCGCTTATTTGAAGGAGTCTTTGGAAAGGGGCAGGGTTTCACTCTCTTTTACTCAGTCTCGGAAACCGGTGCTGCTTCGGTTCGGAAAAGCCATGGGGATCAAGGATTGTAGCAAAATTACGGCTGCGGTTTGCTACAATTGGATGGAAGCACTTCGGAAAGAGAAGCTTTCTCCAGCTACAATCGAGGGATATGTCTATACCTTACGCGGCTTCTGCCGTTGGCTCGTGAAGCGTGGAAAGCTGCGGGAGAATCCTATCGCAAAGGTTGAACTCCCCAAAATTACGAAACAAGTGCGGAGAGATTTTATCCCAAAGGCAGAGGCGCAAGTTTTAATTAAAAAGGCCAACGGAGACCTAAAAACGGTGCTCTATTTGGGATTTCACTGTGGGCTTAGAAAAAACGAGATCATCGAGGCTCGATGGGAATGGGTAGATTTTGATCGGAATTGTCTTACAGTACAGTCTGGTGATGGATTTCGAACCAAAGATCGAGATTTCAGGTCGATTCCTTTGACTGAAAAACTTGCGATCTATTTGAGGAAGCAAAAGAAAAAAGAGGGCTTTATTGTCGCAAACGAAGTATCTCGTGGAAAAAGTCGCTATCGTTGGGATTTCCGCAAGCCCTTCGCTGATTTCATGAAGGCCCAAAACGCGAAATGTACTGCTCACGATATGCGTCGCTCCTTCGCCTCGAATCTGGTTATTGCGGGAGTATCAATTTTCAAGGTGGCCAAATGGCTTGGAGATCGGGTCAACGTAGTCGAGGACCACTATGCTCATCTTGTTGCGGGAGATAAGGACATTGAGAAGTTGAATTAACGAGAGAGAGACAGAAACTTGATTGAGTGATCAAGAACTGATTGCGATTTTATAAAAAAAGAAGTGTTGCCCAGTTTCTCGACCGAAAGGGCGCATCATTTAGTTATTAGGAGAATGAGGCATCTCGCGGGGACGATGGTGCGCCTAAAAGAAGCAACTGGCTGGAACCGCGGATCGCGAGACTGCTGAATCTCGGTTTTGGGATCGTGTGAAAACGCAAAGTATGTGGCGTTTGAAAAATATTTTTAATAAAAGATAAAGAGATCTTTATTTCTTGATAAAGAAACTTTTTCGAGACACCTTATTGAGATGAAAGAAAGCGCAATTAAACTCGAGGGGTATGATCGAAGTGTTGGTGCGATGGTCGCAGAGCGACCAAGCCGCTCAAAAGTGTTTAGGCGTTTTCAAATTGATTTTTGCTGTGGAGGGGGACTTTCATTGAGAGAAGCGTCAGTGAAGGCGGGAGTCTTGATTGAGCAGGTGATGGAGGCGCTTGCGCTGGAGGGAGTGGAAGAAAACGGAGAGGTTTTCAATCCAGCGTCACTTGCGCCTCAAGAGCTTGTTCCGTATATCGTTGAGAAGCACCATGCGTTTTTGAAGATTGAGTTGCCACGCCTTTTGGAGCTTGCGGATCGAGTGGCGCGCGTACACGGGGGGACGAAGGCGTCTTTGTTGGAAGTTTTTCATGAAGTGGGAGAGCTTTCTCGAGAATTAACGGTTCACATGCGTAAGGAAGAAGAGGAATTGTTTCCGAAGATTGTCGCGTGGACAAAAGGGAGTGCGAGGTTTTCTCCCTCGCAAGACGACATTTCGGTGTTGGTCTTGGAGCACGATGAAGCAGGTGCAGGGCTGAAGCGCTTGTCTGCGTTGACGCACGGCTACCAAATCCCTGAAGACGCCTGCGGAAGCTATCGGGCTCTTATTTCAGGGCTTGAAGGGCTCGAGAAGGATCTCCATGCGCATGTGCATCTAGAGAACAGCGTTCTCTTTCCATCCGTTCTAAAAATTGCCAGGTTAGAAGTTTAATCGCGATGTTTATTTACGGAAAAACGGCAGCAAGTGCGATCGCGATCATGGGCTTTTTAGCTGTGGAGCCGCGTCGACGCTTTGACTCTCGGGCGATTGCGAAGGCGAGAGGAATGTCTCAAGCACTAACAGGGAAACTGCTGACTCAGTTGGCTGCCGCCGGGTTGGTTCGTGGGGTTCCTGGGCCCGGAGGAGGATATTCGCTTGCGAAAGCGCCCAAGGAGATTTGTCTTTTGGATATTGTCACACTTTTTGAGCCCGCAGAGTCGACAGTGGTTTGTCCATTCGGACGGGATTGGTGTGGCACGGGGGATCCGTGTCCGCTTCATGATAAGATCGTAGAGATGATCGCTATCAATCGAAATTTTATGGGAAAGACGCGCCTGACACTTTTTGAGGGACAGCATCCTAAAAACCGGGGTTCTGAAATTCGTTTAAAGAGGAAACATGTTTAGTACGATAAACTTATTTGCCTTTATTTCTGCGATGGTTGCAACCATTGGCTTGATCTTGGCGGTATTTTTTGGGTCGCGGAATTTGGGGAACTTTGATGCGGCGCTCGTCGCATATCTTTTCGGGTGTATTTTTGCTTGTTTCGGAGTGGTGTATCGGTACGCCGTGTGGCTACAGAGGCCGCCGACGTGGAAATATTTTTATCGGGGCTGGCAGCTATTCTTTTCGGGGCGATTCGTCGTTTACGGGTTGGAGCTGGTAAAACATTTTTTGGTGGATTTTTTTGGACAAAAATTCATTCACCAGCGCGGAAGGAATTTAGGGATCGGACACTCATTAATGGCGATTGGTTGCATAATAGCCTTCGGGGTGACGTTTCCACTTGTTTTTGGATGGATTCATTTTGGGTTGAAGCCGGGAGGGATTGATACTTACGAAATCTTTACGTTTGGATTTAAGACCATGGAGTTTCCGCTGAACACATGGCTGGCGGAAATTATTTTTAACGCCTTGAATTGGTCTGCAATTCTAGTCATTGCGGGAGTGATGATTTTAATGCGACGACGCCTGACGCACGCAGGACAGATTGCAATTCAAACCTTTGAAGGAGACTGGCTCCCCTTGCTCCTTTTGTTGGCGATTTCTTTGACTGGATTGGGAATCAGCCTTGACTATAAATATATGCGAGGAGAAGCGCATCAGTTTATGGCAATCACACATGCGGTGATAGTGATATTGTTTTTGATATGGCTCCCGTTTGGAAAGTTTTTTCACATTATCCAGCGACCTGCCCAGCTTGGGATTGCCATTTACCGCAAGGCGGGCTCAGAAGGGCCTCAGGCAGTTTGCCCTCACACGGGAAAAGAGTTTACTTCGCAGATGCATGTGGACGATCTCAAGTCAGTCGCGTCAGAAATCGGGGTAAATTTTACGCGCAAGGATGGCACTTCGCATTTGGATTTTAGTCCTCAAGGCAAACGGGCGCAGATTGCAAAAGCGCACCTGAAGGCGCGTGAAAAATCCGGCTCATTTTTTGGATAAATATTATGGCAACCCTTCCAATTTCCGTCGAAACGATTATTAGCCAGTATGGGCCGTCGTTGAATTTTCCTTCACCAGAAGGAATTCCTGGACGTGACGAGCCGGATGCAGTGATTAAGACGCATTGTTGTTTTTGCGGAATGCAATGTGGGATCAAACTTTGTGTGAAAGACGACAAGGTGGTTGGATTTGAGCCTTGGGAGGAATTTCCGTTTAACGAAGGAAGGCTTTGTCCCAAGGGGGTACAGCGCTACATGCAGAATAATCACGCGGATCGGCTGATGCATCCGCTTCAGCGAGTCGAAGGTCGGGGATTTGAGCCGATCGGTTGGGATCATGCGATGGATCGAACCGTTTCTGAAATTCGGAGGATTCAAAATCGGTATGGGGCGGATGCGTTTGCGATGCTTTCCGGGGTTTCACTGACGAATGAGAAAAGCTATCTCGTTGGAAAATTTGCGCGAGTGGCCCTAAAGACAAAGAATCTTGATTACAATGGTCGTCTTTGCATGGTGAGTGCTGGAGCAGGCAATAAGAAAGCATTTGGGTTGGATCGTGCTTCCAATAATTATTCAGATCTTGCAAAAGCCGGTGTTATCATGATTTGCGGTGCGAACGTGAGTGAGACGTTTCCGACGCTGACGCATTGGATCTGGCAGGCGCGCGATTATGGGGGGAAATTAATTGTGGTCGACCCGCGTCTTACTCCGATCGCTCGAACCGCGGATCTGCATCTTCCGGTAAAGCCGGGTCGCGACTCGGCGCTTTACGGGGCAATTTTAAATCAGCTGGTGAAGCATGATTGGCTGGATCGTGACTTTATTACACATCATACTAGTGGATTTGAGGCGGCAATTGAAGCGGTTGCCAGTTATGATTTAGAGTGGGCGGAGAGAGTCACCGGCGTTTCTGCAAAGAAAATCATGCAAGCGGCGGAGATGTGGGGAAAGGCGGCGACAAGTTTTCTTTTGCACGCTCGAGGTATTGAGCATCACAGCAAAGGGGTCGAAAATGTTAGTGCCTGTATTAATTTGGTTTTGGCGACAGGTCGAATTGGCAGGCCTTACTGTGGATATGCCACGATTACGGGGCAAGGGAACGGACAGGGGGGCCGCGAGCATGGTCATAAGTGCGACCAGCTGCCGGGAAATCGCGACATTGAAAATCCGGAGCATCGGAAATATATCGCCGGGGTTTGGGGGATTGATGAAAAGGAGATGCCAGGAAAAGGACTGACCGCGTATGAAATTATGGAAGCCATTCATCGTGGCGAAATTAAAGGGCTGATTTCGATTTGTTTTAATCCGCTGGTTTCACTTCCGAATAACAACATGATTCGAGAAGCGCTCAATAAGTTGGAACATTATGTGGCAATTGATTTCTTTTTGAATGAGACCGCGCGTCATGCAGATATCATTCTCCCCGGGTCGCTTCACGAAGAGGAAGATGGCACCGTAACGACCGCCGAGGGGCGAGTTACTCGAATTCGTAAAGCGGTCAATCCCCCGGGGGAAGCCCGCAGTGATACCTCCATTCTCCTCGAGCTCGCCGCACGATTAGGCGCGGAGAAGAAATTCACTTATGCGACTTCTGAGGATATTTTTAATGAGCTTCGAGTTGCTTCGAAAGGGGGAACGGCGGACTATTACGGGATTACCTACCAAAAGATTGAAGATAATATGGGGGTTTTTTGGCCTTGCCCCGAACTGGATCATCCGGGGACACCGCGGCTTTGGGAGGACAAGAAATTTAGGACTTCGGATGGACGTGCTCATTTTCAGCCGGTTTTGTATCGTGATCCAGGAGAGGTGACGGACCTGGAATATCCGATTATTCTCACGACGGGACGCGTGGTCTCACAATATCTCAGCGGCACGCAGACGCGCCGCATCGGAAAACTCGTAAATCAATATCCAGAGCCGTTGCTTGAAATTCATCCGTTACTTGCGGCGAAGTACGGGATTAAAGATCGCGAGCTGGTGAGAATTCGAACACGGAGGGGGAGTGCGGAATTTCCTGCTCAATTAGTTGAGACGATTCGTGAGGATACGATTTTTGTGCCATACCACTGGCCAGGTAAAAAATCGATCAATCAGCTGACCTCAGGCCATTTGGATCCGATCTCCAAAATTCCGGAGTTCAAAGTTTGTGCGTGCCAGCTGGACCCGCTGGGGCGTGAAGCTCCGAGTGCCGATGAAGCTCGAGCCTATGCGAGTCCATAAATGATCGAGGAGAATTATTGATGACTTCAACGACGTTAAGAACAGACCAGGAACTTTTCTTGGACCCGCAACGGTGTATCGGGTGTCACGCCTGTGAAATGGCTTGCGCCGAATGTGAGACTAACGGGCAAACCGCCATGATCCACGTCGATTATGTGGATCGGTATGCCACGGTTCAAACCTCTGTCCAGTTGTGTATGCATTGTGTGGATCCCGTTTGCGCAAAGGTCTGCCCAGCAGTTGCCATTGAAAAAGACGAATTCGGAATTGTGCATAGCGCCAATACCGCTCGTTGTATTGCATGCTCTAACTGCGTGATGGCCTGTCCGTTTGGAGTTCCTAAAAAGATGGAGCCGCAGCAGCTCATGATGAAGTGCAATATGTGCTATGATCGAACGAGTGTCGGGAAAAAGCCGATGTGTGCTACCGTTTGCCCGAGCGGTGCTCTTTTTTATGGGACTCGGGAAGAGATGGAGAGAAAGCGGCCGAATAGCTCGCCAGTCAATCACTTCCAGTTTGGAGAACAGATTGTAAAAACTAAAGTAAACATGATGATGCCGAAGGGATCGACAAAATTGGTGGTGGACTCGGAATGAAAAATAATTTACCGGATAAATCAGCCCCTGATGTTGATTTCCCTATTGAAAGAACAGAAGCGGAGCATGTCTCTCGTCGAGAGTTTGCCAAGTTTCTCTGCCTCGTTTCTGGCGGAATGGTGGTTGGAAATGGATGGGTTGCCATTAAGGATTCTCTCTTTCCACCGTTTCGGGTCGAAGGGGAGGCCTTTGTTTGTAAAGCTGCCGATGTTCCGCTGGGCGGGACTTATCCGTTTACCATTCAAGGCTCAAAAATTCCTTTTATCTTGATCCACCTGAATGACGGCACATGGCGGGCGTATGAACAAAAATGCACCCATTTATCCTGCTCAGTCTTTTATCGACCCGAAGAAGATAAAATTGAGTGTCCCTGTCATCACGGTTATTTTGATGCGCGCACTGGGGCCGTCTTGCAGGGGCCTCCGCCTCGTCCTCTTCCGCATTTGGAAGTTATTGTTAAGGCAGAAGAAATTTACGTTCGTCAACCAAGTGTATCCCATGCGTAATCAAAATCAGACTCATCCGAGAAAAACTAATACACTTTCGCTTGGAATTATTTGTGTCCTCATGATGATTCTCACGATGCAAATTTGGCTTCTTACCGCGACACTCAATACGTCGCTCGAAGGTCATGGAGGGATTCAGTGGCCGGCCTTTGCCGCATCGGCTTTTCTATTTCTGAGTGGTGCGGCGTTGCTGCGGTATTTGCCGGATCCGATCCGCCGAGCACGAAAGTCGAGCGATTATCAGAAAAAACATCATTCGTAAGCGCGTCAAGTGATGGAAGCGCTTGTTGCGTTCGAGGAAGTCCCGAGAGCGATGAGATCTTTTTGGGAAAGAATTTTTCGGATCACTTCGTGGGCGCTGTAGCTCGTGGCGCCAGGTTGAATGAATCTCGAGATTTCACTTAGGGCATTTCCGGCGGTGAGCAGAGGGGGCTCTTCTTTGCCTTCGGAATCGATCTGGGCGAATCCAATTCCAGACATGAGTCCATTACAGATACATTTGCGGCCCAAAGTTTCTTCGAGAATTCCGCCTTTTCTTAGGTAATCGGCCTCTGGTTCTCCCGAGCATCGGGAGCCGAGAGTCCCGTCGGCTTTTCGATAGGTTTGTCGTAGATATCCCATGTCACATCCACGTTCTCGTGTGATGAGGGGATCTCCCACAGTCCCTTCGAGTCGGACCATTTTGAAGGGGAACCCAGAAGGTGAAGCTTTCGGATCGGTGAAGATCTTAACGGATGAACGAAGAACCGATTGAATGACGCGAAGTTTTAAATCATTTCGAATTCCAGATTCGTTGCAGTAGGCAAAGGCCGTTCCGACTTGAATCCCTACAGCACCGACTTCCAAGGCTTCTTGCAATCGTTCATGAGAAGAATAGCCGCCAGCGATCCAAAAAGGTCGACCGATGGCTTGATAGGCTTCCCATCGGGGTTCATCCCGTAGCCCATAGAGTGGCTCGCCTTCACTGTTTAATTGCTGCGCTCCGCGAGGAGGAGCATTGTGTCCTCCTGCGGTATGTCCCTCAACAATAAATCCGTCAATGTACCCTTCCGCTTTTTTGGCGAGGCTCGAGGCAAGGATGTCCGAAGAAACAATGGCGAGAAAGCGTGGTCGGTGGAGGGTTGGCGCGCCGTCAGGGAAGTACGTTTTTGGGTCAAAGATCATTTCGAACTTTTCTCCAGGAAGGGCGCCGGCGACTTGAAGGATGAGCGAGGATTTTTCCCCCTCCGAAAATTGATCTAAAATACGAGGGATACTTTTTGGAATTCCTGCTCCCATTAAGACATAATCAACTCGCGCAAGCATGGCTCCGTAGAGCGTGGCAAGGGTGGGCATTTGAATTTTTTCAAGGAGATTGATACCAATCGGTCCGGAGTGCCCCTGTTTCGCAAGGTAAACTTCGACGAAACCTGCTGCGACCGTGAGATCGAGGAGCGCGGGTGAGGGACGTTGAGAAAAGAGTGGGACGGGTTTGTATGGGACGTGAGTCGGCTTTCCGTTGGCGAGAAAATATCGCTCCATAATACGACTAGTCACGTCAGGGAGGGGAAAGGCTGCGAGTGCCTCTCGAGTACTTCCATCGGGATCTCCTTGTTGGAGGCGGCGCGACATGAGCATTTCTAAGGCGGTTCCTGAAACAACCCCCATCTGGTCGTGTCGACCGACGGCGCGGGCGAGGCGCCATCCAGAAACACCGATCCCCATGCCACCCTGAATGAGTTGAGGTAACGTGGAGGTGGAAGTGGAGCCGGTCATGACGGAGTTTCGTGAAGTGAGGGCGCTGTAATTTCAGATTCAGAGAGATAACAGCCAGGATCTGATTCCCAAGGATCGCCGTAGCGCTGCCATGCGCGAACCCGGAACCCACCGCCACAGATTTTAAGAAAAGCACATTGGCTGCAGCGACCTTTAATTTTTGAAGTGCGGTTACGTAGTCCTGTTAATAAAGGATCATCCTGACGCTCCCAAATTTCGCTAAAAGGTTTTTCGCGAACGGAACCCAGATCGTAGGTTTGCCAAAATTGATCAGGGTGCACGTGCCCTTGACTATCAATGTTCGCAATTCCTCGGCCTGATCCGTGAGCCCCGCCGCCATTCCACGCAAGTAATTGATAGGCCGTGGCGGCATGCTGCGAATTTTGCTCCCGTAGTTTCATCCAAAGGTAAGGTCCGTCGGCGGGCTGATCGACCGTAAGCACTTCACGAGTCATTCCACGCTGATGCCATTCTTCTACACGTCTCATGATTCGATCGAGAGCGCTTCGCGTTTGATTGGGCTTCAAGAGGGAGAGATCCGCGCCTCGCCCACTATAGACAAGATGATAAAAACAGACGCGCTGAATTTCTTCGTTTTCAATAAAATCAAGAATTTGGTCGAGATGTTGAACGGTATGCGTCGTCAGTGTGAGTCTTAGTCCGGATTTTTGATCCGCCTTACGACATGCGCGAAAAGCGTTCATGACCTTTTCAAAGGTTCCTGGCATTCCTCGAAATTGATCGTGAGCCTCTCCAATGCCATCGAGGGATATTCCAATGTAGGCAAATCCGAGTTCCTTTAGTCGCTTAGCGAAAGGGAGGTCAATGCGAGTGCCATTGGTTGAAAGAGTGAGGCGTAATCCGCGCCATACGGCGTATTCTGCGATCTCCCAGAAATGAGGGTGAAGGGTTGGCTCTCCGCCAGAAAGAAGAAGGCGCTGTACTCCATACTGTGCAAGATCATCGATGACGGTCTTAAATTCGTGCAGTTGGAGCTCGTTTGGATAATGAGCTGCGGCTGAGCTGGAATAGCAATGGACACAACGCAAATTGCAAGTGCGTGTAATATTCCAAACCACTACGGGTTTACGAGAGCCGGCATCTAAAGCGGCGTGGGCGCCTTGTCCGTAGCGCAGGCCATCGGCCGGCTGCTCGACATTACAAAGAAGACGGGTGAGATTAATCATGAGGAAAGACCTTGTAGGGATTGAGATGTTTGGAGAGGTTGGTAAAGGCAAAGAGGCTCTTCCGCGAGGAGATCGCCTGTCGTCGCAAAGGCTCTGGCTCGGGATCCACCGCAAAGCTTTCGAAATTCACAATACCCGCATTTTCCCTTTAATGCGTCCGCGTTTCGTAACTGCTGAAAAGCGGGGTGCTTTTGATAGACATTGAGGAGTTTTTCTTGCCTTACATTTCCGGCAATTAGGGGGAGAAACCCACTGGGACAGATTTCGCCAATATGTGAAATGAAAACAAACCCCTTTCCATCGTTGACTCCCAAGGGGGACGGCTTTTTTGGTCCTCCGTGAGTCATCCACTCTTGAAGCGCCACTCGACGATAATGTTGGCCCTCGGTGGTTTTGATATCAAAGGGGACCTCTTGAGAGAGATGATAAAGACGAACAAAAAGGTCCTCAAGCTCTTCCGGAGTGAGAAGTTCGGAGCGGGTGGCGCGGCCGGTCGGAACAAGAAGGAAAACGCTCCAGAGTTCAGGGGAGATCGTTTTGACAAGCGAAGCCAGATCTGAGAATTCTTGAAAATTACTTTTGCAAAAAGTGGTGTTAATTTGAATTTCAAGTCCGGCTTCACGGGCGCGCTGGATAGCAGAGATCGTATTCTCCCAAGTCCCTGCAATCCCGCGAAATCGATCGTGCGTTGCGGCAGTTGCTCCATCGAGGCTAATGGCGACGCGACTTAACCCCGCGTTGACGAGTTGTGAGAGATCGGTTTGCAGGAATAAAGGAGTTGCGCTTGGACTCATGGAGACACGGAGCCCTTTCTTCGTGGCGTAAGCGATCAGAGAGCAAAGATCTGGGCGATTCATCGGATCTCCGCCCGTTAGAACAAAGGCTCTTGGTTGAATGGCGGCAATTTGGTCGATAAGGTTAAAGCCTTCTTCCATGGTGAGTTCTCGAGGATCTCGCCGATGCTGGGCCTCAGCACGACAATGCTGACATGCCAGCGCACAGCTACGAGTCAACTCCCAGATCACAATGATTGGAGCTTGATTCCAAGGGGGGGGATTTTGCGGCTTTTTCTCCGACCCCCGAGGGGTCGGAGAAAAAGAATTGATCAAACTAGTGGTTTCCACAGGTTTTAAAACTATTAACGGTTTTGTCAGCCGGTTGCCGAAGCTTTTGAATTTTTACCTGAAACGTCTCCGGTCCTTGTTCAAGGTGGATCCAACTAAAATCGCCAGGAAATTCAGCCTCGAATTGGTAGCGCAGCGGAACCGGGTCATGATCGTTTTTAAGGATGAAATAGTCGTTTACAGGGAGCGCCACCCATCGCTCAAGGATTTGGCGATGTTTGACATTGCAAGGAATGTTCCGAACATCAAAAACTTTCGGGTCATCATTTAAGATCACATGACTCATAGTAAAATCTCCAAGTGTGTTTGTTTCATGGAAAAGTTATGCCAGATCGTGGAACGTGGTGCTTTGATGAAGATCAAGGATTTAAAATATCTGCGAACCTGAAGGAAATTGACTTACATCAAGGAAATCAAAGCAATCTATGTCAACTTGTTGACGACACCATATATAGCGAGTAGAGGTAAAAACAACACAACAGATTGATATAAAAGAAATCTATGCCACAGAAAACAATAGAAAGTCCAAGTGAAATTTTGAAGAGAGATGGTCAAGTCGCTGCATTTGACTCAGGAAAAATTACTTCTGCTTTAACGCGGGCAGGAATCGCCAGTGGCGAATTTGACGCTGGGGCGGCTCGATGGATCACGGATCGGGTGGTAAGTCTCCTGAAAGAGGAGGGAGTTGAACGGCTGGGGATCGAAAAAATTCAAGACGCAGTTGAGTCGACGCTCTTTCACTCGGGATACCCGAAGACCTTGCGTGCTTATATTGTTTATCGAGAGCAGCATCGAAAGCTTCGCAATGACCGTAAGACGCTTGTGGATGTCGAGTCCTCGATTAATGAATATCTAGAACAATTAGATTGGCGTGTGAATGCCAATGCAAATCAGGGGTACTCGCTTGGGGGGTTGATCTTGAATGTTTCCGGGAAAATGGTGGCGAATTACTGGTTAAGTCATGTTTATCCCCCCGAAGTCGGCGAAGCGCATCGGGCGGCTGATGTGCATGTTCATGATTTAGATATGCTTTCAGGCTATTGTGCAGGATGGTCACTGAGAGTCCTTTTAGAGGAAGGACTGAATGGAATTCCGGGGAGAATTGACTCGGCACCACCGAAACATCTCTCTAGTGCGATCGCACAAATCGTTAATTTTCTAGGAACCCTTCAGAATGAATGGGCCGGAGCGCAGGCATTCAGCTCTTTCGATACCTATTTGGCACCGTATCTCAGAAAAGATCGACTCGACTATGGACAAGTCAAGCAGTGCATGCAGGAGCTGATCTATAGTCTGAATGTTCCGTCGCGTTGGGGGACTCAAACTCCTTTCACCAATTTGACCTTTGATTGGATTTGTCCAGAAGATCTGCGGGCGAGTTTTCCAAAGATTGGGGGAGAATTCATGGATTTTACCTATGGCGAACTTCAAGAGGAAATGGATATGCTCAATCGAGCCTATATTGAAGTGATGATGCAGGGAGATGCCAAGGGCCGTGTTTTTACTTTTCCGATCCCGACTTATAATATTACTAGCGACTTTGATTGGCATAGTCCTAATGCGGAAAGGCTGTTTGAAATGACCGCGAAATACGGACTTCCCTATTTTCAAAACTTTATTAACTCCGAATTAAAACCGAATATGATTCGATCCATGTGCTGTCGCTTACAATTAGATCTGCGAGAGCTTCTCAAACGAGGAAACGGACTCTTTGGCTCAGCGGAGCAAACCGGTTCTCTGGGAGTGGTTACCGTGAATTGTGCGCGCCTTGGCTATCAATATCAAGATGACGAGGAAGGTCTGTTGCGACGGATGGATGAACTGCTCGAGCTTGGAAAAGTGAGTTTGGAAATTAAGAGAAAGGTCATACAGCGGCAAATGGATAACGGCCTCTTTCCTTATACGAAGCGTTATCTGGGAACATTGCGTAACCACTTTTCAACACTTGGAGTGAACGGCATTAATGAAATGATTCGGAATTTTACAAAGGATCATGACGATATTACGACTCCTTGGGGACATGCCTTTGCGGTTCGGTTATTGAATCATGTTCGAAGTCGAATGCTTCAGTTTCAGGAGGAAACGGGGAACATGTATAATCTAGAAGCGACTCCGGCTGAAGGAACGACCTATCGCTTTGCGAAAGAGGATCGGAAGCGATTTCCAGATATTCTCCAAGCAGGAACCTCTGACATGCCCTATTACACAAATTCATCGCAACTGCCTGTCGGCTTTACGGATGATCCGTTCGAGGCACTCGAACGGCAGGATGAATTACAACGAAAGTATACAGGGGGGACTGTTTTACACTTATACATGACGGAGCCAGTCTCCAGCCCAGATGCCTGTCGGAAGTTGATAAAGAGAGCGCTTTCACGCTTTACTTTGCCGTATATCACGGTGACTCCAACGTTTTCAATTTGTCCCAAGCACGGATATCTCGGAGGAAAGCATGCATTCTGTCCGAAATGCGATGAGGAGCTCCTCAAGCGAAAGGAAAAAGAATCACACTTGATCTCGTAGTCGCTCAACCACCACTTTAAACAACCCATAATGGAGTAATTGAATGCAAACTATTCAAATAGAAACGGATCGATTAAACACGTGTATTACCTTGTCAGACGAGGAGCGTCAACCCTGCGAGATTTGGACCCGAGTGATGGGATATCATCGCCCGATGACTTCCTTTAATATTGGAAAAAAAGGGGAATTTTTCGAGCGCAAGTATTTTACTGAAAGACGCGCATTGCTCCAAGATTGAATTATAGGCAATAACATTGCGAATCGGTGGAATAGTTCCGTTCTCTGCAACGGATTACCCGGGAAAACTATCAGTCGTACTTTTTTCCCAAGGGTGTCCTTGGCGATGTCTCTATTGTCACAATCCTCATTTACAGCCAGTGGGGGCGTCGCCAGTTTCGTGGTTGGAGGTTATGTCCTTACTCCGACGACGCATTGGATTAGTGGATGCCGTTGTTTTTAGCGGGGGAGAGCCGACTCATGACCTTTCATTGCTTGAAGCAATGGATCAAGTCAAAGCGCTCGGATTTTTCATTGGATTACACACCGCGGGAATCCACCCGAATCGCTTAAAGAAAATTCTCTCTCGAGTCGATTGGGTAGGGCTTGATATTAAAATGCCGTTTTTAAATTATCCGCAAGTCACGACCTTTTCAAATAGTGGATCCTTGGCACGTGAGAGTGCGGAGATCGTACTTTCGAGCGAGGTAGCTTATGAGTTTCGGACGACAATCCACCCCCATCTGATGGAAGAAGAGGCAATTTTTAATTTAGCCGAAGAACTCAGTCTGATGGGGGTTCGAAATTACGCGCTGCAGGTATTTCATTCTGGTGGATGCCAAGAGCAGTCGCTTTGTAAGTCCAATCTTATTGGATTTCCAAGTGCAGCGTTGGTGAAACGAGTGGGAACACTATTTCCTTCGTTTGTACTGAGGCGTGAGGAATGAAGCACCGCGCTTTCGAAGATGAAAGAGCCTCCTTCGAGGGTTTTTTTATCCTGACAACGCTCCGTCTCTTGCCATGATTCGTCCGTGTCTTTGGCTTCCTCCATTACTTCGCTTCCGGCTCAATCGGCAACCCCTGCCGTGCGAACGGTCGACTATCTTCGTATTTCGGTAACGGATCGATGTAACGAGCGGTGCCTTTATTGTATGCCGGAGTCCTATTTCGCCTGGACCCCTCGTGAGGAAATTCTGACGGATGACGAAATTCTAACGGTCGTCCGTGCCTCGATTCAGGAGGGATTCAAGAATTTTCGAATCACCGGCGGCGAGCCGCTACTTCGTCCGGGAATCGCCGACCTGACGCGTCGGATTTGTCAGACCCCCGGAGTCGCCACGGTCTCCATGACCACCAACGGAACGCGACTTCCCGAGCTCGCTGCGCCGCTCTTTGAAGCCGGACTTCGGAAACTCAATATCAGTCTGGACGCTCTCGATCCCGAGCGTTACCGCCAGATCACTCATGGGGATCTGACTCCGGTGATTCAGGGAATTCTCCAAACCAAAGCGATCGGATTTCCGTCGATCAAATTGAATACCGTTCTCATGCGCGGAAAGAACGATGACCAAATCTGGTCCCTCTTGGAATTTGCCGCCCAACAGGATGTCGTTCTCCGGTTTATTGAGTTAATGCCTGTAAGTCTCACGGAAATGTTGGACGAATCGAATTTTCTTCCCGTGGCCGAAGTTCAAAAAATGATCGAGTCACACGACACCTTGGAACCCTTCTCCTTCAAGCTCGGATTCGGACCGGCTCGCTATTTTCGACTCAAAAAACTCGGCGTGACCGTCGGATTTATTGGGGCGCTGACGAATCTTCATTTTTGTGACAACTGCAATAAAATGCGAATGACCGCCGATGGGAAAATCCGTCCCTGCCTCGGAAATCATCTGGAATTCGATCTCAAACCACTCCTCCGTCCTCAACCGGATGAAATGGCCATCGCCCAACGCTTTGCGGAAGCGCTGAGAGACAAGCCCGCCGAACATTTATTTCGAAACAACTATCAACCACAACGCGTTATGACGGCGATTGGAGGATGATCGGATGACCCTTCTCGCCTTTTCCCAAGCTCGAACGATTCTCGGTTTTTCCGAAATCGAAACCGAAGCCGCTCCCCATGAAACCCCCGCACAAGTCCTCGCCCGTTTCATTCCGAATCCCGCTCCCTTGATGGCAATGGCCCGTGTGGCACTCGATCTCGAATACGTGGACTGGCATCAGCCGATTGGTTCCGCTCACGAAATGGCCATTATTCCCCCGGTAAGTGGCGGGTAACACACCGATAAGGATCGAAAAAACAGGCCATAGGTCATCCCTCCCAAAAAGCCACGGCGGATTCGTCGAACCCGCCCGCCCAAAATCAAACGAGCGAAAATCTTGTCTTAGCTCTCCTGCCTGTTAAACAGAGTTCGGCATGATTGCCTCTACGATCTTATCGCGTGCAGTAGAGAAGGTTGAAGCCGGAGAGCGGATTTCCGTTGAGGAAGCCAAGGCGCTCTACGCGCTTCCGCTTCCGGAACTCGGTGCGCTCGCGGATTCCCGACGACTTTCCCTCAAATCCGCTGCTTACGAAGGACATGGCAAGGAGATCGTCACGTATCTGATCGATCGCAATATCAATTACACGAACGTCTGCAATGTCTATTGCAAGTTTTGTGCATTTTACCGGACGGAAAAAGATGACGATCATTACGTTTTATCCCCCGAACAGATCAGTGTTAAAATTCGCGAACTCGAAGCCATTGGAGGCCGTCAAATTCTTCTCCAAGGCGGACATCATCCGAAATTGACGATCGATTATTACCTGACAATGCTCCGGCACATCCGTCAAAATCACCCGACGATCAATATTCACGGATTCTCCCCACCCGAGTTTAATCACTTTGCCGAAGTCTTTCATCTGCCGCTCGAAGAAGTCATTCGCCAGTTTCGCGAAGCGGGCCTCGGCTCCATTCCCGGCGGAGGGGGAGAAATTCTGGTTGATGCGATTCGCAACCGAATCTCCCCCCTTAAATGCAAGTCCGATCAATGGTTGGAAGTCATGCGAATCGCCCACGGCATGGGAATCAAATCTTCCGCGACGATGATGTTCGGTCATGTCGAATCGATTGATGACCGCATTGAACACCTGCGCCGCCTTCGCGAGCTCCAAGATGAAACACACGGCTTTACCTCTTTCATCTGTTGGACCTTTCAACCGGAAAATACGGTTCTCAAAGCAGAGCCCGTCGGCTCACACGAATATCTCCGCATGCAGGCATTGAGCCGGATCTTTTTAGATAATATCGACAATGTTCAATCCTCCTGGGTCACCCAAGGTCCGAAAATCGGCCAAATCGCCCTTCAATACGGCGCCAATGATTTCGGCAGTGTCATGATGGAAGAAAATGTCGTCTCTTCGGCTGGAACCGCCTTCCGCGTCACCGTCGAAGAAATGCAACGCCTCATCCGTAACGCCGGCTACATCCCCCGCCCTCGCGATAATTGGTATCATCTCGTTGAAGAGCCTGTACTGGCTGGATAAATAGCAGTCGTGGATATTTCTCACCCAAAATAAATTAAATCACCGCATGGCAATATGATCTGGCCATGTATCGCAAGCGCAATGAGATCGAGAGACTTTTTCGGAGAAATTTAGGAAGGCGTTCAAACTTCCCCTAAATGGCTGCGAAGAATTTTTTCGAGTTCCTTCGGTTTTAACACTTCAATGCTTTTCCCTCGGATTTTAATCAATTTTAGATCTCTATATTTCGCAAAAGTTCGAGAGAGGGTTTCCGCTCGTGTACTCAGTTCCGCCGCAAGAACGGCCTTACTGGTTTCGAGCTCGATGTGTGTCGGCTGGTTCGAGATGGGACGCGGGCATCGTTTGATGAGCCAATTCGCCAATCGCGTTTCTACATCTTTGAGAGTAAGATCGTCTAGGGCACCGACAAGCACTCGTAGGTGTTGGCTCATCGAGGCTAACATTCGGAGTGAGAGATCCGGGCGTAATTTAAGAAGATTTAAAATTTCACGTTTTGGAACGAGAATGACGTTACTGGCTTCAACGGCTCGGGAATCCGCGGGGTATCCCGTTTCCGTGGCGAGCGTTGCTTCTGCAAAGGATTCCCCGGGACGAAAAAGGTGAATCACTTGTTCTTTTCCGGAAGCGCCGAGCCGATGGACGTTAATGGCTCCTGAGCGAACGATATAAAATCCCTCAGAGGGACCTCCCTCATGAAAAAGATATTCGCCTTTTGAAAGGTGTTTTGAAATCGAGAACGCAGCGATCGTCTCAAGGTCTTCCGCTGGGAGCCCGGTGAACAGCGCGCAGGAGCGGAGTGAGGCGACAATTCCGACGACTCGCATGGAGCTGGTGGGGATAGCCATAAGTTATTTTAGAAGAGATATGGAAGCGTGTCAGTCAAAAACGTGTGATCCATAAGCTTGCGCTTGCAGCTTATTAAAGAGTTTTATTGGAATGATTGGCGGCGGGCGATCTCGTGGACGGTTTAGGAGTATCCACGTTTTTCCAGAAACGAACAACCCAGGTCCCATCTGTTTGGTGCTCAACTCGATTCAAAAAACCTTCGCTGCCGAGTTTTTCAATCAGAGGAGAAGGCAAGAAAGGAGCGATCAACTCGAGGCCTTCTTGAGATTTCAGAGCGTCGACTTTTTTGCGAATGACCGAATAAGGCTCTAGGCCCTTTTTCAGGAGAGCACGCACATCTAATTCTTGAAAATGAAGATTCAATTGGAGAGCCTTATGGATTGGAGTTTAGCTGATTTGATTTAAATAGGCAAGTCATCGGCAATCATCGCTGGATTCCATGGGGGATCCCAGGTCAATAAAACTTCGACGTGCTCCACGTTTGGAATATCTTCCACGGAACTTTTAACGGCGTTGACGATGAATTCACCAAGAGGACAGCCTGGCGTTGTGAGGGTCATCTGAATGGAAACGTTACCGTTATCTAAATGAACCCCATAGATCAATCCAAGATCCACAATATTGACATGGAGTTCTGGGTCGATCACACGTTGCAGAGCTCGCCAGACTTTTTCTTCGAGAAAGGATTGCAGCGGGGAGTTCATGTCGCAAGGGCCGATTGAGGGGACGTTGCGGTTACGGGGGCCCAGAGATGACGAAAAACAAGGCCATTGTGGATGAGAAAAAGAGCGATGGCTGCCCCCAGGAAGAGAGCCCCTCCTTGAGTGAGCGTAAGGTCTCGATGAAAACCTCCCCAGCCTAGAAGGAGAATTCCGCAAAGATAAAGGGGCTGCAGGAGGCGTAGAAGAATTTCAGGGGCCAGTTCATTCAGTGGTGGGACCGGAGAGCGACCAAGCCAAGGGCCGTAGCGATAATACCAGATGAGGAAGGGAAAAATTTTATTAAACATCCCGATAATGCTGAGGCTGATTACGCCGAGGATTCCCCAGAGTCCATAAACACCCTCAAGCTGGCGAAGGGAATTCGTTTCTTCGGAATGAGGCCAGGCAAGGGTAAGGCCGATAATCGTGATGGGAATGAGAAGTAAGAGACCGGAAAGAAAAGTGCGTAACGAGGGGTCTAGCTTTCTCCGCTTGCGAGCTTGGAGTATTGCTGTAATTTCAATTCCATAAACCACAAGGCCGCCGGAGATCAACACGGCACAAGCGAATCGCGCTACCTCCTGTTGAAGCATAATCGCCCAAAAAAGCCAGGCGATACCGGTATGAATCATTCCAAAGACGAGCCAGACGCGAGGGACGCTTTGTATTTCAGAGAGAATAAACATCGGCAGAAGCCGAAAGGAAACGCCGAGTAAGAGGGAAAGAAAGATCCCGATTATTCCGAGATGTGCATGTGCATGCATCGCGCCACCTCTCCATGCGACGGGGAAAAATGTGGGCCAAAATTTGGAGAGCGAAACCCAAAGTCCGAATCCCATGGTAAGTACGAGCCAGAACATCGATAGAATGATAAAGAAGGAAACAGGATTCGGTTTGGGAATGGTTTGAAGGGTTCGGAGAATATTATAAACGAAGAGAATCATTCCGAAAAAAAGGAGAGATCCGAAGTGTCCGACTTGTTTGAGGTCCCAGAGGGCAAAGAAAATAACCATTCCCGTCACACCCAGGCAATGACACGCCAGATGCGACTGAGCGAGACGCTCGTTGTGAAGGCGTGTTTCAAGAACGACCGGAGCAAGTTGATAGAGCGAGCCGAAGAGGATAGAGAGTAGAAACCCAAGGACAAAGAGATGTGTCATCGAGACGATGCGAGGGGAATAGTGATAAGCAATGATTAGATTTGGCTCAAGAATGATCCAAACACTTCCGCCGGCGAGGCAGAGGAGTCCATAGATAAAAAAAGGAAGCGGAACGCGAAAGGAAGGGGAATATTTCTGCGACATAGCGGTTCGTTCCGTCGGATAGCGTTGCTGGCACCCTCGCTTAATTTCGCTGGAAAAGAGTGATCCAGCTTCCATCGGTTTGCTCGTGGGTTTCATGGGTAGCGCCGCGACTTTCGAGGGCGTCAATGAGATGAATTGGTCGGCGCTCAGTCCTTACTGAAATAACGGTTCCTTGCGGTTCCGCTTCGAAGGCTTGCAACGCCTTGACCAAAGGCTCTGGAGGTTCGAGGTGACGAAGATCGATTTCAAGATGAGGAGGCGATAAAGATGGAGCAAACGAATGAGGCGCGACGGAAGGGGGAGTGAAACCTCCATCGAGATCACGTTGAATAATACTTTCCCAGTGCTTGTCTGCGATTGTATTCGATTGAATGCTGAAAAATGGAGGCTTGAGAAAGGAGAATAGCGGAGTGGGCTCAAAAGGAGTGATTAATCGGAGTTTGGAGCCAGGCTTGAGGTCGTGAAGGGCTTGCATGATTTTATCGAACGGCGCCTCCTTCCGTTGAATCGCTTCACGCACATCCAGTGTGAGTGGAGGGATCGATGCGTTTATCATGAGATCAATCCTAACGTGCTGCCGGAGAAATGACGTTGATGCAGATCAAGACTTAAGACTTTAAGGTCAGAGCGTCTTGAAGTGCGTGCCATGGAAGGGTGGCGCATTTGATGCGTGCGGGAAATTGTTGAACCCCTTTCAGTGCTTGGATTTCTCCCTGGGTTTTCCAGAAATCAGGATTTTCTTGGGAGGCTGTCATCTCTGACAAAAGATCGTGAGCGATCGTTTGTCCTTCTAGAACGGGCTTTCCTAGGCACCGCTTGCACATCATGGAGGCCGAGGCTTTGCAGATGGCGCAGCAGTTTCCTTGAAATGAAATTTTCTCAATGGTTTGATTTGTGGTTTTAACAAAAATCATCACGCGATCACCGCAGAGTGGATTGTTTCCAGAACCACATCCGGTGGCATCTTCTAAAAGATGGAAGTGGTGGGGGTGCTGGTTGTGCTGAAGGATTATTTCTTGATAGAGTTCACTCGATGGGTTCATAGATTTAGACCTTAAAAAGTTGGACGGCCTTTTCAATAGAGCCAATGGCTCGATCAATTTCTTTGCGGGTGTTATAAAAAGCGAGAGAGATTCGAGAAGTATTGGAAATACCGAGAGCACTCATTAACGGCTGTGCGCAATGGTTGCCGGCACGGATCGCAATGCCATCTTGGTCGAGGAGGGTCGCGAGATCGTGAGGATGAATGTTGGGAAGAGAGAAGGAGATGAGAGGGACTTTTTTTTGAGGGCGACCATGAATGAGAAGCGTTGGGATCCTTAAAAGTTTCTCAGTGGTGTAGCGAAGGAGATCTTGCTCAAAGGATTCCAGAGAGCCGGGGACGAACTGAGAGAGAAAATCAAAGGCAGCAGCTAGTCCAATTACCTCAGCAATGGGAGGGGTTCCTGCTTCGAATTTCATGGGAGGTTTTTGGAAGGAGGTCTTTGCAAAAGAGACAAGGTCCACCATATCTCCGCCACCGATAAATGGAGGAAATGAGTCGAGCCATCTCCTTTTTGCATAGAGAACTCCGATCCCCGTGGGTCCAAACATTTTGTGCCCAGAGAAGGCATAAAAGTCGCAGTCGAGGTCTTGGAGATCAATGGGGAAGTGCGGGAGGGCTTGGGCGCCGTCAACGAGAAGAGGAATCCCGCGTGCGTGTGCGATCTTTGAGATCAACTCAATCGGGTTGATCGTTCCAAGAACATTGGATGCGTGACTGACGGCAATAAGACGAGTTTTCGGGCCAATCATCGTCTCTAAGGCATCAAGATCGAGATCTCCTTCGTGAGTAAGTGGGATGGGACGGAGGGTGACCCCTCGAGGAACCGCGTGAAGTTGCCAAGGGACGATGTTCGCGTGGTGCTCCATTGTGGAAAGGAGAATTTCGTCCCCCGACTTAAGTTCAGAAGCAGAAAAACAAAAAGCAACGAGATTAATCGCTTCGGTAGTTCCACGAACGAAAATTATTTCCTCTCGATGAGGGGCGTGGAGCGCTTCGGCAATGCGGTCTCTCGCGGCTTCGTAGGCGAAAGAAGCCTCCATACTTAGGGTGTGAACACCGCGATGAATATTTCCCCCATGGTGTCGGTGATGGTTGTCTATGGAAAACAGAACGGATTCAGGTTTGGGCGTGGTGGAGGCATTATCAAAATAGGCAAGGGGCTCTCCATGAATTTGCCGCTTTAGAAGCGGAAAAAAATCACGAGCCGAAGCAGGAAGAAGGAGCTTCTTAGGCGAATCAGTCATGACTCCTTATTAATGAGATTGTGAGATGAGAGCATTGATATGAATCAAAAGGTAGTGAATCTGGGGAAATCAAGCAAGGAATCGGCGAAAGTTTTTTGCATCACGATAATATTGACCTGCATCAAGGCGTGAATATTTAAATGTGAAATAGTCAGTACGTGAAACATTGGAAGGGCTATCGCGCTTTTCGGAGTGCTCTCGTAGTGATTGGGGTGACAGGGTTGTTAGTGGCGCAAACTCCCGAGCCACCGATGCCTGAACCGAATCTCGACCCGGGTACGACGAAATTTATGAGTAGTTGTGCCGGGTGTCATTCGCTCAATGGACAAAAGTTAACAGGGCCCTCCTTAAATACTGTGGGGGCTTGGGCCGTAGCAGATCTCAAAGGGGGCATTAAAAGAATGGAGAAGCAAGTGGGCCCGCTGACGGAGATGGAGATTTCGCAACTGGTAGATTTTTTAAAGGCACCGGACATTTTAGAACGCGTGAAAAAAGAAGAAATGCGGATTTCGCTTCAATTCGCAGCAAAAATGGAGCCTGCGAATGCTCAGTTGGGGCGTGGGATTTATTGGGGGGGCGTACCGTTAAAAAATCATGGGCTCTCCTGTGCCGCTTGTCATACGGTAGAAGGACGGGGTGGAAATCTTGGGCCTGATCTGACGATGATCGCTTCTAAAATGGGAGAGACCGCCTTGATCTCTGCGATTGAAAAGTCCTCCTTTAAAATTATGGAGCCGCATTATCGCGAGCGCCCTGTAACAAAACAGGAGGCGCGTCATTTGGTTAAATATTTTGGAACGCTGTCTGCGGAGAATATTTCGAGGGAAAAACCGTATGACATGATCATTGGGTTGGCGAGTGCGGTGGTTTTGATGGGGTTGATGACGAGTTATTATGCTCGAGGTAAATTAGGTCAACGGCCGCGCCTGCAGCGGAGGAGGAAGTAACATGAGCTGGATTCAAGACGTTTTTGCGCCGAAAGATCGAACGTGGGAAGATTTTTATCGAAATAGATGGGCTTATGATAAGAAGATCCGTAGTACGCACGGAGTAAATTGCACGGGGTCTTGCTCTTGGGAAATCTATGTCAAAAACGGGGTGGTGGTTTGGGAGTTGCAGGCGCTCGACTATCCGATTATTGATAAAACGATTCCTCCGTATGAGCCGAGAGGATGTCAGCGGGGGATTTCCTATTCTTGGTACATTTATAGCCCGATTCGAGTCAAGTATCCGTATGTTCGTGGCGTTTTAATTGACCTCTGGAGAAAGGCAAAACGAAAACATCCAGGGGATCCAGTGATGGCATGGCGTTCGATTGTTTCCGATGATGAGTCGAAAAAGAGTTATCAACAGGCGCGGGGAAAAGGGGGATTCCGAAGGTGTGCTTGGGCAGAGGTGAACGAACTGATTGCTGCGGCGAATTTATATACGGTTCAGCAATATGGGCCGGATCGAATTATCGGGTTTTCTCCAATTCCGGCGATGTCGATGATCAGTTACGCCGCAGGAGCACGCTTTTGCCAATTAATGGGCGGCACGTCGATGTCATTTTATGATTGGTATTGTGATCTTCCTCCGGCGTCTCCGGAAATTTGGGGAGAACAAACGGATGTTGCGGAGAGTGCGGACTGGTTTCACTCCAAATTTATTGCGGTGGTCGGATCCAACGTGCTCATGACACGCACCCCTGATGCCCATTTTTTAGTTGAGGCGCGTCATGGTGGGACTAAGGTTGTGGTTTTCTCTCCCGATTTTAGTCAAACCTCTAAAGTTGCGGATGAATGGGTGCCGCTTCATCAAGGCCAAGATGGCGCGTTTTGGATGGCGGTCGGACATGTCATTCTGAAAGAGGCGTACGCCGACCGCCTGGTGCCTGCTTTTCGTGATTATATGAAACGCTATACGGATGCGGCGTTTTTAGTGACGCTCGATTTGCAGCCTGATGGAACTTACCGTGCTGGGAAATTTTTAAGAGCGAGCCAAATTGAAGAGACGAAGGGGGAGGAAAACGCGGACTGGAAATTTTTCGTTGCGGATGAACACGATGGGTCGCTGAAAATGCCCAAGGGAGCTGTTGGTCACCGGTGGCAGAAGAAAAAGGGGGAGTGGAATTTAAAGCTGGAGGATTCGCGCACGGGAAAAGAAATTGATCCAGCGCTTTTTATCACTGAAAAAGAGACGATTCCCGTGGGTGTTCCTGATTTTTCTGAAGGAACTAACGAGCGAATAATCCGTCGACACGTTCCTGTAAGAAAAGTCGAAGGGATTGAAGGGACACTACTCGTTACGACAGTTCTAGAGCTTTACTTTGCTCAGTATGGCATCAACCGCGGATTAGAAGGGGAGTGGCCGTCGAGCTACGATGACGATACTCAGCCCTTTACTCCTGGTTGGCAGGAACGCTTTACTGGAGTGAAAGCAGAGGTAGCGGTTCGTTTTGCCAAGGAGTGGATCCAGACGGCAGAAATGACGGGGGGGCGTTGCAGTGTGATCATTGGAGCCGGGGTGAATCACTGGTATCATAATAATCTCATTTATCGAGCGGTGATTAATGCGTTAATGTTTTGCGGTTGTATCGGGAAAAACGGTGGAGGGCTCAATCATTACGTGGGGCAAGAAAAATTAGTCCCGCAAGCTTCATGGGCGCCGCTTGCCTTTGCTGCAGATTGGGGTGGTCCTCCTCGCCTTCAAAATTCCCCGTCATTTCACTATATGCATTCGGATCAGTGGCGTTACGATCGAAGCTTCAGCGAAATGTGTCCCGTCGGAGATGAGACCCACAGTATGGCGCACGGTCACACGGCTGATAAGCAGGCTTTAGCCGTTAGGCTCGGGTGGCTTCCTTGTTATCCGCAATTTACAGAAAGTAACTCGGACGTGATTCGGAAGGCGGAGGCATCTGGGGCAAAAACGGATCAAGAGATTATCGATCAAGTTGTGGATCGACTTAAATCGAGGAATTTAAAGTTTGCCATGGAAGATCCGGATCGTCCGGAATGCTTTCCTCGCGTCTGGTATATTTGGCGTGGTAACGCAATTATGTCCTCGGCGAAGGGACATGAGTATTTTCTGAAGCACTATTTAGGAACGCATCATAATGCGATTGCAGAAGAGTGTGCCAAGGACGAGGTCAAGGAGGTAACGTGGCATGATCGTGTCGAGCACGGGAAAATGGATCTCATTGTCGATTTAAACTATCGAATGGATACCTCGGCTCTTTACTCAGACATTGTTCTTCCTGCGGCGACTTACTATGAGAAGCATGATTTAAATTCGACGGATATGCATACTTTTATCCATCCCTTGCAACCCGCGGTTCCTCCGTGTTGGGAATCAAAAAGCGATTGGCAGATTTTTAGAGGCCTTGCGGAAGAAACGGGAAAACTGGCAAAGAAATATTTCCCAGAGCCAGTCAAAGACATCGTGGTTTCACCTCTGATGCATGATACGCCTGCGGAGATGGCGCAGCCCTCCATCCGAGATTGGGCAAAAGGCGAATGTGAGGCGATCCCTGGGAAAACGATGCCAAACTTCAAAGTAGTCATGCGAGACTACGCTAAACTCTACGAGAAATTTATTTCGGTCGGCCCCAATTTTCGAAATAACGGACTCGCGCTACACGGTACTCACTACGAGGTCAGTGATGTTTATGACGAATATTTAAGTACTCATCCGCGAGAGAAATGGGGAGGCAACGAGTACGTCTCCTTGCGTCAGGATAAAGATGTCTGTGAAGTAATTCTGTATTTTGCAGCAGAAACAAACGGAGAGATGGCGCATCGGGCATTCCTTGCAGAATCGATAAAAACGGGGATTGATCACACTCATCTCGCTGCTGGAAGTCGAGAGGTTCGCTATACCTTTGACGATCTTTGTGCGCAGCCATGCAGGTCGCTGACGACGCCGTTTTGGACGGGAGTGACGAATGGCAGTCGCACATACTCGGCTTATTGCCAAAATATCGAAGAGCTCATTCCTTGGCGCACCTTGACAGGGCGCCAGCATCTCTATCTGGACCATGAAGCGTACGTTGCTTTCGGGGAGCATTTACCAACGTTTAAGCCGCGGGGAGAATTACGTCAGACACGAGATTTGGAATTATCGAGCGCAGAGTCGGGCTCATTGGTTTTGAATTACTTAACCCCCCATGGAAAGTGGCACATCCACTCAACTTATGGGGATACCTTGCGGATGAAGACTTTATCCCGCGGATGCTATCCCGCGTGGGTCAATGATAAGGATGCAGATCAAATCGGTCTTGAAGATAATGATTGGGTAGAAATTTTCAACGACCATGGAGTGGTTTGTACTCGAGTTATTGTCAGTGCACGAATTCCTCGAGGGACGTGTTTCATTTATCACGCTCCCGAAAGAACGCTGGGGGTTCCGAAATCTCCTCAGCGGGGAAATCGGAGGGCGGGGGGGCACAACAGTCTGACTCGCGTTCGTTTGAAGCCGCTCTTCATGATCGGAGGGTATGCGCAGTTTACCTACGCGTTTAACTATTGGGGGCCCACCGGGGTGAATCGAGATACTTTTATTGTGATCAAGAAATTAAATAAAGTGAGTTGGTAACAAGGATTCTCATGGATGTACGCGCTCATGTTTCGATGATCTTTCACTTGGATAAGTGTATTGGATGCCACACTTGCAGTGTTGCCTGTAAAAATACGTGGACGGACCGTCCGGGCGCAGAATATATGTGGTGGAACAATGTGGAGACTAAGCCGGGAACCGGTTATCCGACGCGTTGGGAGGATCAAGAAAAGTTCAAAGGGGGGTGGAAATTTGACGGTAAAGATGGGCTGGATTTGCGGTCCCAAAATCGTGTCGATGCCTTTTTGAAGCTTTTCTATAATCCGAATCAGCCCAATCTTGAAGAGTACTACGAACCATGGACTTACAAGTACGAGGATCTCTTTAACGCTCCGGCCGGGGATGACCAACCGACAGCCGTTCCGATTTCTCAAATTACCGGTGAGCAGATTGAGATTAAGTCAGGGCCTAATTGGGATGACGATCTTTCCGGATCTCCGATTTATGCGGAAAATGATATTAATTTGGACGCATTAACGGAGGACGAGCGAAACATGCTTTTTGAGGTAGAGCGGATGACGATGTTCTACCTGCCGCGTATTTGTAATCACTGTGCGAATCCGAGCTGTGTTGCGGCGTGTCCCTCCGGAGCGCTTTATAAGCGGGGGGAAGATGGTATTGTTTTGGTGGATCAGAATAAATGCAGGGGATGGCGTGCCTGTGTTTCTGCATGTCCCTACAAAAAGATTTACTATAATTGGAAGACGGGGAAGTCGGAGAAATGTATTCTCTGTTATCCCCGTCTTGAAACAGGGCAGCCACCCGCTTGTTTTCATTCGTGTGTCGGTCGGATTCGCTATCTCGGAGTGCTTCTCTATGATGCGGATCGAATTCCTGATGCAATGAAAGTCAGTGACCGAGGGTTGGTTGAATCCCAGCGTTCCGTTTTCTTGGATCCGAACGATCCCAAGGTGGTTGAGGCCGCATTGAAAAATGGAATTAGTGAAGCATTTATCGATGCCGCTCAGAATTCTCCAGCTTGGAATTATGTGATGAAGTGGAAGTTGGCGCTTCCGCTTCATATTGAATACAGGACCATGCCGATGCTCTTTTATGTGCCGCCTTTATTGCCAGTCATGGGGCAGGCTGTTAATGGAACGTATGGGCACTCGGGAGATCAGTTTTTTTCGAGCCTCGAGAAAGCACGTATTCCTTTGCGCTACTTCGCACAGCTTTTTAGTGCAGGAAATGAAGAAATTGTCGAGCGAGTGATGAAGAAGTTGATGGCTGTCCGTTACTACAAACGCTGGCAATCCGTGAAGGATTTTCCAGAGGATGAGGTTCGGAAGATTATTCGCGAAGCTCAGACAACACCGGAGGAGATTGAGGAAATTTATGCGATGACGGCGATCCCAACCGTGTATCAGCGCTATGTGCTTCCCCCGCTTCAACGGGAAGAGGCGGTTCAGAGTACTTGCAGTCCTGAGGCGTGTAAGGGATGTACGGGCTTGGGAATTAACCAGACCCCGGAGCGAGGAGCATAAAATGAAACAAAGAGGGAAAATATTGAAGGGGCTCGTCTACTTTCTGACCTACCCTGACGAGAGGTTTTCAGGGAATGCTGAGGCGCTCTCTCGGCTGTTTCAAGGATATGACTCCTTGTCCGCGGGGCGATTTGAAACGTTCCTAGTTCGCATGAATGCACTCCTGCCGGAGGAGCGAGAGGAGATCTTTACAAGAACATTTGATGTCACCCCCGTCTGCATTCCGTATGTCAGTATTCATCTTTTCGGAGAGGAGAATTTCAAAAGAGGCGAGATGATGGCGCGGTTGAATGCACGTTATGAAGAGATGCAATTTGATCCCGCTGGAGAACTTCCCGATCATGTTGTGGTTCTTTTGCGTTATGCGGCAGGAGTGGACGATGGGGAGTTTCAAGAGCTCGTACGCTTTTGTCTCTTAGGGCCTATTGCGCGAATGATTGCGGCAAATGGGGAGGAGAATCCCTACTGCATTCTTCTCGAAACAATTCAAGCCGTTCTGAAAGTCGAGGCTCCTGGCGTTGCTGCGGAAGTTCCGCCGGTACAACAGCAGCAGGCGGCCTCGTGTGCCCCGAGCGGTGGATGTAGCTGTGGACCTGTGATGAGCCCAGAAAAAGTAGAACCTCTCTTAACTTAGGATAAATCATGATGGACGAATTCTTTTTTATTGGACTTCCTTATCTCTCGCTTACGGTGGCGCTTGTCGGGTGTATCGTGCGCTGGAGATATTCAAAATATTCGGTTTCGTCACTCTCCTCCCAGTTTTTAGAAAGCAAACAACTGCTCTGGGGATCGGCTCCTTGGCACATTGGTATTTTGGTGATCCTTTTTGGTCATGTTGTTGCTGGATTTTTTCCCCAGATTTGGTCGAGCATTCTCACGATTCCCGGAGCGTTAGTGGCGATTGAGACTGCCGGAATTGCGTTATCAACGATCAGTCTTATTGGGTTGCTATTGTTAATTATACGAAGACTAACCTCCGCGCGGGTTCAGGCGGTCACCAGCACGATGGATCTGGTTGTTCTTGCACTATTGTTGGCTCAAGTGTTGGTCGGATTCCTTTCGGCGCTTTTGTATCGTTATGGTTCTGCTTGGTCAACGGGAACGGTCGTTCCCTATTTTTGGAGCTTGCTGACACTTCACCCTGAGATGGCCTATGTGACTGGTTTTCCAATCCTCTTCAAGATTCATATCATTCTTGCATGGGTGTTAATTTTGATGCTTCCCTTCACGAGATTAGTTCATCTCTTAGCGGTTCCAATCCAGTATCTTTGGAGAGCGCCTCAGTTGGTTCTTTGGAATAATGCAAGACGGAGCGAGCATGCGCAGGCGGCAATCTTGAGAGAGGAAGGGCGGCGAGATTTTATTCGGGGATTTGTCGGCTTAACGATTGCGGGGGGACTGTTATCACTGGGTGCTGGTGAAAAGCTGTTTAAGTTTTTTAGAGGGCCGAGTCATGATGAGAATGCGGAGTCCGATTTGTTGGCAAAGAAGCTTCACCGACTTCGTCAAACCGCAGAGGAGCGGGAATTGGAATTGGAGCGACGAAGAAACTCCATGATTTTTATTTCGCGCTATGCAGAGCTGAGTCCGACAAAAGGAAAATATTTCATCGATTACCACATGGCGCCGGGGCTTGTTTTTAAAGGGGAAGACGGTCTTCCGCTTTTAATTTCAGCAAAATGTACCCATTTAGGGTGTACTGTGAACTCGGAGACGGATGCTCAAGGGCGACTTCTTTGTCCGTGTCATGTTTCTTACTTTGACATCAAGACAGGTAAACCAAACGACGGCGCTCCTGCGAAAGATCCGCTTCCCCATTTGTCCTGGGCGTTAGTTGATCCGACAGGAAAAGTGATTGCTCGCAATGGTGAGGGCTCATCAGCGAAGGAGAAGTATGATCCCTCATTGTTCAGCGCGTGCAGCGTCTATATGACTCAACCCCCTAGCGCTGGAATAAGTTAGTTAATATTTGGAGGAGCTATGCCAGATCTCAAAAATGTCATTAAAACGGCGGAAGTTTATTTTGGAGAGCGGTTTCCCGTTGAGAAAATGAACTACCGTTCCATGGTGGAGAAAAAAGAGGTCCCTGTGCATCATTTTAACTGGGCTTACTATCTTGGAGGACTCGCTCTATTTTTCTTTGTGGTTCAGGTCATTACCGGACTGATGCTTCTTTTCTATTATCAACCGACGGTGAGTGATGCTCACGCCTCAGTGGAGTATATTACCGAACAAGTGCCGGGGGGAGCGTTAGTGAGGAATATGCATTCCTGGACCTCCTCGCTGATGATTGGTGCCGTGATGGTGCATTTGCTGACAGCCTTTGCGATGAAAGCATTTGAAAAGCCGCGAGAGATTACTTGGGTGACAGGAGTTTTGTTGCTCGCCATTACCTTCGGGTTTGGATTTACCGGATATTTGCTCCCGTGGCACCAAATCGCAGTGAATGCCACTAAGATAGGGATGCAGTCGATTGAGCAGATGGGACAATATCTTCCTGGACAGCTTGCCGAATTGCCGAGACTTGTTAAAGAGACGATTCAAGGGGAGGCAGCTGTCGGGCAGGCGACGCTGAGCCGATTTTTCGCGATTCATGTGATCGTTTTGCCTCTCTCCATTTTTGGGGTTCTCGGAATTCATTTAATGTCTGTACAGCTTCATGGCATGAGCCGTGGCATCGATGGGGTGCCCCGCCGTCAGGAGAAATTCTTTCCGACTTTTTTCATTAAGGATCTTTCGATTTGGTGCGTTGCTTTTTTTGTTCTTTATGTGATTGCGCTTTGTCTCCCTTTCGAATCATTTTATTCCTATCCCCTATTTGAGCCCTTTGATGCCAAAGGGTCCACTCCTGATGGGATTAAGCCGGAGTGGTACTTTTACTTTGTATACTACCCCCTCGAAATTCTCCCCTTTTGGATGATTTTAGTCGGATCGGGGGCGGCGGGGGCTGTCCTTCTGCTGACGCCTTGGATTTTTAAAGGTGCGACGCGAAAAACCTTAGTGCTGCTTTCCCTTGCGGCTTCATTCTACTTAATCATTATGACTATTTTTGGAGAGCAGATTTACTTAATGTTTAAGGGAGGGCATTGATGAGTACTTTGAAGATGTTGCCAAAAATGGCATTGATCGCGATTGGTGTGCAGACTTTCGTGGTGTCCGTGAATGCCTATCCGGAGTATCAGGAATTTATCAAAAAGAATTCCGGACGATCGATTAATTGCGCCATGTGTCACGCGCATCCCGATGGCCCCGAAGGGATGGCATCCGGACAGATAGGGAAGCTGACAGCGGAGGAGTTAAAACGACTCGGAAAAGCCCGTGCGGCGTTTGAGCCGGGGCAAAAAGTGGAGAGCCCGATTCTTAATTTATTTGGAAATCGAATCATCGAGGAGATTGGAAAGAAAAAGTTTTTGGAGTTACGTCATGCCCCTGGAAAGCTGTCCGAAATCTATCCCTATAATCTTGATCTTGACCAAGATAGTATTCCGGATATGCGGGAGTACGAAGAAGGAACGCATCCGTTGAAGCCAATGGATGGAAATCCGTGGGCGCTTTTTTGGACGAACTTGAAAAGAAATCGAGGACAAATTGCTTTGGTCGCCGCGGCAACGATTTCTTCGCTGGTAGGTTGGCGGTTTCTTCTTCACGGATTTGCGGCGGCGACACGTGCAGAACGTGACGATGAGATTTAGAATATAATTTAAGTGTTTCTCTCTCTACCTCTGTGAGAATAGGGGAATTCCCTATAAAGAACTCGCCTCACCTCTAATAGTGAGATTCGTAATTGTCCGATACGCTTGTCTCAATGGAGCGTTGTATTTGCCATTATCGCTTAGGAAAAAGAAATGCCAATCGATTGACCTGCATCAATTCTTTGTGTCGAACGGAGTGATAAGGTTTCCTTATGAAAGAGACTATTAACGAGCCCCAACGATCGAATCAGAGTTCTAAAGGCAATTCGCAAGGATTGGTTGTTCCTGCGGGAGGAACACTGATTTCGGATTGGCGTCCAGAAGAGAATGAGTTTTGGAATCAAGTGGGGAGTCACGTTGCGCGACGAAATTTGTGGATTTCCATTCCGGCGCTTTTCCTCGCTTTTGCGGTTTGGATGGTTTGGAGCGCGGTAGTGGTTAAGTTGAATTCGATTGGGTTTAAATTCACAACGCAGGAATTGTTTTGGTTGACCGCATTGCCGGGGCTCTCGGGAGCAACGTTACGAATCTTCTATTCCTTTACCGTACCGATCTTTGGGGGAAGGAATTGGACAGTACTGAGCACCGCCTCTCTATTGATTCCAGCGCTGGGAATGGGATGGGCCATTCAGGACATAACGACGCCCTATGCGGTTTTTGTGGTATTGGCCTTGTTTTGCGGATTAGGAGGCGGAAATTTTGCCTCGAGTATGTCGAATATTAATTACTTTTATCCAAAGGCAGAAAAAGGCGTTGCCTTGGGGCTGAACGCGGGATTGGGGAATTTGGGGGTGAGCGCGACGCAGTTCTTGGTTCCCTTGGTGATTGGAGTGGATTTATTTTATGGTTATGTGGGCAATCATCAGATGGCGGTATCAAAGTCAGGGATTGCTTCTCCTGCGTGGCTGCAGAATGCAGGGTTTGTTTGGGTTCCTGCGTTGGTGATTACGGTGATAGCAGCTTGGTTTGGGATGAATAACCTTGAGGGGGCCAAGGCTTCATTTGCAGAGCAGGCGGTAATATTCAAGCGGAAGCACAATTATCTTATGTGCTGGCTTTATCTCGGAACGTTTGGATCGTTTATCGGATATTCAGCCGGATTTCCTCTTTTGATTAAAACGCAATTTGTCGGAGTAGATCCGCTTAAGTACGCCTTTCTCGGGCCGTTAGTGGGGGCATTGGCGCGACCAATCGGCGGTTGGATTTCAGACAAGTTTGGAGGGGCGAGGGTGACGCTTTGGAATTTTATGGCGATGATTATTGCGGTGGGAGGGGTGCTTCACTATTTGGCAATACCGTTGGAGCCTGGCGCATTTTCAGGTTTTCTTGCCTGCTTTATGCTTTTGTTCCTGACGACTGGAGTTGGCAATGCCTCAACATTCAAAATGATCCCCGTGATCTTCTTGAATGAGCAGATGAAAGCGTATGAAGGAACTGGGGCGGCTGGGGTACAGACAGCGATTCGAGGGGCGGCAAAAGAGTCGAGTGCGATCTTAGGCTTCTCTTCCGCGATTGGCGCTTATGGGGCTTTTTTGATTCCGAATGCCTATGGGCTTTCGGTGGCTCATACCGGCAGTCCTGCATCTGCTCTTTATGGGTTCGCAGGGTTCTATGTCTCTTGTTTGTTGGTGACTTGGTGGTACTACGCAAGAAAAGGGGCAGAAGCGCCCTGTTAAATGGAGTTTTTAATAAAATTGAGATGAAAGATTCGATCAAATTTTTAACTCGTGGTGTGATAGTCCCTCCTCGAAGGGAGCCATTCAATCACGCCCTTGTTCTTTGCTTGAATGTACTCGTTTTTGCTTGCGGGTTTGTTGGATGGTGGATGCTTTGGTTAATTGTAAGGCCGACTCAGAAAACAGTTCGTCCGAGTGAGACGTGGAGGAGAAAGTAATTCAAATGAAAGAACCAACAGGTCCTATGATTACCGAGGAGGAGGGGAGCTCAATCGAGGTTTGTCGAAGTCGATCTTCCGTGCTTTGGCTTTCAACGATTAGCTTTACCCTTATGTTTGCCGTTTGGCTAATGTTTGGAGTATTGGCGATTCCCATTCGTAAGGAATTTCAGCTTTCCGACATACAGTATGGTTGGCTGACGGCGATTGCGATTTTAAACGGATCTCTCTGGAGGCTTCTTTTTGGGATTTGGACGGACCGCTTTGGAGGGAGAAAAGTCATGACATTGCTCATGCTTGCCACCGCAATTCCAGCCTTCTTTTTAAGCCGAGCGACCTCCTTTGAGCAGTTGATGATTGGGGCGTTTCTTGTGGGCGTTGCCGGCAACTCTTTTTCAGTTGGAATTGCTTGGAATTCAGCGTGGTTTCCAAGGAATCAGCAAGGAGTGGCACTTGGGGTCTTCGGCTCGGGAAATGTCGGAGCTTCGGTTACAAAGTTTATCGGGCCGACGTTAATTGCTTTAGTTCCTGCGGCAGGATATTACGGCGGATGGATTCCCGGGGGATGGCGTTTTGTTCCGCTTCTTTACAGTGGCTTGCTGCTCATAATGGCTGCAGCCATCTGGTTCTTTACACCGCGCGAGGATCGTAAGCCGGGTCAAGGTCGGCCACTGAAAGAAACTTTGCGGCCGTTGCAACAGTTGCGCGTTTGGCGGTTTAGTTATTATTATGTGATCGTATTTGGGGCGTATGTCGGACTCTCCGTGTGGCTTCCTAAGTATTATGTTGATGTATTCGGGATTTCACTACAGAACGCTGCGCTGCTGACGGCGCTTTTTATTTTTCCGGCGAGTTTACTTCGCCCCTTGGGAGGGTGGCTTTCGGATCGGTACGGAGCGCGACGGGTTATGTACGGAGTTTTTGGAGGGATGATGGGGGTTCTGTTATTATTAGCCGCGCCCAATGGACATATCGTTTTGGATGTTCCAACGGCAGAAGATCCGAACGCTCAAATCTCCGTGATGTCGTTCTCGATGAACGTCACGTTTTTTACAGTTTTAATTTTCCTCGTTGGTTGTGGCATGGGCATTGGGAAGGCGGCGGTATATAAATATATTCCGGAATACTTCCCGAAAGATGTTGGAGCCGTCGGAGGGCTGGTGGGTCTTCTTGGCGCTCTGGGAGGATTTTTTCTGCCCCTCGGATTTGCCTATCTTGTCAGGCTTACGCATTTGCCGCAGACGACTTTTATGATTCTATTTATTTTGACAGGTGGTGGATTTGGATGTTTGCACTGGGTGGTGTGGAAGATGTTACATCGTGCGGCTCCTGAATTAAGCGATAAACTCGAAGGTCCGATTGTTAACTAAGTTGGCTCAAACGAGCAGAGATAAATAAAGAGAATTTATGAATAAAATGATCGAGCTGGTTGTCGTAATGATATTGATGGGATCTTTGCTATCGCTTCAAGCGGGAGTGCAGGCCGCAGATTTAAAAAAACCGATCCTTAACGAGAAATTGCCAGCGGTTGTAGAGAAGCACATATGGAAACCGGGAGATCCGATTACTTTAGCAGATGGACAAGTGACGATCGATTTTCAAGAGCGGATTCGATTTGAGATGCGAAATAACAATTTTGATTTTAATGATTCTAGAAATCACAAAACCGACGACGCTTTTTGGCATCAGCGGTTTCGCTTGGGCGTTTTGACGAAAATTTGCGACTGGGCAAAAGTCTATGTGCAAGGTCAGGATTCTCGTGAATTTGACTCGGATCGACAAGATGAACCGTTTGTCTTTGGTTCGGAAGGGGATGACGCGTTTGATCTTTATCAGGGTTATGTTGATATTGGGAATGAGAAGAAATTCCCACTGACCGCTCGATTAGGGCGACAGGTCCTCTCTTATGGAGATGAGCGGCTTATTGGCGGCTTTGACTGGAATAATTTGGGCCGTACCTTTGACGCGATGAAGTTTCAGTATACTCATTCAGAGAGTAAAACAACGATTGATTGGTTTATGGGAAATGTGGTGACGGTTGAGGGGTATGATAATGGATCTACGGATCGCTTTGCGTTCAATGAATCGGATTCGCATGATCTCTTCACGGGGCTTTATGCAAGCTCAAAAGTTCTCTCCTTTCAAAAAACAGAAGCATACGTGCTCTATCGTAACAAGGATCGGAATAATCCGGAGGTTCGTACGAATGGAGGAGCTGTCAGTAACTCTTATGATATGGAGCAAGAAGTGTGGACGCTGGGAGCTCGAATGGCTTCAACTTCAACCGAAATGTTGCACGGTTTCGATTATGAATTGGAAGGGGCCTTTCAGAGGGGGGCCGTCGGAGCGACCCAGGGCGTGGCGACGTTGAATCCTACTCCAGGGGATTCGAAGGATCTCCGCGCGTTTGCAACGCATGCTGCGGCAGGGTATAGTCTGGAAGAAACCCCTTGGAAGCCACGATTCGGAGTCGAATATAATTTTGCATCGGGGGATGGGGATCCGAATGATGGAAATTCTGGGACGTTTATGAATCTCTACCCGACGAATCATAAATTCTACGGGTACATGGATGTCGTTTCATGGAAGAATATTCATAATATGGCGTACACCCTGAGTGCGAAGCCAACAAGTAAGATCACGCTGAAGCTGGATCACCACTTTTTCTGGCTCGCAGATCCGAATGATGCGCTTTATCGCGCAAATGGGGTTACGCAGGTTCGAACAGTCAACGGCGCGGCGCAAAGTGCGAGTTCTTATGTCGGACATGAGGTGGATCTGACTGGCTACTACCAATACTCAAAGTGGTTGAGTTTTATGGTCGGATATAGTCATTTCTTTGCGGGGGATTATCTCCAGGAAACTCAGAATACATTGGTCTCTTCAGCTGCGGCGACCAATCCAACATCGAGCGGGGCGCCAACTCCTGCGGGGGACGATGCGGACTTCTTCTATGTGCAGAGCGTTATCAAATTCTAAGCGAAAATCGAATGAATTCTCGTCCTTTATCTGGAAAAGTCGGAGTGATCTTTGGGGTGGCAAATAAGCGAAGCATCGCTTGGGGAATTGCCCAAGCTTGTCATGATGCGGGAGCGACATTGATATTTAATTATCAGGGTGAACGAGTCAAAGAAAATACGGAGGAGCTCGCGAAGACTTTTGGTGAGGAAATTGCGATTTACCCTTGTGATGTAACGTCGGACGAGGAGATTGAGGAATTCTTTCGGAAGGTGCGACTCCATACGAATCGAATTGATTTTGTGATTCATAGTGTGGCGTTTGCGCCAAAGCAAGCGCTAGAGGGGCACTTCGTCGAGACTACACGTGAGCAGTTTAAATTAGCCCTCGACGTGAGTGCGTACTCGTTGGTTGCGGTCACGCGCGAAGCTCTTCCGTTGATGACAGAAGGGGGGAGTGTGTTAACCATGAGCTTTTTGGGTTCTACGCGTGTTATTCCCCATTACAATGTGATGGGGGTGGCAAAGGCGGCGCTTGAGGCCTCTGTTCGCTATCTCGCAGCAGACCTTGGACCTCGAAAAATTCGCGTGAACGCCCTGAGCGCAGGTCCGATGAATACCCTTGCTGCACGCGGAATCTCGCAATTTACGGATTTGCTGAAGCATGCGGCAACGCATTCTCCACTAGAGAGAAATGTCGAAATGAAGGAGCTGGGGGCGACAGGGGCTTTTTTTGTAAGTGACGCAGCTGCTGCGACCACGGGACAAGTCATCTATATTGATTGTGGCTACTGCATTATGGGGGGGGGCCTCCCAGGCGATCCGATAAGCAGCACAAGCTGAAAAAGAGAAGGCTAGAAAACCGCGAGGAACTGAATGACTGAAGCAGAATTATTAGAAATCGAAGCCAAAAAAAGCGGCAAAAGGATTAATTACTATATTAGTGCCTTTTTGATTGGATCTGCTGCTGTCGCATTGGTCGGGGTTCCTTGGTATATCATGGCCTATTGGGATGACTTCAATGCCCATTGGCTTTTTCACCTCACCTACTTCTCTCTGATGTTTTGGTTCGCCGCAGGTAGTATAACACTCGGGTATCATCGGCTCTTCTCACACCTCTCTTTCAAAGCTAGCTGGCCTGTGAAGCTCTTTACATTGATCTTTGGTGCAGCAGCCTTTGAGGGCTCAGCCATCGAATGGACAACGGATCATCGAGAGCATCATAAGCATGTCGATCACGAAAAAGATCCTTATAATATTAACAAAGGATTTTTTTGGGCTCACATCGGTTGGCTTTTTGTGAAATTCCGAATTGATCCTCCCTTCGATAACGCCAAAGATCTTCTTCAAGATAAAATGGTGATGTGGCAACATCGTAATTTCCTGAAGATTGCCATTCTGATCAGCTTCGTACTCCCTCCGCTCATTGGATGGTGGTGGGGCGGCCCGATTACAGCGTTGGGATCATTTTTAATCGGTGGCTTTCTGCGAGTCGTCATTGTCCAACACGCCACATTCTCGATCAACTCCCTCTGTCACTGGATTGGCACGCGACCTTACGATGATAAAGTCAGCGCACGAGATAGCTGGTTTGTCGCCTTGGTCACCTTTGGGGAGGGCTATCACAACTTCCATCATACCTTTCAACACGACTACCGAAATGGTGTGAAACCTTGGCAATTTGACCCAACAAAGTGGACCGTTTGGTTCTTAAGCAAAATAGGAATGGTGACCGATGTTCGTCGCGTGCCTGAGGAAAAAATTCACGAAGCGGAAGAAGCCGTTCGTCAACGGGCTTTGTTATGAATTCCACGCGCCAACTGTGCGCCGGCGAAGCTGGTGCCAACGTGGGTAGAAGTCCCACCTGGACGGGAATAGACTGTTCGCCCTCGAAAACTTTGATAACAGCGTCACTGCGGGGGGACGTGGGGAGTAATCGAAGAACTGAACGACTAGGTCGCGACGATATTTCAGAGTGCATTGGGGGGAGTATCCCCTTTCAGGACTGGGCAAATACCAAGGCTGCCTATCGCTTCTTTTCGAATCCTCAAGTTTGAGAACAGGATATTTTATCAGGGCATTTTGCATCAACGGGAAGGGATTGGATTTTTGAGCCACCCCTGTTTGGGAAAAAACAAGAACGGAATCCCACGTCATATTACGGTTCGAGGGATTTTGATGCATTCGAGTTTAGCCCTGACGACCGAAGGCTTGCCTCTGGGGTTGAGTCATTCCAAACTTTGGATGTGCGCTCGCGTGGTGGTGCCATGCAGAAGAAATCCTCCGCTTTCGCTCCTCATTGGGCAGGGATTCAAAGTGGACTCCGGTCTTTCCTGGACCTTTTGAAGCGAGAGTTCGAATGAACCCTCCCGCATAAACTTTCCCCAGATTTTCTTTATCCAAGTAGTCCAAAGCATTGAGATGAACGGGGCGTTTGCCCCTTTTTTTAGCGCGAATCATATCGGCATGGGCTTTAAGTTCGGACGTTTCATCCAAATAATCCGAATCAAATGGGTAGTGCCACGTTTTGAATTTATGTACGAGAATGGGACAGTTCATTCGAACTTTCCAGCAAAGTCTTCATGGAAAATATCAATTTTGTCTTTGAGTTCCTTAACCCAGGGCGGTTCGGAAGCTGAGATTAAAGGTCGGTGCAAGTAGTCGAGAACTGCCCTGGCGATGGCTTCATTGGTTTTGCAATTCCATCGATTCGAGAGCTCTCGAATGGCGGGGTGGAGGTCTTCAGACGTGTCAAAGCGGATGCGGTAACGTTTGGTTTTCATTGGTTTTTTTGGATTGTGGACGTAGCAGGCCTGACCTGCGGAGTCCTGTTTTTCGAGGGGAAAATAACCGAGATGCAAAAATGGTCCCCATTTTTGCTATGCTCATTTCAGAAGAAATGGGGACCAAAGTGTGGCTCCATTTCCGGTTTTGAGCCGGGGCCTGACGGATGGAACCGACCCGGGATAGAGAGGTAGTTACCCGAATGGGTGCGTGCTTGAGGGCAAGGGGGAAAGGGCTCATGAGTAAAGGCACCGGCTGGAATGCCGGGCGGGTTGGGAGCTTAGAAAGAACTTCTTTTTCATGTCAGCGCGGTGGACAAGATCCTCGTTCCAATCTTTGGCGGTTGGAATTTTGACGGGTAAAGGGTAGGGGGAGAATTCCTTACAGAGGGTTTGGGCGCGGCGGGTTCCTTCCCGACCGGCAATGTCGTGATCCAGAGCCAGGGTCAAGGTGGAGCCCTGCTCAAAAGCCAAACGCATGAGAGTTTGGGGAAGGTGAATGCCTGCAACTGATACAATCGAGTGGTTGTCGCGGGAGTGTCCCGGATGAAGCGCCAAGTAATTTAAAGCATCAATCGGGCTTTCGACCGCAACGATCTGGCGTGCGCCCTGGGGCGCGGCTGCGGCAAAGAACCAAGCTTCTTGTTTGCTTCCGAGCGTTTGCTGAAAGTCGCCGTGGCGACTTCTTATTGAGGCCCCTAATACCTCGCCATTCGGTGTGAGGTGTTGAAAGGCAAGGTTCCCTTGGGGATTCGCATAAATGCGTCCCTGCTCGTGCAACTGATCAATTTGAACCTCTGGAAGTTGTCGGACTTGGGTCAGATAGGTTCGGGCCGTTGACCATTGGGCGTCATCCCGAAGGGCGAACCTTTGTTCAAGCTCAGGCCAAGGACTCCGTTCCACGGGGGGCTGATGGGTTACAAGGGGAGTCCAGTCGCGTTTCCCGAGCCACTGGCAGGTATCCTTGAAATTGCATTTGTGCAGGTGCATGACCAGGTGAATGGCCCCTGCTCCGCCCTCTTTTTTCAGGAAAATTGAATCTTGATGATTCCTTCTGCTGTTAGGGGGGAGGTGCTTTCAAAGCGTAACCAATGCGATGATTTAGGATGAGACCTCTGCAAAAAGGGTACTTTTAAGTGAAGGTGATGGGATTTAAAAAAT
>CAZKRU010000011.1:0-31717 GCA_964555235.1 uncultured Verrucomicrobiota bacterium
CCCATCGTTTTAAAAGTACTCCCTTATGCTCGAGCCAAAAGCGATGCCACCAACGGGCATGCGGTTGGGTGCTTCAGCATGGCAAATATCCCGGAAGTGCAAAAAGAATTTATCTTTCCGAAAGTGCCGCTCTTTTTGGAGTATATCAGTTATTACCAGAATGTCGCCAACCCCTTACCTGTCAAAAAAGAAGAACTCCTCCCTCAAGGAACCGTCGTCGGTTCCGTATTGGGTTATGAATATAGCGAGAAGTTTTATCAATTGAAGAATTCAAAAGTGATTCGAGTGGAAGAAACCCCTTCCGAAAAACAAAATCTCAAAAAATTGGCCATGGGACGAATCAACACCGCCATCCTCGTTCACAATGAAACCAAAATTGATGATCTCATCATCAAACAAGCCGGGGCCTCCGGAAAGGTCGAATTGGCCTTTCGTGCCTTAACGATTGAACTTCACCTCGGTTTCGCCAAGGCACATCCCAAAGCGCAATGGGCCTTGGAACAATACAACAAAGGGATGAAAATCATTAAATCGAACGGGACCTACGAACAGATCACAAAAAAATGGATCGCCAAGGCCCGCGCTGAATTACAATAACTGGGCGACCTCTCCGAGTGCGCCGCGATCAAACAAACATTTCAAGTACTCCAGTGAATAGCTTGCTCTCAACTTAGTTTCGTGAATCACCGCATCCCATTCCTCGTTACTTCGTCTATTTTATGAATCAGGATTTCCTGCTTGTCGCCCGAGGATGGTTCATTTTCAATAGCCACCGATGAAAATCTTGATTCTCGGGAGTGGCGGGCGGGAACACGCGATGGCGTGGAAGGTGCTTCAAGACTCACGCGTCACTCAAGTCTGGGTTGCTCCAGGTAATGCCGGCTCCGCACTACTCGCTGAAAATCTTCCGATCTCCGCGACCGATCTCCCCGCCCTGCTCACATGGGCGGAAAAAGAAAAGCCGGACCTGACGATTGTTGGACCGGAAGCTCCGCTTTGCGCCGGAGTGGTCGATGCTTTTCAAGCCAAGGGATTTAAAATTTTTGGCCCCAATCAGCACGCGGCTCAATTGGAAGGAAGCAAAGTCTTCACCAAACAACTCCTGCTGAAATATGGAATCCCAACCGCTGAGGCGGGATGCTTTACGAATGTCGCAGAAGCCCACGCATTCAGCGCGAAGCTCGGATTTCCACAGGTCATTAAAGCGGACGGACTCGCTGCCGGAAAAGGGGTCCTCATTGTTCAAAACCAAGCCGAGGCCGACGATGCAATCCGTCAGGTGATGGTCGACAAGCAATTCGGCGCAGCCGGCGATTCCGTTTTGATTGAAGAATTTCTCGACGGCCAGGAAGCTTCAATACACGCCATCACCGATGGAAAAACGTATCGTCTCCTTCCCTCAGCCCAAGATCACAAACGCGTTGGCGACGGAGATTCCGGACTCAACACGGGAGGCATGGGAGCCTACGCCCCCGCTCCGTGTGTCACTCCCGAAGTGATTGCGACCGTTCGCCATACGGTTTTCGATCCGCTCCTTGGCGCATTTACTGCAGAAGGCATTGATTACAAAGGAGTCCTCTACGGAGGATTCATGCTCACCTCAAAAGGCCCCAAGGTCCTTGAATTCAATGCGCGGCTCGGTGATCCCGAAACCCAAGTCCTCCTTCCCCTTCTCAAAACGTCGCTCGTCGATGTGGCACTCGCGGTCGTGAACGGAACCTTGGATCAGATTACTTTTGAGGTAAACCCTCAACACGCACTCACCGTCGTCATGGCGGCTCCCGGTTATCCGGAAAATCCAAAAACGGGCGACCCAATTCAAGGACTCGATCAACCGTGTCCGACAGATGTGGTTGTTTTTCACTCAGGAACGAAACGCTCCGGAACCGATACCGTCTCCAACGGAGGACGTGTTCTGACCGTCACAGCTTGGGCAAACTCCCTTGCCGCCGCCAAAGAAAAAGTCTATCAACGCATTCAGGGAATCACTTTTCCCGGAGCCCACTATCGACGCGACATTGGATACCGAGCCCTCTCCTAAATGAATTCATTCCGTTCCCTCCTCTTTGTCATCGGCCTCACGCTGAGCGCAACGCTTCACGCCGCTGAAGATCCTGATTTTGCGGACGCGCTCCAACTCATGAAGACCCATTTGGTGGAGCCAAAATTCATCAAGCCGACCGAGTTAAAATCACAGACGGTCTCCGCGTTGGTCCAACAAGTCGGATTTGGAACGACCCTGATGACCAATCCCTCCATCGATAACGGCTCTCCCACCACGATCCGCTCGGAGCTCTTGCAGCCGTACAAAGTCGGTTATTGGCGCATGCCTTCCTTCAAACCGGCGAAGGATTGGAATGCTCTTGAAACCCAGCTTCAGGAATGGCTCAAATCCGGAGTCACCGCACTCATTCTCGATGTTCGCGACTTCGAGGGCGCCTCGGATTTCAATGGCGCGGCACATGCCAGTTCCCTCTTTTGTGCTCCCGGCGCTGTTCTCTTCAGCACGCAAGGACTTCAAACCCCTCAACAACTTTACAGCAGCAATCGTCCACAAATTGTAAAATTCAAACTTCTCTTCGTCCTTGTAAACCGCCGCACCGTCGGTGCCGCCGAAGTTCTCGCCGCCACCCTTCAAAAACAAGCACAAGCCATTCTCGTCGGCCGATCCACCGCAGGACAAGCCGCGCTTTACAGCGATCTTCCGATGAAATCCGGAAAATTTCTTCGACTCGCCACCTCTGCGGCCATCCTCCCCGACGGCACCCGACTCTTCGGAAAACCGGTCGAACCAAATATCCCGCTTTACGTTGAAGATCAAAAAGAGCGCCAGGCCATTGCTGAAGCCCAACTCACCAATGCATCAAAAGTCATCCGCGAACTCCCCAACCGCCTCCGCATCAGTGAAGCTGCTCTCGTAAAACAGGAAAATCCAGAAATCGACGAAGCCGCGGCCAACCAGAAAAAACCAAAAGAAGAGACCACCGATCCTTCCCTGCAAGACACCACCCTCATCCGCGCTCTGGACGTCATTCGTGGCATCCAACTCTTTCAGCGCAAAGGGTAATTTATTCTCGCGTGTTTCGCGGGTAAAAAATGGGTTCCTCACGAAGGATTTTTCTGAGGAAAGCAAGAAATCCACAATCCGATTCAACCTCAAAGACTCAACGACCTCAACGTTTGAGACCTTGGAGGCTTCGACCTGCCCGCATTGCTACGCAAAGCGTTGCAGGCGGGGGTGAGAATGAATTTAAACCGCAACGACTCAAAGCGCGCAACGTACCAGTTGCTTGGATCTGGGAATAAAATCTCCTCTGTTGCGTCTTTGCGTCGTCGCGGTGAAAGCAGCGCCGATGCTCCTCTCACAATTGAAAGTTATCTCCACCTATTCCCCCATGAGCACGGAGGCTGAAGCTTTGTGCTTTCTGTGGCCCAACCAACTTCTGTCTTGGCACCCGCCCGATTTGCTCTATGAAATCCCGCCATGAGTCAGACTGAAAAACATTCCTTCCAGGCCGAAATTCAACAACTGTTGGAAATCGTCATCCATTCGCTTTACACCGAAAAGGAGATTTTTGTCCGTGAACTCGTCTCCAATGCGGCCGATGCCATGGAGAAACTCCGATTTCTTCAAACCTCCGCAGAAAAGATCCGTGACGACGGACTTCCCCTAAAAATCTCCCTCTCGACCGATGATCAGGCACATACCCTGAGCATCACCGACACCGGACTCGGAATGACGAAAGAGGATCTCATTCAAAACCTCGGAACCATCGCCCGCTCCGGCTCGAAGGAATTCCTTCAACAACTGGCTGCCCAAAAAGAAAAGTCCGTTGATCTCATCGGTCAATTCGGGGTCGGCTTTTACTCCGCCTTCATGGTTGCCGAAAAGGTCCAAGTCTTCACTCGCTCCTACAAACCGGAAGCCGAAGGATGCATCTGGACTTCCAGCGGCGCCGGAAGTTACGAGATTGAGCCCGGCGACGGCATTGATCGCGGAACCAAAATCGTGCTTCACCTGAAAAAAGAGGATCACGAATACTCGAATACCCATCGCATCGAAGCGATTCTCCAGAAATACTCCAGCTTTGTCCCCTTTCCTCTCGAATTGAATGGAAAAGCGGTCAACACCGTTCAAGCGATCTGGGCCCGCAACAAAAGCGAGATCAAAGAAGAAGAATACAAAGAGTTCTATCACTACATCGGCCACGATCACGAAGACCCGCGTTATCAACTCCACTTTAATGCCGACGCGCCGATTGCGATTCAAGCCCTTCTCTTCGTCCCGAAAAACAATCTCGAAAAATTCGGCATGGCTCGTCTTCAAACCGGCGTCCACCTCTACAGCCGAAAGATCCTGATCCAATCGGAAGCGAAAGGACTCTTCCCCGAATGGCTCCGCTTCCTCAAAGGCGTCGTCGATAGCGAAGATATTCCCCTCAACGTCTCGCGAGAAACGATGCAGGACCATGCCCTCCTGCAAAAAATGAACAAGGTTCTCACCGGACGCTTCATTAAGTTGCTCGAAGAAGAATCGAAGTCGAACCCGGAAAACTTCCAATCCTTCTACGAAGAATTCGGAGGTTGTCTCAAAGAGGGAACCGTCAACGACTTCACTCACCGCGAGGCACTCTCCAAAATTTTACGCTACGAATCCTCCCTCCTCGACAAGGGAAAGACCTGCACGCTGGGCGATTACGTCTCGCGCCTCGGTTCAGAACAAAAAGAAATCTACTATTTAAGCGCGACCAATCGCGAAGCCGCTGAGGCGAGTCCTTACTTCGAGGTTTTTCGTCAGCGCAAAATAGAAGTCCTCTTCTTTTTCGATCCCCGCGACGAGATCGTCATGGATCACTTGCGCGAATTCGACGGCAAAAAACTCGTCTCCGCTGAAAAAGCCGACCTCTCGATTGATGATGCCCCCAAGGGTGGACTCACAGACGACGAAGTGAATTCCCTCGCCGGATGGATGAAAGATCAACTCACTGGACGCGTCAGTCAGGTGAAACCATCCCGACGCTTGGTTCACAGTCCCGCCACCGTTCGCGATGAAAATCCCCAGGCCACGGTTGCCCTGCGCCGAATCTGGAAAGCGATGCAAAAAGAGGGAGTGAATTCACCGGAAGAAAAGTATCTTCTCGAAATCAATCCCGCTCACCCGATTCTGGTTCGACTCAATACCATTCGCGCCACGGACGAAGCCTTGGCAAAGACCGTCACCGAACAACTTCTCGATGGCGCCCTCGCCTCCGCCGGCCTCCTCGAAGATTCGCGGGCCCTTCTTCAACGCATGAACGAACTCATCGAGCGGGCATTGAAAGCATAAGAGAAGAAAGAAATTGCTTTCCTCGGCGAGCTCCGCGTCTGCGTGGGAAAAACTCCACACTTCATAAGGATTCTTTCCAAAATTGCCCAAAGCAAGGCGGGATCATCCGAACCACCACTCGAAGGCTGGTTTGTCGTTTACGAAGCTCTGCATCCAGAGCCTCATTCCCTAACGACGACCGCAAAACAGACTCGATGACTTCTCGATTCATCTCGAAAGAATCTGCATACGGATGACGTGAATCAGTCCAATGACGAATCAAACGATTCCTCATCCGATCGCTCTTCCAGAAGATACGGGAACAGTGCAAACGTGATAAGTCGTCAAGCGTCATGAATCATTCCCACAGGAAATGAGGCCATTCTCTTTCGCCCATTGGGCATGCTTCTGGTCTCGCGGTTCATTTCTTTTCAATTTTGGAACCAATAAATCCTCTGGGGCCGGCACAATCACCTTGAGAGATCGGATCTGGTCGCAATGCACTCGCTCTCTCCACTGGGAAGGAAGATGATCGAGACTTTCCCATGGCATCACATTGACATGCCATCCATGTTGCAACTCAAAATCGCTCCCAATGAGGGCGTCGTAAAACCATTCGAGCAAGACGGGATCCGAAGTGATCGGATCAACATCCATTGAATTTTCCGGGAGGGGAACCGTGATATTTCTTTTTGCAGCATGCCAAAGTAAGGCCCCCGATCCTATGAGTATCATCTCTGCGGAATGGTCCAAACGCTCGGAAAGCGAATGGATCCAGTCCGTGATTTGCTTTGCAGAATTAAGCTCACGCTTGGGCATCTCCATATTCTATCAGGAGATCCAAATACCCGCAAGCTGCTCAAGCGAGGAGGGACCAAAAAAACTCCGGACATGAAAAACCAAAGGACGCGAAAATAAAAAAGGACGCGCTCATCACGCGTCCTTTTTCACAGCTATTTTAGCCAAAATCAGAAAGCCAGGGTTTTGAACGAGAACATCCGCGCTTCTTTTGCCTTACGGCGCTTGCGCTGACTCGGCTTCTCGTAATTACGACGGATACGGGCTTCGCGAATAACTCCTTCGCGATCCAGCTTCTTCTTTAGACGTCGCAACGCCTTGTCGATCGACTCACCTTTTTTTAATCGAATTTCAACCAATGGAAATCACCGTCCTTTCGTAGGGAGGGACATCATACGGATTCAGCCTTGAATGTCAAAATGGATCTGTAAAAAATTTGAAATTATACGTAAGTTATTGATGGTGTTTATTTTATAAATTTTTACAAAAAAGGCACAAGATTGTCGCTCGACAGATGAAACCCTTTTGGTTATCACCTTTATTCTTATGTCAAACCACTTCGAAACTGCTCCGATTGAAGAACTTGTCCCAAATACAATCCGCACTTTGGCCCTCGATGCCGTGGAAAAGGCTCATTCCGGTCACCCCGGCCTCCCGATGGGTTGCGCGGACTTCACTTTCGTCCTTTGGTCAAAGTTCATGAAATATAATCCGGCGAATCCAAAATGGCATAACCGGGATCGCTTCGTCCTCTCCGCAGGACACGGTTCGATGCTTATTTACGCTATTCTTCATCTAACCGGCCACGAAAAGATGACGCTCGATCAACTCAAAAACTTCCGTCAATTCCACAGCTTAACTCCCGGCCATCCGGAATCTCACGAAACCGAAGGCGTTGAAGTCACCACTGGCCCGCTCGGTCAAGGAAGTGGAAATTCCGTCGGCTTAGCGATGGGACAGAAATTTTTCGGTGCAACCTTTAATACGCCCGAATTCGCCATCAGTGATCACCGGGTCTATGCGATTGTCTCCGACGGCGATCTTCAAGAGGGAATCTCCCACGAAGCTGCCGCGCTCGCCGGCCATCTCGGACTCGACAACCTCTGCTGGTTCTACGATGACAATCAAGTCAGTATCGAAGGGAAAACCGAGATCTCTTATAGTGATGACGTCACTTCCCGGTTCAAAGGTTATCACTGGCACGTGATCACCGTCGACGGACACAACCAGACTCAAATCGAAGCCGCCCTCAAGGAAGCTCAAGCAACGAAGGGTCGTCCGACGATTATCATCGGAAAGACAATTATCGGAAAAGGTTCTCCGAAATTCCAAGGAACTTCCCGCGCGCATTCCGATGCGTTCGGTACGGAAGAAGTCGCCGCAACCAAAAAAAATCTTGGTTGGCCCGAAAACGAAAGCTTCGTCGTTCCCCCTCGCGTCTATGCATTTTTCGCCGAATGGCGGAAGAAAGCAGCTCAAGCGGAAAGCGATTGGAATCAGAAGTTCGATACTTACGCAGCGAAACACTCAGACAAAGCCCAACTCTACCGTGACTTCCTCGCGAAGAAACTTCCCGCCAATCTGAACGAACTCCTTCCGAAGTTTGGACCGGAAAAAGCGATTGCAACCCGCAGTGCGGGAGGAGAAGTCTTGAAGGCGATCTTTGCGAATGTCCCGAATTTTGTCGGAGGTTCCGCGGATCTCGCTCCTTCCACCAAGACTTTTGTGAAGGAATTCGGTTCCTTCCAGAAAACGAACTACGCCGGACGCAATTTCCACTACGGAATTCGCGAGCACGGGATGGGAACGATCGTCGCTGGACTCGGTTACTACGGCGGAATGATTCCGTTCGGGTCAACCTTCTTTGTCTTCACGGACTATATGCGTCCTCCAATCCGTATTTCGGCATTGAGCCATTTGCAAGGGATCTACGTCATGACCCACGACTCGATTTTCGTCGGCGAAGACGGTCCGACCCACGAACCAGTCGAACAGCTTGCCACGATCCGTGCGATTCCGAATTGCTGCGTCATTCGTCCCGGCGATGCAAACGAAACAAGCCAAGCATGGCGTGTCGCTCTCGAAAACAAGAACAAACCGACGATCATTCTTCTGACCCGTCAGGATCTCGCCGTCTTTGATCGCACGAAATGCGCCTGTCCCGGAAATCTGGAAAAGGGCGCATACACGATGTGGGAATCGAAACCGGGAACGACTCCGGAATTGATCCTCATCGGAACCGGATCCGAAGTGGCTCTCTGTTACGATGCGGGCCTGGCCCTCGGTAACGAAGGTCGCGCCGTTCGCGTCGTCTCCATGCCGTCGTGGGATCTCTTTGAAGCGCAGCCCGAAAGCTACCGTAACGAAGTCCTTCCTCCGTCGGTGACCAAGCGTCTCGCCGTCGAAGCCGGAATCACCATGGGCTGGGAACGTTACATCGGCGACAAAGGAAAATTCATCGGAGTCAATCGTTTCGGAATGAGTGCTCCGGCCAAAACCATCGTCAAAGAATTCGGCCTCACCGTCGAAAACGTTCTCGCGACTGCGAAGACGCTGTAATTTTTTTGGTAGGGCGGGTTCATCGAACCCGCCCTACCAAACCACCTTCAAACCCTCAGCTTTCGCTAATTTCTTTTGATTCACGTCAAAGGTCAGGAACTCTTTTGAGTCCAAGTAAAGTGCCGTAGCGACATGAATCATATCGCACAAGCGATGCAATCCCTCCTCCGTCCGTTTCGCACTCAGTCTTTCGACAATCCCGTAAACCTTGGGCCAATCAACCGCGACTACCTCCAACGCCCCCGTATCCAAGTCCGTTTGAAGGTCTGCCAGCATCTGATCTCCTTCCTCTCTCGAAAAACCTTTATTTCGATCCGTTCGATGAAGTCCGCTCTGAAAACGAACAGATTGACGAAACTCCAACAACAAAAACGAGCTCACCGCGAGTGGCTCCTTCAGCGCTTCAAAAGCGCGGTCCGCAAGAACAGAATTGGTTTGTTCACGATACAAAGCACACAAAAAGGAAGTGTCCGAATAACATCTCATCCGTCTTCGCCTTCAAGCTCCGCCTGACGCATCGCCTTGACTTCGGCCGCAGAAAAGACGCGCTTTCCAAAGATCTCTTTTCTTCTCTTTGAAAAATTCGGCTTCACCAATTTCTCAGAAGCTTTCATGCGAGTCGGGATCAGTCGCGCGATCAACTTTCCTCGCTTCAGAATTTCAATCGGTTCTCCATTACTGATCCATGCCTCCAGCTTGGGGAAATCGTTCCGAAGATCACGAACCGTTGCCGTTCTCATTGTGGACATAATATGTCTCACAAAATACGTTTTGTCAAGAAAGCCAGCGTCTATTCAATTCCCAGCGCCAAACCATTTTCGAGCAGTTTCCGCAAAAAGCTCGAGATCGTCGTATTTGTTCTCCCAAGTGGTATAAATGAGACCTTCGATCCCTTGGAGATTTTTGGAAGCCTCTGCCCATTTTTTGAGCTCTTCGGCAACTTGCGGATGATCATAGTAACCGGCAATGATCTGAGAGTGACCTCGCTCGGCGAAAAACTTCAGTGACGGATTCCGTTTTCCCTCATTCCAATTGGCAATGATCACCGACTTGTGCAAGCCCTCCCAGGATCCTTCCAATGTACTATCGACGAGATAATAATCCTTCACCGCATTGTGATTCGGATCAAACATATCACTCCAGACAAAAACTTCCGCATGGGGGTCTGTTTTTTTGATCAGAGCCGTACATCGCTTTACGTTCTCCGCTAAAAGTTGACCGACCGTTTGGCCTGATGCTTTGCACAACTCGCAATGGCCGGCCACCCGAAGTTCATCATGACTCATAAAGTATGCCTTTGGATTCCAATACTTCTGGAGAACTTTCACCGTCTCTTCACAATGATGAAAAATCGCCTCATGCGTCAGGCATGAGCTGACCTGCCCCTGGTAGATGGTTTGGGTGGCGTAGTATGAAACCTTGATCTTCTGACCCTCCTGAATCCGCGAGTCTTTCGTCAGAAGAATCGGGGGTTCCGGATGATAAACGAGATACTCCCCCGCCCAAGGTACGCGCCCCATCTTTGGGTATTCCCATTTCTCAAAATCCCTTCCCTCTTCATAAACCGTCTGCCCCGCTTCATCGGTAATCTTGACAGGACAACCGTCACGCCGGAGAAGATTGACTCCTGCCGCCTCTTGCAACGTAATATCATCGATCCAAAGCTTTCCGCGTTTTCCCTCCCAAATTCCGATATAAATCGAAACTTCCGTATTCTCCATCGTATTGAAAATGACGTCGTGCAATCTCCAATCCTGTTGACTCTTCACCTTCAAATCCGCGTAGTTCAGGCTTTTTTCTTTACCTGCCAGAACGGCAACGCGAATTGATTCAGCTGGCGCAACCTCCTCCGTTTTGATCCACAACTGAAGATGGTACTGGTGCCACGGCTTCAGTGTGAGCTTTTTGGAGAGACGCCCATTGCTCGAGCTATTCCCAGCTTTAAAGTTTTCTATCCGAATCGAAGACTCGCCACCATGTTTGACGTCGCGATCCTGAAAAGTTGATTGGCCGGGACCATCGACAAAATCCCATCCTCGGAAGACATTCTTTCCGGCGTTTTCCAGATTTCCGAAAGGGAGAAGATTCTCTCGGTTCGCAATCGTTGCCTTTCCATTCTGAACCAAAAAATCACATCCCTTGACCGGAATCCCTTCCGCCAGATTCGGATCGTTCTGGAGGAGGGAATTAGAATAGCCGATCGGCATCACGCACGGAATTAATTCCAAGCCGATCTCCTCCGCCGCTTTCTTCGTTCGTTCGAGATTCTGGTAGTAATTTTTAGGACGATCCTCCAAGCTCCCAAACTTCGAATCAACGAGGAGCATTCCCGTATAACCCGCCTGCTTCGCCCGTTTCATCAGAGCTATCAGCTTGTCCACATTGGCATCCACCTGGAAATTACACGGGGCGTAAACCCAAAGCCTTCGAAGGGGGTTGGTAGAAGGATTTTCCGCCGCAAGCAGAGGGAGCCTGAAATTAAGGACCACGAGAACGCTAAGAATCAGCATTAAAAATGACGAGCGTTTATTCATATTGTTTTCATCCCTGAATTCCCTTCCTTTTCCTTGGTAGGGACGCATCTCCGAGGCGTCCGTTCTCCAAACCCGGACCGCTCGGAGATCGGTCCCTACCAACTGAAGACAAAACAAAAGGAGCTGGACCTTGCGGCCCAGCTCCTTGTTTCAAAAACCGTAAAGGTTACGATTTTTTAGTAATCCATTCCGCCCATACCGCCCATGCCGCCGCCGGGGTGTCCACCACCCGCAGGAGCTTTTTCCTTTTCAGGAGCATCGGTGATCACGGCTTCGGTCGTCAGCAACAAGCTGGCAATCGAGGCTGCGTACTGAAGTGCCGAACGAGTAACCTTGGTCGGATCAACGATCCCGGCCTTGATCATGTCGACGTATTGTTCCGTGGCGACATTGTAGCCTTCGGATCCTTTACGGGACTTCACTTCGTTCACCACCACGCTCGGTTCGCCTGCAGCATTTGCCACGAGCGTACGGAGGGGTTCTTCAATGGCACGACGGATGATGTTCGCACCAATCAGTTCGTCACCCTTGAGGTCGAGCTTTTCGAGCGCGCGCTGAGCACGGATCAAAGCAACTCCACCGCCAGGGACGATCCCCTCTTCAACGGCTGCACGAGTTGCGTGCAAGGCGTCTTCGACGCGGGCTTTCTTTTCCTTCATCGCGGTTTCGGTTGCGGCGCCAACGTTAATGACGGCCACGCCACCGGCGAGCTTCGCCAGACGTTCCTGGAGCTTTTCCTTATCGTAATCGGAGGTCGTTTCGTCGATCTGACGACGAATTTGGGAGATGCGACCTTGGATGTCCGCATTCTTTCCTTCGCCTTCGATGATCGTCGTGTTTTCCTTGTCGACCACAATGCGCTTGGCGCGTCCGAGGTCTTCAATTCCAACGTTTTCAAGTTTGATACCGAGGTCTTCGGTGATCAGACGTCCACCGGTGAGGATGGCGATATCTTCAAGCATCGCTTTACGGCGATCGCCAAAGCCAGGGGCCTTGACCGCGCAAACCTGAATGGTTCCACGGAGCTTGTTGACCACGAGCGTCGCAAGAGCTTCGCCTTCGACTTCTTCCGCAATGATGAGAAGCGGACGACTGGACTTGGCAGTCTTCTCGAGCAACGGGAGCATATCCTTGAGGCTCGAAATTTTCTTCTCGTGGAGAAGGATGTAGCAATTCTCTAGAACGGCTTCCAGATCTTCTGCATTCGTCACGAAGTACGGGGAGAGGTAACCCTTGTCGAACTGCATTCCCTCGACAACTTCGAGAGTGGTTTCGATCGACTTAGCTTCCTCAACCGTCACGGTTCCGTCTTTGCCGACCTTGTCCAACGCGTCAGCGATGATTTCGCCGATCGTGCTGTCCCAGTTGGCGGAAACGGTTGCGACCTGTTTGATCTCTTCCTTTTCCTTCACCTTCTTGGAAATCTTGCCGAGTTCTTCGACAATGGATTCCACCGCGCGCTCAATGCCGCGTTTGAGGTCGGAGGGATTCGATCCCGCCGTGACACATTTCAAACCTTCACGATAGATCGACTCTGCAAGAACGGTCGCCGTGGTGGTTCCGTCTCCCGCGATGTCGCTCGTCTTCGAAGCCACTTCACGCACCAGCTGTGCGCCAATGTTCTCAAACGGGTCTTCGAGTTCGATTTCCTTCGCAACCGTGACACCGTCTTTGGTGATGGTCGGAGATCCAAATTTTTTGTCGATGACCACGTTACGTCCACGAGGTCCAAGCGTCGCCTTGACGGCTTTGCTCAACTTTTCCACACCGCGCAAGAGCGCGTGACGAGCATTCTCGTCAAATACCAATTGTTTTGCTGCCATATTCGTTAATTCCTTGATTAGGGTTCTGAATGATTAACCGATCACGCCGAGGATATCGTCCTCACGGAGCAGCTGATAGCTTTCCCCGTCGATCTTGACTTCCGTCCCACCGTATTTGCTGATGAGGACTTTGTCGCCCTTCTTGACTTCGAAAGCAATCTTGTTGCCTTTTTCGTCGAGCTTGCCGGTTCCGAGGGCGATCACTTTCGCCTCCTGGGGCTTTTCCTTAGCGCTGTCCGGAATAATGATTCCGCTTTTGCGAACTTCCTGCTCTTCGATCGGTTGTACGAGAACGCGATCGCCAAGCGGCTTGATTTTGGGTTCTGCCATGATGTTTCTCTCCTGTTTGGGTTTATCTTTCAACCCCCCGCCCAAAGGACGGGGAATCGACGAACCGAAATGTTTCCACTTCGCTCCGTCTTATTTGAAATTCGTTATTTTTTATCTTTGTCGACCATCTCGAAATCGGCGTCGATGACGTCGCCTTTTTCCGATTTGGCTTCCGGGCCACCCGCGGCGGCTTCCGGTCCTGCAGCTCCAGCCGCAGCACCCGATTTTTCAGCGGATTGCTTGTAAAGTTCCTGCGAGAAGGCCTGAAGCAGATTGTTCAGCGCTTCGGTCGAGCTCTTCATCTCGTCCGCTTTTTCGCTGGAAATCGCGGCTTTCACCTTGGCAATTGCCTCTTCAATTTCTTTCTTCTTCGGAGCATCGATTTTTTCAGCGAGGTCTTTCAACATCTTTTCTGCGCCATAAGCGGCAGCTTCCGCGTTGTTCTTCACCTCAACCGATTCCTTCGCCTGCTTGTCCTGCTCGGCAAATTTCTCCGCTTCCTGACGCATCCGTTCGACTTCCTCTTTGGAAAGTCCGCTCGATCCTGTGATGGAAATTTTCTGTTCCTTCCCGGTTCCGAGGTCCTTCGCCGAAACGTGAAGAATTCCGTTCGCATCAATATCAAAGGTCACTTCGACTTGAGGAACACCGCGAGGGGCCGGAGGAATTCCATCGAGATGGAAGGTTCCGATCGTCTTGTTATCGCGAGACATCGGGCGCTCGCCTTGAAGCACTTTCACTTCAACGCCAGGCTGATTGTCGGAATAGGTACTGAAAATTTGAGACTTCCGGGTCGGGATCGTCGAGTTACGCGAAATCATCGGAGTGGCAATGCCCCCCGCGGTTTCAATCGCCAACGTCAACGGAGTCACGTCGAGCAAGAGGACATCTTTGACGTCACCCTTGAGAACGCCGCCCTGAATCGCTGCACCGACCGCAACCACTTCATCCGGATTCACACCCTTGTGCGGTTCTTTGCCGATCAACTTGCGAGCCGTTTCGATAATCTTCGGCATCCGGGTCATTCCCCCGACCAGCACGAGTTCGTCGATCTGATCCATCGAGAGTTTCGCATCGGCGAGACAGCTTTGAACCGGCTTGACGGAACGATCCGCCAACGCGTCGGTGAGCTGCTCCATTTTCGCACGGGTCAGACGTTTCTGAATGTGCTTCGGACCACTCTGGTCCGCCGTGATAAACGGCAAATTGATTTCGTAATCTTGAGAAGAAGAGAGCGCGATTTTCGCCTTTTCCGCTTCTTCCTTCAAACGCTGAATCGCATCGGGCTGTCCTTTGAGATCAATACCGCTGTCGGTTTTGAATTCCGCGAGGAGCCAATCCATGATGGTGTTATCCCAGTCATCACCACCGAGGTGCGTATCACCATTCGTAGCGCGAACTTCAAAAACGCCGTCGCCGATTTCCAAAACGGAAATATCGAAGGTTCCTCCACCCAAATCGTAAACCGCAATCTTTTCGTCCTTCTTCTTATCCAAACCGTACGCGAGCGAGGCCGCCGTCGGTTCGTTGATAATACGAAGCACTTCGAGTCCTGCAATACGGCCCGCATCCTTCGTCGCCTGACGTTGGCTGTCGTTGTAATAAGCCGGAACCGTAATGACCGCTTGAGAAATCGTTTCGCCGCTCTTGGCTTCAGCATCCGCTTTCAGCTTCGCGAGAATAAAGGCGGAAATTTCAGGGGGAGAAAAACGCTTCTTCTCGCCGCCGACTTCCACTTCGATGTGAGCATCGCCATTCGGAGCTTCAACCACCCCGTAAGGGACGCGGCCCAACTCGTCCTTGACCTCCACATACTTGCGCCCCATGAATCGCTTCACGGAAAAAATCGTATTCTTGGGATTCGTCACCGCCTGGCGTTTGGCCGCCTGACCGACAAGACGCTCTCCGTTTTTCGCAAACGCGACCACGGACGGAGTCGTGCGAGCTCCTTCAGAGTTTTCCAGAACGACCGGCTGACCATTTTCCATGATCGCCATACACGAATTCGTCGTCCCCAAATCGATTCCAAGAACTTTTGCCATAGGCATCCCCTCCTGCAAAGGGCGTGCCAGAGGGAATTATATAAAATAAGTCATTAACAATGAGATACTTATAATATATTTAATCTTTAAAAATCCACTTAAAAAAACGATATAGTGACAAATTGTCACGTTATGCGCTCCGTTTTTGGCACACGAAGCCAGAGCCCCCGCGCTCATGGGGCAATGAGTGGAGATAACTTTTCAGTCGTGAGAGGGGAATCGGCACGGCTTTCACCGCGAAGCCTCCAAGGTCTCGAACGTTGAGGCTTTGCGGTTGAATCGGATCATGGATTTCTGTAAGTGTTTCAAAATAAACACTTTTCAGATTTAGAGCATTTTAAGTAATCTCATGGCCTCAAGAAAATCTGGAACTCAGGAACTCAAGAAGCAAAAATCAGACGGGAACGCCCTATTTTTTCCTGAGTTCATGAGTTCCTGATCCAATAACAAGCGGTTACAGTTTTTGTGAATTTGCTATAGTTATTTAGGAGCTACACTTTAGCAAGTGCGTTCAGCAACTTCTCACGCTCCCCTGCCCGATCCGTCCCCGCAACAATATGCCCCGCTACCGTGCGAAGGACATTCAATTTGAGCGGATCGGAAGTCACCTTCTCCGAGATTTTTCTCGCGATCGCCACAAACGTATTTCCGTTGAAAAAACAGAATGGAGCCATTCGATGGCAGCGAAATAAAAAATCGATCGTTTGAGGATAGGTCATCGGATTTAGGTAAGTCGCTTCCCAAAGAGCTTTTGTTGGATCGTGCCCATCACTGGTGGGACCGTGAAAGGCCTTACCTTGCTGGCAGGCAAACTCATTGAAACTTGTCACCAAACTCCAAGAATAAGGAGCAAGATAGGGATAAAGCGGCAACTGAGGGGATTCCATCCCGCGCCCTACGATTGCAATTTTTTCTTGGACAAATTCGCTTTGATCTTTTGGAGACGAGCAGTTCCTTGGCTTCGCATCGTACCAACCCCTAATGTCTTAAGTTTCGGCTCCGCATCAAAAAGCGGCTGAATGCGACGAATATCCTTCGTCACTTCCTTAAACAACTTAAGCTCCTCCTCCGTCATAAGAAAACCTTAGCATAAAGCCCACCGTGCAGCAAGAAATGTCAAAACCTCGGAAGCAGGAAATGAGGACCACAGGATCCCCCCCCTTTGGCGTGTTTTGTGTCACTTACTCAACATCTGCGGCATCTGTATCATCTGCGGATTAAAGTTAATCATAGAATGAATCGAGAGCTTTTAGTAAAGGATCTTCTCGACGCCTCCATTCCAACAGCATCGACATTTGACAATTGATGGTTTGATGCGATGATGTCTTGATGCGAACAACGCTTGATATTGATAATGATCTACTGACCCTAGCAAAAAGCCTCGCACAGCAACAACGCGTTCCGCTGGGTAAAGCAATCTCCCTTCTCATTCGGAAAGGACTGGAACCTTCCGCTCCACACAAAAACATGCGTAACGGACTTCGGGTCATTTCCCGACGCCAAGACGCGAAACCGGTGACTTTGGAAATCGTGAATTCGCTCCGAGATGAATAAACCGACTTTTCTTTTAGATGTGAATGTCTTGGTCGCCTTGTTTGACGAAGCCCATATCCATCATTCTGCTGCTCACGACTGGTTTGAAACAGTAGAGAGTTGGAGTACCTGTCCTATCACTGAAAATGGGCTCCTGCGAATTCTCTCCAATCCCTCTTATCCCAACACACCCCTTCCCATCTCCGATCTCGCTGAACGATTAGAAGAATTCAAGGTAGCCACGGAAACCCATCATTTTTGGAGTGACGACTACTCCTTCTCCGAATGGATGAGCCATCGCAAAACTCCGATCCGTTCTTCTGAATTAACAGATGCCTACCTCCTTGAGCTCTGCCGAAGTAAGAAAGGAGTACTCGCTACTTTTGACCAACGCATTCGCTCTACTTGGATCGGACCGGAATCCTCAGACGTTCTCGAATACTTGCGACCTTAATAAGAGTACGAGACGGCTTGCACCCCCCGATCCACTAACGCACTCAATACTTCTGATACAAATTTCGGCGGAAAAAGTAACGGAACCAAAAGCACCAAACTCAACACGGCCACCGGCTTATACCAAGCCCCCCAGCGATCTTTCAGTTCGTATTTTTTCTCAAACCAAACCATAAGCCCTTGAAACAAAAAGTAGGCCGTCGGGCCTCCAAAACCAGATTGGATCGGAAGTGTGATCGCAATCTCGTGCAGAATCCCCGAAAAGAGAAAAGAGAGAAAATGAATTGTGGTTCCAGAACAATGCTTCAGAAGCGGGCGCACAAAAATAAGACTCAACATCTCAACATAGGGAAAGTTCCACCGCCTCGACCAAAAATCATGAAGACTTTGAAATTTGAACGGATTTTGAAAAAAATGACTGTATGAAACGCCGAACCGTTCCCAAATCACAAGCCCGGCCCTTAATATTCCAAAATGAAAAATCAAGCTCAGTCCAGGCAATAGCAAAAGATAGCTAGCAAGAAGTGAATAGCGCTGATTTGTTCTTAAAAACAGAAAGATCGCAAGAAAACCAACTCCTAACAAGATTGATCCAAACGCGAGAATCAGCTCATTCCAATTCCACGTCCGTTGTTTGAATGTTCTCGCAAATGGCCTCGGATTCACCCCGATCCATGCATAATAAAACAAAAACTTCTTTTGCCACGAAATGGTCGTGTATTGCCCCGACTCGAACATCCCAATATTTTTACAACTCAGCAATAGACCCGTCGTTAAGAGGAACATTCGGCTTAACGGAGATAAATCGATCGCAAGCCAATGAATCACCATCAGATTGAAAAACAGAGCCCCCCATAAAATCTCTCTTTTTCGAATCCATCGATTGGCGGCCATTCCGAACCCCAAAAACGGAATGGTCGCAACGAAAATGACGGAGACAAGAATCATCGCGTCAAATGACTCCAAGTCGTATATCCGTAAATCGCGATCATCCCCAGAAAAAGAGCCAGTAACGCCAGTTCCCCGAACTTTTCAAATAAGTTACGAGGAGGATGCGCTTGACGAAAACAACTCAATTGAAGAATCACCCGTGTCCCCCAATAAACGGTGATAAAACCGCAAATCCCCATACTTAATTTTGATGCAATTACCAGCTCATCCGCACAAAAAAGCGAGAGAAGACTAAAAAACAGGTGGATCGTCCAAATATACCCGGCATAAGTCCAGAAAACCAACCCTGTCAGGGGCTCCATTTTCTTTACTTGCGCTCGCCACCCTAAGACCAACGGAATCGGAAGGCTCACAAGACAGAGCAATAAATGTAAAATTCCTCCGCCGACGATAAGTGTTTGTAGTTTCATTAATTTTTAAAGTTGAGATCCCGTTTCGACACAGTTTTTGATATGATTTAACACCCGAAGATGGATCTTGTGAATAAACCAATTCGTCCAAGGCTGCCAATAAAACTGTGGCCACAGATCATGGTGATACCACGTCGTTCCATAAACATTTGTAGTTCCATCGGAGACCTTTTCCAATCGAAACTCTCCTCGTTCCGATTCAAAGAATCCGTGAAGATGAGGCGGCGCGATCGAATGATAGGGAGAGAGTTCATCCATGGGACTTGGCTGTTCAATGACTGAAAACGCCAAGTGGAGTGGAGGATTCCAAACTGTGATTGGCTCCACGAAAGACCCTGTTGAAAAAACGCAATGTCGTACAGCGCCAACGCCTTTCCCATTAATTCGTGCCTCTACAGGATAGGCCACGCCAGTTTTAAAAATCCACTCCGTCGGAGGTTCAATCTTTTGAAATTGTATAATCTGAGGCCATATCTCCTCTGGACTTGCCTTAATTTGGATACACGAAGTGACGGGATAGGTTGGAAGCTCGCCTTGAAAACGATTTTCCATCATCAGCAATAAGGGAAACAATACGAAAAGTTGACAAAAGAGCTTCTCTTTTGCCCGTTGATCCCAGTAATGCATTTGTATGACATGACCAACCAACCCTCCCAAAGTAGCCGTAAAATAGGCAACTGGTGCCGCGAGAACCAAACAAATCACCCCCTCCAACGCAAACCCAAGCAACAAAATTCCTACACAAGTGATCGAAAGACATGCCACCGAAATCGACTGCCGTGATGAACGCCTTTCATGATAGCCGTGAAGAAGCGCGGCCCCCATCCCCATCATAAACGGAAGCACAATAAAAAGAACGCCGCCGTAGCTATCGATCTTTTCCGTCGATAAATAGATCATTCCAACTCCAATCAAGGAGCTCATGAATGATGAAACAATCGCACTCCCCCACTTTCCTTGGGGAAGAAATTTCGCCAAAAATCCAGGGGGCCGTTCCGCAAGCGAGCCGTTGTTTCGTTGCGCTGGAAGCAAACAGAGCAGTAAAAAAAACAAAACATTCACGAAGGGGAGAAAAAACAATCCCGACATCCAACGAGGAAGCCCCGCATCCTTTAACCTTCCCACTGTCAAAAGAACTCCCACAAAAATAAACGGGATTGAAGTCAGAAACATTATCAACAAAAAGGTGCGATGTTGATCTGTAAGATGTTGAAAATCAAACGAGATCATGGCATTCCAATGATCGAATATCGACACGGGTTGATTCGCAATGATCATCGAAACTATTCGGTCAATGTTGTACTTCAGAATCACTAGCCCAAACCCGATCGCAAAATACATTTTCCGCCCGATCTCTTTTCCAACAAAATCCATTATTTTTTCTTTCTTCACTTGGCTCCCCTCAAATATCGTTCAAAATTATCATCCAAAAATTCAAACCCCCGAAGAGTCGCTTCACTGGAAACGATTCTCTGCGAGTCCTGCACTGCCTGCGCCATCTCCCCCATCCACACGCTCATCCCCAGCCGATCAATCGGCACGGTCATTTTTATCGGATAATACTGCCGAATCACACGCTCAAATTCACTCCATTGAAAAGGATACGGAGCAACTCCGTTGATCATTTCGGGAGAATCCATCTGGTTCAGAATCCAATCGATCATTCGAACCAGATCTCGAAGACTGATCCAAGGGATCCAAGTCTCCGGCGTGGAAAGGCGAGGAAAAATTCCACACTTCCAAAATGGGTGGACATATCCCAAAAACCGTTCTTTCCATGCAAAAACATTTCCGATCCGCACTTTTGTCACTCGCACTCCATCGTGTTTCGCTTCCCCTGCAACTGCCTCCCACGCTTTGCAAACCTGATAACGAAATTCCCCCTCAGGATCGAGAACCGATCTCTCATTAATCACCTCATCTCCTTGATCCCCATAAATTCCAACTGCGGACGCGGTAATCAGTTGCTTGGGCTTTACCTTTGCCGCATGAATTCGATCAACAACCCATTGGGTCGACTCCATCCGACTTTGAAGAATTCGTTTCTTTTTACTCTCAGTCCAATACCCGACCACCAGTTCACCCGCCAAATTGACGATCACATCGACCTCCGGCATCGAATCCTCATAGCCGAGAGAAAAAGCATTTCGCCGATCCGGATTCCTTGAAACCTGATAAACCGTATACGCCTTCGACAACCAAAACGAAGTGAGACTTCTCCCAATCAAACCACTTGCACCCGTGATTAAAACCCTCATGTCTCGATGATCTCTCCCCGATTCCATTGGTATCGAATCGGATTTACTTCAAAAGCCATTAAAAATTCGGCGGGATACGGCTTGAGAAATTCAAATTCAATCCCCGAAGCCCTCATCGGTTGATATTGCCATACCTTTTCGTCCCTTTTAATAAAAACCGCATTTACTTTCTTTCCCTCTTCCTGAGAAAAGAATCCGCACGGCTTGTATTGCAAAAAATGCTTTGCTTCCTCAAGACTCTGAAAGGGTGCCGTTGCAGGAAGTTGAGGAATCTGATCCCGAAGGAATTGCCCTTGAGCATTCCCTCCGTTTGCCAGCACTTCAAATCGCACTTCTTTGACGTTTTTTTCGACCTGAATCTTGGCTGGATGAAAGTTAAACTCCGTCATGAGATTCCCCAGCGGAGCCAACCAGCCGGGCTGACTGTCACTTCTAAAGAAATAGAGTCCTTCAATGACTTCTCCCTCTTTGGTCGTGAACTTTGCCAGCGTTCGATACGCGACATGCCAGTAATCAATTCCCAACGGAAACCAACGAGGTCGCATTCCCGTCAAACGACAGATCACTACATTCCAGAACGCATATCCGTCTTTTGTGACTGCTTCGAAGGGCTTAGGAAGAAGGTCTTGAATCACTTTTTCGGGACTCTGATAGGTGATCAACCAACAATCCTCGAGATTTCCGACCATCGTTATCGGATTTTTTTGAAAAAGTCTCATCATTTAACCCCTTTCCATCCTGTCATCCAACCGACCGATAATACGAATAGTCCATTTTGAACCATCAACCACATGGCGATGGTGATTCGCCACTCACAGCCAATTCGACTCAGCTGCCAACCAAGAGCAAACATCATCACCAAATTCGAAACCAATATAACCCCCATCAGCACCCTGGGCTCAAAACAGTTAAACGCCGTCATCAACGCTAAACCGCTCAGTAAAATACCTTCCCCCATTCCCATGGTTCTCAATCCTGGCAAAATGAGATCGCTGAGGGATATTCTTGCGGCAAAACCAAGCAGTGGCAAAAACAGAGCCCAAGAGACTCCGGCTCCGAACGTGAAGATAATCCATGCGGGAATTTTTGAATAAAACATGGAAGGGATTGAATGATCCATAAAAAGACCGAACGCCACTGAACCAAGGATCGCAATCCCAAGGAGGAGAATTACTTGAAGTGAATTTTCCCTCAATGCTGTAATCATTTCATTATTTCGAAAACCACTCATAAGTTCTTTTGATGTTTTTTGATTCTACAGTTTCCTTCACAACTGACCACTTCCTCTTCACTCTCAAACCATTCGAGCACACTGGAAATCTTTTTCCGATTCTTGGAGACCCAATGACAAAAGGGTTTCACTTTTTTTATCATGGCTGGATGAGCAAATTTCATTGCGATCTCTCGATAGTCTTTCAACGCGTAGAGCGTCATGATCCAAGCCTCCGCTCCTTGATAATAACCGTGATCCGAGAGTGCAATAATCTCTTCATCCCCTCGGTATTCGTAAAGGCGTGGAAATATTTTTAAGGCTTCTTCTGAGTTATAGGGAACGAAGCTCACCGGAAAGTAAGCCGGATGATCCTCCACCCACTTCTTAAAATCACGACATAATCCACAGTACGGATCATAAAACAACTTTAAGTAGTGGATGGACGGATTCATTTCACTCCATTGGCACTGCCGGTAAAGGAGGAAGCACCCCCTGCAACATTGCCTTACGACGCAACTTCGAAAAAATCCAAAGATTAAAGAAGTGCATCCCCCCTAAAACAAGCAGAACATACCCGACCTTCGTCGAGAGGAATTCAACGACTTGCTGGACGGTCTCGATCTCGGTATTCTCCTTCAGAACTAAGGTGATATAGCCAAAGTTAATTAAGTAGAATCCAACGACGAGGAGATGATTCACCGAATCCGCAATCGGTTCATTCCCGCCAAACGCCTCCACCAGAAATGCCCGACCGTTTTGGTGAAGGGTTCTTGCGACCCAGATCGTGAAGCCCGCACTAATCACCAAATAAAGCCCATAAAGGGCAACCATCGCATTCATAAAAGCTCTCCCTTCACATATTTCCTGTAGTTTCGATAATTATTGAAAATTCTTGTTAAAAAATTTTCTTCCGGTTTCTGTTTGCCCTTCTTCCTCACGGGAAGCTGGACTTGCTTGAGTATTCGTTGAATCGGCATGGTCTCTCCTTTTATTTGAGTTGTTTCAGTAGAAATGGAATCAGGTGACTTTGATCAGATTTCGCGACTTTATCCACGAGTGAGTTCGCCATCACCACAAACTCTTGTAACGAGACAATTTGTTGATGAAACGTTTTCGCCTCGTCACCTTTTAAATCCTTGGTGGCCAATTCGCAGTTACGAAGCACCTCCAAGGCCGGCTCTATTTCACGCCGTCTTCGTTCCCGCGCTACTATGCAAAAGATTTTCCAGACTTGTTTTTCCGCTTCAAAATATTCTTTTCGTTCACCCTTACGGATCACGCTTCGAATCAAACCCCAACCAACCAACTCCCGAAGATTCGCGTGGGCATGTCCACGACTTACCTTCAACTCCTCCATAATCTGATCGGTCGTCAACGCAACCGGACTCACCATCAAAAGCGCGTGAATTTGAGCCATGATCCGGTTAATTCCCCAAGCATTTCCAATCGCTCCCCACTGGGTCACAAATTCGTCCTTGGCCTGTTGAAGAGGGGCTCGCTCCGGTTCTTTCATATTTTCAATATTTACTGAAATTACAGGAATGTCAACATTTAAATCATTTTCCCTCCCCGTACTTTCTGCCAGAAAACGGCGTCGAGCACTTTGCATTGGACGTATAAACTCAAAAGACTCGACAAAAACGGAGGAAAGACAAGAATTCGACCTAAATCGATGAATACCTGTAAATGTCAATGGGCGGAAGACGCCGCACTTCCTGTCATTGTCATCTCATGAATTCCAAACACCCTCCTCTCAGCCCCTCCGTAAACGCCACCATTCGTGAACTCCTTCTTGAACGAAGATGGGATTGGATCCTCGCGCTCTTCTTTTTTGTCATTAAGGCCTCCCCGATCTGGATGATGCCGTATCTGGTGGCTCCGATGATTGATGCGGCCGTTCACCCCACCGCTGAAGGAAAATCGATCGTCCTGAGAAATGGAATCATTCTCGCCGTCTTAATTCTTCAAAACATTCCGACGCATACGCTATTCGCACGCTTTCTCAGTCGCGGGTGTCGACACGTTCAAATGGAGTTGCGAACTCGCCTCATCGAAAAATTCCAACAACTCTCCCTCGCCTACCACGATTCCCGTCCGAGCGGTACCCTTCAATCCAAAATTCTTCGAGATGTCGATCAGGTTGAACTTTCGATTCGCTGGCTCTTCAGTAACGGCTGGGGCTCTCTCGTCAGCTTGATCGCCACCGTATCCATCTGCCTCGTTGCCGAACCGAGAATGCTGATCTATTTCGCCATCACGACTCCTCTGGCAATCCTGCTCGGGCGAATTTTTCGAGGCCGAATGCAAAAACACCAACGAGAGTTTCGCATCGAAGTCGAGAGTATGTCCGGACGACTTCAAGAAATGCTCAGCATGATTCCCGTCAGTCGCGCCCATGCTTTGGAAGATCTTGAAGTCCATACCATGCGGAGAAGTTTAAAGGCGATCCACGCTCGAGGTCAGGCCGTTGATTGGATTATGGAATTTTTTGGGTGTAGCGCCTGGGCAACCTTTCAATTATTCTACATCGGAAGTCTCATCTTCGCCATCTGGCTGGCATGGCATGGAACTCTGACCGCAGGACAGGTCGTCATGTTTCAAGGTTATTTTGGAATGGCCATTGGAAACGTGACCGCGCTCCTGCAAGTGGTTCCGCAGCTCTCTCAAGGAAAAGAAGCCCTTCGATCCATCGGTGAAATTCTCGGCTCTGAAGAAGTCGAACAGCACGATCAGAAGGAATCGATTAAATCAGTCGAGGGACGGATTTCACTGGAGAATGTTTCCTTTCACTACCCCAATCACCTCGAGAGACCTTCCCTCCACGAACTCAGCTTGGAATTTAAACCAGGGGAATGCATCGCGGTAATTGGCGCCTCCGGAGCCGGAAAAACGACCCTCATGAATCTGATCATCGGGTTTATCAAGCCGAGTGACGGAATCCTACGACTGGACGGCCGGGATATGACAACCGTGAATTTAAAAGAATATCGTCGCTTTCTTGCGGTGGTCCCGCAGCAAACGGTTCTTTTTTCGGGAAGTATTCGCGAGAACATCACCTACGGAATTGAGGAAGTAAAGCCCGAGCTCTTTGAGAGGGTTTTGCAGAACTCACGTGTCTCCGATTTTTTAAATCAACTTCCCCATGGCATCGAAACACGCGTCGGAGAACGTGGCGCCAAACTTTCCGGAGGACAGCGCCAGCGCATCGCTATCGCTCGCGCCATGATGCGGGATCCTCGCATTTTAATTATGGATGAAGCAACCTCGGCATTGGACTCCGAAACCGAAAAGAAAATTCAAGAAGCGATGCACGAACTCGTAAAAGGCCGTACGACCTTTATCGTCGCACACCGCTTAAGTACCATCCGGGACGCAGATCGGATCGTTGTCTTGAATCAGGGACGCCTCGTGGAAACTGGATCTCCCTCCGAATTACTCCTGAAGCCCAACGGCTGGTATCGGCGCTATTTGGAATTACAAAGCTAATCCGCATCTCTCGAACTATGAATGCTTGGATTTACTTATTTTTAGCAGGGCTTTTTGAAATCGGCTTCACCACCTTCATGAGACTTTCCGATGGGTTTCGCCGCTGGGAATACACAGTGGCTTTCGGCGTCTGCGCTATCGCCAGCTTTGGACTCTTAACACTTGCCGCTCGGACCATTTCCCTCGGAATTTCCTACGCTGCTTGGACCGGAATGGGAGCCGCAGGAACCATGATCGTCTCGGTCTTATTCTTCCAAGACAAGATCACCTCGCTTCAGATTTTTTTTGTGACTCTGATCGTACTCTCCGTGATCGGCCTCAAATGGTCTCACTAAGTTTTTTGATTTATCTTCCGCTCCAAAACGCCTTAGCGTTTCGCACTTCATGATAACTCCTTCCACCACTCGGTTTGTTTCATGGAACTTTCTCTTTTGGAAAAATCGTTTGGGCGGCCTCCTCTGGATTGTGTTGCTTTTCGCTTTTCTCTCCTCCTTATCACGCTGCGCACTGACCACCTATTGCTGGAAGGAGATTGATCCGTGGAGTCGCGAACTCCCGGCGACATTTTGCTTTGGACTCGTTTACGATCTGGCGGTTGGACTGACTTTTTCCATTCCGATGGGACTTCTCATGACCTTTTTGCCTCAGCGCATTTTTGCGACCAACGGTTCGCGCTGGATGGCCCGGGGAATCCTCACCCTCTTCCTCTCACTCTTTCTTTTTGTGATCGTCTCCGAGTGGATTTTTTGGATCGAATTTGGGGCAAGATTCAATTTTATTGCAATCGATTACCTCGTGTACACGCACGAAGTCATTCAGAATATCCAGGAATCATACCCCATTCCCGCGATTATTGGATTGATCATCGCCAGCTCTATTGGAATCACTACCATACTCATCAAAACCAGCGCCCTTGAAGCGTGGGAATCTTCCAACACTCCGTTCCGTCCCCGCTTTCAAGGGCTGATTGCCGCCATCCTTCTCACGATTGGACTCCTCGCCCTTCTCAACAATCGCCAAACCAATCTCCTCTCCAACAATTACAACCAAGAGCTCGCCAAAAACAGCGTCTTCTCGCTTAGCGCCGCATGGTTCGATCAAGGAATTGACTACAATCGCTTTTATCCGTTGATTGACCGCACCGAGGCATTCCAAACCGTTCGCCGACTTCTCAAAAGTAAAAATTCTTCCTATCTTTCGGAAACTCCAGACGACATCACCCGACTTATTCAAAATCCCGGGCCTGAAAAAAAATGGAATGTCATTCAAATTACCGTCGAAAGCCTGAGCGGATCCTTTCTTGGCACCCTTGGAAATCAAGAGCATCTCACGCCGTATCTGGATCAACTCGCAGACGAGAGTCTCTTTTTTACCAATCTCCGAGCAACCGGCAGCCGAACGATTCGCGGCATGGAAGCACTCACGCTCTCCGTCCCCCCCACTCCGGGACAATCGATTGTCCGACGAAAAAATAACGAGCACCTTTTTTCCCTCGGCTCACTTTTTCAAAACAAGGGATATGACACGGTTTTTATCTACGGGGGATACGGCTACTTCGACAACATGAATCAATTTTTTGGCGACAATGGCTATCGGATCCTGGATCGAGGCCTCGTTCCCAAAGAAGCGGTTACCTTCGCCAATGCATGGGGCGCGTGCGATGAAGACGTCTATCGATGGTCTCTTCGAGAAGCGGATGCCGCATTTGCCCAAGGCAAACCCTTCCATCACTTCGTCATGACCACCTCCAATCATCGTCCCTACACATTCCCCAGCGGAAAGATCGATCTCCCCTCCGGAAGCGGGCGCAACGCTGCGGTCAAATACACCGATTACGCGATTCGACAAATGATCGAAGCGGCCCAGAAAAAGCCATGGTTTGAAAATACGATCTTCGTGATTGTCGCCGACCACTGTGCCGGTAGCTCTGGAAAAACTGATCTTCCTCTACGCGAGTATCACATTCCGATGATGATTTATCACCCGCAACTCATTCCCGCTCAGAAAGTCACCAAGCTCTGCTCTCAAATCGATTACGCCCCGACCTTGCTGGGGCTGATGAACTGGACTTACGAAACTCGTTTTTTTGGGAAGGATATTTTAAAGATGGAGCCGTCGGAAGAGCGCGCCTTTGTGGCAACGTATCAAAAGCTCGGTTACGAAAAGGAAAATCGCCTTGAGGTTTTAAAACCAATTCGAGAGCACGCTCTCTATCGGATTGAACCGAAAACTTTGGATTTGACGGAGCTTCCGAAGGATCCTGTTATGGAAAGCGAATGTATTTCCTATTATCAAACCGCCAACGATCTTTTTGAGAATCGAAAAAACCGAAGATGAATCATTCTCACCACTCCTCAGGATCGTGGATACTTCCTGTTCAGGCAATCGGATGGGGAGGAGGACTTTTTTACTGGGGGATTTCCGATCAACTGAATCTTTTTTTAAATCCATCCTTCCGTCCTTGGGTTCTCGCCTCCGGAATTGGGCTCATTCTTTTTGGAATTGGCGAAGCTGAGCGACCCTCTCAATCCTGCTGCGAGCATCAACTCACTTGGAAGCAATGGATTCCCGCCAGCCTTGCGCTTCTTGTGATCCTCTTTTGTCCTCGTGAAGCTTTAAGCTGGAATGCCCTCTCCAACCGGACCTCCACCCATTGGACCGCGCCGTCTTCAACTCCTCCCCCAAATACCGATCCGACCAGCAACGAAGTCATCGAAGTTGACCTCTTGGATCTTGCCACCGCCTCCGTAAATCCAACTCTCCGAGAAGCACTTCAGGGAAAAACGGTTTCCGTGGCCGGGCAATTCATCAGCGAAGGCGGACCGCATCTCATGAGACTCATTATGTGGTGCTGCGCCGCAGACGCTCAACCTCTTTTAATTTCACTTCCCGGACTTCCCGTTCACCCCCCGGAAAAAGGATGGATTCAGGTCATCGGAACACTGGAGATTGGCGAGATGGGATCCGAACCGATTCTCCATCCTCGAGAAACCCATCTCATCCCTCCTCCGGAAGATCCTTACAGTTATTGAATCTCCCATGAAACGTTTCTCTCTGATTTCTGGAATTCTTCTTGGAGCCATGGTTCTTCTGGCCTTGAGTGCGCTGCTTTTGGGAAGGGGGTTCCCACTGTTTTTTCGATCTGGAAAAATCATCATTCTTCTCCTTGCAGTCGCAATGACTCCCGCACTGCTTTCTTGGTTGCGGCGTCTCTAGCGCATTTCAAGTCATCTCATGGTCTTAAGTAAATTTGGAACTCAGAAACTCATGATAAAGAGTTTCTCGCGCAGAGCCACGGAGTCCGCTGAGGGCATGTTTTTGAATTGAAAAACAAAATCAATCACTCGGCGATCTCCGCGGCTCCGCGCGAAAAATCATCCACTTCACAACCGTGCCAGCACGTTCCACGGGCAGGAGCTTTGCGTGAAACCATCCGCCGCGTCAATTCTTCGCTCATGATTGGGGTTAGAGCGTGCTCAAGATATCGTAAGCCGCAAGACCGACTTCCTCAACATCGATCATCAGAATCGGATCCCCAAACTGCTTGGTCTGACAAATCCGATGGCGTCGGAGATCCACCCCATGAGGTCCACAAGCCTCGACCGAGGAACCTCGATCGCGCGGAGCGAAAAGCGTGACCGTTGGACACTCCATCGCCACCGCCAAATGATACGGCCCCGTATCTCCAGAAAGAAAGAGAGAGGCCCCATGAAGCAGGTGCGCCATTTGACCGAGACCCAACTCTCCCGCAAGATTAATCACCGGATGATCAATCATCTCCGACAGGGTGTTGGCCAGTTCCACCTCTTCCCGTGTTCCTGTGAGAACACATTCTAAATGAAACGACTGTAAAAGCGCTTGAATCACCCGAGCCCAGCGATCCAGTGGCCAACGCTTATCCACACGCGAGGCGCCAGGATGAACCACGAGCAAATGGGGCGCATAAGCGGGAAGCGGTCGACCGATGGAGGGGAGCGGGAGGGTTAACGATCGTGTTGTTATTGGAATCTCCAAAGCTTCTGCCATGGAGAGATTATTTTCAATGGCATGGCCCGTCGCATATTCCGAGTGTCCCCACTCTCGCATCTGCGAACGATTGGCAAACCATGGAGCCCAATGACTCCATCGAGTGCGATATCGAAAAAAACCGCGAACCCCGCACCACCAGAGCCAAGGAACGAGATCCGGATCCGTGGTATTTGCCACCAAGGCAATCCCGTACGGATTTGCTTGAAGCTCGGAACGAAGTTCTCCAAAACCACGGAATTTTCCCGGCACCGTGTGTACCCTTCCAATCCAAGGAACCCCGTCATAAAGCTCCCGGTAGGCAGGCCGCACTAAAAAACCGACCCGCTCCGGCCCGAGGGCATCGGAGAGACTTTTCAGAAGCGGAGTACACAAGAGCGAATCCCCGAGTGCCGTACTCGCCACCACCAAAACGCGCTCCTTTCTTTTTTCGAGCGCCTCCTGGCACTCCAAAAGATCCCAAGGACGGATCACCCCCACCTGTTTCAGGACGGAATGAAAACTATTCCACCCCCATTCCAATCCGGGAAAATTCACGACCAGAGCTCCTGAATTTTTTCCTGAACCGCTTGTGGCGTCAAATCCGCCATGGAAGCATCTGCAGGACTTTCGTAACCGTTCGGACGCGGTAATTGAAGCACTCGATGCCGCTCGCCATAACCATAAGGTCCAACTCGATGCGAGGGATTATTACAATGAATCAAAGCAACGACTCGAGTCCCCACCGCAAACGAAAGATGCATCATTCCGGTATCAGTCGAGACGACCACGCGCGCACTTTTGAGGAGCGCCGCCGCTTCAGCCAAGCTCAATTTACCGACCGCATCGATGTAACGTACCGGAGCCTCTTCCAAAAACGTTTCTAATTCCTGAGCACGAAACCGGTGATCTTTCCCACCCAAAACGACCAGATCGATCTCTGGGTTAAAAATGGACCGCATGAGCTTCGCATAATGCTCCACCGGCCAATCCCGCCAGGACGCACGACGTCCTCCCCCTAGTTGCAAGACCAAGCGTGGGGCTCCCGTTGCTCCCAGTCCCTGAATTTTCCCCTCCATGCTCCGGGCTTCAGAATCCTGCACTTCATAGACGAGGTGAGGATCCTGAGCTTTTGCCCCGACCGCATGCGCCAAACGCAGGGTCTGAAGGACTCCGTGCGTTTCATCCCAATCCGGCTGCGCCACGGTATGACCACAAAGCCATTGATATTGAGTCATTTGGGGAACACTCAAGGTTCGTCCCCCTGCCAAAAGATAACTTAACGCCCGGGGCTCCGGATCATTTCCTCGTAACTGGAGAATCGCATCCCACGGTCCTTCCGATTTTAATTTTCGATACAATTTCCAGAACGAAAACCATCCTTTCGAAAAATCGTAAATCCGGGTCACATACGGATTATGCTCCGCCAAGGCACGGCGACGACGATGAATCACGGCTCCTAAAAAAATCCCCGGATAGGTTTCGGCGAGTGCTCTAAAAACAACGGAGTCCGTGAGCGTATCTCCAATCCCGGCACAGGTAAACAGAAGGACTCGACTTTTTTTTGAGAGAGAAATCGGCTCAATTTTAAGCCCTCGAACCCCAAAGACTCCCCGAAGGAAATAATAAAAACTCCTCGCATTCAGGTAGTTATAGATTTTAGAAAAGGCCTTCATACCACTTCACCCTCCTTCGCTTCGAGGAAGGAATGAGTGTCGTTATGCCACTCCTCACCCATTCGTCACCACAAAACTACCCGGTCGATAGTTGAAAATATTGTTAAACTTATTTTTGAGGAGACCGAAAACGCAACTAAGGACTCAATCAAGGGTCAGGGAAAAGAAACCAGAAACTGAACCAACAAGTCGAGAAACCAAAGAACCCTTAGAAACCTGGAGTATCCCTATATGGCAACCATCGGAACAAATGTCGGAGCGATCAACGCTTCTATGTATTTAACCGTCGCGAATGAAAACTTGACCAAGTCCATTCGTAAACTCTCTTCCGGATCCCGCTT
>CAZKRU010000011.1:31817-64630 GCA_964555235.1 uncultured Verrucomicrobiota bacterium
TCGCGAATGAAAACTTGACCAAGTCCATTCGTAAACTCTCTTCCGGATCCCGCTTGGCGGATCCCGTCGATGACGCCGCTGGCGTCGCTGTTAGTGCGAATCTAAGTGCTCGTATTAAACGTCTGAACGCTTCCGTAGAAGGCGCCCAAAACGCCATCTCCTTTGCTCAAACCCATGACGGCTTCCTCTCCACCATCCAGGATCAGCTCACCCGTATGTCCGAACTCGCTCAACGTGCCACCAACGGCGCCTTCTCCGATACGGATCGAGCCAACTACAATATCGAGTTTGAACGTCTCAAGACCCAGATCCTCACCATCGCCAGCAATGCGACCTTCAATGGTACAACGATCTTCACAACGGGAACCGTATCGGTCGCCATCAGTGCTGACGGCACGGCAGATACGATCCTCACCTCATCCCTCGGTAATCTCACCACACTCGGACTCACTTCCATCACCATCGGATCCACCCTCTCGGCTCAAACCGCCATCAGCTCCCTCTCGCTCTCCATTGCTTCAATTGCCCGTCGTCGCGCTGAAGTGAATGCGGACGTCTCCAAGTTCCAGTTCCACATCCAAAACATCCGGGCGGAATCGACCAACATCCAAACGGCCAACAGCCGGATTAAGGATCTCGATGTCGCTTCGGAAAGCACCCAGCTCTCTAAAAACAATATCTTACTGCAAGCAAGCACTGCGATGTTGGCTCAGGCCAACGCCGCGCAGCAGTCCGTCCTTACATTACTGACCTAAGCCTGTCGATTGGTTGCCTAACGAAACCGCAGGATCCATGAAGGGTCCTGCGGTTTTATTTTTTATCCACAACCTTGAGAACTGAATCCATCCCCAACGAACAACCTCGACGCTCCGCTTCGGCAACTCTCCCCAACAAACGAAATCCCTTCACAGTCCGAACCGCAAGATCAAGCGTTTGAACTGCCAAGACGGAATCGACATTCGCCAAATCAATCCAACGCACCACGCCGCGCGCTCCGACTTTCACCTCGCATTCCCGAACAGGATCCATCACCAAAACCCGAGCCCAGGGAGGGGGTCGATGTTCGCCACGAAACCCTTGCGCATAAGCCTGACTGCTTAATTCAGTCATCCCGTATTCATTCCAAATCTGACGATCCTTCACCCCGAACAACCGCCGAATTCCGGAGTAAAGCTCGCCCTTCTCTAATTCCCGACTCCTCCCCTTATATCCACCCGTCTCCATCACCACACTTTTCGCGGGGAGCTTCCATTGAAATTTCGACCAGGAATCGAGGAGGTGAACAAAACTAAACGCAGTTCCTGCAAGAAAGACTGGCGTCGAACTCAAAGAATTCAGCTCCCTCTCCAATCGCTTCAAATCCAATCCCTCTCGAAATATTGAAATCGATTCTGGACTCCCAAACGCTACTTTCCACCACTCCAACATTTGACTCAAAGAAGAGTGCGGTGCTCTTTTGGGATTCGGATGTAAAAAAATCATCCTCCAAGGCTTCTTTCGATTCCAACAAAAGCCAGCCTCCGTCACCGCACGATAAAGCACTTCATCCCTCATCCGGTGAACCCCAGGCCGCCCCGTAGTCGTTCCACTCGTGTGAAATTCCAACCGGGCGACTCTCGCGCCAAAAACTCGCGTTTCCTTGAAAAGTCTCTGGGGAACCGCCGGAATCTCCCGCCAGGATTTGATCTCTGAAATTTTACGGGCATCACACAATCGTCGATAAATCGGATTCCTCTTTCTCTGAACACGAAACAACTCGATCGCAGCCAAATTAAACTCCGCCTCCGTTCGAATCGCAAGAATCCGATCTCTCCATCCAAGACGAACCGCTGACTTCGTAAAATCCATTCCAAAGATCCTCCCAGATTCCCGACGCTTTCTCAAGCCCGAGCAAAAAAGCATCTTCTCCTCGTACTTGGCGAACTCAGCACAATGAAGCGGTTTTCCTTGCATCTCTGGTAATCTGCGTAAGCTGTAATGCCATGACCCCGACTGTCGCTATTGTCGGACGCCCGAATGTCGGGAAGTCCGCGCTCTTCAACCGCCTCGCTCGACGAGATCTTTCGATTGTCCATGACAAACCGGGCGTTACCCGCGATCGTCTCGTCACTTCCGCCGAATGGGATGGTAAACCATATTCTTTGGTAGACACCGGCGGAATCGGCCTTGGTGACTCGGAGGGATTTGCCGATGCCATCGAACATGAAGTCCAAATTGCCTTGGAGACAGCCACTCACATCCTCTTTGTCGTCGATATTCGCGAAGGAGTCACTCCACTGGATCAAGAGATCTGCCGTCGGCTTCGCAAAACAAAATGCCCCGTCTTTTTGGTCTTGAACAAAGCCGACCATGAGAAGCAATCCGGCCTTGACGCCGAATTTTCCCACATGAATTTCGGTCACCCCTACCCGGTCTCCGCCATGCACGGCATCGGCATTGAAACCCTCATGCAAGACGTGGCTTCGGATTGGGAAGCAGCCGATGCTCCCCCTCCTCGACTCCGCCCGACACGCGTCGCGATGATTGGTCGACCGAACGTCGGAAAATCCTCTCTGATCAATGCCATTCTCAACGAAACCCGAACGATCGTCAGCGAGATTCCCGGAACCACCCGCGATGCCGTCGATGTCCCTTTCCGTTGGGATGACCGCGATTATGTCCTGATTGATACCGCCGGAATGCGCAAGAAGAGCCGCGTCAACGATCCTCTCGAACAAAAAATGACCGGCCGCACCGCCCACATGATCAATCGCGCCGATGTCTGTGTTCTCGTTCTTGAAACCAACGAAGGCGTTCGGGAGCAGGATAAAAAAATCGCCGGTCTAATTCAAAACTCCAAATGTCCCTGCGTTATTGCCCTGAACAAATGGGATATCGCCCAAGACCAAGGGGATGGCGGGACTGATCGGCGGAAGGAATTCGCCGAGGGAATTCGTAACGAAATTTTCTTTCTACCTTACGCAAAAGTCCACTTTGTTAGCGCCAAAACTCGATCCGGACTCCCAAAGCTCCTGGAAACGATTCACGCGATTCACAAATTACGACACTTCAAATTCCAAACCTCGCAGCTCAACAAAGTCCTCCAGCATACCCAGGAGCGCTACGTCGCTCCGAATGTCAAAGGAAAGCGCTTTAAAATTTACTACGCAGCTCAGCAGTTTTCCGAAGATCCCCGGGCAATCCCAACCCTCCTCTTTTTCGTCAACAGTCCAGATCTTCTAACCGACGCCTATCGTCGCTATATCGAGATTCAAATTCGCCAGGCCTTTCCGCTCGAGGGATGTCCGATTGAAATCCATCTTCGCGCCCGACGCCCGGAAAAAGCACCACAACGCATTGCCAAACGTCGCATTATTGCCAAAGGGGCCGCCTCTAAAAACCGCAATCGATTTTAATCAAGCACTGCCATCCAGCCTCGCGCCGAGTTCGCAGTGGACGCCGAGAAATCTGAAAACCTCCACGATCTCCGCGCGAAAAACATCCGCCTCAGGATCTCGAAATACTTCGAATCGCCCATCTCAACTTTGCACTGGAAGCTCGTGAATTCGCTCGAATTTCTTCCCCCGTCGGACGAATCACCTCACGCGCAATCTCGGAGTAAACCCCCTCCCGGTGACCCGCTTGAAATGTCTTTTTCACCCGACGATCCTCACCTGAATGAAAGGTCAAAATTGCCACGCGCCCTCCTGGAAGAAGCCCGCGAGGAACGGACTTTAAAAACGAATCGAGCGTTCCAAATTCATCGTTGATTTCAATTCGCAACGCTTGAAAGACCCGACGGATGGAAGTCTCCTTCTCCTCATCCGAAACCTTTCCAGGAATTGCGCTCCAAATCACACCGGCCAATCCCGTGGTGTTCAGAAGTAATTTTCGTTTTAAATACACGGCAGTCGCAATTTCCCGAGCAAACGGCTCATCCGAATTCTCACGCAAAACTTCTTCGAGTTTTTCCAAATCCGTCCTCTGAAGATATTCCGCCGCAGACAATCCCCGTTGAGGATTCATACGTAAATCTAAAGGCCCCTCCTTTTTGAAAGAAAAGCCGCGCGCCGGATTATCAAACTGCATGGAAGAACAGCCAAGGTCCGCCAGCACTCCATGAACTCCGGGCAGCTTCAGTTCAGCCAATACCGCGGGAAATCCGGCATAATTCATTCGACGAATTTCCAATATTTCCTTTGAAAAACCTTCCTCTCTCAAGCGTGCTTCCGCCTGAGGCAACTCGATCGGGTCCACATCCAACGCAATCAGACGTCCTCCCGGCTGAATTCGCCGCAAGAGTTCCCGGGAATGCCCACCATAGCCGAGCGTTGCATCCAGAAAAATCTCTCCCGGTTGAGGACTCAGAACTTCCAAAATTTCCGTCACGCAAATCGGGCGATGCATCCCCGCTGGAGTCTTCCCCGAAGCCATCACCTTCGCCACGGTTTCCGGATAAAGCTCCGGATTTCGCTCCTTATATTTCTCATCGTAACGGCGCGGATGCGTTCCCCGGTAACGAGGACGCCGCTTCGGTTTTGGTTCAGAATCAGGAGAATCCACTTATCTCAGCCTATCCAGAGATCCAACGAATTCCAACGAATATTGAACCCGATCATGAGCAAAGAATGCGTAGCGCGAATGGTCTCACACAAAGGCACGAAGCCACAAAGCTTTTGAGGCCAATTCCGGTTTTTATGAAATGTAACAAAAACACCTTCCGATTGTGGCTTGGTGTGTTGTGCCCCCCTTCGCCCCCGCACCAAACCAGTTACGCCTCCGGCTGAATAGACTTTTCCTTTCGGAAGGGTTTTGTGTGAGACGGTTCCCTTCACAACCGTGCCAACCTGTTCCCCTTTTCGCTTTCAAAATTCCGTCTTTCCATCCAACTTTTGCATCATGGCTAAACCTTCCTCACCTTCCTTGAAAGCCCTGACGCTTGCTCTTCGAAAATTCGCCAAGGCTCGGGACTGGGACCAATTTCACACCCCAAAAAATCTAGCCGCCGCCTTGAGCATCGAAGCCTCTGAACTTTTGGAACCATTCCAGTGGCTCACCCCCGAGCAAAGCTCCCACCTTACCTCAGAACAACGGGCCCAAGTCGAAGAAGAGATTGGAGATGTTTTGCTCTATCTCGTCCGCATCTCCGACAAACTCGGCATCGATCCGCTCGCTGCCGCCCAGAAAAAAATCAAACGCAACGCCAAAAAATATCCGGTCAAAAAATCGAAGGGAAAATCCCTCAAATATACCGCTTACTCGAATGAAGCACACTAATTCTTCACCACATTCGCCAAATACCACTGATACGCACCGCGAATTCCGACTTCCATCGGGATCTCTGCTTTCCAGCCAAGCGCTTGAATTCGGGAGACATCCAACAACTTACGAGGCGTTCCATCCGGTTTTTTCGTATCCCAAAGAATCGTCCCGTTAAATCCGACGACCTTTTGAACCATCTCTGCTAATTCGCGGATTTCGACATCTTCTCCCACCCCGATATTGATGATCTCCGACGATTCGTACCGTTCTAATAAAACCTGACAGGCGATCGCCAAATCATCACTGTGCAAAAATTCGCGACGCGGACTTCCACTCCCCCAAAGCGTGACCTCACCGGCTCCACTCGATTTTGCCAGATGAAATTTATGGATCAGCGCCGGAAGCACATGGGAATGTTCCGGATGAAAATTATCGAAAGGTCCGTAAAGATTTGTCGGCATGGCCGCAATAAAGTTACTTCCATACTGGCGACGATAAGCCTGACAAAGCTTGAGTCCCGCAATCTTCGCAATCGCGTAAGCCTCATTGGAGGATTCTAGAGGACTCGTGAGAAGTGCCTCTTCGTGAATCGGCTGCGGCGCAAATTTCGGGTAGATGCAGGAGCTTCCCAAAAACAAAAGTTTCTTCACTCCCGTTCGATGTGCGTTCTCCAAAACGTTGTTTTGAATCTTGAGATTGTTGAGGAGAAAATCGACCGGGAAATCCCAATTCGCCTTAATCCCTCCGACCTTCGCCGCGGCCAAAATCACGCAATCCGGACGTACCTCATCAAAGAATCGCGCAACAGATCCCGCATCCATCAAATCGACTTGCTGACGTGTTCGAACGATCGTCTCGTAATTCGGATCCGCTTCAAACCGACGCTGACAGGCGCTTCCCACCAAACCCCGATGTCCCGCAATAAAAACTTTCTGCTTCATCGATCCATCCGAATATCGCGCCCTTCCATCTGTCGCTTGAGCTGATCAATATCCGCATCCACCATAATCTGAACCAACTTCTTAAAGGTCACCTCAGGCTTCCAGCCCAACTGCTTCTCCGCCTTGGAAGCATCACCAATCAATAAATCAACTTCGGCCGGACGATCATAGCGGGCGTCGTGCTCCACATAATCCTTCCAATTCAAACCGACATGACGGAACGACTCTTCCAAAAATTCCTTCACCGAGTGCGTCTCTCCGGTCGCAATCACATAATCCTCGGGCTTCTCTTGCTGAAGCATCCGCCACATTGCCTCCACGTATTCCGGAGCAAAACCCCAGTCGCGCTTGGATTCGAGATTTCCGAGATAAAGTTTTTTCTGCAACCCCGCCTTAATCCGAGCCACCGCACGGGTGATCTTCCGGGTCACAAAGGTCTCTCCACGACGCGGGCTCTCGTGATTAAACAAAATCCCGTTGCAGGCATAAAGCCCATAGCTCTCGCGATAATTGACCGTAATCCAATACGCGTAGACTTTCGCCACCGCATAGGGACTTCTCGGATAAAAAGGTGTCGTCTCTTTTTGGGGAACTTCCTGAACCAGCCCGTACATCTCAGAACTCGACGCCTGATAAAAGCGAGCCTTCGGGCAGGCCGTGCGCATCGCATCCAAAATCCGGAGCGTACCAAGCCCGGTCGTATCCGCCGTATATTCCGGAATATCAAAGCTCACCCGAACGTGGCTCTGTGCCCCCAAATGATAAATCTCATCCGGCTGAATCTCCTCCAACAACTTCTGCATACAAACCGGATCGCTCAGATCGCCATAGTGCAAAAATAACTTCGTCCCCTGTTCATGGCGTTCCCGATAAACGTGGTCGATGCGCTCGGTATTAAAGCTCGAAGCACGGCGAATGATTCCATGAACCGTATACCCTTTCCCTAGAAGCAATTCACAAAGATAAGATCCATCCTGTCCGGTAATCCCGGTAATCAAAGCGGTTTTCATGCGTCCCGCTATCCTTTAGCAAAGGTCGCCCCTTTGCCAAGCATGAAGCTTTGGAAAGAAACATTCCTGTCCAAAATAAAACCCGATTCCCGAGGTAAAACCGGTTTTAACCGCCAAGACTCGACGACCTCAAAGTGGTGTGACGGTTTGGATTTGAAAATAAAATCCCCTCTTTGAGCTTTTGCGTCGTTGCGGTGGAAACTTCAACGATCCGCTTTGACCACAACGACTCCAAAGTCTCGAAGGGCGGAACTTGATGGGAATCGAGGCCGTCAACTCCCCCTACCAAATTTTCCCTTTTCCTCACCGACGATTTCCCTATGTTTCCCCCAGTTATGTATCGTCCGCAAGCGAACCCCTCCACCAACGCCGCCCCCGTTTCCCCCACTCCAACTCCAACCCCTCCCGCCCCAGGGGTCGTTCGAGTACTTGCTCCGGAAGGACACTTTCCCGCCTGGCTCGTGGAAACCCTGAAGCCCCAAGTGGAAGTCCAAGTCACCACCTATTCAAAAATTTTGGAAGCCAAACCGCGATTGGAGACCGGCTCTTTTGAAATTTATCTCCTCCCAGATCGCTTGATTCGAGAGGGAATTTCTCAAAATCGTTTCCAGGAATTCCCCAAAGAATTTCTTGCAGAGATCTCTAAACCGAACGCGATGTACCTCCATCATCCGTTCGATCTTCAAAATCAATTTTCCATTCCCTATGCCTGCACCTTTTACGCCATTGCCACTCACAAGGATGCCATCCCAAAACCGATCACCAAATGGAGTGAACTTCTGAGTAGCGCCAACTCCGCACAATGCGAACTCCCGGACGATGTGGATCTTCTCACGGTTTTGGAATCCCTCGCTCTCAATCAGATCGGAAAATCCAATCATCCTCCCGTCGCCAAGGCACAAGCGATCACTGCCTCCACGGAAGAACAACCGATCCGGGTTCAAACGATCAGCTCTCTTAAAAAACTTCAACTCCTGTCGCCCGCCTGGCAAATCTCACTTCCCCCCGAAGGCTCCGTGATTAAATTGGATCACCTTCTCCTCGGATCCACTGCTCCTCTCACGCTCACCGTTGCCCGGGAATTTCTCCGACCCCTGAACGCCGCGCGACTTGCGGACGAAAATCTTTACGCTTCTCCTGTGAAGGGGATTCGATCCCAACAGCAACACGCGAAGGACCCCTTACTTTATCCTCCTGAGAGCTGGCTCGATAAAGCGATTTTCGTCAAACCGACGGCTCGGGCACTCCCCGCCACCGTCCCCTGATCATCATGGGCTCCAACCACCGCTCCGCTTCGATCGTTTCCATTGCCGTGATGGGCTCACGGGTTCTCGGCCTCGTTCGAGAGATGACTTTCGCCGCTCTTTTCGGCGCTGGGAAACATTTGGATGCCTTCCTCGGCGCATTTCAAATCCCAAATCTCCTCCGCGATCTCTTTGCCGAAGGCGCACTCTCCACTTCTTTCACCACCGTCTTCACCAAGACCTGGGAAAAAGAAGGAGCCCCCCGCGCCTGGCATTTGGCCAATCTTGTCCTCACCTCCCTCATCCTGGTGTTGGGAGCCATTTGCATCATCGGAATTTTCGCCAGCCCTCAGCTCGTCGCGCTTACCAATTACGGATTTCATGAAATCCCCGGGAAATTCGAACTCACCGTTCAACTTACTCAAGTCCTCTTCCCCTTCATTCTCTTCGTTTCCATTGCAGCAGTCGTGATGGGAATGCTCAATGCACGGATGATTTTTGGAATACCGGCCTCCGCTTCGAGTGCCTTTAATCTCGTCTCCATCATTGGAGGCGTTCTCCTCGCTTACGTCTTCGAACCCCAATCCGACTGGCGTCATCCTCATTTTGGAGAACGCGGACTGATCGGCGTCGCCTCAGGCGTTCTCCTGGGGGGACTTGCCCAGCTCGCGATTCAACTTCCTTCCCTCTGGCGACTTGGTTTCCGTTACACGTGGTCGATTGATTGGAACGATCCAGCCTTACGACAAGTCCTGCAACTGATGATTCCAAGCATCATTGCCGGCGCGGCCGTTCAAGTGAATGTCCTCGTCAATGGGATGTTCGCTTCTCACATTGACGGAGGTCGCTCCTGGCTCAATTGCGCCTTCCGACTTGTTCAATTTCCGATCGGCGTCTTCGGCGTTGCCATCGCGACCGTCACCCTTCCCGCCGTCGCACGCCAACACGCCCGTCAGGATTTGGCGGCATTTGGAAAAACCGTGGAAGAATCTTTGCGTTTCGTCTTCTTTCTCACCATCCCCTCCTCCCTCGGACTGGCGATGTTAGCGACTCCGATTATCGCGTTAATTTATCAACACGGCCATTTCACCGCTCAGGATACACTCCAAACGTCTCACGCCCTTCAAGCGTATGTCGTCGGACTTGCCGGATATTCCGCCATCAAAGTACTCACCCCTTGCTTCTATGCCCTGGAAGATCCTCGAACCCCCGTCCGCGTGAGCTTCATTGGAATGGGACTCAATCTCGGATTAAATCTGGTTCTGGTAAAAATATTCGACCTCGGTCATGTCGGTCTCGCCATTAGCACCGGATTTGTCGCCGTCATGAATTTCCTTCAGCTCATCGCCTCAATGCAAAGCAAAATCAAAATCGGCGACGCTTCCCAATGGCTCCCTTATATGATCAAGGTCATCGGTTGCGCCACGGTCAGCGTCTGGATTGGTTCCCTCTTCTATTTCCAACTTCACAAACATCTCCCTTCTTCTCACCTTTGCGAAATCATTGCGGTCGGAGGATCAGTCACCTTCGCTGGGACCGCCTACCTCTGCTTCACCACCGCCCTTAAGCTTCCGGAGGCCGATCATCTCATGAACTTCATTCGAAAGAAAACCGGCGCATGAAAAAGAAATCAATCATCTCCGACCTCGGCTTCGCCAAAGTCGATCATGATCGCGAACGTCGCCAGGGCTACCCGGAGATCATTCTCGGAGAAGGAAAAACCCCGGCGCAACTGCTTGCCATCGCCAAAAAAATCCATCAACGCTCCGGATTCGTTCTCGCCACGCGATGTCGTCTGGAACACGTTCGAGCGTTACGCCCCCAATTTCGTGATTTAAAATGGCACGAAGCGGCGCGCATCATTCAGATCGGACACTTTAAAGGTCGCCCCAAACCATCCGGCTGGGTTGGAGTTCTGGCTGCCGGAACGAGTGACCTTCCCATCGCAGAAGAAGCCGCCGTGACGCTTCATGCGTTTGGAATTACGGTGGAGCGAATTTACGATGTCGGTGTCGCTGGACTCCATCGCCTTCTCGCCCATGAAGAAAAATTACGCAAAGCCCGAGCCTTGATTGTCGTCGCCGGAATGGAAGGGGCACTTCCGAGCGTCGTCGCAGGACTGACGCCCGTCCCCGTCATCGCCGTTCCTACGAGCGTCGGCTATGGTGCCAGCTATCAAGGAATCGCCGCGCTGCTTGGAATGCTCAACTCCTGCGGCTCAGGAGTAACCGTCGTCAATATCGACAACGGCTTCGGCGCAGCCTTTGCCGTTGCCCGAATTTTGAACCACGGCGAATCCTAAAACCCGCTTAGAGATTTCTCGCGCTGAGAATCGCAGAGTCCGCTGAGAAGATGTTTTTTGTAAAAGCCTCGGCGGGCACAGCGAACTCTGCGCGAAAACAACCTCTTGTTTCTCCCTCAAAAATGCAGGTTGCCAAACGCCCCCTCCAGCTTAAATTCAATCCCCATGAGCCAATCCTCTTTAACTCTAATGACTGTTCGCCGGACCAACGGACAAACTTTTTATTTTAACATGAGCACCGTCGGAATGGTTTACGAAAACCCGGCCGATAACGAAGTCTTCATCTATGGCAATGGCTGGGAGAAAAAATTCCGCACGGAAGAAGCCGCTGAATTTTTGAAAAAAGTCAAAGAAATCGCCGGAGTCCCCGCCGCATAAGAATGCTTTCAGATCATTTCACGCAAAGCTCCCATCCGTGACGTAACTGACCCAAATATGAAAAGGATCAGTCTCTCGCCAAGTTCGCCAAGCCGCCAAATTTTTGGATTACAAAGCAAAAAACGCCTTCCTTTGCGCCTTGGCGAACTTGGCGAGAAACACTTGCCTTCATGCTGACGCTTTCTCTTTTACAATGGGGCGGGGCCCTCATCGCCGCATTTTTGATTGGCATCTCTAAAACGGGCGTCCCCGGGAGCGGCATCTTGGTCGTCGCGCTCTTTGCCAGCCTCTTTCCCGCACGACTCTCGACGGGAATCGTTCTTCCCCTTCTCATCGTCGGAGATTTCCTTGCCGTCGGTATGTATCGCCGCAAGGCGAACTGGCCTCATCTTTTCCGACTTTTTCCGGCGGCAGCAGTCGGAGTCGTTCTCGGCTACCTGACCTTGGATCATCTCAACAGTCGCCAGGTTGAATGGACGATCGGCGGACTTCTTCTTGCTCTCATCGCTCTTCACTTTATCCGACAACGATTTCCGGAATGGGTCCCCCATGCCGCAGGCGCTGCTTTTTTCACCGGAATTTTCGCCGGATTTTCCACCATGGTCGCCAACGCCGCAGGACCGATCATGATTCTCTATTTTCTGGAGATGAAATTTAAAAAGGAGGAATTCCTCGGAACGAGTGCCTGGTATTTTCTCATCCTCAACCTATTCAAAGTCCCCTTCGGGATTGATCTCGGAATCATTACTCCCGACTCGTTCCACCTCAATCTTTGCCTCGCTCCCGCCGTCATCATCGGAGGACTTCTCGGAGGTTGGATCGCTAAAAAACTTTCTCAGAAGCTTTTTGAAATTATCGCGCTCGTCTTTACGGGATTAGCCGCACTGCGGTTGATTTGGTAGGGCGACCTCTCCGAGGGCGCCGTTCTTAGTTCCACCTTCTCCCCAAGCCGCGGCGGGTCCATCGAACCCGCCCTACCAATTCTTAAAATCTTGTCGTCTTCGGATCGTACCCTGCCCTCGCATAAATCGATCCGAGCACCATGCTCGACATATCCCAACGCGGCGTTTTTGAAGGAGCACCCCACTCTTGGGAAAGGAGCGAGGTGACCGAAGCGTAGATCGAGTCGACCGACCGCTGCATTCCGTTGGTTGCCGATTCAATGGCGGCATTGGTATCACCGAAGGGAAGAATCGTGGTTCCATTTCCCGTGGCCGCCACTTCTCCATTACTCCTCGAAATTGCATTCAAAAAGCTGCTGTCGTAAATGGATTGGTACGAATAAATCCCCGCATCGGGCGTCGTGGTGGAAGAAGTATAAAAGGAGAGCGTTGAATCGAGCATGGTCTGGCGCGCTTGCGCAATCGCATCTGCCGTTGAGGTCGGGGACGGAGGAGAGATGGTACTGACTCCAGAAATTGATCCGATGCTGCTTCCCATAGAATTACCTTAGCCCGGATCTTCTGATAAGCAACTGAGCAGTGGAATCTCATAAAAAGACTTGGTTCCGTCACTGGGAACACTAGAATCAATGTGTGACTTTTGTGCGTTTTGTGAAAAAAATAAAGACGATCACTCTCCTGAAACTTTCAGGTATTTTAGGTCTTTTCACTCTCTCGTTCGCTCATGCCACCACACCGCCCCCTTACTCTCCTCAAGAATGGGAAACCCTCGTTCAACAATTGGATCCTCATCGTCCCGAGCTCCAGCCCGTCACCGAAAAATCAAGATCCGGTGACTGGCAAGCCGCCTCACAACTTCTGCTCGATCTTTACGCCCACAAAACACCTCCCGCGCGCTCATGGATCCAAGATCCGGTCATGGATCCTGAAAATAAGCCCGAAGCTCTCCTTGAAGGAAAAATCACTCTTCAAGGACTTTCCGGAAAAATCATTCGCCTTCCAAACGGCTCTATCGACTGGCTTGATCGCGGACCAAAGGGAGATCGCGAGTGGGCGCTCTTTCTCAATCGGCATCTCTATTTTCTTTCGCTTTTCAACGGATATCGCACGACAGGCAAGCGCGTCTATGCCGCTCAATTTGAAAATATGATCCAAGACTGGATCTTTAGCAATCCGGTCGGATCGCGAACCAACACGGACGTCCGCTGGCGCACGATGGAAGTCGCCCGACGTCTCACCGACTCCTGGCCTCATACGTTTTATGGATTTGTCGGATCCCCTCACGTCTCTCGCGATGCCAAACTCCGAATGCTCGGCATGATCCCCATTCACGCTCAAGTCTGCCTCGATCACGCAACCGAAAGCGGCAATCATCTCCTCGTTGAAATGCTCGCACTGGCACAAACCGCGCGCGATTTTCCTGAATTTCAAAAAGCGCCTCAATGGTGGAATCGCGCCCGGGGAACGGTGGAGCGAGAAATGGAGCGCCAGGTTTATCCCAGCGGCGCGCAAATGGAGCTCTCCAATCATTATCAAAAATCCAATCTCATCACCCTTGAGAGAATCACTTCCTGCTCTAAGAATCTCAACCCTCCTCTCTCTCCCGCATTTCTTCAAAAATTAGAGAAGATGTGGGATTACTTTGCCCGACTCACCGGCCCCAATGGAAATGGACCACTCAATAACGACGCCGATCAAGAATCGAATGCCCGGTGGATTTCCCGTGCCGCCGACGCCTATCAACGTTCCGAATGGAAAGGAATCGCCACACAAGGCGCTGAAGGAGTTCTTCCCTCGGGAAACCCCTCCTCCTTTTTCCCATGGGCAGGTCATGCGCTTTTGCGAAGTGGTTGGGATCGGAACGCACTCGCTTCCTTTTTTGATGCAAGCCCGGCAGGCCTCGCACACCAACATCGCGATAAACTGAATCTCACCGTATGGGCATGGGGACGCGAATTTCTCTGCGATGCCGGCCGCTATCATTATCAACCCGACGACTGGCGACGCTACTTCACCGGCTCCGCGGCTCACAATGTCCTCCGACTCAATGGAAAAGATCAGCGCTTCGAACCATTCACCGTCACATCACCGCTTTCAGCACGAGTCGGACTGAGTCCTGAAATCGACGCCGTTCAAGCTGAAGTCCGCTTTGAAGAATTCCCCCTCACCACCACGCATCGGCGCATGATCGTTCGATTCCAAAACCAATGGATCCTCGTCCTCGATTCCGTCAAAACCTTTGAACCCGTAACCATCCAAGCCCTGTGGCACGGACTCCCCGATTTGGAGGCCGATCCGAATGGCCAATTCCGAGACCCCCGCACAGGCAATCGTCTGACCATCACCCCCATAGGAACCGTTCCGTGGAAACCCAAAATCATCCGGGGCCAAATCCATCCGGAGATCCAAGGCTGGCACAGTCCCGCCTACAATCAGAAACAACCTTCTCCGGTCTTCTCCTACGAATCCAAAATCCAGGCCCCGAGCACCTTCGCCTGGCTCCTCTCCCCCCTTGATTCAAAATCGGCAACACCGACGGTCACCCTTCAAAAAAATGACGCCGTTCAATTCCAAGTTGTCATTCAAAAACCGGGATTTTCTCCAGCGACTCTCTTCATTCCACACGATGCCGCCCACTCCTTGGAGAAACCGATTGCCCTTTGGGTTGAGCAGGATCGGAAGCGCAGAGCGCTTATGCTGACGCCAAATTCTCCATGACTGACAAGCACCATAATCCGCTGCAACTAGACTTCCAAAAATGGCGCGTACGTACCATTCTTATTGTCATCCTCATGGCCGTCGTTGCACTTACCACATACCATCATTACACGCATCGCTCGGAAGCTTTTATCCAAAACTGGAGTCAAAGATTTCTTGCCATAAAAAGCCTCGAAGAGGCAAAACTCTTTGAGAAAACCGAACCAGTCTACGTCAGAACCTTTCCTTCAGGTGAATGGATAATCGCCACCTGCGAGCACTCATGCTGTTCCGGTGCTGGATTCAATGCCTCCGTCATACGAGATAGCACAGAAACGATTTACACTGATACAACCCACACTTTTTGCGGCATTGAAGGCATGTCCGAAGAGCTCCATCAAGTAACCTCAGATACCCTCACCGCTTTTTATCCACAACTCAAACAGCTCAAGTTGCAAAAACGATAAAATCAATTCAGTCATAGAATTTCACTTTGATCCATCATTTCCGATCGATTCCGTTGGACAAATATCCTTCGCCTCTTCTGCAAGGGTTATTTCTTCCGGCGTTTCAGGCTGCCTCCAAACGTAAGTATGCCCACCATCATCATTGCGCTTAAAAAATGCCGGAGCATGGCTCCGACACTGATCACAATCAATACAAGTACTATCCACATAAAACGCTCCGAGAACATTATCCAGAGCCTTCAAACTCAATTCTGCCATTCATTTCTCCTTGTTTAGTTTCCCGACCCTTTGATGATGGCAGAATTTTCTGATTTCTTTAAATTCATTAATATCATATACTAATGCATTATATGAATGAGTTTCTTCCAACACGCCCCTTCGATCTTTATACTCTCCATCTCTTCCATTTGGTCGCCAAGCACTCAAGCTTTACCAAAGCGGGCCAAAGTTGCGGAATCACCCAAAGCGCCATTACCCGACAAATTCAAATGATGGAACGTCAATTGGGAGTTCCTCTTTTTAAAAGAACGACTCGCACCGTCACCCTCACTCCTGCGGGGCGATTTCTTGTCGAGCAAAGCTCCCGTCTTGTTGGAGATTTGGATGCATCACTCCAACATCTGCGCGAAAACTTCCTCAATGCCCCCCGTCCTATTCGCATTGGCATTTCACAGACGATCAGTCTCTCCTACCTTCCGGGATTTCTCTTCGCCAATCTTCGAAAAAACAACCGCATCCAGCCTCAGGTCAGTCAAAACTCCAGCCAATCCTTGATACGCGATCTCGAGTCCAATCGAATGGATCTCATTATTCTCTGCCCGCCATCAAAACTTCCTACGAATTTTCAAGTAGCGCATGAATTCTCAGATACTTTCACCCTCATTTCATCCAAGGCTTCACCCCTACCACTCAAACGGTCGATTCCGAAATGGATTCAGTCTCAATCGTGGATTGGACTTCAGGACAACTCCTACACCTCACAACAACTTCAACGCTGGATGCAGAAACAGGGATTCAAAGTGACCCCCACCCTTCAAGTCGACAATTTTGATCTGATCATAAACCTGGTTCTTCTCGGAATGGGAATCAGCCTCGTCCCTCAACGCGCTCTCTCTCTTTATTCCCGAAAGGAGAAAATTCAGCGAATCCCAACTTCTCAACGATTTTCCCGGAAAATCGTCGTCCTCTGTCGCAAACAACGTCCGCCCTCCGAAATGATTCAAAATTTTGTAAATAACATTCTATTTTAAAAAATGACCACAAAACCGTGCCGCTTGAGAAACATGATTAACTCACGTCCCCGAATCCGCATCGAGACAAAGCTCCGCCGCTTCCTTAATACGCTCCATCAAGATATCCAATGACTTGGCTTGAGTGCGGCAGCCGTGAATCTCTGGAACGGTCGCAACAAAATATCCGTCGATGTCCTGCTCAATAATGACATTAAACTGGCGAACTTTGCTCATACGAAAAAGATGTCAGGCAAAATGAATCATGCAATCAGGGTTTTGTTCCGCGCGGCGCTTTCATCGAATGTTGTCCTCTGGGAGTGGACACCATGGAGCCATCCCATGGATGGACCCGAAGGGCGGAGCTCGATGGGCATCGAGGCCGTCAACGCGCCCTACCAATCCTTCTCGAAAGGTTGGATATTTCGGGATCCACCCCGTCGCCCGGAGACGTTGATTGGAAATTCGTTTATGGGTCCAGCCACGCTTGCGCTGATGATTTTCAGGACCGAAGGGAGGCATCGGCTTCTTCAATTGATCCGACAACCACTGGAAGTAGGTCAGCGCATTCGTCGGTTCATCATCGACCGCATTGAACAGTGATTCGCTCGGTCGATTTTGAGTCAATCTTGAAATCGCTGAGGCTAAATCATCCCGGTGAATTTGATTCATCCAACGCAATCCGTCGCCTTCAATAATTGCCTCCCCCTTCAAAAATCGCTCGTAGAGAACCCCGCGATCAGGCCCATAAATTCCGCCCGCTCGCACGACGATTCCACCCGCCGCAAGCGTTTCGCGCTCCGCCTCTAACAAGACTTTCCCTGTCGACGCGGTCGGCTCCGTCGGACTCGTCTCATCCACCCACGATCCATCGGTTTGCGCGTAGACCGAGGTGGAGGAGACAAAAATCAGGCGTGACTTCGGAAGATGCTGAATCGCAAGACGCACTCCTCCGAGATAAATTTTTTCGTAGACTTCTGCATCCCCCCGTCTCGAAGAAGCGCAATGCACCACTCCATCAAAGCCACGAATCACTTCCCAAGCCGTCATTTCCGTAAGATCCGCGACAATCGGAGTAATTCCGAGCGCTTTTAATGTGGCTGCATTTTCAGGCGAATAAACCCAACCAGTCACTTCATGACCCTCTTGGATCAGCGCGGACCCAAGTGCTTTTCCGAGGTAGCCGCACCCAAGAATCAGCGTCTTCACGGAGTTCTTTTGTCGGATTCACCAGAACGCGAGAGGTCGACGATAATTTCAATCCGACGATTCTGATTTTTCCCATCCTTGGCATCGTTCGAAACCAACGGTTGAGCCTCACCCCGACCGACCGGAATCAAACGTTGCGCCGGAAGTCCTCCCGCTTTGGTGAGGGCCCTTGCCACCGCCGCCGCTCGAAAGGCGGAGAGTTCTAAATTAGACGGAAAGCGTTGAGCCAAGGCTCCCTGCAACGGAGTGTTATCGCTATGTCCCACAATCCGAATTTCAGCCGAATCCGGAACTCCCTTCAAAAGGGTCGCCACTGAAGCCAGAAACGCGGCCGCCTCCGGCTTGAGATCTTCTTCTCCCGAATTAAAAAGTTGCGCCAACGGAATCAAGGCCACCAAATGAGAGGAATCCCGGCGAAGCGAAATCTGCTTTACATCCAACTTTGCTTTCAAATTTTGAGCGAAGTTTTTATGCAACTCCAACAACGTCAACTCACGTTTCTGATTCGCAATCTTCTGCTCCGCATCACGCTGCTCGCTCGCTGCCCGTGTGGTTTCGAGAGTCGCCTCCTTCTCCTTCAGCATCTCCTCTTTTTTGCGCGCCAACGAACCAACCTCGGCAAGTTCCGTCTGGAGTTTATCCACTTGAGCGCGAAGCTGTTCGTTTTCTGCGTGGAGTAAAGATTCCTGATGCCGCAATGCGTTCGCCGCCATCTCTTGAGAGCGGGACCGTTGTGAAAAATAGAGTACCCCAATGACGAGTAGCGCTGCGGTGGGCAGAGCGAACAAAAGTCCGCCCTGCCCTCCCGGAAGTCGCCAAAAGCGGGGATTGCTCATGCGCTGAGACGGTTAAGCGGCAAGATCCTTCTCAGCGCGCTTCGCCTTGAGCGCCGCCTCGATTTTTCCGTAAAGCTCCGGATTCTTCTTGAGTTCGAGCAGCGCCGCTTCGCGACCTTGTCCGACTTGAGCTCCTTCGAAATAAATCCAAGCCCCTTTCTTATCCAAAACTCCATTTTCGACGCAGAGGTCGAGAAGCGATCCTTCACGAGAGATTCCCTCGTTGTAGAGAATATCAAACTCACACTCGGTAAACGGAGGCGCGACTTTGTTCTTCACCAGCTTGATTCGGGTCCGATTTCCGTAAACCGTTCCATCAGCGGACTTGAGCTGGCCAATGCGGCGAATATCGACACGGACGGAGGCGTAAAACTTGAGCGCTTTTCCACCCGGAGTCGTTTCCGGACTTCCAAACATCACTCCGATTTTTTCACGAAGCTGATTCGTAAAGATACAGACTGATTTCGATCGACTGATGAACGAGGTCAGCTTTCGCATCGCCTGACTCATCAACCGCGCCTGAGCGCCGACCGTTGCATCCCCCATTTGCCCTTCGAGCTCTGCTTTGGTAATTAACGCCGCCACTGAATCCAACACGACGACATCAACGGCATTCGATTTAATCAAGGTCTCCGCAATCGTCAGCGCCTCTTCTCCAGAATCTGGCTGGGAAACGAGAAGCTCGTCCATATTCACCCCAAGTTTGCGGGCATACTGCGGATCCAACGCATGTTCGACGTCAATAAACGCCGCTACCCCGCCAAGCCGCTGCGCCTGGGCAATGACGGTTAAGGTCAGGGTTGTTTTTCCGGAAGATTCCGGCCCAAAAACTTCAATAATTCGGCCCCGAGGAAATCCACCAACGCCAAGACATTCGTCGATCACGACCGAACCGGTCGGAATGACCTCGATGTTCAATCTCGATTTCTCATCACCGAGTCGCATGATCGCCCCATCACCGTACTCCTTGGAAATTGCCTGGAGCGCCAGTTCGAGATTCTTATCCTTCACGCTCATCGATTTTGATTCTGCCTTCTCCGCCTTTGCTTCGCTTTTAGCTGCCATACGTTACTCCTGTCTTGTGTTGTGTTTGGGTGGTCCATCGGGACCGTTCACCGGATTAAACCCCGGATCGTGGCCAAGGTTGCGGAACGAAATTCAAAATGCCAATAAAAAGAATTAAGGGAATCTCACACAAAGTCACAAAGCTCACAAAAGGAGCCTCGCAACTTAAAACAAAAAGGCTTTCCTTCGTGAGCTTTGTGACTTTGTGTGAGGAAATCCACGCCAACTTTTTTTCTCGTACGCTTCCGAATTCATCGACAAAATTCTCTCCCATGAAATCCCCTTGCTGGTGGCGATGGAAAAAGAGGATTAAGCAGTGGGAGCATCAGGCCGATCAGGCGATTTTTTGGACCGTCGGCGGAATGCGCGCCCGGGCGGAGCGAATGGCCGGAGCCTTTGTGGTGAATCGATTGGACCTTACTTTCCCTCAACTTCCCCCATCACTTGAAGGAATCACCATCACGCACCTCACGGATTTTCACTTTGGAACCACTTTCACCGCAGAGCGCCATCTCCCGCCCGTAATTCAAGCCTGTCATCAACTCAACAGCGACTTGATTTGCATCACCGGGGATTGGATCGATTTTTCCAACGAAGCCTTCGAGCAGGCCCTCCCCCAACTCCGAACGCTGCGGGCGCGGCTCGGAGTCTTTGGCTCCCTGGGAAATCACGATGCCTACGATCACCGCTGGCGTCTCATTCAACTCCTGCGTGACTGGCTGGAAGATCGGCTTCTTATCAATCAAGTCCGCGATCTTCTCATTGGCAATGCTCTCCTCCGAATCATCGGCCTTGATTACACGGGTCACCGGGCCCGCGTTCGCCGTAACTGGAATTTTCTCCATCCAAAATCGAAAGTCCCTGCAGACTTTACCCTGGCCCTAGCTCACCATCCCAACGCCTTTCCGTTCCTAGCTGAAAACAAAGTCTCCCTGACCCTCAGCGGCCACACCCACGGCGGCCAAATCTCTCTCACCAAAGCCCCCGCTCCCGCCATTGGTCCAGTGACCCATCGATTTCGTCATGTCCGGGGATTTTACGAAAAGAACGGCTCCCAACTTTACGTCAACAGCGGCCTCGGCTCGAGCATCCCCATTCGCTGGAACTGCCCGACGGAAATTGTTCAGTTTCGATTGAGCGGGAGCCCGAAATGAAATAATCAGCCACCGATACTTGCAATTACACTTTAGAACTGTATAGTACGACTAGACATGAATGCATCTATCGTTGAACTGCGCTACAAAATGAGAGATATCCTTGAGGCTCTAGCACGCAATGAAGAAGTCACCGTCCTTCATCGCGGAAAGGCAAGAGGCGTCATCAAGCCACTTCTCACAAAGACGACTCGAGTCCAAGACCATCCCTTCTTTGGAAGCCAAAAGCCCTCCGAAAGCGTTGATGCGGTCATGAATCGTCTCCGAGCCCCGCGAACTGATGCTTTTTGACACGGATGTTTTTATCTGGGCACAGCGTGGCAATATTCGCGCTGCGAAAATGATTGATGAAACCGAATCGCGATTTATCTCGATTCAAACCTACATGGAATTTCTTCAAGGCTCAAAAGATTCCAGACAACTCAAGTTGAACAAAGATTTCCTGAGTGCCATGGGTTTTACCACCCTTGGATTTACGGAACGAATCGGACACCGAGCCGCCGTTTACATCGAAAGCTACAGCCTCCCCCATGGCTTACGAACGGGTGATGCTATCGTTGCTGCAACCGCTCAAGAACACAATCTCCCTCTTGCTACTTCTAACGTGAAGCATTACCGCCATATTCCAGGTCTCATCCTCAAGGTTCTCAAACCGTAATCCGCATGAACCCATTTCATATCCTCAAAGGACTTGCATACGCATTCTTTGGCATCGCTACCTTTTCTTACGGCTTTAATTTTGCTTATGGCACTTTTCAACGAACTCCCGCATACTAAGTGCTTATCGTTCCGATTCTAAGCACCTTCATTTTCGGAATTGTTACCTGGTTTTTTTGCCGAGCGATTTCTTTCTTCACAAACCCATGGTGGTCTGGAATTCCTCTTGTTTTATTTTTAGCATTACAAAGCCTCATACTGTTCGCATTTGCGGCGGTACATTCGCAGATCCCACGAGCGGCCCCAGCCTCGAACTTATTCCCTTTATGTATTGGATTATGTCAGGGCTAGGCCTTGCTTGTTCCTACGTTATTGTGGTGATTTATAAATTTATTGAGGGGTATAAAAATGAGAAAAATAAAAACATCTCTCCCAAAAATTCTTAAAAAACGTTCCAGATTAGCCATCACGACGCATAGCTCAGCTGGTTTGTGTCGAATTTGGTAGCGAGTTGACGTAGCGGTGTTCGTGTCATGATGTCTTTTGTGACTTTTGGAGGTTCCGTCTCTTCCTTTCTCCCGTATCAACCACAAATTGGTAGGGCAACCTCTCCGAGGGCGCCGCTTCTTAGAGGTTGCCATCGTGATTCAGATTCACCACGGAATTCACGGATGACACGGAATGATTCAATCTCTTCAGAAGATGTCTCATTTTTTATTTGCAATCCACCGATCTACCGCCGTCTGTCAATTCGTGAAAGTTAGATGCGTCCCCATTGCTATAACAGAAACGGAGGCATGATTTCCTTCATTCTAGTCATTTGGAGTCATCCTAAAATTCCCGTTCGCTGATAAAATCACGTTCCCTCCACCAGCGGTGCTCACATATATTTCTCCTGATTTGGTTTTACCCGTGGAGCCTGGGGCACCAGGAAGTGCTCGCCATGGTTCAGCTCGCCAACTTCCTTTTGCGCTAGCCTTTAACTCATAAATCATGCCGCGGTTGCTACCCATATGACTAAGTCCTGCAACGGCTACCTGTTTTTCGCCAATCGTAAAGATGTCGCGAATGTTTTCTTTAAGCAGGAGAGTTATGCTTCCATCATCGCGAATAAAAACAAGTTCTCCTCCCCATTCTCCACGATGACTTCCAGCGATCCATCCATTATTGACTCGCAGAGCAACATCAGGAGTTTGATGTTCTGCGATATTATCCTGATTATCTTCAACAGAATTTAGAATTTTTGTGTTGTAGGAGAGTTTTTGAATTTTCTTGGATGATTTGTTTTTGTAGAGCTTGAGCTCTAAAGGTTCCTCGATAAGTGACGGGCTCCTTGCCTCATCGGATTTAATTTTAAAGTCCTCATAATCGAAAAACTCCCGGAATAAATTTTCATGCTGAAACTGCGATTGATAGGGCTCTGACGTTTTGATGTGATTTGCTGCGATTGCTGCGGTCTTACGGACTGCCGGATGCCAATGTTTCATTGATATTTCGTTTAGGGAGCTCTCGGCAATTTTCTCGTGCAGTCTTCCAAGCGATTGTGCAGCGATCCAGTTAGTGATGACATCGCTCGGTTCCGTTAACAGATCCAACAGTAACGGAGCGGACTTTTTGTATTTGATAAATCCTAGAGCTCTGGCGGCAGCCCTTCGTATCCCCCAATCAGGATGTTTCAAAAGTTTAACGACCTCTTCTCCAGCTTCAACTGCTGGCTGTCCAATTTCTGATATATCCCGAAGGACAATGATACTTGGTTTGTCTCTTAAAATACCGGAATAAATTTTGCCGGATTCGATTGATCGAATTCCAATCAGGACTTGATTTACACTATCTTTTAGTTCCGGATTGGATGCTCTAAGTTTGATTAACTCTGGCTCCACCACAAGGCCTGGCTCCTTTAAGTATCTTAGCATGGAAATAAAAGATATCCGCAATTGAGTTGAATATTGGTTATTGTAAATGAGCTTCATTAAAGCCAATGCGGCTTCCTTACGCTCATGCGACTTCATTTTTCCAAGAGCGACTCCCAACAAATGATAGATCCCTTCGTTGTTACCATTGTCGGCAATGGCGAATTCAATCATGTAAGGAAGTGTTCGGATCCCTTGCTGTTGCATGGCATTGGCTTCTTGATTTGCAGGTGAAGAGCGAGCATTCAGATAGCGTCTCACAGTTTCTTTTGCCGCTTCGGGACAATTAATGCGTCCGAGTGCATTTGGAAGCCCACCAATTCCTCTATCCAAACCTATTATAATTTTAGGAAGGTATTTTTTGTCAATTTCATCAGTATGTCCCAAGGCATCTGCCGCGATTTCGGCGACATCCTTATTGGGATGAGATAGTAATTCGATGAGACGTGGAATCGCCTCTTTCTGATATTTAAGAATTTTATCGATGTAATCTTTTTCTGTTTTGTAAAGTAAAGGCTGATGTTTTGCCAATTGCTCAATTTGCGCAAGAAGTTGATCAAGGCTTTCATCTTCAGCGGACATTACTGGAAGTAATGATAAGGTTATCAGGAGAAGTTGAAGAATCAGGATTTTCATATTTACTTAAGTTATCATCAACTTATTGCAGATGGCTCCTAGTTGAAAAGAAAGAAGCATGAGGAGCGCAAAAGAGACCGACTTGAATGAGATGACGGCGCCCTCGGAGAGGTCGCCCTACCAAGCGTCACCCTATGATGCAAAGCTCCATAGAGTGCTCCCCTCCCCAAGCCGCGGCGGGTTCGTCGAACCCGCCCTACCAAGGGCGTTCATGAGGGTTTAAATTCCCTATTGAAATCGGATTCTCATCGGCGCAATCTGTGGATTCATTTCTGATGCTGTCCCCCGAATCATTACCCGCACTGACCGACTGGAGCTTGCCACGCTTGGAATCTTGGTTGGAACAGCGCCAATGGAAGCCGTCCCATGCCGCCCGGATTTTGCGGCGTGCCTACGGGATGGGATCCCAGGCGGATCCTTCCAAAAAGCTTCCTCAAGCTTTGGAGGATTCTCTCGCAAAATCCTTTTCAACGGAATGCACGCGTTTGGCTCACCGTCAGGTTTCCGAAGATGGGACGGCAAAGCTGCTGATTCAACTGAGAGATGGCCGCACCGTGGAATCCGTTCTGATGCCGGACTATCATCCGGATCGCGCCTCGGGCTGTCTTTCGAGTCAGGTCGGCTGCGCGATGGGATGTGATTTTTGCGCGACGACCCAAACCGGGTTTGAGCGAAATCTCACCTCGGGCGAAATCCTCGAGCAGTGGATTCGACTCCGGGCGGAGGCTCAAACTTCCGGACGCACCCTGCGCACGATTGTTTTCATGGGGATGGGGGAACCGATGCTCAATCTCGCCAACCTCATTCCGGCGATCGAACGCATGGCGGCATCGAAGTTGGGGGCTTTGGGGTGGCGTCAAATCACGGTCTCAACCGTCGGAATTATTCCTGGGATTCAAGCCCTTCAAAAAGCAAATCTCGGGGTGCATCTGGCGCTCTCCTTGCACGCGCCGGATGATGCGACACGCACGCAACTTTTACCCATGGGTCAACGGTTTGAAGTTCAAGAGATCCTCGCCGCGGCCGACGCCTACCAAGCGGCGAGTGGCCGTATCACCACGATTCAGTATTGTTTACTGGAAGGAGTCAACGACTCCCTGGCGCAAGCGCGCGACCTCGCCCGACTCCTTCAGGGGCGGCGCATGCACGTCAATCTATTGCGCTACAATCCGACGGGGCTCAGTCTCATCGGACGGCTTTATGCGCCGAGCTCCATGGAAACGACACAGGCATTTTTGGAAGAACTTCGCCGTCACCAGGTTGTCGCCCATCTCCGGCGCGCCCGAGGATCCGACATCGACGCCGCCTGCGGTCAGCTGCGAAGGCGGACCGCGGGTGTATCCGCAGATTTCGCCGATGAACGCAGATAAAAAACACAAAATCGAAAATACAATGGAGACATATCCCGTTCAACGACTTTTGAGTTTTTCATAAGCCCCTCTTCCTTTCTCCCGCATCAACCAGAAATTGGTAGAGCGAGTTGACGGCCTCGACTCCCGTCGAACTCCGCCCTTCGGGTTCATCGGATGGTTCCATGTTGTCCGCTCCGCGCTCCACGTCCCCTCCCAAAGCCACGGCGGGGTCATCGACCCCGCCCTACCAAAAAACTCACCACTCAAGTACGATGCTTGCCCACGTCAGTCCGCCCCCAAAGACCGCACAATTTTAGGGACGTGTCTAAAAGTTTACGTTGGCTCTAACACTGTTGCTAATTTTTCATCATTTTTTCTTCATAAAATATCGTAGGATTAACCCAATTACTGCGATTGTTATGATCAACCGTATTAGACCATCAAGACCATGATTCACGCGTTCCACAGTCGTGAGCCAATTTGTTTTACTTTCTAATCCAGCAAGTGTGCTGTTTAGCAAGCCGAGCAACTCTGGCTCATCGGAAGCTGGGCCAAATATACGAATCTGAATCGCTCTTGGAACTGTGGGAACCTGAGCATTTAATGTTACCCAAGATTGATCTTCGCCCTTCTCTTCTATGCGAAATGTATCTATATCAAAGGTTTTCCATTTAACCTTTATTACATTGACTCCCTGTTTAGCTGGCACCACTTTTGATAAATCCTCACGACCAATTGTGCCTCCAAGGTCAGAAATACTTAAAAGCCGGACTAATCCGCTTTTTTGCTCATTCCATCGTCCTACAGCAATCAATTCGTTTTTTAGCGTAGGAACCGATTTCATATCCTCATACTCGTGGGGTAACGGAACTGAAATATTAAAACCGTTATCACGAATTTCTGCGCCGCACAAATCCCACAGACTCACAGCGTAAACCAGTAATACACAAAGTGTTTTCATAGTGCAAATCATACGTACTGGCGATCCGAGTGTCATAACCTTAAATCTTAGAGGAGAAGCTTTGGGAGTTAAAGCAATCAAATCGTTTCTGAAACGACCCATCATTGAGGAGCAACGGGAAAATGCCTTAAAATTTGACCGACTACTTCTTCTCCTGATTGATGCCCTCCAAAATTTTCACAACCTTCTCGTAGTAGACACTCTCCTCGGGAAAGTCGTAACGCTCCGTATAGCGCATCATTTTTTGTGCCCAATCGAGGGGAGCAACTCCCGTGGCCCACCAAAGTTTATGGAGACACTCCGGACAAAAACGGAGCGGGGCATGATCGGTCTCGTAGAGACTGTTCGTTCCATTCATCAGGCACTGAAAGGAAAGACAATGGGTGATTCCGTACATGTGACCGGTTTCGTGAAGCGCAATTTTTAAGGCTCGCTCACGACGAAGTCTTAATGGAGTCGGAAATTTCGCATTGCGAGCTTCATAACGATAAATCGACCAAATCCCGACTCGATCCCGAAACGAGGCCTGTCCAAAAACAAAGTTCCAATTTTGACCGGGCCAGAGATCCATCGTGGTTAATCCCAAAACCGCTATCGCATCCTTGGGTCGACGTGGATGTAACACCTCGTTCAGCAAATAAGTCGTAAGAAGCTGTGAATCCCCCCATTTAGGGTGACCGCGTTGTGCCGACTCAGGAATCTTCTCAAGTCCAATGTCAGGGAGCAGAGAAACCGGCGCCCCAAACGCGGCTTCCATTGCCGAAGCAATGGAGGTCAAGAGAGGACCTATCGAGTCGGCATCGACACCAATTGGCTGAAGATAAAGCTTTCGAAGGATCTCATTCGGACGATTCGGGTCAGAATCTTGATACTCCTCAAAGGAAATCACCCGCTCATCCGGATGCCCCAGACTCCATGATGTTGGTTGAAAGGGAGTATGCAACGGCGATAAAGCTTGTGCAGCATTTTGCAGCGAATCGCCCGAGCGCACTTTTCCCAACGAAATCAAAAATACAACAACCAAAAGAGCCATCAAATGAATGTAGCTCAGTCTCTTCAAAAATCCCCTCACCATTCGAGCACAATGCTCGCCCAGGTCAGGCCGCCGCCAAAAGCCGTGAGCAGTAAGAGATCTCCGCGCTTTAATTTTCCGTCGGTTTCGAGTTCATGAAGGGCGACCGGAATGCATGCGGCGGACATATTTCCGTAGCGGTGCAAATTGACGTAAAACTTTTCCGATGGGAGCTCAAATCGATCAGCAACGGCGGAAACGATTCTTAAATTCGCCTGATGCGGAATCACCCAGGCCAGTTGCGACGGTTTGACTCCCGCCTTTTCAAGACAGTGCGTCGAGGATTCGTTCATCGCATTGACGGCGAGTTTGAAGATTTCTTTCCCCGCCATGATGAGGAAATTCTTTCCCTGCGCGAGAGATTCCGGAGAGACTGGGATTCGACATCCCCCTCCCGGAACCGTCAAAAGATCCGTTTTGGAACCATCCGATCCGAGTTCAGAAGCGAGTAGTCCTCTTCCTTCCGTCGTCGGCTGAAGCAGAACCGCCCCCGCACCATCGCCAAAAATGACGCACGTGTTTCGATCTTTCCAATTGATCAGCGACGAGGTCTTCTCCGCACCAATCACGAGAACATTTTTAAAAAGTCCGCCACCAATCATCTGATCTGCCACCACCAGCGCGTAGAGAAATCCCGAACAGGCCGCCTGCAAATCAAAGGCTCCTGCGCGAGTCGCTCCAATCGCATGCTGAATCCGACACGCCGTCGACGCGCAACCGGTATCCGGAGAAAAAGTCGCCACAATAATCAGATCGACCGCTTCCGGCTTCACCTTGGCGTGACGCAACGCTTCAATAGCCGCTTTCGCTCCAAGATCCGAGGTAAACTCATTTTCCGCCGCAATACGGCGTTCCTTAATTCCGGTGCGCGACGTAATCCACTCGTCGGTCGTATCGACCATCTTCTCGAGTTCGGCGTTCGTCAGGATTCGCTTCGGAAGATAAGCTCCCGTCCCCGCAATCCGCGAACGAATCTTACGCTGCGGCGCGTTCATGGTAAGCCTTGATTTCCGAAATAATATGCGGGTTCACCTGTTGTAAAATCGCTTCACGCGCAACACGGATGGCATTTTTAATCGCCTTTGGCGTGGAGGAACCGTGCGCAATAATACAAATTCCGTTCACTCCCAAAAGGAGCGAGCCCCCGTATTCTTCGTAATTCGTTTTGCGGCGGATCGCTTGAAATGCCCCTTGAGCCAGCCAAGCGCCAATCATTCGCAGAGGGCTCCGCTTCAATTCGTGCTTGAGCCAATGAAAAATTGCATTCGCGATACTCTCCGAAGTCTTCAACACTACATTTCCGGTGAACCCATCGCAAACAACAACTTCCACCGGATTTTCAAAAAGATCATGCCCCTCGACATTCCCCGCAAAATGAATCGGCGCACTGGTGAGATATTTGAACGCTTCCTTCGTGAGCTCGTTCCCTTTGGCATCTTCTGTCCCAATACTCATCAGACCGACGCGCGGTTTTTTAAAACCGAGCACCTCTCGCGAATAAACACTTCCCATGATTGCATACTCGACCAGGTTGAGGGCCCGCGTATCGATATTGGCACCGGAATCAATCAGCACGAAAAGATTCTTCTCCGTCGGCATGACCGTCGCAATTCCAGGACGATCGACCCCGGGCAACGTTCGTAATTTAATCGCCGTCGCCGCCACGGCCGCCCCGGTGTGACCGGCCGAGACAATCGCATCGGCCGCACCATCCTTGACCAACTCGACCGCACGGGAAATGGAAGAATCCTTCTTACGTCGAATCCCCTCGACCGCGCCATCGCTCATCTCCACGACTTGGGAAGCATGACGAATTTCAAAGCGCGACGAGAATTCGGAAGCGTTGTGCTTTTTGAGTTCCGCGACAATACGCGACTCATCCCCAACAAGATATAAGTACACGTCGGGGTATTCGCGAAGCGCTTGAATTGCGCCAGCAATCAGGTTGGCGGGGGCCAAGTCCCCGCCCATCGCGTCCAACGCGATTTTCATTCCAGCTTTTATTCAGCGGTCTTGCTGATCACCTGACGACCCTTGTAGGTCCCAGTCTTCGGGTCCACACAGTGGCCGTGATGACGGTTCCCGGTCTTCGGGTCGACATAAAGCGTCGGTGACTTCCAGGCATTGGCGCTCTTGCGGATTCGCAGGCGCATCTTTGACGTGCGGCGTTTAGGAACTCCCATACAACTACTCCTTCTTCTCTTTCCAGTTTTCCAAGACCTGCCAAGCACCGAGGCTTTCCATCTTCCGTTCCGGGGGCTTCCCGGGGATTTCTCCCGAGAGCGGACACCGGTTCTCCGGATCCAAGACACAAGCGGGCGCAAATGGCAGACCGAGCAGAATATCTTCCCGAAGGGGAGACGTCAAGTCGATGGATTCAGGGAATGGCGCATCGACCAAAAGCTCAAAATTCTTCGATTCGACCTCCCACGGCATCCAATCCCCGCACCGACCACACCGGACTTGCACTTTGGTTTGAGTCGCACCCCGGATTTCAATCAGGGCTTCATGCTTAAAAATCGTCAAATCATACGCAATCGGAGCATCCTGCCGGACAAGATCATCCTGAATATCAAGCACTTCCGCAGGGAGCGATCCTTTTAAAGCGGAATCACCCTCGGGAATTTTATCCGGTTGCAGCTTCATGAGAAATTCATTGAAGCAGGTCCCCGAGTCAGCGGCAAGCTAACAGCAATCCGATTTTTCGCGCGGAAAACCTTTCTGAAAGAAAAAGACTTTCCCGCCGGAGGCGTGATTGGTTTGGCGCGGGGGCGAAGGTGGGCACAATCGCAGAGGATTGAATTCCAAATTAAAAACTAAGCAGATTTTCTCGGCGCTCTCAGCGAACTTCGCGCGAAAAAATCCGCTAGGCGGTTTACCGACGTATTTGCGCAGTGGCCGGATCTTTGTAGGAATCAAAGCGAAAAATCGTTTCGCCCGGTTTTCCAAGATTCAAGGTATCCCGCGCGACTCGTTCGACGTAATCAGGATTGGTGCGAATGAGATCGTATTCCGTTTTGTTTTTCTGATACGTCGCAATTTCCAATGCCGTCTTCGCTTCGCTCTCGCGCTTTGCTTCCTGCAGGCGTTGCATGGTGCGAATCACTGGAAGAAAGAGCGTAAAGATGGCTGCAAAAATCGTGACGAAGAAGGCGATCCGGGCGATTTTCGCCAGGTGCTTCCAAACATTCGATCCGACTTTTGGTCGGAGCGGGATGCTTGAGGGATCAAATAATTTAGAGTGTCCCGCCATAGACGGCGCCACGACCCAACTCTTCTTCGATGCGCAAGAGGCGATTGTACTTCGCCAAGCGATCCGAACGTGAGAAGGACCCTGTTTTAATCTGACCGACGTTTAGAGCAACGGCGATATCAGCAATCGTGCTGTCTTCACTCTCCCCTGAGCGATGGCTCAAGATCGACGTGTAGCCTGCGCGTTTCGCCAATTCCACCGCATCAAAAGTTTCTGTCAAAGTCCCGATCTGATTGACCTTCACGAGAATCGAATTCCCAACCCCCTGATCAATTCCTTTTTGGAGGAAATCGACATTCGTCACAAAGAGATCGTCACCGACCAGCTGGGTCGTCTTCCCCATTGCATCCGTGAGAACTTTCCATCCGGTCCAATCATTTTCCGCCGTTCCATCTTCAATGGAGATAATCGGGAACCGTTTCGCGAGCTCTTTGTAATAACTCACGAGCTCCGTCGCCGTGAGACGTCGTTGATCGGACTTCTTAAAAACGTATATTTTCTTCGTCTTATCGAAGAACTCGCTGCTCGCCACGTCCAGCGCAATGAAAATATCCTTACCGAGCTTATACCCAGCCTTCTTCACCGCTTGCGCAATCACTTCGAGCGCGTCTTCGGCTGATTTCAATCCCGGCGCAAATCCCCCCTCGTCTCCAACCGCCGTGCTGAGACCACGCTCCTTGAGAACTCCCTTGAGCGCGTGGAACGTTTCCACTCCGTAACGCATCGCTTCACTGAAAGTCGGCGCTCCTTTTGGAACGATCATGAACTCTTGAAAATCAATCGGAGCATCCGAGTGCGCACCCCCGTTGATGATGTTCGCGAGCGGAACCGGAAGCGTTCTCGCATTGGTTCCACCGAGATATCGGTAGAGTGGAAGATCGAGCGCATCGGCCGCCGCGTGAGCCACCGCCATCGAAACTCCGAGCAGCGCATTCGCGCCCAATTTGTTTTTGTTCGCAGTACCATCCAACTTCAGCATCGTCTGATCGATGCCAAGCTGATCGACGGCATCCATCCCAATGAGCGCAGGAGTGATAAACTTGTGAACGTTCTGAACCGCTTTGAGAACCCCCTTACCAAGATACTTCGTCTTGTCGCCGTCCCGAAGCTCCAACGCTTCGTGCTCTCCCGTGCTGGCTCCCGAAGGAACAATCGCGCGACCACGAGCACCACATTCCAAATGAACTTCCGCCTCGAGAGTCGGGTTCCCACGGGAATCAAAAACTTGTCGGGCAATTACTTTACGGATGGTCGTGCTCATGGAAGTACTTGGTTTGTATCAGGTTCTATTGTTTTTTCAATGCTATTTATAACTCTCGATCAATTCAATTTTAAGCGAACGGGTCCCCTCTCCATCTTCTCTTGAGACTTCAATGACATCGCCAATCTTATGATTCAAAAGCGATTTGGCCAAAGCGGTCAGATAAGAGAGAATTCCCTCTGTCGGCTCACTATCCCAAGCGCCTAAGATCGTATAGGTTTGCTTTTGTCCTGACGCTGTATCGATTACCGTCACTTTCGTTCCGATATTGACCTGCGACGTATCCACGTTAGCAAAATCCGTTCCACGCGCGCGCATCAACATCGATTCAAGCTCGGACTTGCGACGCATCAGAATCGTCTGCATCTCCTTCGCCGATTTGAATTCGTGATTCTCACGCAAATCCCCATAAGAACGCGCAATTCCAATATCTTTGCTGTTCTCAGGAATCTTTTTGTTCACGATCTCTTCGAGTTCGTTTTTGCGACGCTCCAAGCTCGACCAGGAAACAATCAACGTACTCTCTTCCGAAGTCTTTTCCCCCGCGACCATACTCTGCACGGCGGGATAAAGCTTGATCAACGTTCCAAGCAGGGATCGCTTGTCGAGTTCCTTGAAGACGGGCGAAAGAATAATCGCTCGCGTCACATCGCGAACGTCATCCAACGGCGCTCCTTGAAGCATCTCGGCAATGAATCCCTTGTCGTTCAGAACGAGCTCGTAAAGCTTGGTTCCCTTCTTGATCTCAGAGAGCATGTCGCGCTCGAGCACGGAAAGGATCGCGAGGAAAAGGCGGGGCTCCACCAATTTCGCAAAGGCCTTGGGACGATTTTTCCCGAGCCAGTACATGAAATCGGAAGTCACATTTCGTTCACGAATCAAGCGATCCACCGAAACATAAACATCATCTCCACGCCCACCGCGAACAAACGCTTCCACGATCGCTTCCGCTGTTCGTGCATTTCCTTTGGAAAGAAGCGCGAGAAACAACTTCGGCCACTCATCCGGACGCTGCGCCTGCAACGTCGTGAGA
>CAZKRU010000012.1:0-63086 GCA_964555235.1 uncultured Verrucomicrobiota bacterium
GTTTCGCGTATTTCGCGGGAAATGCCCCCTCCTTTTGGATTTCAATCCCCCCACCTGGTTTCACCTCGGAAATCCGGTTTTATTTTGGACAGAAGTGAAACGACTCCAAATTCTTGAATCGGCGTTAATCGGTGTAAATCTGTGGATAAATCATCTTCCAGCCGATTTAAGTTCTTGCTCAAGGGCTTCGAGTGCTTCCCGATTGTCGACCATCTTGCGCCAAGGCGTTTCCCGAACCGGCAAGGTCATTGGTTTCAGAGGGTGGATGGTCAGATTTAAAAATTTCTGCACGCGCTCCATCGAAGCGCCAAAGTCCGAGATCAAATCGTCAAAGGCAAGGGGCAATACTTCCGAGGCGGAAATTTGTGACTCAATGATCTGCTGTCGCTTTCTCCATTCAATGACGCGTGACCGGATCCAGTCGAGATCGACGGGGATGGGGGGATAGGCCTCCGCCCCGAGCGGCTTTTGGGGATTTTCGGACATTCGATGCCAATGTCCGGTTTGGAGCGCGATCGCCGCCGATACGGCAGACTCAAAATAATTCCGGGTGAGATGGATGATTTTCATCCGGGGGTAGGTGGAGAGGAACTGAATCAGGGGTTCAAATTCTTCCCGGGAGGGTTGATCGTAGATTAACTTGAATCCTGCGGCGCCGACGAACGGTGGCATTTTCCGGTAAAGCCGTTTTCGAAGAAAATCGGGATTGCTCTGTCCTGCCCGCTTCCACCCGAGCAGCCAGCGTTCCAATCGATGGGTTGGATTAAAGAGCTCTTGATACATGAGTGCTGCAGGGTGCTCCCTTAAGGAGAGCGTTAACAAGGTCGATCCCGTACGCGGAGCACCCAACACAACAAAGGGGGAATAGTGATTCTGCCATCGAATCAACTGAGAAAACATCGCCCGTCGTTTAAATGACAAATCTACCTCTCCTTGTTAACTGCGAGTCGCTTCTCGCGGTAAGCCCAAAAGGTATACGGGTCCGAGCAATATTTTCAAGCGGTTTGATCTCGAGTCACTCTTGACTTCGAGTTGGGCGTGGAGAGTATTTGACGCTATGAGTACGGAAGTTTACGAGCAAATTCTAATCGTGAAACAGCGTCTTCGAGAAAAGCGAAAGATCGAGGCCGCATGGTCGGAGGTCTTGAGGCAGCAAAATGAGGCGGAAACAACGCGAGTGCTGTATCAGGATCGGGTGAATTGTGAATGGGAGGACGTTCAGAAGCTTGAGGCCCCAGGGTTGATCGGGTTGTTCTATGCGGTTTTGGGAAATAAAGATGAGCGTCTGAAGCAAGAAAGGCAGGAGCATCTTGAGGCAACGCTGAAATACGATGAGGCGGTGCACACGTTGGAGTCACTTGAGGTGAGGTTGAATCAAATCAAGAGAGAGTTGGAGCCTTACGGGAAGGTTGAAAGCGAATATAAACGTCTTTGTGAGGAGAGTCGCCAGTTGATTTTGAGTGAGGCGAGTTCCGCCCGTGAAAAATTATTCGAGGTGGATCAGCGGTTGGTGGAATTAAAGGCGGATCGTAAGGAGATTGAGGAGGCGATTGCTGCGGGGAACGATGCGGCGCGTGTTTTAGAAAAGGGGCTTGAAGTATTGGGCTCTGCCAAAAATTGGGGAACCTTCGATCTTTTGGGTGGCGGGATGCTTGCCACGATGGCGAAACACTCGAAAATAGAGACGGCGAATGAGTTGATTCGTTTAGCGCAACATCACCTCCTTCGTTTTCAACAGGAATTAGCGCAGGCCGATAAACGGCTTCGGCTTTCGGTTGAAATTGAAGGGTTTTCGAAGTTTGCAGATTTTTTTTTTTGACGGACTGATTGCTGACTGGATTGTTCAGTCGAAGATAAATCGCTCAGTAGAGGCATGTCGTTCTACGCTTCGGTCTGTAAGCAGTGCGATAGCAACTTGTCAGGCGCGATTGGTGATGGTAGCTCGCGAACTGAAAGAGGCGAGTGTCGAGCAAAAGATTCTCATCGAGGGAGCTGAATGAAGTGGCAAGACGACTAGAGGTAAATCACCAAGGAATGTCTAGTTGTTATTAATCTTTTGATGGGCGCTTGCGGTTTATTAACGGTGAATTGCTAAAAAAACAGTAAAAAAGGTTGCGTTTTTTTCGCACATTGATTAAACCCTTTCGACTCATGCATCGGGTAATGTCATTTTGTTGGAAGCGAACAGCAGTAAACGGGGCCGTTCAAGGGTGATCCATGGCTAATCTTTTTCCAAAGCAACTCAACTTCCTTCCGCTCAAAATTATTGCGGCACTTGCCATCACCGGGGCCTTTGTCGTTGCCGGGGTCACTTATTACTTTACTCCGAAGTACACCCGAGTCGGATATATGCCGACGCAGCCGGTCGCTTTTGATCACGCCACGCATGCGGGTCAGTTGGGAATGGATTGCCGCTACTGCCATAGTTTTGTGGAGCTCGGTGAGCACTCGAATATTCCAACGACTCAGACTTGTATGAATTGTCATCGTCAGGTGAAGTCAACGAGCCCGAAGCTCGCTCCGTTGCGCGAAAGCTGGGAAACAGGGAAGCCAATGGAGTGGGTCCGGATTCATCAAGCTCCTGATTACGTTTATTTTAATCACTCGGCTCACGTGAACCGCGGCGTCAGTTGCGCCACGTGTCACGGGAAGGTCAACGAAATGCATGTCGTTTGGCACCATGAGCCACAGAGCATGGGATGGTGTTTGGATTGTCACCGGAACCCGGAGCAATATCTCCGCCCTCAAAGTGAAGTCTTTAATTTGAATTGGAGCGCCGGCAGCCATAAAGAGCAGCTCGAGCAGGGGCGTCAGATTGCCGATCAACACAAGGTTAAACCCGTACAAAACTGTGCGGCGTGTCACCGGTAATCGATCAGAGGACTTGAATGAAACGCATTTTGCAACATCCTGAAGGGCCCGCAGAGGGGCGGAAGTATTGGCGGAGCTTGGATGAACTCGCGGATTCGCCGAAGTTTCATCGCTGGCTGGAGACTGAATTTCCGGCAGGGGCATCTGAACTTGAAATGGACGAGTTAACCCGTCGCAGCTTTTTGCGCTTGATGGGGGGATCGTTGGCATTGGCGGGTTTGGGAATGAGCGGATGTCGTCGCCCGGAAGGGCATCTGGTTCCTTTCACCAACAGTCCCGAGTGGATGGTTCCAGGCAAGAGTTTGATTTATGCAACGGCGATGCCTCGTCGTCGAGGTGCGGTTCCGATTCATGGAACGAGTTTTGAAGGACGTCCGACGAAATTGGATGGGAATTCCGTTTTCCCGAATAGCGCTGGAACCTCGGATCTTTTTGCGCAGGCTTCCATTCTGGATCTCTACGATCCCGATCGTGCCCGTTCGTTCAAGCGCGATGGCAAAAAGGTAGATGTCGCAGAATTTGCAAAGTTTTTAGAGCAAGCCAATCAGGAATTTGCGGCAATCCAGGGAGCGGGACTCGCATTTCTTTTTGAGTCAAGCACCTCGCCGACCAGTCAGCGGTTGCGTGCGGAATTAAAACAAAAATTCCCGAAAGCAACGATAGCGGCTTACGAAGCGCTCACGGTGGACAACGAGATCCAGGCGACGGAGATTGCATTCGGACAGCGTTACAATCTTCTCCCGCGTTATGATAAGGCGGACGTGATTCTCTCTCTCGAGTGTGATTTCTGTAGTTCTGAAGATGGTGGGGCTCATGCCATTCGCGGTTATGCCTCGCGTCGTCGGGTTCGCAAGACGACCGACACAATGAATCGCCTTTACGTCGTGGAAAGCCGACTTTCGACGACGGGCGGAATGGCGGATCACCGACTTCGTCTCAAAGCCTCCAAGCAGGGCGCTTTTCTTGCGTTTGTTGCCAAAGAACTTGTTCAAAAGGGAGTGGGTACTGATTTGGCGGCAATTGCGACAGCCGTTCCTGCTTATAATGAATTAAAAGATCACGAAGTACGTTGGGCGCGCGAAGCCGCCATTGACCTTCTCAAATATGGCAAGGGCTTGGTCGTGGTCGGAAGTCAGCAGCCGGTGGCGGTTCAACTTTTGGCGATTGCAATCAATCAGGCCTTGGGAGCATTTAAATCGACACTCGATTTAATTCCGGCAATTCAACTTCCTGCGGCATCGATTCGTGAGCTCGCGACACAGGTCAAGGCTGGCGAAGTGAAAACTCTTTTTGTGATCGGTGGAAATCCCGCTTACAATGCGCCGGCGGAGTTGGACTGGGTGACGCTTCAAAAAAGCATTCCGACGGTTGTTCGTGTGGCATCGCATGATGATGAGACTGCCCATGCCAAAGCGACATGGTTTGCGCCGCTCTCGCATTACCTTGAATCGTGGGGGGATGCTCGTGCGTTTGATGGAACCTACTTGGCGATTCAGCCATTGGTCCTTCCGCTTTTTGGAGGCATTTCAGAAATTGAAGTCCTGGCGGCTTTCTTGGGAAATAAAGAAGTACTTCTTCCGATCGCGGAAGTGAAGCCTGCGACTTTTGCGACACCGACGGTTCCGGGGCAGGCAAGCCCCGTTCCGACTCCGGCGACGATGAAGCTCGTTCAAGAGACCTTTGTGCAAATTTCCAAAGCTTCGGGCGCCGCTGCATGGACCAAGTTCCTTCATGACGGTTTCTGGGCAGGAACGGCATCTGCTTCGGCGAATGCATCGCTTCGGGCGGCGAACGTGATTGCGGTCGTGAAGGATTTACCGGCTTCCACGAGTGGATATGAAGTTACCTTCCACGCCTGTCCGAAACTAGATGACGGACGTTACGCCAATAACGGATGGCTTCAAGAGTTGCCCGAAATCACGACGAAATTGACGTGGGATAATGCAGCATTGGTGAGTTTGGCAACGGCCAAAAAGCTTGGAATTAAAATCGTTGAATACCCGTCGATGGCGGTGGAGTTAAGTGCCTCTGAAAAAGAGCGTCGCACGAAGAACCCGTCGCTTGAAATCGACGACGAGAAGGCCGATGTGATTCTCATCGAGGTGGATGGTCGCCAGATGAAGATGCCGGTCTACGTTTTGCCGGGTCAGGCCGATGATTCAATCGCGATTGCGCTCGGTTATGGTCGCAAGCATTGCGGGCAGGTTGGAAATCTTTCGGGCTTCAGTGCCTACGCGATTCGTACCACCCAATTCTGGGCCTTTGCGCCGGATGCAAAAATTACGCGGGCGAATGAAACTTACGAACTCGCTCAGACCCAGATGCATCACAGCATGGAAGGGCGCGCCTTGGTGCGTGAAGCATCGCTTAAAGAATATCAGGAACAACCTAATTTTGTCACCAAGATGGGGATCGACAGTCATCAGCCTCCTCTTGAAACGCTTTACGTGGCCCCCGGAACCGGAATTGCGCCGAAGTTGGATGCACCGCATCAGTGGGGAATGGTCATTGATCTCTCGACCTGTGTCGGTTGCAATGCCTGTGTGATTGCCTGCCAGAGCGAAAATAATATTCCAATTGTTGGAAAGAGTCAGGTCATTCGCGGTCGTGCAATGCACTGGATGCGCATTGATCGCTATTTCTCGGAGAATCCTGCCGATCCGCAAACTGCGCTTCAGCCCCTTCTTTGCATGCATTGTGAAAATGCGCCGTGCGAAACGGTTTGTCCGGTCAATGCAACGGTTCATACTGAGGATGGACTCAACGTCATGGCCTACAATCGTTGTATCGGAACTCGGTATTGCGCCAACAATTGTCCTTACAAAGTCCGTCGCTTTAATTTCTTTGATTATAACAAGCGAAATATTCACGCGAAGACCAAGATTGGTCCGTTTGAACTTGGCAATCTCTATCTCGGCCCTCTTGGAGTGAAAAACGAAGACGAAGTGGTCAAGATGCAGAAGAATCCGAACGTCAGCGTCCGGATGCGCGGAGTCATGGAAAAGTGTTCCTTCTGCGTTCAGCGAATTGAGGAATCGAAAATTGCGACGCTTCGCAAGGCCAAGGATTCTGCTCCTGAAAAGATCCCGACCGACTCGCTTCGTGTTGCCTGTCAGCAGGCTTGTCCGGCGGAAGCGATTGTTTTTGGTGACATTTCCGACGCGAAAAGCCAAGTGGCTCAGCTCAAGAAGAACGAACGCAATTACGGCTTATTAACTTACATCAACACGCAACCTCGTGTTACTTATCTCGCTCGCTTACGAAATCCGAATCCGCTCATGCCGGATGCGGATAAAGTGGGTCTAGGTGGAGATTGGGACGCATACGGTCACGCGGGGCATCATGAAGGTCATGACGCTCACGGTAGTGAAAAGGCACATCATTAAGGATTTACGGAATATGGCGCAAGGATCAACAAACGCAGCCAGCCCGGAAATTCTCGCGGCGGCGCGAGAATTGGAAAGGCCGCAGCTTGTTCAGGGCGGTCATGATTGTCAATGGATCTCGGACAAGATCTGTTCCATTGTTGAAGCAAAAACGCCCATGTGGTGGTGGATCGCTTTTTTCGTGACGGGGGCGTTTGCGCTTCTTGTTCCGTTGAGCTTGGTATATTTGGTCAGCACCGGTGTCGGAACTTGGGGATTGAATCATCCGGTCGGATGGGCGTGGGATATTACGAACTTCGTCTTTTGGATCGGTATCGGCCATGCGGGAACCTTGATTTCAGCGATTCTCTTTCTTACCCGCCAAAAATGGCGAACCTCCATTAATCGCGCGTCAGAAGCAATGACACTCTTCGCGGTGATATGCGCCGGTATCTTTCCGGCCTTCCACGTGGGACGTGTCTGGATGGCTTGGTTTTTGGCACCGGTTCCTCAAGCGAACGCAATCTGGCCGAATTTCCGCAGTCCGCTACTCTGGGACGTTTTTGCGGTCTCGACTTACTTTACGGTTTCCGTGCTTTTCTGGTATGTGGGATTGATTCCGGATTTCGCAACCTTGCGGGATCGCGCGAAGGTAATCTGGAAGAAAAAAATATGGCATGTGCTCTCATTCGGATGGCGTGGATCGAATCGTCAGTGGAAGCACTACGAAATGGCGTACCTTTGTCTGGCAGGATTAAGCACACCGCTGGTTCTCTCCGTGCACTCCGTCGTCTCCTTTGACTTTGCGACGTCGGTCATTCCGGGTTGGCATACGACGATTTTCCCTCCTTACTTTGTGGCGGGGGCGATCTTCGGAGGGTTTGCGATGGTGCTGACGATCATGCTTCCGTTCCGGGCAATTTTTCATCTGGAAGATCTGATGACGGTCAAGCACGTCGACAACATGTGCAAAATCATTCTGCTCACGGGGTCGATTGTCGGTTACGCCTACCTGATGGAGCTCTTCATCGCTTGGTATAGTGGTAATCCGAATGAGCGTTACGCGTTTTGGAATCGTGCGTTAGGGCCTTACTGGTGGGCGTATTGGTCGATGATGTTCTGTAACGTGATCGCTCCTCAGCTCTTTTGGTTCAAGGCATTGCGTCAAAATATGTTGATTGTCTGGATCATTGTTCAGTTCCCGAACATTGGAATGTGGTTTGAGCGATTCGTGATCATTGTTACCTCGATTCACCGCGACTACCTTCCGAGCTCCTGGGGAATGTTCCATCCGACACCGACGGATATTGCGCTCTTTGTGGGAACCATTGGACTTTTCCTCTGGCTCTTCCTGGTCTTTATTCGGTTCTTGCCGATGATTGCAATCGCCGAGGTCAAAGGGGTGCTTCAAGAGTCTGATCCTCATTTCCACGGACACGGGAAGAAGGGAGATCACAAATGAGTGAGCCCATTTACGGAGTTGGTGCCCAGTTTGCTTCGGCGAGCGAGTTGTATCACGCTGCCGAGAAGGTGCGCGATAAAGGATTCAAATGGTGGGATACGTATTCTCCCTTTCCGATTCATGGGATGGAACATGCCATGGGGACCGGAAAATCATGGGTATCGACCTTTGTTTTGATTGGGGGAATTACGGGCTTTACGGCGGCGGTCACGCTGCAGACCTTGACCTCGATTCCGCGGCCGGAATTTCTCAAAGATATTGCAAGTGGATGGCTCTTGGATCTTTTTTATCCGATGATTGTGAACGGAAAGCCTTTCTGGAGTTTGCCGGCCTTTTTCCCGGTCATGTTTGAATTGACCGTCTTGCTGGCTTCATTCGGTGCCGTGATCGGAATGTTGATCTGCAATCTCATGCCTCGCATGCATCACCCGGTTTTTAATTGGGAATTATTTAGCGAGCGTGCCTGTAATGACGGATTCTTTTTGGTCATTGAGGCGGCCGATCCGCTTTATTCGGACGAAGAAACGCGCCAGCTCTTGAAAGAGCTCGGAGGCAGTAACATTACACTGATTCCAAAGTCATGAGGTATTATTTTCTCGCACTGGTAGTCGTGGTTTTAGCCGTGATCGGTATCGCGGGCTTCCGAGGCTCGAAGACTCAGAATTCACCGATCGAGATCTTTCCGGATATGGATCGTCAGGCCAAGGTGAAGCCCCAAAAGCCGAGCACGTTTTATGCGGATGGTCGCGGCGCGCGGATGCCGATTCCAGGAACGATTCCTGCCTCCATCCCGATTGATCAGGAATATTTTTTAACGGGAGCGATCGGAAATCAGTGGGGTGATGGAATTCCGGTCGAGGTGACTTCGAAATTGATGCAACGAGGTGCCGAGCGCTATGCAATCAATTGCCTAATGTGTCACGGCGCGACCGGTGCTGGAAATGGAATTGTGACTCAATATGGATTGGCGGGGGTGGCGAATTACCATTCGGATCGATTCCGACAAATGCCGGATGGGGAAATTTACAATACGATTACGAAGGGCAAGGGACAGATGATGGGATACGGAGCAAATCTTTCTCCGGAAGACCGTTGGGCAGTGGTTGCCTACATCCGTGCCCTTCAACGGAGCCAGAATGCTTCGGCGGCCGATGTGCCGGAAGCAGAGCGGGCCAAGCTGGTAAACCCTTAACGGATCTGGGACGACATGGAAGCTACTGGACAAGATCGTGTGAGCCTAAAAGCGGAATCGCTCGGAAGTACCCGAGCGTTTCTCTTGATCGTCGGGATTGTCAGCCTTCTCGGGGCTGCGTACGGATGGTCTCGAAATCCGGAAGCCTTCGGCTATTCGTGGCTCTGGGCGTTCATGGTATTTTACACCCTCTGCGCGGGCTCCTTCTTTTGGATGATCTTACAGCATGCGACGAATTCCGGATGGTCGACGTTAGTGCGACGACAGTTGGAAAACGTAGCGGGAAGCTTCTGGGTGCTTGCGCTGCTATTTATTCCACTTCTTCCCCTCGATTTTTTCAAGCCGGCCTTTGCAATTTGGGAGTGGATGCGGCCTGAGGCAGCACACGACGCGCTTTTCAAAGAGAAAGCGGCCTATTTTGCCTGGCCGTTTTATTGGGCTCGTTTATTCGCTTACTTCGGATTCTTTGCGGGAATGGCCTACTGGTTCCGTAAGCGTTCCTGCCAGCAGGACAGCGATGGCAATCCGATGCATACGGTCATGTTGCAGAAAGTCTCGTTCGTATCGATCGCCGGGTTTGCCGTCTGTCTGACATTTTCCGCGTTCGATTGGTTGATGGCACTGAACTACCACTGGTATTCGACCATGTGGGGGGTCTATATTTTTGCAGGAAGCGCAGGGTCCAGCATGGCGCTTCTGGCCATTATTCTTCATTCAATCAAATCCAAAGGGCATCTTCCTCAGGTTAACGAGGAGCATTTTCATATTGTTGGAAAACTGATGTTTGCCTTTACCGTTTTCTGGTCGTACATCGGATTCAGTCAATTCATGCTGATCTGGTACGCGAATATTCCGGAGGAGACGATCTTCTTCAAGATTCGTAATACCGATGAATGGTTCCCAGTCAGTATGTTTTTGGTCTTCGGTCACTTTGTGGTGCCGTTCATCCTGCTCTTGACCCAGGCAGCGAAGAAGTCGCGAGTCCGTTTGCTGGCGATTGCGGGTTGGATGTTGATCATTCATACGGTGGATCTCTACTGGATCATCATGCCGGAATACCAAAAGAGTCCGATGCCGGGAAACTGGAAGCATCTGATTTTGCATCTCCTCTGCTTTGTCGGAGTCGGAAGCATGGTCGCTTTGGCCTTTTTGAAAAACCTGACATCGTCCAATCTGTATCCGGTGAAGGATCCGCGGCTTGACGAATCAATCCACGTGAAGAATTAATATGGCGCATCACGAGACATCATCCTCCAAGGGCCTGGGAAAATCGTTTTTCCTGATTTTGATCGGATTTCTGTTGATTGGATTTTTGACGAATCGCGTTATCACGAGTTTTGCTGCGGGAAACAAAAGCTACGATCAAAACCGTGCGGAAGAGCGTACCAAAAAATTGGCAGAGCTTCGCGAAAAGGACAATCATCAGTTGACGACTTACGGAGTCGTGGATGCTGCGAAAGGGACTTATCGGATTCCAATCAACAAAGCAATGGAATTGGAAGTGGAACAGCTTCAGCGGAAGGCCGTAAAGTCGGCCGGCATCATTCCCGTGCCCGAGGTTAAGAAGTAAAAGGAAAAGGACGGCCATGAGTTGCGAGACACGAGCAGACCAGCGAGCGATTGATGCCTCCCTAAAGGGGCCTCTCGCCTTTATTTTTGGAACGGCAGCGCTCTGGCTGTTGGTCGGGACTGTTTTGGGATTGATTGGTTCTCTCCAGTTGAATCTTCCGCATCTCGTGGAGCCTTGTCTGGGAAGTCGTGGTGGATCCTGGGGCTGGTTTTGTGATCTCATTCAATCCTCGCTCACATTTGGACGGGTTCGGCCGGCACAGAATGCGATGTTAATGTTTGGATGGGCCAGTCTTGCGGGAATCGGTGTTTCGCTTTGGCTGATGGCTCGGATGACGGGACGCAGCGCCTGCAAATCGGGAGTGCTTTTGGCGGGGGCCGTACTTTGGAACATTGGAGTCTTGGTTGGTACGGTTCAAGTTTTGACTGGAAATGGGACAGGGGTTGAAGGGCTTGAATATCAATCGAACGTGATGGGAATCCTTTTAATCGCCTACCTCTTTTTGGGAGCGGGAATCGCCATGATGTTTCGGACTCGGCACTGCGGGCCTGTTTATGTATCACAATGGTATCTGGTTGGTGCACTTTTTTGGTTTCCGTGGCTGTTAATGACGGCGAATGTCATGATTTTCTGTAAACCGGTGCAAGGAGCCCTTCAGGCGGCGGTCAATGCCTGGTACTTGGGGGGAATTCAAAACCTTTGGTTTGCGCCGGTTGGAATGGCTGCCCTTTACTATCTGATTCCGGCGTTAACGGGGGAGAAGATTCATCGGTATCGCTTGGCTTCGACCGCATTCTGGATGCTTGCGGTGCTCGGTGGTTGGACCGGATTGAGATCGTTGGTGGGAGGAGCCGTTCCTGCATGGATGGCGACGGTTGGGGTCGTGGCGTCGGTCCTGTTAATTATTCCAGTTTCGTTGACGACATTGAATCAGCAGGTGACCTTGGCGAAGGCTTGGGATAAGGTGATTGCGAATCCGGCGCTCTGGTTTCTCTTTTTTGGTGGAATTTCCTTTATTGTGGCCGTTGTCTTGGAGGCATTCCTTGGATTCCGAACCATCTCGGCGGCACTTCGGTTCAGTCACTTTCAGACGGCGAATGGATTTGTCTCTTCGTATGCATTTTTCAGCATGGTGATGTTTGGGGCGGTCTACACCATCCTGCCGAAAGTGCTTGGGATGGAGTGGAGTGACTGTAGCTTGTGCGCAATTCGGCGACATTTCTGGGTAGTCGCTACCGGTGCGATTCTGCTCTGGGGGTCGCTGGCCTTAGCGGGAATTTTTCAGGGACTTGGAATCAACTATGCAAAGATTCATTTTGTGGCAACCGTACATTTGGCTCAGCCCTTTTTGTGGTTGGTGAATGTGGCGGCGCTGCTCTTGCTTTGGGGGCACTTGATCTTTATCAAGGTAATCATCAAGGCACTGGCAGGTTGTGCTCAATCTGAAATGAAGGGGTGCTGCTCATGAATCGGTTTTCAACGCTCTTTTTTGGAATTTTGGCGACTTTCGCGACGTCATGGATCGGCCTTGTTCTGATTCCAGCGTATCAAATTGGAAATCTTCAGCCTGTGGAGGATGCGGCGACAGGTGATTTGAATCCTCCAGCGCAGAGTGGGCTATCCCAACACGGAAGCGTTGTTTATGCGGCGAATGGTTGTGCGCAATGTCATACCCAGGTAGTCCGTTCGGCGAATAGCGGATCGGAAATTGAACGTGAGTGGGGTGCCCGCCAGACGGTGGCACGTGATTTTATCTATGATAAGCATCCGCAGATGGGAGTGCTTCGACTGGGGCCTGATTTGGCGAGTATGGCCAAGCGCTTTCCAGTTGCATCCGATCTGCACACATTGCTTTATGCTCCTGCCATGAAGAACGGGCTTTCCAAAATGCCGTCGTACTCGTTTCTTTACGAGACTCGAAAGATTCAAGGAGAGGTTTCGGCGGAGGCATTGAAATTAGATCCGCCTTATGCTCCGAAAGCGGGTTTCGAAGTGGTGCCGACAGACGAGGCAAAAGCCTTGGTGGCGTATTTACTCTCATTGAACCGGAACTATGGGTTGCCGGAGGCCCCCGTCAAATGAGCGCACCTCACGAGGGAGAGACAAAGATGTCGAAGCATGATTTAGTCGATGTGAATGAAATGCACGGAAGTCTGACTCCCGAGCAGGGACCGGTTTTGCCGATCTGGCTTCTCATTGGATTTGCGCTGCTCAGTTTTTGGGGGGGCGGCTATTTGCTTCAGTACAGTGGTGGTTTCCGAGGAGATGTTTTTGATGAGTCCGCCGTGACGTACGGCCCTGTGACAGGAGCGGTGGCGGGAGGGGAAGATCCGAAAGTGATTGGAGCCCGTTTATATAAGGCCACTTGCGCGCAATGCCACCAGGTGGATGGAAAAGGGGTCGCGGGACAATATCCTCCGCTCGCGGGATCTGAATGGGTTTTAGGACCTCAAAATCGCGTAGGTCGTGTGCTTCTGAATGGAATGACCGGCCCGGTTAAAGTCTCAGGAAGTACCTACAATGGAAACATGGCGCCTTGGAAGGATGTTTTAAGTGACAAACAAATTTCTCAAATTTTGACCTACGTTCGTTCGGAGTGGGGAAACAATGCATCGCCGATTACCCCGGAAGGAATGTCTGCGCTTCGTAAAGAAGTCGGAACGCGAGCGGATCCTTGGTCGGAAAAGGAGCTGCTGGCAATCCCGGCGGCGGACCTGGCTCCTCCTGCCAAATAGGCACGAGGAAAAAGGGGTGAAAAGGGGGGGATTCAGACGTGGCAAAAGTTAAGGTTTTAATGTTGGATGATGATGCGCCAATTCGTCGGTTGGCAGAAATTATTTTTGAGCGATTCCAATGCGAATTTGTTAGCGTCGAAGCGGGAAAAGAAGCGATCGAGCTTTATCGTCAGTCACACGAGGCGGGAAGTCCATTTTCGGTTGTTATTCTCGATTTAACCGTTTCGGATGGGCATGGCGGCCGGGAAATTATTCATGCGTTAAGAGAAATTGATCCCTCGGTTTGCGCCCTGATTTCAACCGGAGATTCTACGGATCCGGCGGTGGAGAATTACGAATCGCTTGGGTTTAAGGGGGTTGTTTTGAAGCCCTATCGTTTACAGGACTTAAAAAACGGCCTACTGAAGGCGGGCATCACGATTTGACGATTGTCTCGCGGCCATTTTGCGGGCAAGCTTCTGCTCCTATGGTGATCGATGCTTTAAAAATCAATTTGATCGAACTGATTCGCCGTACGTCGGTGGAGATTCCCGAAGACGTTCATCGAACGCTCCTCCGTTCTTTGGAGGAAGAGGCGAAAAATACGATTGGTGAGCAGGCGCTGAAAATTATCGAGCGCAATATTGAGCTGGCCAAAAACAAATCCCAGCCGATTTGTCAGGATACCGGCTCGATTCTTTTTTTTGTGAAGGCACCGGTTGGGTTTTACGAAGGCGATTTTGTCGAGACGGCGGAGCAGGCGGTTCGTGAGGCTACGAAGCTTGGTTATCTCCGGCAAAATTCGGTCGATTCGATCACCGGAAAAAATGATGGGACGAATGTCGGGCCAGGTGCACCCTATTTTTATTATCACCAGTGGAAAGAATCGAAGTTTGATGTGCGATTGGCGCTCAAAGGGGGAGGGTGTGAGAACGTCGGGGCGCAGTATTCCCTTCCGGAAGAGCGATTGGGGGCGGATCGCGATTTGGATGGATGTCGAAAAGTCATTCTGGATGCCGTTCTTCAGGCGCAGGGAAAAGGGTGCGGGCCGGGAGTACTCGGTGTGACGATCGGGGGAGATCGCGCCACAGGCTATAGTTTTTCCAAGCAGCAATTTCTGCGAAAACTGGACGATCTGAATCCGAATCCAGAGTTGGCGAAACTGGAGGAGGAAATTACCCGAACCGCCAATACCTTGGGGATTGGGCCGATGGGATTTGGAGGAAAGACGACGCTTTTGGGAACAAAGATCTCGGTTGCCAATCGATTGCCTGCTTCCTATTTCGTGAGTGTTAGTTATATGTGTTGGGCGTTTCGGCGTCAAGGGGTGGAGCTTTCGGTCGATGGCGCGAAGCTGCTCCAGTGGCTCTATTAAGAAGGAAGAAGCATGAAGCAGATTTCAATTCCAATTTCTGAAGAGACGATTCGATCGTTGAAGGTGGGGGATGCGGTTTCCCTTTCCGGCGTGATCTACACGGGGCGCGATGCCGTTCACAAGTATTTGCACAAGGGGGGAGAGCTTCCTGCGGAGTGCCAGTGGAAGGGGGGCGTTCTCTATCATTGCGGGCCGGTGATGATGAAGGAGGGGGATGGTTATCGCTGCACTGCAGCCGGACCAACGACTTCGAGCCGGGAGGAACCGTATCAAGCGATGGTGATCGAGAAATTTGGACTCCGCGCGGTGATTGGTAAGGGCGGAATGGGGGAGCGAACCTCGGAGGCCTGTCAGAAATTTGGCTGTGTTTATCTGCACGCAATCGGAGGAGCCGCGCAAGTGTATGCGGAGGCGGTGAAGAAGGTTCAGAATGTTTATCTTCTCGAGAAATTTGGAAGTCCAGAAGCCATCTGGGAGTTGCAGGTTGAAAATTTCATGGCGACCGTGACCATTGATTCGCATGGCGGCTCGTTGCATCGCGACATCTTAAAGCAATCGACGGAAGCGCTGCAGAAAGTGATCTAGCATGAGCGTAAGTGTGGTCATGCCGATGTACAATGAGGAGCAGACCGTGGCGCTCATTGTGAAGGAAGTTCTCGCGCAGCCGGTCGTTACGGAATTGGTGATTGTCGATGATTGCTCAAAAGATCGGAGTTGGGAAGTGCTTCAGGAGCTGGCGAAGGGGGATGCAAGAATTCACCCCTTTCGTCACGAGAAAAATCAAGGCAAAGGCGCAGCGATGCGCACCGGATTTTCCAAAGTTTCCGGCGAAGTGGTAATTATTCAGGATGCCGATCTGGAGTACGATCCATCGGAGTATGCGCGCCTGCTGGAGCCGATCTTCCAAGGTCGTGCGGATGTCGTATTTGGATCGCGATTTATTGGATCACAGGCCCACCGGGTTCTTTATTTTTGGCATTATCTCGGGAATAAATTTCTGACGACGCTCTCGAACATGTTCACGAATCTCAACCTCTCAGACATGGAGACCTGCTACAAAGTGTTTCGCCGCGAGGTACTTCAAAAAATTACCGTGGAGGAAAACCGTTTCGGTTTTGAGCCGGAAATTACCGCCAAAGTCGCTGGGTTAGGGGTTCGGATTTACGAAGTCGCGATTTCCTATCACGGCCGGACCTATGCCGAGGGGAAGAAAATTGGATGGAAAGATGGCGTTCGGGCGATTTATTGTATTTTGAAGTACCGATGATTTTCATTTTTGCGATGCGCTAAAATGGAAATCGAAGAAAGACGGGGGATGAAACCTTTTTTAAATATCGTTTTGGTGGAGCCTGAGATTCCTCCGAATACGGGAAACATTGCGAGGCTTTGCGCGGCAACCCGGACGCGACTTCATCTCGTGGAGCCGCTCGGGTTTGAGTTGAATGATCGAACGCTCAAGCGGGCTGGAATGGATTATTGGGAGCAGGTGGAGTGGCAGTCTTGGAAATCGTTGGAGGTGTTGCGAGCGGAAAATCACGAAGCACGCTTCTGGTTTTGCACCACGAAAACCAAGCGACTCTATACCGAGGTGCGCTATCAAGCAGAGGATTGGTTGGTTTTTGGGCGAGAGACCCGCGGGTTGCCCGAGGCGTTACTTGAGTCGGTTCCCGATCAGTGTATCACGATTCCAATGGCGAATCCGGAAGTGCGAAGTCTGAATTTGGCGACCTCCGCGGCCATTGTTCTCTACGAAGCGATTCGACAGATTGGATGAGGGGCGCCGATTTTCGTGCAGAGGTCGCTGTGCTCGCAGAGAAACAAATTTTGAAAGCCTCAGCAAACTCGGCGATCTCTGCGCGAGAATAACTCTGAAATTTCAGCCTATTTTTTTGCAGGCTTCCACGCGCTTTGGAGGGCATCCAGATTGGCGCGCATTCGTTTGAGATAGGCATCGGGTTGAGGGTCTCCGACTTCCATGGTGTCGAGCGTGATGATTTTTGCTCCGGTTTCGCGAGCGATATTTTGAAGCACCCGGGGGGAATAACCTTCCTCAGCAAAAAGAACACGCACCTCTTTGGTTTTGATGAGTTGAATCAAGGAGGCGAGATGTTTGGGGCTGGGAGCCTTTTCTGGAAAATCTTCGATGGAGCCAAGGTAATTGAGTTGATAACGCGCCGCAAGGTAGGGAAATGCATTGTGAAAGGTGAGGAGGTTTTTATTGGGAAGCGCAGCGATTTGAACTCGAAAGGCTTGATCGAGATCCTGAAGTTTGACGAGATATGTCGCCGCATTTTTTTGATAGACGGAGGCTCGTTCGGGATCTGCTTGCTGGAGTGTTTCTAGGATCCGTTTCACTTGAATTTGTGCAATCACGGGATCGAGCCAAGTATGCGGATTTTTCCCGGAATGATCATGTCCCTCATGGGAGTGTTGATGGGGGGCACCTTTGAGTTCGAGTTCTTCGGGGTTTTCGAGGAGCGAAATCCCTTCACTGAGATCCACGGTTCTGAGTGCTCTTTTGCCGGCTTTTTGAATAATCGGCTGAAGCCACTCCTCGATTCCAGCGCCGTTGGCAAAAAGAAGATCTGCTTCGGCGACCTTTTTAACATCGCTTGGCTTGAACGAGAAGTCATGAGGGCTGGCGCCTTTTCCGATCAAGCATTCTATGGGAGCTAGATCGCCAACGACGCTTTTGACATGGGCATAGATCGGTAAAAACGTGGCGACGATCTTTGGCGCGGGCGCACTCCAACCAAACGAAGCGGAGAGGGCTAAAAAGAAGAGGAGTTTTTGGATCATGTAACTCAAAGCGTAAGTGGTTTTAGATCCGAGTCAAGGATCAAATGCAAGTCGCTTGCATTAATAAAAGGTGCCCTTGATAAGGGCGCCGGGCTGGAGCATCTCTTCCTTCGAGATGATAGGCTTATCCTGGAATCGGGTTAATTTCGCAGTGAGCGGATTCGTAAAGGGAGGCTCGGGGATTCCATGATTTTACCACCACACGAACCTTATCCAGCGTCTCGGGTGAAGTGGTGTCGATTTTGTTGAGGAGAAGAGAGTCTGCAGGGATGACTTGAGGCGCATGGATTTCAAGTGAATTCGATGGAGTGAAAAAATTTCCAGCGTCGACAAGATGAATAATTTGACGAAGCGATATCCATTTTGAAAGCGAAGGACCTTTGAGTGGTTCGATTAACTTTTCGGTTAGCGCTAGTCCGGAAGCTTCCAGCCAAACGTGTTTAATTCGAAAATCTTTGGCGAAACGAAGCAGGGTGCGGTTCATTTCATCGCTTCCCGTACAACAGGCGCAACCGCGGGCTAAAGCTTCAACTTCAAGTGCACGGTTTCGAAATGATCGCGCGGAGAGTTGAAGAGGACTTGTGTCGTTGATGATTAAGGCGGTTTGTGCGGCGGGAAAATCGGGAGCCGTAACGATTCGCTGGAGAAGAGTTGATTTTCCACTGCCGGGCAATCCGGTAATGAGTGAGAGCGAAAGTGGCGCGGTGCGGTAATTCACGGAAATCAATGGCGATGTTGATGGTGAGTGTGGGCTCTCCAGAGGATCATCGAGGGCGGGTTCATCGAACCCGTCCAATTCAGGGAAGATTAATGCTTATGTCCCGAATGGCCTTCTTTCGCGTGATCACAGGTGCAGGCGTATTCGGCAAGTTTGCATCCACCACAGATTGCCGGGTCGTAATCAACGCGGAAATTTTGGGGTTTGGATGCAGCATCGTTCTTGATTTGTACCACGATCCGGTAACCATTCCCTTGGGGAAGTGCCGTTTTCGAGAGAAACCCATCGGCGGTTTTGGAGAGCTCCAGCGTGGCCTTTCCGGTTTTGGCCTCGGCAATGATTTTGATTTCCTGTGAGGTTGGGGCAACTGCTTTCATGGCGTCATTGTAGAATGTGATGCTGACTTTTCGATCGGTTTGGACGAAAAACTCGGAATGGAGAGGCGCACTTTCCAAGACTTTTCCGCCCTTGGGTCCGGGAATGATTTTATGGGAGTGTTTGTGGTCATCTGCAGCGATGACGATGGTGCTAAGAAGGGTTGCGGTTAGAATGAGGGTGAGGAGTGGTTTCATTGAGGTTCTTTCGTTTGGCTGTTGATACGGGTTTCCATCCAATCGTAAAGGATTGGGAGGATAATGAGGGTAAGAAAGGTTGACGTCAGGATACCGCCGATGACGACGGTAGCGAGGGGACGTTGCACTTCAGCTCCCGCACCAGTGCCAATAGCCATCGGAAGAAATCCGAGTGCAGCAACCAAGGCGGTCATGAGTTTGGGACGCAAGCGAGTCAGAGTTCCTTCAAGGACCGCTTGGCGAATTGACCGTCCCTGTTCTCGGAGCTGATTGATAAAGGCGACAAGCATGACTCCGTTCAGGACGGCGATTCCGGAGAGCGCAATAAAACCGATGGCCGCCGAAATGGTGAAAGGCATTCCGCGAAGCCAAATGGACAGAATTCCTCCCGTGACAGCGAGGGGAATACAAAGGAAAACCAGAGCCGCCTGACGCAGGGATCCAAAGCTGAAAAAGAGGAGGATGAAGATGAGCCCCAGGGCCATTGGCACCACAATCGTGAGTCTTTTGGCGGCTTCGATATAGTTTTTGAATTGGCCTCCATATTCGATCCGATACCCAGCCGGAAGCTTGATTGCGTCCGTTTTTTGACGCGCCTCCTCCACCCAGCTTGCAAGATCGCGTCCGCGTAGATTGACCATGATGGCGGCGCGACGCTGGCCGAGTTCGCGTTGAATGGTATTCACCTTTTCCGAAACGGTGAAATCAGCGACCTGACCCAGAGTCAGTAATCCCCCATCGGAGGTTCGCACGGGCAGCGATTTCATGGTTTCCTGGCGATGTCGCAGATTCTCGGGGAGACGCACGACGATTGGATAGCGACGATTTCCATCCACGACGACCCCGGTTTGTTCTCCGGCAAGGGCGCTTGTGACGGTCGCGTTGATTTCCGAAGCATGAATATTGTAGCGGGCCATGGCTTCGCGATTCGGAGTGATTTCCAACAAGGGGGCTTTGCCGAGTGCATCAAATTCGACATCCGCAGCGCCGGGAATCAGTTCGAGAATTTCGCGAGCTTCCATGGCGATGCGTTCAATTTCGGTGTAATCTTCCCCGAAGATTTTGACGGCAATGTCGGCGCGTGTTCCTTCGAGGATTTCATTGAAACGCATCTCGATCGGTTGAGAAAAAAGGTAGGCTTGACCGGGAACCTGAATTCCGAGTTCTGCGCTCATTTGATTAGCTAGTTCGTCCTTGGTACGGGCGTTACGAGTCCATTCGTCTTTCGGTTTATAAAAAATATAACAATCTGCCACGTTGACGCCCATCGGATCAGTGGCAACTTCCGCCGTACCGATCCGGCTAAAGGTGTAAGTGACTTCTGGAAAGTATTTAAGCAGGACGCGGTCTGCTTGTTTTTGCATCTCAACGGATTTATCCAAGCCGATACTGGTTGTGCGAATCATGTGAGTGGCGAAAGAGCCTTCATCCAATTGTGGAATGAATTCCTTCCCCATTCCGGCAAGAATGATGAGAGAGATTGCCAACAGGGCCATTGCGCCGCTGACGAATTTCCAGCGGTGCTGTAAGGCGATTTCAAGTAACGGAGTATAGAGATTTTTGAAGAAGGTAATGACGCGACTATCCTTCTCCTCCATTTTTCCGGTGAGAAAATAGGAGCAGAGAACCGGCATGAGGGTGAGGGCGATGACTAGGGCGCCCGCAAGAGCCATCATGACTGTGAGGGCCATCGGTTTGAACATTTTTCCCTCGATCCCGGTGAGCGCGAGAATCGGGACGTAAACAACCGTGACGATCAACACGCCAAAAAACATAGGGCTTCCAACTTCCTTGGACGAAAGTAAAACCTCATGGGCCCGTTCCTTGATGGTTAAGATGCGACCGAGTTGCTGCTGTTTGTGGCTCAGATGGCGGACGATGTTTTCTACCATGACGACGGCGCCATCGATGATCAGTCCGAAATCAATCGCTCCGAGGCTCATCAAATTCCCGGAGATTCGGGATTGCGCCATTCCGGTAATGGCAAAAAGAAAGGAGAGTGGAATTGCCGAGGAGACAATGAGCGCGGCCCGCCAATTCCCGAGGAGCATGAGAAGCACAAAAACAACAAAAACGGCTCCCTCGAAAAGATTTTTTTCAACAGTTCCAATAGTTTTATCGACCAGACTCATGCGATTATAAACCGTGATGATTTCAACTCCTTCTGGAAGCGAAGGAGTCATTTCCTGAATCTTGTCCTCCACCCGTTTAGCCACAATCCGGGAGTTTTCACCCGCCAGCATGAGCGTCGCTCCGAGCAAGCATTCCTCTCCATTGTAGGTCGAAGCTCCCGTCCGGATCCCGCTCCCGATCGCCACCTCGGTGACATCTCGAACGCGTATGATCGAAGTTCCCGCCCGAAATTTCACTGGAAGATTTCCGATCTCTTCCGCGGAGGTGACCCGTCCGTTGGAGCGAATGCTGAGCTGTTCGCCGCCGATTTGTACCGCGCCCCCTCCCGCGTTCTCGACATTTTCGGCGATCAAGGCGGCGATTTCGGAAAATGTCATGCCAATGCCAATGAGTTTTTCGGGAAGTGGGGAGACGACGATCTGTTTTTCGTAACCGCCGGAAGCATTGACCTCGGCAATTCCCGGAACGGAGCGTAACTGTGGTTTAATGATAAAGTCATGGATCGACTTCAGTTCCATCAATTGATGTTCACGTTCTTTCGGCTTATTCGGGCCTTCATAGCCTTTTTTGAACTCCACGACGTAGTAGTAAATTTCTCCCAAGCCGGTGGAAATGGGGGCGAGTTTTGGACTTACCTTTGGAGGAAGATCATCAATTGCATTTTGGAGTCGCTCGCTCACCAGTTGGCGTGCGCGATAAATGTCGGTACCATCCTCGAATACCATCGTGATCTGCGAGAGGCCAAATTTTGAAAGTGAACGAAGTTCGGACAGGTGCTGAATTCCGGCCATTTCCATTTCGATGGGATAGGTTACCAGTTTTTCGATCTCCTCGGGCGCTAGTCCTTTCACCTCGGTATTCACCTGGACCTGGATGTTGGTGATATCGGGTACGGCATCGATGGGCAACTGGGTGGCGGACCAGAAACCCAAAATGAGAAGGATGACGGAGGTCAAAATAATAAAAACCCGCTGTCGCATGGAAAATTCTAAAATTTTATCGATCATCATAGTCCTTAATGGCAGTGCCCGCCGCCTTTGGTGGCGCGAAGTTCAATCATGTAGAGGGCTTCAACCGGTTTCACGGCAATGGTATCGCCCGAATAAAGTCCATCTGTAATTTCAATGGAATTCCGATTTTCAATTCCGGTTTTGATTTCGGTACGAAGGAGGAATGTTCCGTTTTTCACAAAAACAAAGGTTCCGGTCGATGTCTCCAGGACTGCGGAACGGGGAATGGCCACCACTTTGGGTGAAGGGGCTTCAGAAGAAATATTGATTTGAACAAAATCACCGACGGTTTGGTGGCTCGTGGCGTCTGATAATTCCAACAGGACTTCCGCTTTGTTGATGAGAGGGATTTGCGATAGATCCACTGCGATCAGTTGACCCTGATACGAGAGATCGTCCTTGGGTGTGGCGCGCCAGAGGAGTTTCTGCCCGGGTTTCAGTTGAGCCGCGATTTCCGATGAAACCAATGCGGTAGCATATGCAAAACCCGAGCGCTCCCTTCCGTGTTTTCGCGAAACTTCTGTCGCCGAACGATAAATTTGAGCGGTCAAAGAAACGGAGGGGGTTAAAACCTCTTCAACGACGTCCGCGAATTCCAATCCTAAAGCCTTTCGAGTCTCTTCCATCAGGGTGATTCCCTTTCCTTTTTCAAAAGCTGCTCCCTCGCCTGTACTTCCATGATCGTGTGCGTCCTTGACGGGAGGCGCCTGCTTGTCGGAGGGCTTTTGGCACCCAATGAGGGTCCAGGAAATTACGAGGAGAGCCACAATCTCAATGTATCTCATTTTAATTTCTCCAGATCGGTATTGGTCAGTAACTCAAGATCAAGCCAGTGCGTCCAAGCTTCGAGAACCGCTGCACTTCGTAATTGCCGCAAATTCAGGGACTGTTTTTGCATTTCTAAAAATAACTGCACTCCAATCGCTCCGGTTCGATATTGTCGGTCCGCGAGATCGGCCGATTGATGCATTTGATCGATGGTGGTGGCAGGCATTTTCTCGAGCATTTTCAAAGTGAGAGAAAGCGCGCGGGATCGACGAATGATTTCCGCTTCGACTTTACGTTTGGCATCCAACTCCAAGGCTTGGGCCTGGTCCTGACGGGCTTGGGCGGATTGAATGTTGCCCTGATTCCAGTTCCAAAGAGGGAGCGGCACCGAAAGGGTCACGCCCAGATTCGTTTCCTTCTCTCCGGCTTTATCCTGACTAAAAAACGGGCCCACGGTAAAATCGGGGAATGCTTCCAGCCAAGCGGAGGACGTTTCGCGTTTGGCGCGCTCCAATTCCGCAAGACGAATCTTTAATGGGATATTTTTATTGAGCCCTGACAGTACCAGTCGATCCTGCGAATCCAAAGAAGGCGGGGGTTGTAGCGGAGAGAGAATGATTAAAGGGGAACGTGAGGGTCTGCCTAAAAGTTGATTCATTTCCAATTGCGTTGCGGCCAGTTGTTGTTGGGAATCTTTTTTTAGTCTTTGGAGTTCGAAATGATTTGCATCGATGAGGCGTACTTCCAGTAAAGACTGGACGCCAGCCGTTGGGCGCGTTTTTAAAAGTTCAATCAGGGTGGTGCAACGTTCCTCGATTTCTTCCGCGGCCTGAGCCGCTTCTGAAGCGGCAAGATACTGACGGGAAAGAAGTTCAATGCGACCACGTAATGCGCGTTCGAATTGTTGAAGACTCATTTCCGCAATCTCTACATTCCGGTTTGCGATGGCTTTTCGAAGGGAGCCTTTGCCTGGAAATTCGAAGGTCTGAGTGAGGGAAAGACTTTGCGTGGATCCTTTTCCTTTTAATTCCGCTCCTGAATCACGGGTCCGTCGTTCGCCATACTCTCCGGTAAATACAGGATTTTTCCAAAGCCCGGCTTGGGTGCGCGCCCCTTTCATTGCGGCAACTTCGTTCTGATAAAAATGCAATTCTGCATTTTTTTGGAGGGCTTCGGCTTTTAATTCGTCAATGCTCGCTGCTTGTATGGGGGGGGCTGTGAGAAGGGTTGCTCCGCAGAGAAGTGCCCCCAAGCAGGATGGGATTGCTGCCGTCACTTTTCTACCAATGAAAAACTTTTCCATCAATTGCCTCAGATTTTTAACGGATGCAAAATTGCACCGGAGTTTTTTGAATTTCCTAGAGAAACAACGGCCCTATTCCCAATGGAAGAGGGCCAATGAACGCGCGAAGTGCCCGCGCTTAGGAAAGCTGAGGGGGATAGTCGATTCCAAACACGGGCCCGTCGGGCGCGGTTTCATTGAGAAGCGTAAAAGGGGTGGGGTGAGAGGCTATGGAGGGGAGTAAGTGGATGTGGGTGTCTATCATTAAAGTGGCTGAGTGACAAAAGCAATGGAGAGAACAATGAAGGGGTTCTGGATTTGGCAAAGCATTTTCGGTCGATGCATGTTCGCAATGCTCAGCACATGAGCTGAGCCCCGCCTTTTCGATGCCAGCCGTCGCATTTTGAAGTAGGAACAACAATAGAAGCGCACACCCGGTCAAAGTTGCAATGATACGGAAGGTCTTCACGTAAGGTTCAATTAAGAAGGGATTGTGTCAAAGTCAAGTTTGGAATCCACCCCCTTTTTTTATGCGACCCGCAATCGGTGTGCGGATTCGACCATATTTCGCAATGAAGGGGCCACTTCATCCCAATGCCGGGTTTTGAGGCCGCAGTCGGGATTGACCCAGAGATTTTTTCGGGCGATGACGGCTTCGGCTTTGCGAAGGAGATTTTCCATCTCGTGGGTCGCAGGAACACGTGGGGAGTGAATGTCGTAGACGCCTGGCCCGATCTCGTTGGGATACTGGAAATCGACAAACGCCTTGAGCAGTTCCATGTTGGAGCGTGAGGTTTCGATGGTGATGACATCCGCATCCATGTCGGCAATCGACTGGATGATGTCGTTGAATTCGGAGTAGCACATGTGCGTGTGAATTTGCGTTTCGTCTTTTACTCCACTGGCGCAGAGGCGGAAGGCATTGACGGCCCAATGGAGATAATGTGGCCCATCGGCTTGTCGCAGGGGGAGGCCTTCGCGAAAAGCGGGCTCATCGATTTGAATCGCAGCGATACCAATTTTTTCCAAATCGACGGCCTCATCGCGAATAGCGAGTGCGATTTGATTTACGGTCACATCCCGGGGCTGGTCATTACGGACAAAGCTCCATTGCAAAATCGTGACAGGTCCGGTGAGCATTCCTTTCATGGGACGCTGGGTGAGTGTCTGGGCGTAGGCGGACCAGTAGGTGGTCATTGGTTGGGGACGGCTCACATCGCCAAAAATAATTGGAGGTTTGACGTAGCGGGAACCATAGCTTTGCACCCAGCCGTTGGCGCTGAAGGCGAATCCTTCCAATTGTTCGCCGAAGTATTCCACCATGTCATTGCGCTCGAACTCGCCATGCACGGGCATATCGATTCCGATCTCGTCTTGGAACGCGACGCATCGCGAGGTCTCTTTTTTGAGAAAGGCATCATAGTCCGTATCGCTGAGAGCTCCTTTTTTCCATTGAGCCCGTGCCGCTCGCACTTCCGCTGTTTGCGGGAAGGAACCGATGGTGGTGGTTGGAAAGGTGGGAAGCTTCAGCTTGGAACGTTGCACTCCTTGTCGGGAGGAAAAAGAAGACAAACGTGAGAAATCAGAGGGCTTCACGGCGGCGAGGCGAGCTTTCACTGCGGCATTGTGAATTCGCGCGCTGCGCCGTCGCGAGAGCAGATCGACCTGGTTGGCTTCCAGCAAACGACGATCTCCCGTTCCTGCGAGAAGGTTGCGCAGGGTCACGACTTCAGAAACTTTTTCATTCGCAAAGGCGAGCCAGTTCTTGAGCTCAGAATCGAGCTTTGGTTCGTTTGCCAGGGTAATGGGACTATGTTGAAGGGAGCAGGAGGGGGCGATCCAAAGTGATTCCGGGCCGACCTTGGTGAGAGCCTTTTTTAAGACTTCCAAAGAATTTGAAAAATCGTTCTTCCAGATGTTTCGTCCATCTACAATTCCAAGGGAGAGAATTTTGTCGGACGGAAAGGCTGCCAGGAGTTTTTCGATTTCTCCCGCACCGCGTACCGCATCAAAATGCACGGCAGCCACGGGAAGCTGGAGCAGGATTGGAAGATTTTCACGCAATTCACCGAAGTAAGTTGCGACAAGAAGTTTTGCTGGACCCGCAGCGGCTCTGAGTCGCGCATAGGATTGAGCAAACGCACGTTTCTGGACTTCGTTTAAATCCAAAGTGAGCGCCGGTTCGTCCAATTGAATCCATTCCGCTCCCTGTGCCGCCAATCGCCGAAGGATTTCTTCGTAAACGGAGAGGAGATTGTTGAGCAGGGAGAACCGGTCGAAGTTCGGGTTTTTGGAGTCCTGCACTTTACCGAGCGTGAGGTAGGTGACAGGCCCGAGGAGAGCCGGTTTTGCTTTCAATGCGAGCGCCTGAGCTTCGGCAAATTCATCAAAGACTTTCGAGGAGGAAAGGGTAAAAGAGGTATCGGCATGGAATTCTGGAACGATATAATGATAGTTCGTGTCGAACCATTTGGTCATTTCACTGGCAAACGTGGCGCCATGACAAGACTCGCATCCTTCTTCCGAGTGGCCACCGGATTGGGTTGAAGGGCGTGTGCCGCGAGCAATGAGGAAGAGCGTGTCGAGATCGACGTGGTCTCCCTTCCTGTGAAATCGGGGAGGGACATTTCCGAGCAGGCAGGACAGATCGAGGGTTTGGTCGTAAAACGAGAAATCATTGCAAGGAACCCAGTTGATTCCGGCCTCTTTTTGTTTCAACCAATTTTGACGGCGCAAGGTTTGACCGACTTCCAAAAGTGCGGATTCAGAAAGAGTTCCTTTCCAATAACTTTCGGTCGCTTTTTTCAGTTCCCGGCGCTCTCCGATGCGAGGATAACCCAAAAGATGTGTGCCAATTGATTTCATGATGAGCGCAGCATAACGGACGGGGGGCTATTCTCATAACGCATTGTTTTTAGAATGGTCATTCGTTTTGTTTATGATAAAAATCCCCTTTATGATCGAAATCCGTCATCTTCGAACCTTGATTGCCGTAGCGGAAACGGGAAATCTCTCCAAAGCGGGCCGTCGTTTGCATTGTTCCCAGCCGGCACTTTCCCATCAGATGCGGGCGTTGGAGGATTATCTCGGAGTGAATCTTTTTCAGCGCAAAAGCAATCCGTTGCGATTGAGTCCGGCGGGAGAGCGGTTGTTGACGGCTGCGTACGAGGTGGACAAAATCATCCGGCAGAGTGAACGCGATATGGCCCGCATTGCCGAGGGAAAGGCCGGACAGCTTCGCATTGCCGTGGAATGTCATTCCTGTTTCGACTGGCTGATGCCGAGCATGGATGCCTTTCGTGAAGGGTGGCCTGAGGTGGAGATGGATTTGGTTTCGGGCTTTCACTCGGATCCGATGGGGCTGCTTGCGGAAGATCGCGCGGATCTGGTGATTGTTTCTCAGGCGAGGCCTCGCGAGAAAATCGTGCATCATGCGCTTTTCCGTTACGAAGTGTTGGGGTTGGTCGCGCGACAACACCCGTTGGCCCGCAAATCGTATCTCACGGCAAAAGATTTCGCAAAGGAGACCCTCGTGACTTATCCGATTCCGGATGATCGGATTGATATGATTCGCGAAGTCTTAAAGCCCGCAGGGGTTGAGCCGCTCAGACGCAAGACGGAGCTCACGGTGGCCATTCTTCAACTGGTGGCGAGTCAGCGGGGCGTTGCGGCAATGCCGGGGTGGGCGGTTCAACCCTTTCTGGATCGCAACTATGTGACTTCGCGTCCTATTGGGAAAAAAGGGCTCTTCGCGAATTTATATGCGGCGACCTTGGACGCTGTTTCAAAATCGGCTTATATGGTTGAGTTTCTTGAAACGATGCGAAAAATCAGCTTTTCGAGCTTGAAGCGAATTTCGCCGATTAAGACTCTCAGGAACGAGTAGGACTGGGTGGATTGCTCGCTCTCACATCTGCCGCTGGTAGTTCCCCGAAAGCATTAACACAAGGAATGGTGGTAGAGATTCTAGGAATTCCCCTTGACGCTCTTCCGCATAACCCCTACAAACGACAACAATTTATGAGTTTTTTTTCCAGACTTTTTGAGAATGATATCGGAATTGATCTTGGTACGGCCAACACCTTGATTTATGTAAAAGATCGCGGGATCGTCCTTCGGGAGCCGTCCGTGGTGGCTGTACAACAGGGGACCAAGCGTGTGCTTGCCGTTGGTGATGAAGCGAAGCGAATGCTCGGCCGCACTCCCGGAAATATCATTGCGGTGCGTCCGATGAAGGATGGGGTCATTGCGGATTTCGAAATTACCGAGGCGATGCTCAAGGCCTTTATTTTCAAGGTCAATAATCGGAATAAATTCCGTCGTCCACGCGTCGTGATTGCCGTTCCCTCGGGAATTACCGAAGTGGAAAAGCGTGCGGTGAAAGATTCTGCCTTGCATGCAGGTGCACGTGAGGTGCATTTGATTGAAGAGCCGATGGCGGCGGCGATTGGAGTGGGGCTTCCGGTTCAGGAAGCGGCGGGAAATATGATTGTGGATATTGGAGGGGGGACCACGGAAGTGGCGATTATTTCCCTCGCGGGAATTGTTTTTAGTCGGAGCGTTCGGGTGGCGGGAGATGAGCTTGATGAGAGCATTTCGAACTACATGCGGCGCGCTTATAATTTGATGATCGGGGAGCGGACGTCGGAAGAGATTAAGATTAAGATTGGTTCCGCGTACCCGATGGAAAAAGAGACCAGCATGGAGGTTCGAGGTCGTGACCTTGTTGCCGGATTGCCGAAGACGTTGACCGTGACGTCTCAGGAAGTTCGGGAAGCGATGCTGGAGCCCATTTCTGTGATCGTTGAGTCCGTCAGAATTACTCTGGAGCGTTGCCCGCCGGAGCTTTCTGCAGACTTAGTGGAGCGTGGGATTGTGTTGGCGGGAGGCGGGGCCTTATTGCGAGGTCTCGATCGTCTTTTGGCGGAAGAAACCGGTCTTCCGGTTCATGTCGCCGAAGATCCTCTGAGCGCGGTGGCCGAAGGTGCGGGGAAAGTACTCCAAGAGTTCAAATACCTTCGTCGGATCGCGGAAGCGGAACGCCTGACCTAACCGACGCCCCTTGGGGGGCAAATGGTGAACAGTAATTTTTTCACGATCACCCTGCTAGTGCTTGTGGTGGCCTTATCGGCTTCAATCCCCGGAGAGAAACGTCATGAGCTCCGCGTTGCGGTGACCTCAACGATTGCTCCGGTGATGCATCTTTTTGATCGCGCCTCGCTCGTTTCAGAAAAGGTGGACGAAAACCTCCAGACCTTGGAAAATGCACAAAAAGAGCATGCTAGAGTTCTGGAAGAAAATCGAAAACAGGAAACAGAAAAGGATTCCTTGCTCGCCTTGGCAAAAGAAAATGAAGACCTGCGGAAAAAATTGGGGTTTCGCCGGGCCAAGGCGTTTCATTTGCTTTCCTGTCATATGATTGGACGGGATCCTTCCAACTGGTGGAATAGTATTTTTGTGAATCGTGGGTCTCGTGATCATTTTTCTTTGGGTAAGATTGAGCCTGGTCAGGAACTTGCGGTAATCAGTCCCCAGGGAGTTGTTGGAAAAACGGGAGTCGTCAGCCGTACGGCGACCGAGGTGATTTTGATTGCGAATGAAAATTGTCGCCTTTCCGCACGTCTGGAAAAGTGTCGCGAGCAGGGGGTCATTGTTGGTGAAGGATCGGTTCGCGAAGGGGAGCCCCGAACGCGGATGTTGTTTGTTCCCAAGGAGGCTGCGGTTGAGCTCGGAGAACGCGTTTTTACCAGTGGGTTGGATGGAGTTTTTCCGGCGGGGCTTCTTGTTGGAAAGGTTTGTGATACTCGGGAGGCGCTTCAAGGGCCTTATCGGGAAATTCAGGTGATACCCGCGTTCGATCCGGCGCAGTTGAGCGAACTTTTTTTAATTGTGGAGAGTCCATGAGAGAAGGATCCGGAACAACGCTCAATGTCTTTGTGAAGGTATTGGGGCCCATTGCGGCCCTGACCATCGGGTTTCTCCTGCAGCGTGCTTATGCGTATTCGATCGCAGATCGGGTTCGGGTGGTCTTCGCGGATATGGACGAGGGACTTCAAACCATGAAATGGTATCAGCGCGAAGTGGTTCGCTTGAAATCTGAAAATGTTCGGATTACTACCGAAAATACGTACTACCGGAATTTTACGCAGGAAAACAATCGCCTCCGGGAAATGCTGAATTTTAAAAATGCCTCCCCTTACAAACTTCAAGCGTGTCGCGTGGTCGGGCGGGATCCGGCCAACTGGTGGAACAGTTTGTCGATTAACGTCGGATGGAGTGATGATGCGGGGATTGTTTCGGATCTTCCCGTGGTAACGCCGCGGGGAGTGGTGGGAAAAACGGGGGTGGTCTGGCCATCCGTGACGGAAGTGATTTTGATCGTGAACAGCAATTGCAAGGTTGCGGGAGCATTGGAGACATCACGGGAGCGGGGGATTGTGGTGGGGGAAGGGGCCAAAGCGAAGGGGACCCCTCAGGCAAAAATGAAATTTATCGCGCGCGATGCGCAATTGGGTGTTGGGGAGCGCGTTTTTACGAGTGGTTTGGGCGGCGTTTTTCCTCCAGGACTCTTTTTGGGAACGGTGGCAGAAGTCCCTCCGCTGAGTTCCTCGCTGAATTTCGGGCTCTATCGTGAGATTCGGGTGGATCCCGCATTGGACCTGACTCAGTTGGATGAACTCTTTGTGATCGTGGGGAGCCGTACGCCATGACGGTGGTGGTCATCTTTTTAGGGCTGGTGGGTCTGGTAACTCAGATGCTTCTTCCGAGTTGGGCGCGTTTTTTTGATATTGAGCCGAACTTTCCCGTACTCGCGGTCATTTACGCTTCGTTTGCCCTGCGCAATCGGAATGTGGTGATCGTTTGTATTGTCATGGGATTGTGTCTGGATCTTCTTTCACCGCAACGGTTGGGGCTCAGTATTCTATCGCTCGGGATGGTGGCTCTTTTGATGTTCAGTCAGCGTCGAGCGATTGCGGCCGAGCGGTGGGAATATCGGATGGTCTTGATTCTGGCGGGAACTTATTTTTATCTCATGATCGACTATCTGCTTTATTCGCTTCAGATGCAGCGATGGGATTGGCCGGCAACCTTGTGGGGTCGAATGCTTTATCCTTCACTACTGAATGCAGTGCTCGGTATTCTGCTTTTCAGCATTGCGAATCACTTGGGGGCCGCGCTTGGGCTGATTGCGCCACGTAGCTTTACGGAGGAATATGCTCGAACATGACCTCCACGCCCGGCGAACCCGCCAGCTGATTTTAGGCACCGGTTTGGCCTTTGCGATCGGGTACCTGATTTTTGCACTCTATCAAGTTCAAGTGGCAAGTGGAGAGACCTATCGCGACAAGCTCCGGAGTCAAACCACTGTGGCGATTCGGCTTTCTCCGGCACGTGGGGCCATTGTGGATCGAAACGGAGCTGCAATTGCCGAGAATCGCGCGAGTTTTGACATTGATCTGTATCTGGAAGAATTGAAGCGCCACTATTCGCGAGAACATCGAGGGGGACTTCCCAAAATCACCATCACCAAAAAGCGCAAAGGAAAAGTCATCACGGAAAAAGAGACGGATATTGTCAAAATCGTTTACGACAGTATCGAGCCCTTGAACAAAAGTCTTGGAATGACGATAAAACCGGACGTGGAGGATTTGCGGACGCACTTTCGAAATCAGCCGAGAATTCCGTTTCAATTTAAAACAGATGTCGATTTTAATACCGTGGCGCAGTTCTCCGAGCGGAATCTCGGAATTCCAGGAATTGAAATTGCGGCGCGTCCCGTTCGGCTTTATACCCACGGTGCATTTGCCTCTCACATCGTTGGTTATACGGGGAAGCCGGAAAGCAGTGAGCAGGTGGGGGACGATGGAAGTGAGTTTGAAACGGTTGGAAAAAAGGGAATCGAAAAAGTCTACGACTCGCACTTGCAGGGAAAGCCGGGAGGGCGAATTCTCCAGGTCAATTACCGTGGATATATTATGGGGGAAGAGGCAGAGCAGCTCCCGACGGTTGGGAATTCGGTTTTTCTGACCATTGACGCGAGGATTCAATATATCGTCGAGGAAGCCTTGCGTGGAGTTGGTCGTGGCTCCGCTGTGGTGATGGATCCGAATAATGGCGATATTTTAGCCATGGCATCCGTGCCGAATTTTGATCCGAACATGTTTGTTCCAAAAATTTCCGCAAAAGATTGGAAGGAATTGGATGAGAATCCAACCGCACCGATGATCAATCGTGCATTATCCGCCTACGCACCGGGGTCCATTTACAAAATTATGGTCGCTTTGGCAGCTTTGAAAAGTAAGGCGATTACGCCCAAGACGGAGATTCACTGCGAAAGTGGGATGTGGATTGGGAACCGCGAATTCAAGGATTGGTATAAAGGCAGTCGAGGAAGCATCACCGTCAAGGAAGCGCTTCAGTGGTCCTGTAACACCTTTTTTTACCCTGCAGGTATTCGCACCGGGATCGATAAATTGGTGGAAATGGGGCATCTCTTTGGGTTTGGAGAAGCAACAGAAATTCCGATTCCTGAGTCGACGGGCCTTCTTCCGAGCCCGGCTTGGCTGAAGGAAAATCGGAAAAATGAGCGGTGGTCTGAGGCTTACACGGCGAATTTTTCTATTGGTCAGGGATTTGTCACCGTCAGTCCGCTTCAAATGTGTGTGATGATGAGCGCCTTGGCAAATGGGGGAACGGTTTATTACCCCCGTCTTATTTCGAAAATTGCCGACATTACCGGGGATGAAAAGGCGCTTTTCCCGACGCGGATTCGCAGTCAGCTTGAGATGTCGATGCCGGATATTATGGCGGTACGAGAAGGGGTTCTCGCCGTGGTAGAATCTGGAACGGGAATGAAATCGAAAGTTCCGGGGGTGAAAGTTGCTGGAAAAACGGGGACAGCCCAGTTTAAAACGCGTCTGAACGGAAATATTGTTAGTGATCAGCGTACTTGGTTCTTAAGCTTTGCGCCCTTTGAAAAACCGCGTTACGCGATTTGTGTCTTGGTCGAAGGAGGAACCTCCGGGGGTGGAACGTGTGCTCCGATCGCGCAAAATATATACTCGCGTATTTTTTCCATGGAGAATGGGGAATTGATTAATATGGCTTTCTTAAGTCCCGTAGAAGGGCATTTTCATGGGGTGACGGATTATGTTCCTCCCGCTGCGGCAGGGGCGGCAGTCCCTGGAGCACCTCCGGCGGCGACCGCGGTTCCGCCGACGGAGGCGGGAGCCGCTCCTGAAGTCGTAAATGAAGATGACGACGGACGTCATTCGCGTATCATGCCGAAGCGGGGAAGATTTTAGGAGAAGTATGAATTTTGGTATTTTAAAAAAACTGGCAAGGCTCAATTGGATCTTTTTGGTGATTGCGCTGGTGCTTTGCACGATCAGCGTTGCCGTGATTTATAGCGCAACGTATGCGGGAGACAATGCCGAGTTTCGCGATGCCTACAAATCGCAGATGCTTCAATGGATTCCCATTGGAATCGTGGTCTACTTTATCTTTGCGCTGGTCGACTATCAGGTTTGGATCAAGCTCGCGATTCCGATGTTTGCGATCATTCTGGTGTTGCTGGTGGCGGTCTTGATTTTTGGGAAAGTCGTCAATGGGGCGAAGAGCTGGTTTGGAATTGGGGGGCTCGGGATTCAACCTGCAGAATTCTCGAAGATCTGCTTTATCCTTTTCTTGGGGTTGATTCTGGCATGGCGCGCGGAGCAGATTCAGAATTTTAGCACGTTTGCTCTCACGATTGTGCTCACCGCGGTGCCGATGGCGTTGATTTTGCGTCAACCGGATCTTGGGTCGGCGGCAGTCTTTATGCCGATTGCCTTTGTGATGATGTTTGTGGCGGGAGTAAACATTCGCTACCTGATGATTCCAGTGTTTTTAGGGCTAATGGTTATGGGAATTATTGTTATTTACGTTTTAGTCCTCAACGAGCCGCTCCCAGGGCTCAAGCCCTACCAGATGAATCGAATCAAAACGTTTTTTGATCCCAGTCTTGATCCGCTGAATGCCGGATGGACGATCAACCAATCGATGATTGCGATCGGTTCGGGTGGAATATTTGGGAAAGGGTGGTTGCAGGGAACTCAGAATGTTCTCGGATTTTTGCCGAGGAACATTTCATTTACGGATTTTATCTTCTCCGTGGTCGGAGAAGAGTGGGGGTTTGTGGGAGGAAGCACGGTGATCTTGCTGGAAGGAATGCTCATCTTGTATTGTGTGCGAATTGGAATGAATTCGCGCGATACGACTGGAAGTGTTTTGACGGCGGGGGTGGCCGCAATGCTTTTCACTCACACCTTTGTGAATATTGGAATGACTATTAAGGTGGTTCCGATCACAGGGATTCCCCTGCCGCTAATCAGCTACGGGGGCTCGTTCCTTATAGTTTGCTTCGCGGCACTTGGGCTGGCACAAAGCGTGTGGATTCACCGCAAGCTTTGGGAACGAAATTAACAACAATGGAATACGCCATGATTTTGGATAAAATTAAAGGATTTTTAGGTATGAAAAAGAAAGAACAGGAAAAGGAGCTGATCATCAGCTCGGAAAAACTCGAACGCCGCGTGGCCCTGCTGGAGGGAGGAGTTCTTGAGGAATTTGCGGTGGAGCGGGATAGCGATCGCCAGATTTCAGGAAATATTTACAAAGGGCGCGTTCACAATATCGAGCCGGGACTCAAAGCGCTTTTCATTGATATTGGACTCGAGAAAAATGCGTTTCTGCATTACTGGGATGCGATGCCGGCGGCCCTCGATTCGAACGTCGAAGCGATTGAACGCAAGGGCGGTTCCAAATCGAAGAAGCGAATTGTCACGGATGATATTCCAAAACTTTATCCTCCGGGATCTGATATCATTGTGCAGGTTTCGAAAGGACCGATTGGAACTAAGGGGGCGCGGATTACGACGAACATCGCGCTTGCGGGACGGTATCTGGTGTTGATGCCGTTTACGGATCAGTTCGGAATTTCCCGAAAAATCGAAGAGCCGAAGGAGCGTCAGCGGCTGCGAAAGATTCTGCAGGAGCTGAATGTTCCGGATAGCATGGGGGTGATTATTCGTACGGTTGGTGAGGGACAGAAGGCGCGATTCTTTGTGCGCGATCTCGCGGTGCTCGTGGAACAGTGGCAGAAGATCGAAGAGAAGATGAAAGCAGTCAAAGCGCCCTCGCTTTTGCTGGCGGAACCGGATCTCGTGGAGCGTTCGGTGCGCGACTTCTTGACTGATGATGTGGATCGCATTGTGGTTGATAACGAAGAGGCCTTTCAGCGGGTGAAAGAATTGATTGGGGGAATCTCCAAGCGCTCGCTTCGCAAGGTGAAGCTTTACAATGAAGCGACACCGATCTTTGAGAAATTCAATGTCGATAAGCAGGTCGACAGCGCCTTTCGTCGTCAGGTCTGGTTGCCTTGTGGCGGCTACCTCGTGATTGATGAAACGGAGGCACTTGTGGCGATTGATATCAATACGGGTCGCAACAAGGGAAATCAGGATCAGGACCGGACGATTCTCCAGACGAATTTGGAGTCGGCATCAGAAATTGCGCGTCAGCTTCGACTCCGAAATGTCGGGGGCTTGGTTGTCATCGACTTTATTGATATGAAGAGCCGCAAGGATCAGCAGGCGGTTTATCAAAGGCTCAAAGATTGTGTGCAGCGTGATAAGTCGAAGACGAATATTCTTCCGATTTCACCGCTCGGACTTTTGGAAATGACCCGGCAACGTGCGCAGGAAAGTATTCGCAAGACGCATTTTCAGGAGTGTCCGAGCTGCATGGGACGGGGAATGATCAAGTCGCCCGAGACGATGAGCGTCGAAATTCAACGTGCGATTATTCGAACGATGCGGCTCCACCCGGATCTGCACGAATTGCGAGTGCATGTGAATACGGAAGTCATGGCGCGGCTCAAAAACGAAGACGAGGAATTGTTGGTGGAATTGGAGCGCCGCTTTCAGGGAAGGCTCTCGTTCCGGATTGATCCGAAATTCCACTTCGAGCAATACAAGATCGTTAACGCCACGAATAACGAAGAGCTGCTCAGTCGGCCTTAAGAGGGTTCGATGGCGGAGTGCTACACGCTTGAAACGCTGGGGGAGCTTTCCGGAGTCCCCCGGCTTTTTGCGGTGCTCGGAAATCCGATTGCGCATTCGCTTTCGCCGCAGCTTCATCGGCCGGCACTGAAGGCGTGTGAGATTGAAGGGGATTACGTTCGGATTCAAATTGAACCAGAGCGCATGCCGGAACTCGTGCAGCGATTTCGTACCATGCCGATGGGGGGATGGAATTGCACGGTCCCTCACAAGCAGACGATGTTTCAGTTGGTGGATGAACTGGACGAGACCGCGCGCCGTTTTCAAGCGGTGAACACCGTTCTTCCGGATGAAGGACGCCTCGTCGGATTTAATACTGATGGCATCGGATGGGTCCGGGCGATCCGGGAGGAATTTCGAGTCGATGTCGGGGAGCTCCGAATTATGATCCTCGGCGCAGGCGGCGCAGGACGCGCCTTGGCGATTCAAGCGGCGCTGGAAGGATGTGATCGGCTGGTGATTGCCAATCGAACTGAAGCGACCGCAAAAGCGTTGGCAAAGGAAACCGCCCCCCTTTTTCGGGCCGGATTTGATTTCGCCTCGCCCTCCCGGGTGAAGTCGATTCCGATGGATCCGGAAGTCATTGCAAAGGAATTGCTGGAAATCGATCTCCTGGTGAACACGACCTCCGTCGGATTGAAATCTGAAGAGCCCCCCTTATTGACGGCCCGGCAGATTCCGGAGCATCTGATGGTCTACGACACCATCTATCGTCCCGCGCGAACCGCATTGATCCAGGAAGCTGAAAAGGCCGGAGCCAAAACCGCCAACGGACTCAGCATGTTACTTCATCAAGGCGCCGAATCCTTTCAAATTTGGACCGGTCGTGCGGCGCCGCTCGATTTGATGCGGCAATCGTTAGTTCAAGCGGCGAAAGAGTTTCGATGAAACGCTCGAAAGGGATTATTTGGGATGCGTTCCCTGATCGCCTTCTAACCGAATAAGATTTTGATCGGGAGCGGTCTGGCGGGCCAATTCTGTTTGATGGTGATGAGTCCACGACAGAGAATCACAAATCCGGTGGTGACGATCAGGCAGAGGGTGGCGAATCCATTCAGGTCGAGTTGATTCCAGTGTTGAGTGAGGTAGTATTGCGCGAGCGCTTGGTGGCTGACGTAGACGAACATCGAACTACTCCCGAGCATTCTGAATGGCCAGCAGAGTGCCGTTCGAGAGATCCCTTCGAAGAGTCGTAGCAGAAGCAGGGCGAATCCAGTGCTGAAGAGGAGAAAGCCGGGAGTCGCCGGGTAGAAGAGCTCGCTGTAGCCCTCCCGGGTGAGCATTGCGCCCGGATGGTACCACCAAAGGAAGGAGCCGATGAGAAGGAGGCCGAGGCCCGTGTAGAGTCCGATGGAGCCCTGAAGAGGGTTTGATGGGTGACTTCTCAATCGCCCCAGCATCACGCCGACGAACGAAATTCCGATCCAGGGGATGAATGGAAACCAGCCGTCGATCAACAGATGATGAAAAATATTGATTACGTTCAAGGGAGGCGGCGTCTGCTCGCTGGCATCCAAGTAAATTTCAGTTGGGCAATCCGCGTAACCGAGTACCTGTTGTAACAGGGGAGCAAGGCCGAAGAGGGAGGCAATCAGGAGCCAGCGGACTGAGTCGCTCGGTAATTTTTCAAAAAGCCAGATCAAGGGGAAAGAAAATCCAATCAAGTAAAGGACGTCCCAGCTTGTGAAGGGGTAGATGTGCCAGATGCCAAGGTCAATGGCGGCTCCAATTCCGACGATCAGGAGTCCGCGCTTGAGGGGATGGCCGATTCCTGTGGAAGCACGTTCCGGGTTTTGGATGGCCATCATTCCTGCGAGCAGGATGAAGAGTGGCGCGGCAAAGCTGCCCATCAGCCGAAACCAAAAGGGGTGAGGTTCCGCATAGAGTTCCGCACTATAATTGGCGGGAATCATCAGGAAAACGGCGAATCCACGTAATGCATCAATCGCTGGATTACGTTGGGGTTTCATCGAATGCGAAAGATTTGCAGGAATGGAGGGATGCCTCAAGATCTAAAACCATTTTCGGAATTCACCCAACGCGGTTAAGGGAAAATGGGGTGTGTCTTCAGCTAATCCGCGGCGGGGTCGTCGACCAATTCCAAGTTCACCATTTTTTGTAAGGAAGAAATTTCCCGTTGAGCTGAATCACGACCCGGTCCCCTTTGGGGTCGGGTTGCTTGTCGATGGTCATGGTAAAATCGATGGCGCTCATAATTCCGGCGCCAAATTTTTCCTCGATCAGTTCCTTCATCGTTTCGCCATAAACGTAGATGATTTCCTGAAAACGATAGGCGAGGGGTTCTTTCGGAACCGTCGGGGCCGCCTCGCCTTTGGTGGCAAATTCCTGAAGGGCGGCTTCGGTTTCAGAGTCCAAAGCGAGAAATCGACTGATCTTTTGGGCCTCTTCCGCGCCTAAAGCATTTTCGCCAAGGCAGGCCGAAGTGGTATAAACTTCAGAAAGCCCTCCAGCGGCACTGATCGCACTCCAGGTGGCTCTTTTGAGTTTTTTGGCGGCAAGGACTTTCGATTTCATTTCAGCTTTGGTCATGGGGATCTCCTTTGAAAAAGACAAAAGCAATTCATGTGCCACCTCATTTGGGAAAACGGGTGTTGACACTCTCCTAACGCATTTGCTAAACCACCCCCCTAATTCATGAGCTTTCAACGATTTTTCATGGCCAGCGGATCCCGCTGGGCGAAGTTACTTCTCGTAGCACTTCTGGTGCTGATGACAGGATCCTCTGCGATGGCAGAGTATCGCATGCACAGCCTCTGGTGGCTTCCGGGAAATTACACCGAAATTGGGCAGGAGATTGATTTTCTCTACTACGTGATTTTCTGGATGGTGACGGCGGTCTTTATTGTGACGGAAGCCCTTCTGATTGTTTACATCATCAAATTCCGAGCCAAACCGGGAGTCCGGGCCAAGTACTCTCACGGAAATAACACGTACGAGATCATTTGGACGACCATTCCGGCCATTATCTTTTTTGCGCTCGCGTTTTATAGCGACAATATCTGGTTTAAGTACATGGAGGGGGATAATTACGTCAGCCATTATCGCGGTCAGATCAAGTCAATCTTTATGGGGCCTTCGGCGAAGGAGCCACTTCGGAATCCGATTCCTGCGGATGCGCTTCATGTGGAAGTGTTGGGAGAACAGTTTGGTTGGAATATCCGCTATGCAGGAGCGGATGGCGTGCTTGGAAGGGCGTTTGAAAATAAAGTGAGCACGGAGAACAAGCTTGGGCTTGATCCGGAGGATCCGGCTGGGAAAGACGATATCATTCTCTACAATCAAATGACGATTCCGGTCGGTCGAGCGGTGCAGATTCATTTGCGCTCGAAGGATGTCATTCACGCGTTTTATGTTCCGGAATTTCGCTTGTATCAGGATGCAGTTCCGGGGCGCACGATTTCGTGGCTTTGGTTTAAAACAACGGGGACGGGGCATTTTGCGATTGCTTGCAGTCAGCTCTGCGGATCGGGTCACTACAATATGCAATCGAAGTTGGATGTGGTGGCTCCGGAAGAATTTGAAAAGTGGATGAACGCGAAAATTGAAGCAAAGAAGCTGGCGATGCAGGAGTCGGCCGCGTCAGAGCTTCTGGCCAGGAAGAATTAAAGGGGTCTCATGAGTACCGCCGCTACCGCAACGATCGATCACGCCCACGAGGGGCATCACGAATTAAGTTTTTTCAACAAGTACATCTGGTCGACGGATCACAAGACGATCGGGATGCAGTACCTCTTTACGAGCCTCTTCTTCCTATTGGTCGGGGGAGCCTTGGCCTTGGGGGTTCGGATGCAAATCGGGTTCCCGCATACCGGTTGGTTTACTCCGGCCTTTTACAACATGATGGTGACGATGCATGCGACCGTGATGGTTTTTCTCGTGGTCATGCCGCTCTTGATTGGAGCCTTTGGTAATTTCCTGATTCCGCTTCAAATTGGCGCGCGCGATATGGCGTTCCCGACGTTGAATGCGGTTTCCTACTGGCTTTATTTGCCTTCAGGATTGTTGTTGATGGCGAGTTTTTTTGTCGAGGGGGGGGCGGCGAATTCCGGATGGACTTCCTACGCGCCGCTGAGTTCCGACGCCAAGTATAACATGACGGGAATGGGACAGACGCTTTGGGCGGCAAGTATTTTTGTGAACGGTTTAGCTTCGATTGCGGGTGCGGTGAATTATATCACGACGATCATCAACATGCGTGCGCCGGGAATGTCGATGCTTCGGATGCCGCTCACCGTTTGGAGTCTCTTCATTACTTCGATTCTATTGGTTTTGGCGGTTCCGGTTCTTTCGGCGGCGGGGGTGATGCTGATCTACGACATCAATCTTGGAACGCATTTCTTCACGGCGCTTCAGGGACAGCCGCTCCTCTACCAGCATCTTTTCTGGTTCTTTGGGCATCCTGAGGTTTACATCATGATTCTTCCGGCAATGGGAATCTCCTCGGACGTCATGGCAATGTTCTCCCGCAAGCCGATTTTCGGGTACAAGGCGATGGTTTACGCGATGGCGTTGATCGCGGTGTTGGGATTCATTGTCTGGGGGCACCACATGTTTGTCAGTGGAATGAGTCTTTTTATGTCGGGGGCTTTCTCGATCTCAACGATGTTGATCGCGGTTCCCTCGGCCATCAAAGTTTTCAACTGGCTCGGTTCGGTTTATGGCGGTTCGATTCGCTTTAAAACGCCGATGTTGTTTGCGCTCGGATTTGTTTCGATGTTCATCATTGGGGGATTGAGCGGAATTTTCATGGCCTCGACTCCGGTGGATCTCTTTATTCACCACACTTATATTATTGTGGCGCATTTTCATTACGTTCTCTTTGGGGGAAGTATTTTGGCGGCCTTTGCGGGAATTTACGCCTGGTTCCCGAAAATGTTTGGTCGGATGATGAACGAAACGTGGGGTCGGGTTCACTTTGCGCTGACCTTCATTTTCTTTAACTTACTTTTCTTCCCCATGCACAATCTGGGGATTGGCGGAATGATGCGTCGTATTGCGGATCCGACCGTTTACGAGCATCTTCAGAATCTGCAGCCGATCAATCAATTCGTGACGATCAGCGCCTTCTTGCTGGGGTTTTCGCAGATTGTCTTTTTGATTAATTTTTTCCGAAGTATTTACTATGGAGAAAAGGCGGAACGGAATCCCTGGCAGTCGACGACATTGGAATGGACTTGTCCCTCCCCTCCGGGCCACGGCAATTTTGAGGGGCCACTTCCGCACGTTTATCATGGCCCTTACGAATACAGCGTCCCGTCGATGAAGGAGGATTACCTTCCTCAAAATCAGCCTCATCAAGAGGTCGAAACGATTGATGGCAAGCCGCTGAAGCTGGAACCTGCACACTAAAAGCGAGATCGATCGAAAGCGAAACAGGGAGGGTCCGAGGAAACTTGGCCCTCCCTTTTTGTTTTAGATAAGAGACTTTCCAAGCGGTTGTTTCTGAGGAATGCAGGAAGTCAGGAAAGGTTTCCTAAGGGGAGTCCATTCTCCATTCATAGAAATCGTTCAAGTGCTTTTCCTGCCTTCCTGCATTCCTCAGAGAAATGGATTTGGAAGTTGAGGGCGGGGGGGGAATGTCCTTGCGTGGTGGGATTGCTCTAATTTAGCATGCCTCTATGAAATGGCATTATGCTGAAGAGGGTCGAACCGAGGGCCCAGTCACGGATGAGCAAATTAAACAACTCAAGCTGGATGGACGGTTGACTGCGGACTCATTGGTCTGGTGTGATGGAATGGTCGACTGGAAACCATACGGACAGGTTTTTAATGCGACGGAATCTTCTTCCGATGGAATGACTGAGCAGGGGCAACTTGTAAGTTGCACTGTTTGTGGAAAAGGATTTCAAAAAAACGAGGTCATTTCATTCGATGATCGTTTTGTCTGTTCTGCATGCAAGCCGGTCTTCGTTCAGCGCTTAAAAGAGGGGGTTCCGCTGAATAGTGGGACAGTTGCCAAGGACGGTAAAAATCTTGTGATGGGATTGGGTGCATTATTGCCGGATCGGTGTGTAAAGTGTAACGCTCCTTCAACCCATCGATTGCGTCGGAAATTGCTCTGGCACGCGGTCTGGTTGTATTTATTCGTCTTCATCAATATTGTGATTTATGCGATTATCGCAGCATGTATTCGCAAAAAAGCAGAGATCACGATTGGGCTTTGTGAAAAGCATTTCAATGCCCGTAAGCGGGATATCTGGATTGCCTGGTCCTGTATCTTGGGGGGGATTGGGATGTTGATTGGAGGGGCAATGATTCATGTAATCTCAACTCCATTGGTTCTGATCTTTATTGTTCTTATTATATGTGGTGGAATCTATGGAATCACTAGGGGCCGTATTATTTTTGCCTCTAAAATCGATAAAGAATATATTCGAATTAAAGGTGCGGGTAAGGAGTTTCTCGACTCGCTTCCCGAGTTTTTGAAGTGAGATTAAGAGTTTGGCATGGCATTCAAGTCAATTTCTTGCACGAAATGCGATTCAGCGATTCCGCTTTCTCAAGAAGCAACTCAATGGAAGCTCTCGTGTCAAAAATGTAATTCCTCGCTGGACGTTTATTCCCTGCCAGCATTTTATCGCAAACAGGTGAGTTCAGGGGTGGCAATCAATTCTGCGGATGGAAGTTCAAGCTGCTTCTTTCATCCGGAAAAGCAGGCGGAATGGATTTGTGAGAAATGCGGCCGATTTTTTTGCGAATTATGTCATATTGAATTGTTAGGACGTAAACTTTGTCCGCCATGCATGGCATCCACGGCGAAGCGCGATGAGGGAGTTAAGATCAATACGCGTTGCACGTTGCATGACCAGATCACGCTCTCAATTGCTATTCTGCCGCTTTTCTTTTGGCCATTAACCGTAATTTCAAGTGGTGCGGTATTTTACTATGGGATTAAGCATTGGAATTCGCCGGGAGGAATTCGGGGTGCTTCAAGAACGCGTCTATGGATTGCATTTCTGATAGCGTTTTTGCAGATCGGATTCTGGATCTCATTACTGTTCGGATTTCTCTTGGGAGTTACGAAACCGCATGAATAAAAACGAAACATCGTATGTCCGGATCATTGGGTGGGGAGTGCGAACACGTCAGGGAACCTATTCGCTTTGGCTTGGCCCCGATCATCTAGTGAACGTTTGTCGACATGCCTATGTAGAGGATTATCAGCGCTTTTACTTTGAGGATATCGAAGTAATGATTCTCCGAAGTACGACCACTTATGTAACTCAGATAATCGTTCTTTCGGTATTTCTGCTCGTCTCGATTTGCATCTTTTTATTGAAAACGGATGCGGCCATTGTACTGGGATCAATTTTGAGTGCCGCATTTGCATTGATTTTGATGATTCATCTCTGGCGAGGTTCTAGCTGTACGTGTCACCTCCGAACCGCTGTTCAAACCCAAAAATTACCATCGATTACGAGATATCGACAGGCAGAAAAGCTTCTTAAAATTTTGAATGAAAAATGTGCATCTTTGCCTCAATGAGAGATAGGAGAAGTGTATTGAGGCTTGATTCATCCCAGTCCAAAAAAACGATCTCCGAGTATAACCCGGGAGGGGGAGGCGGCTTTAACCGCAAAGGCTCGACTGCCTCAATGGTTTGAATTTGAAAATAAATCCCTATCGTTGCGGGCGGGACTCCAAGGGCCCGAAGAGAGACTCTTATTGATAGGCAATTTCAATTTTTGGACACTAATGGGCTTGGTTAATAAAAATCGGTTGTCACTCGGGGGTGGGGATGGTTGAATCATTCATGCGACGCGAATCGTTGTGCGGGCTTCATTGGTTTTCGGTGGTACTCGTTTTTTGTACGATTATTTTGATTTCGGTGGGGGCCTTTGTGACGAGCAAGGGGGCAGGTTTAGCGGTCCCGGATTGGCCGCAAAGTTACGGCTACAATATGTTTCTCTTTCCGATTTCACGCTGGGTCGGGCCGATTCTTTATGAGCACAGTCATCGGCTGATTGCCTCGGGGGTTGGCTTCATGACAATCATTCTGGCCGGTTGGATTTGGATGCGTGATTCGCGTTGTTGGATGAAGGGGCTTGGAGTGGCTGCTCTGGTGCTTGTGATTATTCAGGGACTCTTGGGAGGCTACCGGGTGGTCTGGTTGAAAGATTGGCTTGGACTTATTCATGGATGTACGGCCCAACTTTATTTCGGGATGATCCTGGCGATAGCGCTTTTTACTTCGCCGAGCTGGTTGAATCGGCGACGCGTTCCTGCGATGAGTCGAGGGTGGGTTTTTTTGGTTGGAATTTTAACGCTTTTGATTTACGGGCAATTGATTTTAGGAGCAGCGATGCGTCATGCGCATCGGGGGCTCTCGATCCCGGATTTTCCAAAGGCCTATGGTGCCTGGTGGCCGAAGATTGATGTGAAGCAGTTGGAAGAGATCAATCGAGTCCGTGAGATTCAAGGTCAAATGCCGACGACGCTGGGGTTGATCCATCTTCAGATGATGCATCGAATTCTGGCGGCGATCTTGCTGGTAGGAATTCTGGCGGTCGCGTGGAAGACAAGCCTTCTCGCAGAAATTCCGAGTTTATTGCGGCGTGGAACACAGGGTTGGGGGGCGGCGGTGCTCCTTCAGGCGGTTCTAGGAGTGGCAACGATCTGGACTCAAAAGGCAGCCGATATCGCCACACTGCATGTGGCGGTAGGGGCGTTAGTTTTGGGAACCGGAGTGATTCTGGTTATTGTAGGGGGAGCAGCTGCAGGAATTTGGTCACCCGAGGAGAACTCAGGATGTTAACCCATCAGGAAATACTTTTGAGAATAGCAGCTTCATTGGCAGCTGGATTTATTTTGGGTTTGGAGCGGGAAACGCATGGGCGGGCGGCGGGACTACGTACGACGGCTCTGGTTTGTGTGGCCTCCTGTTTGGGGATGATTTTGTCGGAAAGCTTTTATATGGAAGGATTGAATGGGATTGCGAACCCAAGTGGGTGGCGGCCGGACCCCGCCCGGCTGGCGGCCGGAATTTTGACTGGGATCGGATTTTTAGGAGGCGGCGCGATTATTCGTCAGGGAAATATGGTCCACGGAGTGACGACTGCGGCCGTGCTCTGGTTTGTCACCGTGCTCGGGCTTTGTTTTGGAAGTGGAGCCTATTTTTTAGGGACACTCGGATTCGCTTCCGCCTTACTGGCACTGTTTGTTTTTCCAAGAATTGAAAAAATGATGCGGAAGGATTCGTACGCAGAACTTCACGTAACGGTTTTGGAAGAGAGCATTCGGCACGATGAAATTGAAGAATATATTTTGAAGTGGGGGATCCGGATTAAGTCGGTTGATTTGGAATATGCGGTGACGGAAAAACAGCGGACCTTTGTTTTTAATCTAAAATTTAAGCGATCCGATCTCGTCTCCCTGCCGGAGAATATCATTGATCGAATTGCAGTCTTGCCGGGGGTTTTGAAAGTGAAATGGGGACGGGTTTGATGGGTGGAGACGTTCAGGAACGGAAAACGTGTCGTCTTTGCGGATCGACGGCTCTCGAGCTTCGCTTCTCATTGGGGAGTACGCCACCGGCGAATGAATTTCTCACCAAGGAAGAGATTGGAAAGTCTCAGGAGGTTTTTCCGCTCGACGTCGTTCAGTGTGCTTCCTGCGGGCATATCGCGTTGAAACATGTTGTGAATCCAGAACGACTTTTTCGAAACTACGTTTATGTTTCCGGAACCTCTCCCACTTTTGTTGAGCATTTCCGACAGTATGCGGCGACGGTGATCGAACGGATGCAGTTGAAGGCGCCCGCCCGTGTGGTGGAGATTGGAAGTAACGATGGAACCTTGCTCCGATTTTTTAAAGAGGCGGGGTTTGAGGTGCTTGGAATTGATCCGGCTCGTGCGATTGCGGAAGCGGCGACGAGCAAAGGGATTCGGACGTTGCCGGAGTTTTTTGACCAAACGTTGGCGGAGCGCTTGATACGGGAGGAAGGCGAAGCGGCGGTGGTGGTAGCGAATAATGTTTATGCCCACGCGGATGATTTGGAGGGGATTGCGCGGGGGATTCGGCAAATGCTCTCGAAGGAAGGGCTTTTTGTTTTTGAAGTCTCGTATTGGGTGGATGTGATTGAACAACGACTTTTTGATACAATTTATCACGAACATGTGAGCTATCATTCGCTCAAGCCGCTCCTCGCTTTTTTTGATCGTCTTGAAATGGAGGTCATCGACGTCGAACGAGTGAAGACGCACGGGGGATCGATTCGGGTTTATGTGCAGAAGCGCGGCGGGGGAAGAGCCGTTTCGGAATCGGTTCAAAAGTTAGTTCGTTACGAGGAGGCCATGGAACTCTATGGGGTGGCTTGCTACGAGCGCTATGTGGAAAAATTGCAGAATTTAAAGAGGGAATTGCATCAGGTATTGAGGGGGCGTCAGAAAGCGGGAAAACGAATTGTCGGATTTGGGGCGCCTGCTAAGACGACCACGTTGATGTCTTATTTTGGGTTGGATCGCTCGCTCATCGACTATCTGATCGACGACAGTCCGTTAAAGCAGGGGCTTTATTCCCCCGGTTTTCATCTTCCGGTGGTTTCGTCGGATTGCATGAAGTCTGCGTCGAACCGCCCGGATACGGTTTTAATCTTTGCTTGGAACTTTGCAGACTCCATCATTCAGAAGCACGAAGGCTTTTTGAAGGAGGGAGGGGAATTTGTCGTTCCCATTCCAGAAGTACGAGTGGTGGCCGCAGGAGGAAAATGAGATGAGTGAATACCAATATTTAAATGAAGTTCAGGAAGTCTGCCGACGTTTGGGGAAGGAGTCCCAGGCGTTTAGCGATACGCGAATTTTGATCAGTGGCGGCGGTGGTTTTCTGGGGCAGTACTTCCAGGAGATTTTTCGCTATTTAAATCAAGAGGTCTTGTTGAAGCCGTGTCATGTGACGATCTGCGAAAATTACATTGTTCACTCCGTGATTCCTCCACAGCCCGATAATCCGCATGTCACCTATATGAGACATGACGTGATTCAACCGCTCAATCTGAAAGAGAAAGTGGATTACATTATTCACGCGGCGGGAATTGCGAGTCCTTTTTATTATCGGAAGTATCCGTTGGAGACGTTGGAGGTTTCGACGACCGGGACAAAGAATTTGTTGACCCTGGCGCTTCACAAAGAGGTAAAAGGATTTCTTTATTTCAGTTCGAGTGAAATTTATGGAGACCCGGATCCGAAATATGTTCCGACGCCGGAATCCTACCGTGGGTATGTCTCGTGCATGGGGCCGCGTGCTTGCTATGACGAGTCGAAACGGGTCGGAGAGACGCTCTGTTCGGTTTACAACACTCTTTACGGTTTGCCGACGAAATGGGTGCGGCCGTTTAATGTTTACGGCCCTGGAATGCGTGAAATGGATTACCGGGTGCTTCCGAATTTCGCGAGTCGGATTATTGGGGGGAAGCCGATGAATGTTTATGGTCATGGGAATCAGACCCGGACGTTCTGTTTTATCACGGATGCGATGCTCGGATTTATTCTGACGCTGATCAAGGGTTTGCCGGGGGAGGCGTACAATGTTGGGAATCCGTCACCGGAAGTTTCGATGATGCAACTCGTCAAAACCCTCGAAAAGGTCGAGGGGCGATCCTTGGCGGTCAATACGGTTGAATATCCGGATTCTTATCCTGCGGATGAGCCGCAGCGTCGTTGTCCTGACATCAAGAAGGCGTCGATTCATTTAGGGTTTCAGCCTGAAGTGGATTTGGAGCAAGGACTCGAACGGTTTATGCGCTGGGCGAAAACGACGTATCGCGGGGTTCAAGTTTGAGGTTTCAGTTGGAAGGCGTTCGACCGAACGCTTGGGAGAGTCTCCGTGGCGGTTTTCGGCAGATGCGGTACAAGTATCGACTTCGTCAATCGGGTTTTCGTCGGGAGTCACTGGTGCGCGCGGCGGGATGTCGGATTCTCCGTGAAGCGCGGGTATTGGAGCCCGGCCCTGTTCCAATGATTTTTGGAGAGGGGAATTCGGAGTTGAAGCAACTTTGGACGGTGATTGCGCCGTATCACGAAGGGGAGAGCTTCGTTGCGAAAATAAAGGGCGCACGAGTATGGGGAAATCCGTTTGCAATCACTTCACCGGGCGGAGAATTTTTTGAGGATCTGGTCTGGGATCCGGTAGATCTCAGGCGTGTGATTCCACTTCCTTCGCTGCCCGTACGGAGCATTGCAGACTCCGTGGTTTTGCTGGGACTGCACCGGAGTCGGAATTATTATCATTGGCTCGTGGAGTGTTTGCCTCGTTTGATGTTGCTTGAGGGGAGTTGGGGTTCGATGAAGTTTTTGGTGCCACGGATGAAATCGTTTCACCGGGGGAGCATGGAGATGCTTGGGATTTCTGAATCACAACTCATCGAGTTTGACCCCGACCAGGAAATTTTGGAGGTGGGTGAGCTGGTGATTCCGTCACGAATTGGAGCCAATCGAAAGCTTTCCGCAGAGGGGGTCACATGGTTGAGGAAGAGTTTCAATTTTGAAAGCGACGCGAGAAATCGAATGCTTTTCGTTTCGCGAGGAATGGCTTCGACTCGGCGGTTGATCAACGAGAACGCAATTCAAAAAATTCTAGCGGAATCGGGTTTTGAGCGTGTGGAAGGGGATCGGCTTTCGTTCCGGGAACAGGTAGCGCTTTTTTCAAAGGCTTCAGCGATAGTGGGAGCCCATGGTGCAGGATTGGCGAATAGTCTCTTTTGCGCTCCGGGAGTCCCCCTGCTGGAGTTTTCAGGGGACGATTACATCAATCCTTGCTGTGCAGAACTGGCTTCCTCCGGGGGATTGCCCTATGGGCTTGTCATCGGAAAATCAGATTCGGCCGGAAACTATGAAATCGATGCGACGGCTCTAAATGAGGGACTGCAGGCGATGGATGCAGGGTTTAAAACCGGGGCTTGATTCCCATACGGTGCGGCTGATTTTTTTCATTCAAAACAAGGACAGAAGGCTCGTGACGAAGGGCTTCCTCGGGAGTGAGTTCGGCGAAGCTCATGATGGTGAGCAGATCTCCCGGCTTTCCAAGATGGGAGGTGGCGCCATTCAATTCGATCGCTCCGGATCCCATGGGCCCGTAAATGACGTAAGTCTCAAATCGTTGGCCATTGGCCAAGTTGGAGACGAGGATGCGCTCGTAACGGAGGAGGCCGACTTTTTTGGCCAAATCCTCGGCAATCGTCAGGCTTCCCTCGTAGTCCAGACAGGCGGCGGTCACCGTGGCGCGATGAATTTTTGATTTAAGCAGATGGACTAACATAACTGGTGGCTGGTAGGTATAACTGCAAAATGCTGGTTTGAAAGCGGAAATTGAATTGTTTGAAGTCCTTTTTCCCTCCAACGTAGAAGGCGAGTGAACTTGAATCTAAATCGTTAAACAGAGAATCCGCAGATGTACTCAGATTTTCACAGATTTTGGACTGGCAAGAAGCAGGTGATGGGAAATCCCGTAAATCTGTGGATGAACCTTCTACGGAGTTTCGATTAAAGTGAAAGAAGCCTCTCGATGTTGGTTGGTCTTGGGGGATGATCGGAATGCGCGACACCGTCGATTGGGACGATTTTTTCAAGAGGCGGGGGAAGCGATGGGAGGGCGCGTGATGGTGCGCGATGTCCGTCCAATGCTGGAGACACTTCGAAGTTTGAAGGAAGAGAAGTCTCCCGATTTTGAGTTGGCGCGGGATGGACTGAAGGACAAATTCATTCGAATTCTCCTCGGATTTGAAGTGGACGAACTGATCTCATTGGATGCAATGCATTCGGTTGTGCCGGATATTTTTATTAACCACGAACGTCCGACGCGGGTGAGTTCCATTTGGGTGAGTGAGCCTAAACAGATTTTTGAAGGAGCGGATTGGGTGGGGACTGGGATTCCTTTGGTCGAAAAAGAGATCACTCACACGCGGATCCGCCATTGGAATTGGGAGTCGGAACTCTTTGAAAAAGAAAAAAGTCCCTGGGGGATTGAATGGCATTCGTGTTTACCGGCCGCGCCCCGCGCCTATTTCCGACAGGCAGTTTCCGAGCCAAGGGAGGGGAAAATCTTTTGGGATCTTTCCGGGATTCCCTGGCCAGCAATCGACGCGGAATTATTGAAGCCGCTTCAACAAGGAATCGCTCGTGAGGAATGGATGGCATTGACTCGAGTAAAGTCATGGGGTTCGAATCGGTGCCGGTTGCTCTGGGAGTTTTCACGGGCTTCCGAAAATCACGCGCTTTATGGGGCGGTTGAAGCTTTGGGGGCCTGGGGAATTCGAAGTCAGGAGCTTCCGAGCTTCTGGGATTATCCCGAGCTTCTGGCAAGATATCCCTTCCACGGGTTTGCGAGTGATTATTTGGAATCAGAAAAAATCATGGAAGCGAAAGCGCTTGGCTCGATTCCGGTTCTTTTTTCGAATGAAGAATTCAGGGTGGAGAAGTCCTTGGGTGATGGAGTGGTTCACACGCCGGAGGAATTGATTCGAGAGTATCAATCGAATCGGAAGGGATTTTCTGAGGAGAGCCGTTCGCTCCGAAATGAGATCGAGGCGTCGGGACTGTGGGAGCATCGATTGAAGCAATGGCAGGGGGAAGTGTGAAGCCAGGGGTTCTTTTTTTATCGAACGATCATTCCGTTCCGTTTGCCAAGACGACCGAATTTTTGGCGGGAGCTTGTGAACGCTTGGGATATCCGGCGATTGTTCGGGATACGTTTGATCACCGGATTCATCGGATGATGTTGGAAGGAAAGCCGGAGGCTCAGCGGAGAGCGATGGAGCGGCTGCGGCGTGATGTGAATGAATTAATCGAAGCGTTTAATATTCAGTTCATTGTGGGACTCGATCTCTTCTGGCTTTATTATCCCGAGCCGCTCTTGGATTCGAAGCGGATTCGCCGAATCATTTCCATCTGGTTTGATGATTTTCGAACCTGGGTCACGTATCCGACCAATGTTTGGTTTTCGGACCGGGAGATACCGTTTCAGGAGATTAACCGGCATTCGAAGCTTCTGCATGTTTTTTACGGAAGCAGCATGGCGCAGGAGGCGCAGTTGTATGGAATTAGCAATCAGATCGGATTACGTTTGGCGGCGCCGGCTGAATTTTTGCGGCACAAGCATCCGTGCGAAATTCGCGATAAGGCGGTGTTTATTGGGAATCCGGGATTTCGAGGAGAGCCGCATCCGGATGCTTTGGAAGCGATGCGCAACGGTGCGGATGTGCGTGAATTGCGTAGCTTGAGTCGGGATCATCTGTTGCGAAGCGGAGATGCTTCGGTTCAGCGTTGGTTTCAGATGGAACCGCAAACCCGTCAGCTCTTGGCGTTGGCCATGGAAACCAAGGTGCAGGCGCCATTTGCTCCTTCGTTGGAGATGCTCCGATTGGCAGGGCAGCATTATCCGAGGGCCTTCGAATTTGCCAATCAACAAGGAGTCCTCCTTGATTTTTCATTACTCGTTAAACTGGTGACACGGTATGATCGCCCGGCCCTGGTCTCCCAACTGTATCGAAAAGGGTTGGTCGATGTTTATAGCAACGAAAAGGAGTGGGAGCCGTACGGAGTTAAAGCCGGGAAAAATATTAATTTAGGAGAGTTGCCGGCTTATTATCAAAAATATTCAGTCCATCTGAATGGAGCGAATGCGTTGCGAGATGCAACGGCGAACGAGAAGCTTTTTGAGATTGCGGCGTGTGGGCGTGTTTCGGTGAATTTAAAAAGTTCGGATGTGACGAGCTGCTATAATCCTGGGGAAATTGTAACGGCGGATACCTTGGAGGAGATCGAAGGCCTCACGCGGGAACTTTTGGGGGATCCCGATCGTGCGTTAGCGATGGGGCAACAAGCGCGGCAACATACGGCACGGGAACATTTGTGGGATCACCGGATGCGGGAGATTTTGAAGACGGTCGATGTGGGGTGAAGTGGATCGCTGATTGATTTTCGCGCAGAGATCGCCGAGTCCGCTGAGGATTCATTTTTTACCCTCTGCGAGCACGGCGATCTCTGCGCGAGAAATCTCTTTTTCCCAAGTCTACGAACCGCGTTGATTCAGGACTTCGGCGAGGTGGAGGGATTTAATCGGATTTCCCTGGCGATCGAAGAGGCCTTGGATTTGCATGAGGCAGCTCGAGTCATTGGAGATGACATAATCGGCTCCAGTTTCCATAATGGAACTACATTTGACCTCACCCATGGCGGTGGAGATCATCGGATACTTAACGGCAAAAGTTCCGCCGAAGCCGCAACAGGTTTCGGCTTCTTTCATTTCGAGAAGCTCAAGGCCTTCGACTTTTTTGAGTAAGTCGCGTGCCGGCCATTTTTTCCCAAGCTCGCGAAGGCCATGACAACCGTCGTGAAAAGTGACTTTGGCGGGAAATTTGGCACCGAGATCCGTGACGCCGAGCTTTTCAACGAGGAATTCTGAAAATTCGAATGATTTCGCGGCGAGGGCCTTGGCTTCCGCTTCGCGTGGGAACCCCTTGAAAAGTTCCGGATAAAAAACGCGGAACATTGCCGTGCAGGAACCGGAGGGAGCGACGATGATTTCGGCGTTCCGAAAATGATCGAGGTTTTTTTCCGCAACTGCCCGGGCTTCTTCCCAGTAGCCGGAGTTAAAGGGAGGCTGTCCACAGCAGGTGAAAGCTTCCGGATACTCGACCGTGTGACCAAGGCGCTCTAAGATTTCAACAACACTGATCCCGACCTTCGGATAGAATTGGTCGATGAAGCACGGAATGAAAAGCGTAACCTGCATAAGGAAAAGAAGTTACTGTTGGCGGAGAAAAAGGGCGATCAAAAACATCCCTGTCCAAAATAACCCCCGATTTTGGAGGAGAACACGGGGCAGAAAAAGAACGATTGAGCAAAGCGTTGAAACTGAAGGCAACTAATAATTAACATCCTGACACCTTTTTTGCTGGCGTCCCCGGCACGGTATCGAGGATGCGGGGATCAAGAAGGGATCGGGGATTTGGGGGGATCCATGAATCGTGAAAACCGCGCCGGGGACGGCGACGGCTACAGGGGGGGGCAAACCGCGTACACACCGAAATTTAGATACGTTTGCCCTGGGATTATCTTTTGCTTCCCACTCAATAATTGCTATTCTTTGGAGTAATGAACGGATTTAGGTTCCAAAAACATCTCTCCCCATGAAAATCGGACTTTTTATTCCCAACGCGACGTTTGATCTTCCCGGCTCTTCGGAAGTCGGTGGGATTGAGGTGGCGGCTTTTGAATTGGGGGAGACGTTGTTGGATCGCGGTCATGAGGTGATTCTTTTTGGCGGAATTCCGAAACATGGGAAACGGTATCGCGATACTCGGCTGAAAGTTTTGCTTTCGCCCTATATCGAAACAAAGCGAATTTGGAATTATGGAAGTCGTTTCCGAAAATTAATTCAGCGCCTTCATTTTGGTTCGGCCAGTATGGAGTGGGTGCGTCGCGAAAAGTGCGACCTCATGTTGATCTACAAGCCGTACGATTTTATCAATGCATTTCGATGGCGTAACTTGGGGACGAAGGTGGTGATGAATTATCAGGGGAAGGATTTTTATCCGACGGACCGGTTTTGGAGAAGATGGATCCATTGGGAATTTGCGTCGAGTTATGAAAATGCCTGTCTGGCCCAAGAGCGCTATGGGGCGCTTGCGGAGACCTTTCCGAATGGGGTGACTTCGAGTCTGTTTAAGCCGGGGAGTCGTCAGCCGGTTCCTGGGGAATTCCGGGTTTTAACCGCAGGGCGTCTGGTTGGTTGGAAGGGACTGGAGACGTTGGTTCCGGTCGTTGCGGCGATTCCGGCGCTTCGGTGGGAGGTGGCGGGGGATGGCCCGGAGCGGTTGCGAATCGAGGATCAGGCAAAGAAATTAGGATGTCTCGATCGGATTCAGTTTCATGGAGTCTTGTCTTCGCATCAATTGATTGCTCGCATGCAAGCGGTTGATGTTTTTGCTCAGCCGAGCATTGACTTTGATGCCTGTCCGACGGCGGTGCTTCAGGCGATGAGTTGTGGGCTGCCGGTTTTCATGTCGGATTTGGTGGGACTTCGGGAAGAGTTTCGGGACCGCGAAGAGTGTTGTGTGATTACCGCGCGAGATCCGGAAGCTTGGACGCAGGTGATGAAGGCAATGATGGCGTTGCCGCTTGGGGAGCGTGCACAAATGGGGATCAATGCGCGTCGGGCCATTATTCATCGGTTCTCTTGGGAGGGGATTGCCGCGCGACTCGAAGCTCGATGGAAAGCATTGCTGCTTTAAGCGTTGTCATGAAACTCCACATTGCAGCGACCAACCCTTGCCACGTTTACGAGATGGCAAAGGAGTTGCAGGACTTGGGAGCGTTGGGAATTTACTATTCCGGTTATCCGAAGTGGCGGTTAAGGAATTCAAAGGGACTCTCCCTGCGGACACATTCGTTGCGGACCTGTCTGGTTTATGGTTTGTTGAAATTCGTCCCTGAGTCACTCCGTCCTGCTTCAAAGGAACTCTACTCCTGGCAGGATGAGGCATTTGATCAGTGGGTGGCACGTGAGCTGGAGGTTGCTGATTTTTTGATCGGAATTCCAGGTCAGTGCCGTGAAGCGTTTCAGGCGGCGAGACGAATGGGGATTCGCACGGTGTTGAGTCATGCAACGGGACCGATGGAAGCGGTTTTGAAGATCATGCGGGAGGAATATCAGCGGGCTGGGCTTGCGGCTGAAACTTATTCCCCTTTTGATGAAGAGACCCGTCGTCGCCATGAGGAAGAATATGCTCTGGCGGATTTTCATTGGGTCCCTTCCCGTCTGGTCATGGAGCAATTACAGGAGCGGGGAATTGGAGTTGAAAAAATCTGGAAAGTTCCGTTTGGCGCAAATCCTCAAATCTTTTTTTCTCCTCCAAGTGAGGAACGTTCCCGGATTTTATTTGCAGGGCAATTTTGTTTACGAAAAGGAATTCGGGTTTTGCTGCAAGCGCTTGAGCAATGGGGGGGAGATCGGGAGTTGCATTGTTTCGGTCCGGTCTTGGAGGAGACGCGGCGATTTCGAGAGTCGTACCGAGGAACCGTGAAATTAATTTTTCATGGACCGGTTTCCCAGGAGCAGTTGGGGGTGGAGATGCGAAAGAGTTCCCTTTTGGTGCTTCCTTCGCTTGAGGAGAGTTTTGGATTGGTCGTGCCTCAGGCCTTGAGTTGTGGGATGGCCTGTCTCGTCAGCGATCGGGTCGGGGCGAAGGATTTGATTGAGAACGGAAAAAACGGAGAAATCGTTCCTTGGAATTCCCCGGAAGCATGGGGAGAGGCGCTGAGGCGTTGGGAAGGATTTCGAGGGCTTTCCGGTTCAATTCCAATTTATGATTGGAAGGAGCCCGCTCTCCGGTTAAGAAGATTTGCGTCGCAAGTGATCCATGAACCCAAACCAAAATCCTAAAGAGAATCCGCTTCCTCCGGGGGTTTTGATTCCTGGAGTCAACGCGCCGGCACGGGAAGGACCGGAGGAAAACGTCGTTCATCCGACGATCATGGGAACGGTTTTATTTTGTGTGGCTCTGGCAGTGACCTCGCTGCACTTGGAGCATGAATCTTCCAAAGAAGTGGCGAGTGCAGGAGCGGTGGGAGTCGGAATTGCGATTGTGATGAGTCTTCTGTGCGATTTTCAGTTTGGCTGGAGAAATGTGGTGCGAGCGGATGTCTCTGCAATTCTGGCGCTCTACTTTTTGACCCTCTTTGAGTTTCTAACCCCACAGCCTGAATTTGATGCCCTGGTGACCGCCAAGGGGGCGCAGAGTGCGGTTGAATACTGTCTCTGGGGATTTTTTGGATTGGCAGTGGGAAGGCATTTGTCAACCGGAGAGCGTGAGCGTTATTTGCCGATGTTTGTTGATCCGATCTCGCCGAATGTCATTTTGTGGACGTATTGGGGGGCATTTATTCTCGGTTATCTTCACATGTTGGTTGCCGTGAATTTTAATGTGGTCGAGATGGTCGGCTATTTCATGGAGCCGCGATTTTTTCAGCCGTGGGGCCGCGGGCGATTTGGAGATTGGAAGGCGCTTCTCAATGAAGTCGGGATGCTCCTGAATCTGCTTCCACCTCTCACCGGAGTGATGTTTGCCCGACGTGAGCGTTATAAGGGATTTGCATTTTTTCTGACCTGCTTGGGAACGCTTTTCACCTTTTTCTACGGTTTTTCGAGTGGAACTCGAAACATCTTTTGCACCTATCTGGTGACCTTTGTGATCGGATATTTATTTGGGGTGAAGAAAGACCGGGAAAAGAGCGTTCTCGTCGTGGCGGCGGTGGCGGGATTTCTTTTAATCTTTTCGACCTTTCATATGTTGCAGTTCCGTCAGGTGGGGCTGCGGAGCTATCTGAGCGGCGAAGTTGATTTGAGTGAGAATAAAGACAAGGCCTTTTACGTGGATATGAATTTATACACGTTGGCAGAGGTCGTGCAGGCCTTTCCGGGGAATCATGAATTTCTTGGATGGGAAATTCCGTGGTTGGCGATCGTTCGTCCGATCCCGCGCGCGCTCTGGTCGGGAAAACCGGAAGGGATGAGTATTTCGATGGAACAGGTGGTCGGTGCAGATGATGCGTATACGGTGGCTGCGAGTTTTGTCGGGGAGGCCTATATGAGTGGAGGATTGATCGGCGTTTTATTTGCTTCCGTTCTCTTCGGGATGATGTCGGGGTGGTGGAATCGAATGGGTTCTCCGGAAAACAATGATCTAGGCGTTCTGATTTTTGCTTCAGGATTTTTCGCGAGCGTGATCTCGATGCGAAGTCTCTTTGTTTTCACGACGGCGATTTTACCGACCCTCGTTGCGGTTTTTCTCGGAAAATGGATTACGCATGAAATCGCCGAAAAAATAAAACACGAGCGGCTTCGTGAATTGGCGGAAATGAAACGACGAGGCCAAACCCCTTCGATTCAACGCCCCGATCGAGGTCGGAGAGAGTAAGTAAAAAGGGTAAACCTCCCCCGCAACTGCAGGGCTGGAGATGAATGCGGAAGAGAAATATGGATTGTTTTCGTCCCGCAATGGCGGGACTGAGAACGCAGAGGTTTTCAGATTTCTCGGTGACCTCTGCGAACTCTGCGCGAGGAAGGATTGCGGGCTGACTAAGGTCTAATGGACTACATCAGTCCGGGAGGGAGTCCGAGACCTGCGGTCATCTTCCCCATCTCGCCTTGCATTTCGGTGCGGCCTTTTTCCAGGGACTCGCGAATGGCGGTGAGGAGGAGGTCTTCGAGCATTTCGGCATCGGCTTGCTTGAGAAATTCGGGGTCGATTTTCAGACTGATTAAATTTCCATCCCCACTCGTTACGGCTTTGATCGCGTTACCGCCGGCAGAGGCCTCGTATTGCTTCTTCCCAAGCTCCTGCTGCACTTGCTGCATTTTGGATTGCATGGCTTGCGCCTGTTTCATGAGTTTCATCATGTTCATACGGTCTCCTTTTTTCCGGTGCCGATGACCGTCGCTTGAAAAAGTTCAAGGGCTTGGCGGATCAGCGGATCATTTTCAAAACTGGCATTTTTTAACGGCTGGAACGGGGGTTCATTCGGACTCACGGCTGGCTTTTCCATATCCTTAACGTCCATCGTCAGAAAAACAATTTTCACCGGGCGACCGCATCCCTCTCGAAGACTTTCTTCGAGCAGTCCAAGATTTCGCGGGCCTTGAAGAAACGCAATTTTACTCTTGAGATGACTCGGAAGCGCGATTTCAAACGTTTCACTTCGAAAGCTGAGGAATTGAGTGGCGTGGATGGTGGCTGCTTCCAAAGGACGCTCTTGAGCGAATCGGAGAACGGTATTTTTCCAAAGCGCCGCAGGGTTTTCAATCGGTTTTGCGGCCGGAGGCGGCGTTGCTGCGGGTGCAGTGCGAGCCGCGGGAGAAGAGACGCTCGGGGCCGGTGTTGAGGGTGAGGCAGGTGCGGAAGTTGTCGCGGCGCCTGAAGTTCCGAGGGAGGCAAGAATTGACTCAAGGGAAATGCGCTCCTTGAGGCGACAGAGTTGAATGATCCCGACCTCAAAGAGAACATCCTTGGCAGAAGCAAACCGAAGTTTCGATTCAAGCGCGGTTAGTTCTTCCAGGAGCGTTAAAAGTCCGTTCGCTGAAACCGTTCCTCCGAGCGAGGCCAAAACTTCAAGCTCGCGCGGGGTCGTCTCCTTGGCGACGATTTCAGGGGAGAGCTGGTGAATGACCAAGTTGCGGAAAAATTTCAAGAGATCGTGAGTTAACCGGCTTAGATCTTTTCCTGCGGCGATGAGTTCCCGCGTCGTTTTGAGCGCTTGAAGGGGATCGGCGCGAAGGATGGCTCCGGCGAGCTCAACGACCGGCTCGAGGCCGGTTAAACCGAACATTCGAAGGACTTCAACCTCGGTGACTTTGTTTCCAAAAAAACTGACGGTCTGATCGAGTGCGACTTCGGCATCCCGGAGTCCGCCTTCCGCATGACGGGCAATTGCATGGAGTGCGGCGGGTTCGGCATCAATTTTCTCCCACTCACAGATTTTCTGAAGATGTTCTGCAATGAGGGCATCAGGAATGCGACGCAGATCAAAACGTTGGCAGCGGGAGAGAATCGTCGCGGGGAGTTTGTGAACTTCCGTTGTCGCAAAGATAAACTTCACATGAGCGGGAGGTTCTTCAAGCGTTTTGAGGAGCGCATTGAAGGCGGCCGTGGTGAGCATGTGAACTTCGTCGATGTAGTAGATCTTGTATTTCCCCTTCACTGGAGCGTAACGAACCTTGTCGCGCAGATCGCGAACTTGTTCCACGCCATTGTTGGAGGCCCCGTCGATTTCCAAGACATCAAGCGATCGACCCTCGGCGATTTCAATGCAAACTTCATCCTTGTCATCGAAATCAACGCGAGGTCCTTTGGGGGCATTGAGAGCCTTGGAAAGAATTCGCGCCAAGGACGTTTTCCCGGTGCCGCGAGGTCCAACGAAGAGATAAGCTTGGGCGATGCGTCCATGTTTGATCGCATTTTCCAGGGTCTTCGTCACATGATCCTGACCCACGACCTCGGCGAAGGTCTGGGGACGGTATTTTCGAGCGAAGACCTGGTAGGCGGACATGGCGGTTTACTTGAAAAAGTTACGGGCTTTTTTGAAAAAGGATTGCTCTTGAGGATTTGTCTCCTCGTTGCAGGAATCGAGAAAGACTTGAAGCTTCTCGCGTTGCTCTTGGCTCAAATGCGTTGGCACTTCGACCGTGATTTTAACGAGAAGATCTCCAACTCCCCGTCCGCGAACATCGGGAATTCCTTTGTGGCGGAGTCGGAAAACTTTTTCCGATTGAGTGCCTGCGGGAATTTTGAGAAGTGCAGCGCCTTCGAGAGTTGGCACTTTAATTTCTCCTCCCAGTGCGGCTTTTCCAAAGCTGATGGGGACTTCGCAATAGAGGTCATTGCCGTCGCGTTGAAAAATTTCATGCGGCTGCACTTGGATGACGACATAAAGATCGCCCGAGGGAGCGCCATGCACGCCGCCTTCGCCATTGCCTGCCGAGCGGAGACGGGAGCCCGTGTCGATTCCTGCGGGAATTTTCACCTTGATCTTGCTGCTTTGCTGAAGACGTCCGGCGCCGCGACATTTGTTGCACGGCTTTTCGACAATCTGACCATTGCCATGACAACGGGGACAGGTTTGTGCGACGGTGAAGAACGAACGGGAAACGGCGACTTGTCCCGTTCCCTGACACGTGGGACAGCGTTGAAGCTTGGTTCCCGGTTCTGCGCCGGAACCAGTGCATCGTTCACAGGTATCGAGTTTCCCAACGGAAATTTCTTTTTCGCATCCGCGAGCGGCCTCTTCAAACGTCAATTCGAGATCGTAACGAAGGTCGGCGCCACGTCCGCGTTCTCCACGACTTCCCCCAAAGGCTTCTTCAAAAATACTCCCAAAAATTCCACTCCCGCCCCCGCCTCCACCCCCGCCTGCGCCGAAGACTTCACGGAAGACATCAAAGGGGTCATGGAATCCTGCTCCGCTCCCCGCAGCGGCTCCTCCCCCGCCTCCGGGACCAAAGGCGGCATGTCCGTAACGATCATAAGCCGCCCGTTTATCGGGATTGCTGAGAGCTTCGTAGGCCTCGCCGAGTTCCTTGAATTTTTCCTCAGCCGTTTTATCGCCGGGGTTTTTGTCCGGATGGTATTTGACCGCAAGCTTGCGATAGGATTTTTTGATCTCCTCATCGGTTGCGGTGCGGTTCACTCCCAAAATTTCGTAATAATCCCGTTTCGTGGCCATTGAATTTTCTCAGATAAAGTGACGAGTCGCGCTCAACGCGATTGTTCCTGAAGTTCGCTTTCAGGTGCTTTGGCGACAAAAACGGTCGCGGGCCGAAAGAGACGGTCTTTTAATTTATAACCCTTGCGCGCCTGGCTGATGACGGTTCCCTCTTTGTGATCCGTCGACTCCTGATGTCCGAGGGCTTCATGAAGATGTGGATCAAACGGTTGTCCCACGGCGTCGATCGGTTGAAGTCCCGTTTCACGGAGGAATTGTTGAAGTTGGGCAAAGACCATTTGAAATCCCTGGGCAATCGATTTGGCATCGGTCGCCGTTTGAGAAGCCTGCAATCCCAATTCAAAATTATCGATGATCGGAAGCAACTGTTCGAGAAGTCCTTCACCGGCGTATTTAATGGCTTCTTCTTTTTCGCGCTGCATCCGTTTCCGGGAATTATCCCAGTCAGCTGCCATGCGAAGTAGCTTTTCCTTTAACTCCGTGATTTTGGTGGCGTCCTCATGTCCGTTCTCCCAAAGTTCGGAGCTGATCGTGACGAAGGCGGGGGTTTTAATTTTCTCACTCATACTGATTTCCGTTGGATAATGGCCAGGGTAATGTCGTCCATTTGAGCATGGCCGCTGCTAAACCGTTGGACGCGTTCTACAATATTTTTGACTAAAACGTCAACCCCTTGATTTCCGGCAATTTTGAGCGCAGCGACGAGATTTTCGCGTCCAAATTCTTCACCGGATTCGTCGATCGCTTCGTTCAATCCGTCCGTGTAGAGGACGAGCGTATCGCCTGGTTTCATGGGGATTATTTTGTCTTCGATCACTTGATCGAAAATTTCTCCATCATCGATTCCGAGCGCCATTCCGGGGGCTTGCGAGGGTTCGATGGTGCCAAAATCGGAGGTGCATAGCAGTGGCGCCTCGTGTCCGGCTCTTGCGAAACGAGCTTCGCCGGTCAGTGTATCCACCACCGCGTAGATCATGGTAATAAACATATCTTTGCGGATATCGGGAAAGAGTTGGCGATTGACCGCGCGAAGCACTTCGGCAGGAGAGGCGATTCCGATCGCTTTGCTGCGAAGAACGCTTCGGCACATGGCCATAATAATGGAGGCAGGAATTCCTTTTCCTGAGACATCCGCAATGGCAACGCCCCAGTAGCGGTCGCTGACTTGGATGAAATCGTAGTAATCGCCGCTGACCTGGAGTGCAGCAAGGTTCGTGGCGCAAAGATCAAAGTTCGGAATGTTCGGCGGGTTCGCAGGGAGAAGAATACGCTGGATTTCACTGGCGACCTGCAAATCATGATCCATCTTCCGCTTTTCCATCAATTGGGAATAGAGCTGGGCGCTATGAATGGCGTAAGCGGCTTGATCTCCGACCGACTTGAGAACTTCAAAATCGGATTCTCGAAAGGGGGTTCCGTCGTGGCGGTTTGCGAGGGCAATCACTCCGACGCGCTCTTTTTGGTAGAAAAGGGGAACCGCCAGGAAGGTTTTGACCTGGAGCGATTCCTCCCGGAATTTTGGAAAGCGCCGGTCATGGCTGGCGTCCGGAATCCAGAGGTAATGATTTTCCCGTGCGACCTGGGCGATGATGTTATCGTCATCCAAGCCGATCAATTCATTTTTCAGAAAGGTTTCGAGGTATTCGTGGCGGGTGGCAATCTTGTCGGCAACCGATTCATCCACGGGGAAGGGAGGGGGGAAGACGCCGTGAACGACTTGGGCCTGAAATTTTTTAAGTTTCGGTTGCCAGAGGTAAATGATGCCGCCACGGGATTCGGTTACTTTTTCGGCACAGTTCAAAACGATTTGAAGTAATTGCGCGGGATCCATGTGTTCTGAAAAGGCATCACCGAGATCGTGCAAGAAATCGAAGATGATTTTCTTTTCCTGCTGCAGCGAGGAGAATCGGTCACGGAGCTCCAGTTCGCGTTGTTCCGTGAGATACCAGCGGCGCCAAAACCAGGAGCAAGCAAGCGTGAGAGTGAGTACGAGAAACCAAGCCATGAGGAGAGAGGGGATCAGGTGTTATTCAAACCGAGATCCTCTTTCAGATAGGCCACAACGTCTTTAAACTTGGCGACGTTCCGGGGATCGAGTTGGATCAGGGTTTGGTGAGCGGCGAGCATTTGATAGCCCGACTGGGTTTTATCGAGAGCCGGGGCTTCAATTGGAGCTAAATTCGTGGCTTTAAAATCAATGGCGCTGACATGGATGGTGAAGATACGATCAAGGCCTAGATTCTGAAGTAATTCCATATTTCGGGCGCTTGCATTCACGATATTGAGTTTTCCACCCGAAGCCCGGAGTTTGGAGCCCAGTCCGGCGAGCGTTCCCAAGAAGGTGCTATCGAGATAGGTGCACTCTTTTAAATCCAAATAAAATGCTGCAATTCCTTTTGTAAGGAGTTCGTTATAAAAGGCTTTCAAGAGGTGCGCATTCTGAAATGACCCCCGTCCAATGATCTGGGCTGAAGCCTGACTCTGCTCGCAGGCCACTAAAATTTTAGATTCTTCCACGTTTGGAGCATAGGAAAAGAAGGCGGGGAGTCAATCTGATCGTTTCATTTGAAAAAGGCCTAGAAAACGATGGCGGGAATGACGTTTTTAGAAAAAAGTACCCCGCCTTGCCGTCAGGATAGGATCTTTCGACCACTGTATGATCAGGTCGGAAGCGGTCGCTTAGGATCCGCCTTCCAGTGAAGGCCCGGCGTCACGCTAGTGAGTGAGGCTTCCCTGTTTAATTCATTTATCGGAGGAGAGACATGTATCCGTGCCACGAACAAGGTAGGGTAAATAAGAAATAGCACAGGAATGAGCGAACGCCAATGGAAAAGGTCATTAGTGTCCAAAACAGAAAATGGCCCTTCACTGAGGGTCTCCCTTCGAGCCCTTGGAGGCTTTGAGGTCGATCCGGATCGTTG
>CAZKRU010000013.1:0-62331 GCA_964555235.1 uncultured Verrucomicrobiota bacterium
GAGGGCCAATCCCGGGAGCGTCATGAACAGCACCAATGCGGAACAGACCATGACCCAAGCATTATGACCAGGTCCTGCGACCCCGGTGATTTTGCTGCCGACGGGATCTACGTTATTAATGTAGGCTTCCAATCCAGCGATTCGCTGTTCTACGGTTGGTTCAGGGGCGGGGGCCGGAGCCGCCGCTGCCTCTTGGGCCCAACCATTGACGCAAGTCAGGGTTAGAGCTGCTGCTGCCGCGAGGGCAACAACGTGTTTTTTGATCATGTGTACCATTTTTTTTCCTGTAGTTTTTTCTTCCGTGTGGTTGTTGCTTTTATCGAAGAAGATTAATTCTTCTCCGAGCTACCGCTTCTTGCGAGTATCCGGGAGGTTAAGCAGAGGGCGTGCCAAGTTCATAAAAACTGTCGGTCTAATCTGAAAATCTCTGTAAATTAATCTGAGGAGATTTACTTTGAAGCGGGAAGAGATTATTACGTAATTTTAGTAAGAAATAAGGGATTGCGGATTCTTAAAAGACTGTTAGAACGGGGGGTTGTGAAATGGCTTGGAGTTATCGCCCTAGGTTCAGTTCTGGGGTTGGGGATCGTTTGCGCCGAAGAGGAGCAACCGGGAGTGGCCCCTATCGAAATTACGGCAGACGGTGAAAACCGGATTGATGGCGACATGGCCATGGCTGAAGTCAATGTGGTGGTGCGCCAGGGAGCAGATGTTCTTTATGCGGATCGGGTCACCTTGGATCGCAAGACGAAGCTGGTGATGGCGAGTGGAAATGTTCGGATTTACACGGCCGGAAAAGTCTATCGGGGTGACACGCTTTTCTATAATTTTGAGACTCAGAAGGTGGAATCGTCCGAGTTCCGGATGTCTTATCTTCCTTCCTTTGTCGGTGGTAAAAAAGTGACGACACCCGAGGATCGTCACTATCACATCGAAAGTGGTTCTTATACGACCGATAATCGTGAGACTCCTGCGTATCAATTCAAGGCAGGGACCGTTGAAATTTACCAAGACGATTCGGTGGTCCTTAAAAATGTAGTGCTCTATGTCGGTAAGGTTCCGGTGCTCTGGTTTCCAATCTTCGTTCAATCGATCAACGATGACCGGCCCAATATCATTAGCTATGGTGGAAACAATAGCCGCTATGGGACCTTCGCTCTGACGACTTATAATTGGTATTACGATAAGAATCTTCGTGGAGCACTTCATTTTGATGTCCGCACCAAACGCGGTTTGGCTTCCGGGATTGATCTCGATTATAAACCGACACGGGACAGTAAGGGGCTCTTTCGCGCTTATTATGCCCAAGATAATTCCCCGGAGACCAACGTCACGGGATTGCCTCGACAAGGCGTCACGGACTCCCGCTATCGCATTGCACTTCAACAGAAGACGAATTACTCCCAGGGCTTGAGTACGACGATTGATCTCAATATCTGGAGCGATGCCCATATTACGGAAGATTTCTTTGAAAAGGAATTTCGTGACGAGCGTCAGCCTGATAATTTTGCGGAAGCGGTGCAATACAACGAGAATTTTACGATTTCCTTATTGGCGCGTGACCAACTCAACGAGTTCTTCGAAACCGTCGAGCGCAGTCCGGAGCTGAAAATCGAATCCAAACGGCTTAAGTTATATGACAATTTGGAATATCAAAGCGAGTATAGTATTGCGAATTTGAGACGCACGTTTGCTGAACCTCGAACCGTCGAGAATTACGGTTCCTACCGATGGGATACGTTGCAGCAGTTGCTTTATCCCCGACAGTATTTTAACTGGCTCTCCTTTACGCCGAGGGCGGGGGTCCGAGGAACGGCTTGGTCGGATGACAATCGTATTACACCGGGGAACAAGCAGCATACGCCTCAAGAGCGAGTTGCTGAATTTATAGGCGCTGAGGCTTCCTTTAAGGTTTCGAAGACTTGGTCGGATGTTCAAAATAAGCGGTTGGGAATTGACGGGCTTCGACATGTTGCGGAGCCCTTTATTAATGCCCAGTATGTTCACGAGCCGAATGTCACTCCGGATCGGATCCGTGGATATGATACGCGGCTCCCTTCGACCCGACTTCAGCCCATTAATTATGATCAGTATAACTCGCTCGACTCATTGGACAAGCAGGCGGTGGTACGACATGGGGTGCGGAATAAACTTCAAACCAAGCGGGATGGGTTGAATTGGGATCTTGTCGATTGGGCGATTTATGCGGATGCGGACATGGCGCGCCAACAAGATTTGGATCCGAGCCGCCAAGTTAATGACAATCTCTACTCAAATGTCTACAGCGATCTCAAATACAACCCGCTTCCGTGGTTGACCTTCGAGTCGTTCTCTTCAGGTGATTTTAACGGAAATAGTTTTGATCTCTCCGATAACTCGATCTCCTGGCAATTGAGCCGTTCTTTTGAGACGACCCTGGGGAATCGCTATTTGAAAGACAGTACCCTTTTTCCAGACAGTAATCTTTTCTACCTGTCGAATTTCTACCGGATGAATGAACACTGGCAGTTTGAGACGCTCCATACGTTTGAGGCTGATGATGGGACTTTGCAGGAACAGCAGTACCGGATTTACCGGGATCTCTCTTCCTGGCAAATGGCTCTCACTTTTGCGGACCGGGACAACCGGAACGGAAAAGATGAGAAATTAATCTATGTGACGTTAACCTTGAAAGCATTTCCTTCGCAGAAACTTTCGCTCAATACACCTTAATGAATATTACAATTGTCGGTTCGGGATATGTCGGTTTAGTGACAGGAACTTGTTTTGCAGAAGTTGGCCATCATGTGGTTTGCGTGGATAACGACGTCAAAAAAGTGGCGAGACTTCAAAAAGGGGAGATCCCCATTTACGAGCCAGGGTTGGAAGAGCTCATTAAGAAGAACGTTGCTGCGGGACGTCTGACTTTTACGGATTCGATTGAAGAGGGAGTGAAGAAATCACTGGTGATTTTCATTGCGGTTCCGACACCTCCCCAGCCTGATGGCAGTGTCGATCTGACTTATATTGAAAAAGTAGCGCGTGAGATTGCCGGGGTTTTGAAGGAATATCGGGTGATCGTCGATAAGAGTACCGTTCCGGTCAAGACGGGCGATCGAGTGGCTCAAACCGTTTCTCGTTATACCCAGAATAAAATCCCCTTTGATGTGGTGAGTAATCCGGAATTCCTCCGGGAAGGTTCGGCTGTGGCGGATCTCATGAATCCGGATCGGATTGTGGTCGGGGCTTCCTCGGATCGCGCGATTGCGGCGATGAAGGAGATTTACACTCCTTTTAATGCGCCGATCTTGGTGACCGACTTGAATTCTGCGGAGTTAATCAAACACGCGGCGAACAGTTTTCTGGCGCTGAAGATTTCGTACATTAATGCCGTTTCCGTGATTTGTGAGCTCTCTGGAGCGAATGTTGATATGGTCGCAGAGGGGATGGGAGCGGATAAACGGATTGGTCGAGCGTTTCTCAATGCGGGAGTTGGCTACGGGGGATCCTGTTTTCCGAAAGATCTCTCGGCCTTCACTCGTATCTCTGAAGATTTGGGCTACGATTTTCGACTGCTGAAGGAAGTTTCCGAAATTAATCGGATGCAAAAGACTCGGTTTCTCAAGGTCATTCGCGATACGCTCTGGGTTCTTAAAGATAAAAAAATCGGCTTGCTTGGCTTGGCGTTCAAAGGAAATACGGATGACGTGCGCAGCAGTGTCGCCATGGATCTTGCGGAGTTAATGATTGGGGAAGGAGCGGTGATCCGGGCTTACGATCCGAAAGGAATGGAGAAAGCGAAGACGCTGCTTCCTGGATTAACCTATTGCAATCACGCCGAAGAGGTGGCGGAAGGGGTTGAAGCGGTGGTTGTCGCCACGGAATGGGCTGAATTTAAAGAGCTCGATTGGGGGAAGATGAAAACCAAAATGGTTAGTCCCCATCTTTTTGACGGTCGGAATTTATTGGACCCCAAGCGCATGCGCGACCTTGGATTTGATTATCACAGCATTGGTCGGGCTTAATTCAGGGGAGATTCATGAAGACAATTCTTGTGGGCGCTCAATGGGGCGATGAAGGTAAAGGGAAAATTATTGATGTACTGACCGAGTCTGCCGATGTCGTCGTGCGTACTCAGGGAGGAAACAATGCCGGTCATACCGTCGAAGTGGGGAAAGAAAAATTCATTCTTCATTTGGTCCCCTCCGGAATTCTTCATCCCAAAGTGAAATGTGTAATCAGCAACGGTGTCGTGTTGGATCCGGTCTCTTTGGTGAAAGAAATTCAATCCCTGGAAAAGCGTGGAATTCGAACCAAAGGACGGCTCTTCATAAGCGAAACGGCGCACGTTGTTTTGCCCTATCACCGTGAGTTGGACGCCCAACGCGAGCAATCCAAGGGAACCCAAAAAATCGGAACGACGAAACGCGGAATCGGTCCGACCTATGCGGACAAAGCCTCTCGAACAGGGCTTCGGGTTTGGGATTTGGTCAATGGACCGATCTTTCGCGCGAAATTGAAGCGTCGCCTTGATGATAATAATCGAATGATTCGTTTGAATGGTGGGACGCCGCTTTCTTACTCAAAAATTCTCAAAGATTATGAAGCTGCCGCCAAGGTGCTCAAGCCCTACGTGACCAATACCGTGGTCTGGTTGCACGGCATCATGCAGAAGAAAAATAATTTTCTTTTTGAAGGCGCGCAGGGAACGTTTTTGGATATCGATTTCGGAACTTATCCGTATGTTACTTCCTCCAATACGACGGCGGGGGGAGCATCGACAGGCTCTGGAATTCCTCCCCATTGGATGGACAATGTCATGGGAGTCATGAAAGCCTATACGACTCGAGTGGGGGAAGGGCCCTTTCCGACGGAAAACGATGAGATCAGCGATATGCTTCACGCGATGGGGCGCGAATTCGGATCAACGACGGGCCGAGCGCGGCGGTGCGGTTGGTTTGATGCGGTGGCGACGAACTACGCGCAGATGGTGAATGGGATTGATCACCTAGCGATTACAAATTTGGATGGTCTCGATACGCTGCAGGCGATCAAAGTCTGCGTCGCCTACACGCTGCGAGGAAAACGCATTGCGTACCCGCCTTCGGATGCTTCGGATCTGAAAGAGTGCAAGCCGGTTTATCGGAATTTCAAGGGGTGGAATTGTGATACCTCGAAGGCCAAACGGTTTGCGGATCTTCCCAAAGCAGCTCGTGAGTATGTGAAGGCGATTGCACAATTGACGGGTGCGAAGTTGCGAATTGTTTCGGTCGGCGCGAATCGCGATCAAACGATGTTTTTATGACTGCGGCTTCGAGCCTGAAGATTCCCAACCATGTTGCCATCATTATGGATGGGAATGGTCGGTGGGCTCGAGAGCGTGGTTTGTCACGAGTGGAGGGGCACCGTGCCGGTTCTGAATCCGGAAGGGAAATTGTGCGTGCCGCCGGGGAATTCGGAGTAAAATATCTTACGCTTTACGCCTTTTCGGTTGAGAACTGGCAGCGCCCGAAAATGGAAGTCGCTACGCTGATGCGACTCCTGGAGCATTTTTTAAAGGATGAAACTCCGGAACTGATCAAAAACAATGTCAGGCTTCAAGCCATTGGACGATTGACGGATCTTCCTAAAAATGTCCAAGTCCAATTGCATGAGTCGATCGCCGCTACACGGAATTGCACCGGGCTAACACTTATTCTCGCGTTGAGCTATAGCGGGCGAGTCGAGATGATTGAGGCGGTGCATTCGATCATTCGCGAAATCCAGCTGGGGCATCTCGATCCTGCTCAAGTCGACGAGACGGTTTTTACTCACCATCTTTATACCCGGTATTATCCGGATCCGGATCTGCTCATTCGGACCAGTGGTGAGATGCGTCTCAGTAATTTCCTGCTCTGGCAGTGCTCGTACACGGAAATTTATGTCACCAAAACCTGTTGGCCGGATTTTCGGAGGTCGGAGTTTTTGAAAGCGTTGCAGGATTACTCCCAGCGTCAGCGTCGTTTTGGAAAAGTGACCTGATTTGAAAGTTTTAGTGCATGAGTCCAGCGAGATTATTTCAGGCGAGTTGCGTGGCGTTGGTTTCGGGAGGTTTGGCCCTCCGGCAATTCAAGCGGCTGCAGGGTTGGAGACGCCAAGGCGAATCGCGATTTTGCCTGCAGTTCTTGTGGTGTGCGTTGGCTTTCTTTATTGGTTTCGTCGGAAGATTTCCGAGAAATTTGGGCCCAGCAAGACTCGAACTTGCGACCTTCTGATCCGTAGTCAGACGCTCTAATCCAACTGAGCTATGAGCCCTAAAGACGTTTATCCGTTTCTCAACCCAAGGGTTAAGTCTCCGATAAATCACCGGTCTGAGAGAATTCCAGTTTTGGCAGGGTTCGTCAACTTAAAATAGAAGTCAGAATGCACTTCTGTCCAAAATAAAACCCGATCTTCGAGGGGCAGCCGGGTGGGGGGATTGAAATTCAAAAGGAGGGGGCATTTCCCGCGAAACACGCCAAAGGGGAGCAATCCTGAAAAGGGCTCCGAGGAGCCCCCCCCTCCAACTTGGGATTCTTTCTTTTCGTCTCTTTCGCGTGTTTCGTGGGCAAAATTCCTGAATTCATCATTTCCTGATTTCTTCAGAAAAATCCTTTGTGAGAGTGTGGCTCGACAGAGGATGAGAGGCTGTTTATTCTTTTTAAATGCTTGAATCCGGACCATCACCGGAAGTAATGAGGGAAGCGTTGGAGTCCCTGGGTGCCGCCATTTGCGTGAAAGATCGCGAGGGCCGCTTTCTCTATATAAACTCAGAAGATGCTCGTCTGTACAATGCTTCTCCCGAAGATTTGATAGGCAAGACCGTTGAGTCTTGGGTGGGACGAGAGACGTTTTTGGGATGGCTGAAGGAAGACAACGCCATTATGGATCAGGGTCGAGCGACCTATCGTGCTCCTCATTTGCGCAGCGATGTGTGTGGTCGGGAGTATTGGCTTTATACGTCGAAAATCCCCCTCCGGAATTCGCAGGGGGAATGTGATCGTCTTTTGGTGATTCATCATGATGTTACGCCCTTAAAGCGGATGGAGTTGGAAAATCATCGCTTACAGCAGGAAATTCAGTCGGTTCAAAAAATGGAGGCAATGGGGAGTATTGCCACGGGGATTGCTCACGAATTTAATAATCTGATGACTCCGATGTTGTTGCAGATCGAGGCGATTCAGAGTTTGTTCGGTGCGGAGCCACGGTTGAAAGAAATTTTAACGCCCATGCGCCAGGCGATTGAGCAAGGGAGGGAGATTTGTCAGAAAGTGCTCGCATTTCGGAAAGATCCCAACGGTGAACGTGAGGCGCTCTTTCTCAATGAGGTAACGCGTGGAGCATTGGAATTTATTGGGAAGACCTACGATCGGAGAATCTCATTTGAATGGGATTTGGATGCTTCCTTGGTCATGGTTTGTACTTCGAGGTCAGCGGTTTCCCAAGTCCTGACGAATCTGGGGAATAATGCGAGGGACGCATTAACTGAGAAATTAAAAATACAATCGGAGGGGTGGCGTCCAAAGATTCGGGTGGTGACCCAACGTCTGGAACGAAAAAATCCACATCAACTGGGGGCACCACAACTTCCGTATCAACGAATTTCCCTGACCGATAATGGGGTTGGAATGCCACTCGAGGTGCGCCAAAAACTTTTTCAACCGTTCTTTACGACCAAAGGGCATGGCCAGGGAAATGGGGTGGGGCTTTACGTCTCTTGGTCCCTGATTCAAAGCCTCAACGGATGGATTGAAGTGGAGAGTGAGCCCGGACAGTGGACTACGTTTCACCTTTATTTACCGGAAGAATCCATAGAAACGAATGTTTCCACCAAAAAAGAGGTGGCCCTTGAAGAAGCAAAACCGACTCGTTGTAATCGCATTTTGTTGGTAGAAGATAATGCGTTGGTTTCTCAAGCCGTTTCCCAATTGCTTCAAGCCAAAGGGCACCAGGTGGAGATTATTGAGGATGGGCTCATTGCGGCAGAGCGCGTGCTGGGGACGCCGGGGTTGTGGGATTTGATTATCACCGATTTGAATTTACCGGGACTTTCTGGAAAAGATTTGATTCGACAAGTACGGCAGGTCGGATTTCTTGGGAAAATTTTGGCGCTCTCGGGACACTTCACGCCAGAAGATGAGCGAGAGTTGCTGAGTCTTGGTGCAGACGCCTGTCTGATGAAGCCTCCCTCTCCGAAGGAGCTTCTCAAGTGGGCCGGACAGCACGAAGTGAATACACCCCGGGTGATTCCTGCTTCGATTCAGAAATGAGATTCTGAATTCTCCTGAAGAACAAACTCGCGAAGTGGTTGTCTCTCGCGAAGGTCGCCAAGAAAGCCTTTTTAGTTTTTGATCGTGACACCTAATTCGCGAAGCTGCTTCGGTTCGACTTGGGTGGGTGATTGTGACATGAGATCGACTCCCCGGTTGTTCTTGGGGAAGGCGATCACGTCGCGAATACTTTCGGCACCACAGATCAACATCACAAGACGATCCAGACCAATGGCAAGACCTCCGTGAGGAGGGGCGCCGTAGCTGAAGGCCCGGAGCAGATGGCGGAATTTCGCTTCTTGGGCTTCTGGAGTAACTCCCAAAATTTCAAAAAGTTTGGTTTGAAGTTCACGTTCGTGAATTCGGATACTTCCGCCTCCGAGTTCAACGCCGTTGAGGACGACGTCATAGGCGACTGCGCGGACTTTGGCGTATTCCCCTTTTTCCATCAACGGAACATCTTCTGCTTTCGGACGAGTGAACGGGTGATGCACGGCAACCCAGTGGTTGTCTTCTGGGGAAAACGCGAGCAAGGGGAAGTCAACAACCCAGAGAAAATTCAGTTGTTGGGCTGCAGCTTGAATCAATCCGAGGAGTTCTGCGCAACGAAGACGGACGCGGCCGAGAATTTCACAAACCGGCTCGAGCTTCAAATCAGCGCCAAAGAAAAGAACATCGCCTTCGACAAAGCCCATCCGCTCGGCGAGGGCTTTCTTTTCGGTTTCGCTGAAAAACTTCACAATCGGAGATTCCCATTCGCCGCCGACACTCCATTTGACATAGGCGAGGCCTTTGGCTCCGAACTCAGTTTTGACCCATTCTTCCCAACGCTTGAGTTGTTCTTTACTCAGGAGGGTTGCGGCGCCTTTTGCGTTGAGGGCTTTAATCGTTCCGCCACCAGTGGCAACAGAACCGAAGACCTTGAATTGGGATTCGCGGAAGATTTCGGTGACCTCCACCAGTTCGAGCCCGAAGCGCGTGTCTGGTTTGTCGCTTCCAAAACGATTCATGGCTTCCGAGTACGGCATCCGGGGAAATGGTGTTGGAATATCGATTCCCTGAGTTTCTTTGAAGACACGCTTGAGGAGGCCTTCGATCAACGTCTGAATTTCTGTTTCCGTAATGAACGAGGCTTCCAAGTCAATTTGAGTAAACTCAGGCTGACGATCGGCTCGAAGATCTTCGTCTCGAAAGCAACGGGCAATTTGGAAATACTTTTCGAGTCCGGCGACTTGAAGCAACTGTTTGTACTGCTGCGGCGCTTGAGGAAGCGCGTAGAAACTTCCGGGGTTGAGTCGGCTCGGAACAAGAAAATCGCGGGCTCCTTCGGGAGTGGGGTTGGAAAGGATAGGGGTTTCGATTTCCAGAAATCCGGCTTCGTCGAGGTAATCGCGTGTCGCTTTGACGACTCGGTGACGCAACTTCAGATTCCGTTGCATTTGAGGCGAACGGAGATCCAGATAACGATATTCAAGGCGGAGATCCTCATTCACCTTCGGATCATCGATCGGGAAGGGAGGGACTTCGGATTTGTTCAGAACCGTCAGCTGAGAGGCAACCACTTCAATTTGGCCCGTGGCGAGTTTCGTGTTTTCCGTTCCTGCGAGTCGTGCGGCAACGGCGCCGGTGACTTGAATGACAAACTCTCCTCGAAGTCCGTGAGCGGTTTCAGCAAGCGCAGGAGTCTGTTCCGGGTTAAAGACAATCTGAGTGAGTCCTTCGCGATCCCGAAGATCGATGAAGATCACGCCACCATGATCGCGGCGGCTATTCACCCAACCGGTGAGGGTGACGGTTTGGCCGATCTGAGCGGCACGCAGTTCATTACAGTGATGGGTTCGGTAGTTCATGGCTAGAATCCGGGATACTGTGCCCGCGAAACACGCGAAACACACGAAAATTTAAGAATAAAATTCAAACTTGGTAGGGACGCCTCTCCGTAGGCGACCGACGGACCGTTGCGGAGACCGGTCCCTACCACTAAAACGATAGATAAATGATTCATGTGATTCGCGGGAAAAATCAACTTTTAATAAGATCAGTTATTGCGATCTCAACCTGTTCGCGGGTCGCCAAGGTTTTAACCTGGATGCGGCCTTGTTCTAGGAGGGCATCGGCGATGAGGGCCCGGGTTGCACCGCGTTGTTCGGCGAGTTCAAATTGTTTTCCCATTTTGGTGGGAGCCAGCGGATAATCAACGCGTCGTCCGGATTCGCGCAGTTTTCGAATGAGGGCCAGTGAGGCAGGCCGATGCGCTTCGTCGGGGATGACGACAAAGTCGTCGATTTTATCGTGAAGCTCGGGTGTCTTTCCTCGGGCTTTGAGGAGTTCGGTCAGGACGACGTCGCCCATACCGAATCCGAGCGCGGGGAGATCGACGCCGCAGAGATTTTTGAGAAGATCATCGTAACGTCCGCCTCCGGCGATGGCGCGGAATTCTCCTTTGCGATCAAAGGCCTCGAAGACGATTCCGGTGTAATAGGCGAGACCGCGAACGATTCGAAAATCGATGGCGACTTCATTGCTGTAGCCCATTTGTTGCAAGCCTTGGATGACAGTGGCGAGGCGTTCACTCGGCGCACCTTCTTTGAAAATACGATCGACCTCATCCGTGAGGGGGCCGAGTTTTTCGCGGGTGACTTCTGGCTTTTCTCGCTCGGCCTTGTCGATGGCTTGCAGATAAAAATACCAACGATCCTCGGGGATTTGGTGCGAGCGGAGAAAATCGATCCAGAATTGACGATCGCTGATGCGAATGACGAAATCTTCGGAAGTCAGTCCGAGTTGTTTGAGGACTTCGATGAGGCAGGCGATGAGTTCGATGTCGGCGCCGAGTCCTGCTTCACCGATCAGATCGCAGTTGAGTTGATAGTGTTCGCGGAGACGACCTTTTTGAGGACGCTCGTAGCGGAAGACTTGGGGAATGGAAAACCACTTGATCGGCTTTTTAAAATCGCGATGCCGTGCGGCGACCATGCGCGCGAGGGTCGGTGTCATCTCGGGGCGAAGCGCAACCGATCGTTCGCCGCGATCCACAAAATTATAAAGTTGTTGGACAATCTCGTCGCCGGATTTTTTGGTGTAAAGCTCGAGCGGTTCCAGAGGAGGGCCATCATATTCCGCAAAGCCATGGCGTTGCACCGTTTCGCGCCAGCGTTGAAAAATCGCCTGACGAAGCGCGCACTCGGCGGGATAGAAATCGCGAAAACCGTTCAGAGGTTGCATAAGAAGGGGAAATCAGACCGCTTTCCGAGGCTTCCGTCAAGGAAAGAGGAGGCTTGAGTTTTGGTAGGGCGGGTTCGATGAACCCGCAGCTTCATGGTAGGGACATCTCTCCGAGAGGTCCGGGCTTGGGGCGCGGACGCCTCCCTGAAACAGTTCGGGGCGGGCCGGAGAGGCGTCCCTACCAAAATAAAAACTTGACCATCAAGTGTACTATATGTACTAGTACGCGAAATGATTCCGTTTCAGATCACCCTTAAGCTCGGTTCGCCAATCTCGGAGCAAATTCGCTTCGCGGTTCAACGGGCGGTGGTGACGGGGACACTGAAGCCGGGCGATGCATTTCCTTCAGTGAGGGCGTTGAGTCAGGAGCTTCGAATCAATCCCAATACGGCGCACAAAGTGGTGGCGCAGTTGATTCAGGAAGGACTGCTTGCGGCGAAGCCCGGCGTAGGAACCGTGGTCCAGCTTCCCCCTCATGCGAAGGAAGAAGATCGTTCCAAGTTGATTAGTGGATCGTTGGAGCGGCTGGTGGTTGAGGCGCGTCGAATGGGGATTGGGCGAAGTGAATTAGTCGATGAATTGAAATCGTGTTGGGATCGATTGAACTCGGAGAAATAAGATGAACCTGATTGAAACGCAAGGATTGACGCGAACTTATCGAAAATCGGATGCGCTCCGGGATTTAAATCTGACGGTCTCGGAAGGAACGATTCTTGGTTATCTGGGGCCCAACGGCGCTGGGAAAACGACGACAATCAAGTTGCTCATGAATTTGATCGCTCCCAGTTCAGGTCATGCCACGGTGCTCGGAGTTGATTCCCGGAAGCTCAGCCCCCGGGAATTTCAGAGCATTGGTTATGTCTCAGAGAATCAGGAACTCCCCGAGTGGATGACGGTTGATCAATTTCTTGGATTTTGCAGAGAACAATATCCGAAGTGGGATCGAGATTTGGAGAAAAAGCTGATGGATCAATTTGCATTGCCGAAAGACAAAAAACTTCGAGAGCTTTCGCGCGGAATGCAGATGAAAGCAGCCTTGATTTCAAGCCTGGCCTATCGTCCCCGCCTTCTGGTAATGGATGAGCCGTTTAGTGGACTCGACCCACTCGTTCGTGATGAATTGATTCAAGGACTCTTGGAGCTTTCAGATCGCGGTGATTGGACGATTTTTCTTTCGTCCCATGATTTGGATGAGGTTGAACGACTAGCGGATCGGGTGGCGATTGTGAATGCCGGACGACTTCTTTTGGAAGAACCGACCGAGCAACTTCAACGAAGATTTCGAAAAATCGAAGTGGTGAGAAATCATGAGGGGCCTCCTCCCTTGGCACTTCCTCCCTCATGGCTTCAAGTTGAGGCTGCGGGCCGGCTATTACGATGGGTCGATTCCGAGTATCTGGCGGAAAGTACCGAGATCGATATCCGCGCTCGAGTGGATGGAGTGGAAAGTTTGACGGTTGAGACGGTGACGCTCAAAGAGATTTTCCGTACTTTGGCAAAAACCCATCGGGTGAATCTTTAAAGGGATTGAAAAAATGAAAACCACATGGCTTTGGATTAAGAAAGATTTGACGCAGTTTCGTTGGTGGATACTGGGGTGGGTCGTACTTGCGATGATTCCCCTCGGTGTGGATGGATTGAGTCGAATCATGGTGGGAGATTTGGACTCAATGGTCTGGGGAGGGATTCGTACGGTGGTGGAAAGTATTCTGCCGATGATCCAATCTCTAATTTCTCTGGTCTTTGTTCCTCGACTCATTCAATCCGATGGATGGGTTGGAAGCCGCTCTTTTTGGATGACACGCCCGATTTCAGGAGCAGGTTTATTGACCGCAAAGTTACTGACATTAGGGATCGGTTGGATTGCTCCGGTCTTGTTTATTCATCTGATTCAATCGGTGTACTTGGGATTTGGCTGGGGATCGATTGGAGTTTCCGTGATGGAGCTCTTTTTGAAAAATGTTTCATTCATTCTAATTCTAGCCGTGGTGGCTTCGATGACTTCCAAATTCAGTCAATTTGCTGGATGGTTAGTTGCAGGTTTGATTGGGGGATGGATCATTGGATGGTTTTCACAAACGATCTTTCTTAGTCTTGGGTTAATCAAAGATATGGATTTACTCCGAACGATGCAGTGGATTCAAGTGTCTCAAGAAAATGCCGAAAAAATTCTCAAAGCATTGGTCGAATTGGGAATGGCTGGAATCCTTTTATATCTGGGATATCACGCCCGTCGATTAAGAGTGGTATGGGGGATAGGAATTGCGGGTTGGGCTTGCTTGATTCTGTTTTCCTCACAATGGAAATTGGACTGGTTTGCGGTTCCGGTAGATTCAGAAAAAGTCCAGATTCACGAATTGAAGGTGGAATTGGATCCGGCTCAAATCAAGGTAGAGGTTTCTAAGAGCGATTCTACGGGAGTGCCTGATGACTATGAGGTCCATGGATTGGTTTCTGTAATAGGTGGGAATCGCAATGTTTTTATGGACCCAAGTTGTATAAATTTGAAGTGTCAAGTAGAAGGCTCTCCCGACACTCAGAAAGATGGAATGGGGACCCCTGAATTTGATCCTCTTTCTAAATTGCAGATCCCCCATTTTGGTTTGCTGTTGAACGATTTGGGGGAGGGATCAATTTTTGGAGATCCCAAGCCTCATCAGAAGGAGCGTCGTCTTTTGAATTTGGATGAGGATGAGTTTGGAAAAATGAAAGAGAAGAAGTTGAGGTTCTACGGAAATGTCGAAGTAACGGCCAAAGAGTATCTCAAAGTCGCTCAAATTCAAATTCATTCGGGAAAAAAGTGGAGTGGAGAGCGGGATTCGATCCGCATTTTAAAATCAGAGCATGAGCAGGAAAATGGGTGGGAGATTTTACTTCAAGAAAGTCACTTGGATTTAATGACGGAGCCGACTCAAGAAGTTCGATTTCGATTCTATCCAATGGCTCAATCGAAACGCTATTGGTATGCGCTTTGGAATCCGGAAAAGCGCGAATTGCTGATTCCGTCTGGTCGATCGGATGATTTTGAATTCTCGTTCTTTAAGGAGCGAACGACTCTCTCTCAAAAAACCTTGAAACTTGAGTTCAAAGGCCCTGCAGCCGATTGGTATGAGAAAGCAGAGCTCGTGCGTTGGAATGAACGGGAGTTAGGGACGGTTAATCTGCCGTTTGAAGTGAGTGGGGTGGTGTTGGAGGAGAAGAAACCGTAGCTTGGTAGGGACATCTCTCCGAGAGGTCCGGGCTTGGGTCACGGACGCCTCCCCGAAAACAGTTCGGGGCAGGCCGGAGAGGCGCTAAAATTGAACAAATTTAAGCGGTTTCAGCCTCATCGCTTCCGGAAGCAGAGTTTTCTTGCTGGAGGCGGGCGATATCTTCGACGGAAAGTTGGAGGACTTTGGCTTTCATCTCTTTGCCGGGCTTGAACTTAACGACGGGCTGGGCCGGAATTTTCACTTCGTGGGTCGGTTGGTTGGGGTTGCGACCAATGCGAGCTTTGCGAACTTTCACCTCGAAGACTCCAAAGTTCCGGAGCTCAACGGTTTGTCCTTTGGAAATGCTCTCGACCAAGGCATCCAAAAATTTTTGAATGACGGCGAGAACTTCCTGTTGGATCATGCCCGTTTCGTTGCTGATGCGGACGACAAGGTCGCGTTTGGTTAGGTTGCCCATAACTCTCTTATTACGAGTAACTAATAAAAAAGACAAGTCTTTTTACGAAAAAAACGTATTTTCTTCTATAAATCCTCTTATGATTTTGAGGTGACGTCGAAAAATTAAACCGCAACGGCTCGAAGTCTCAAACTTTGAGTTCGTAGCGGCTTTGCGGTTAAATCAGATTGATTTATTCGTCCAATTCGGAGGGGGCGCAGAAAAGGTAGTAAGTGCTTGGTGGAGAGGATGTCGAAAGGAAATTTTCCACGCATGGAGACAGAGCGGAGGATCTTGAAGGCATAAAGTCTGGGTATCCCCAAGAATTCTTCCGGGCAGATAAACGCGATCGCCACAGACGGGAAAACCGAGATGCCAGAGATGTAATCGAATTTGATTCGTTCGTCCCGTCAAGGGTCTCGCTTCCAAGAGACTGGTTCCATCTGAGTGACGTTGAAGGACTTGGAACTCCGTTTTGGAGGCGAGTCCATTTTCGAGATCAATCTCACGCGCGCCAACAGCGGAAGGCATTTCGGCAATCGGGGCTTCACAGATAAAAAAGTCTTCAGACGGAACTCCCTGAACGCGAACCAAGTAACGCTTGTCGATGGTCTTGGATTCGAACTGTGGTTGAAGCTGTGAGGCGTAGCGACGGGTTCGAGTGACCAGCACGAGGCCGGTCGTGTTGGCATCGAGACGGTGAGCAGGACGCGGTCGTTCGTTGGGATAAACGGTGAGAAGAATGGATTGAAGGGTATTCCGATTATAGCGGCCCCCCGGATGCATCGGAAGCGGAGCCGGTTTGTTAATGACGACCAGAGCTTCATCCTCATGCAAGATTTCAATCGCCGCATTGACCTCCGGTTCCACCGTCTCGGGAAGTTTTCGATAATAACGCTCGCCGGCACGAACGATTTTCGAGAGCGCGGTCGGTTCGTATTTTGAATCGAGGAGGAGTCCTTTTTCGCCGTCGGAAATCCATTCTTCCTTCGGGATATTTCGAGCCACTGCGACGAGCGCTTCGAGGAGAGTGACGCCGTGACATTCTTGCGGTACGGAGATTGGACGAAAATTGTGATAAGGAAGACTTCCCGGAAGCGGCGTGGTTGCGCGACGAATCGCTTCGTGCCGTCGTTCCAAAATCGGTCTCATCGCTTCTTCTGCTGATTTGAAACAATAAGGACAGGAACGTCCCGGCTGATAACGAGGATCCGCCTGCTCTTCTTGGGTCAGCGGTTGAAGACACGAGAAACATTGAATGGACTCCGTCTCTTCAAGTTTTGGGTCGACTCCGACGCGTTGATCGAAGACAAAGCATTCGCCGTCGTAGTGGGCGTTCCCGCATTCCTCGAAGTACTTCAGGATTCCTCCCTCGAGTTGGAAGATCGATTGAAATCCTTCGCGCTCCATGAATGGTCCGGCCTTCTCGCAGCGAATTCCTCCCGTGCAGAACATCACGACCGGTTGGCTTTTTAATTTTGGATCTAATTTTTCAACGGCTTTCGGAAAATCGCGAAAATGATCGATTCCAATCGGCAGCGCGTTTTTGAAGGTGCCGAGCTTCACTTCGTAATCGTTTCGCGTGTCGAGGAGCGTCACGGGACGACCTTCATCAAGCCAAGCTTTTAGGGCGCGAGGAGAAAGTTTGGGGGAGGTGTGGTGAGCAGGATCAATTCCCTCCACGCCGAAGGCGATGATCTCTTTTTTGAGTCGAACGAGCATTCGTCGAAACGGCTGGTGATCGCTCTCACTAAACTTCACCTCCAGATCCGACATTCCGGGAAGCGTCCGTAGAAATTCTAAAAAGGCCTGAATCTGGGGAGGAATTCCTGCGACGAAGAGATTGATTCCTTCGGGGCTGAGAAGAATCGTTCCTTTGAGATTTCCCGCGAGAGATTTCTCGAGAAGCTGCTTTCGGAGCTCAGTAAGATCCTGTAACGGAGCGAACCGATAGCCTGCAATATTTTGATAAATCGCCATTCTAGCATCTCATGAAGTTTTTTTCTTCTGCGAGCAACGCTATTTCGACCGGCGCTTCCAAAGCGGTTCCAAATCTTTGATGGAACGCGGCAATCGATGGCGATTTCCATGATCGCGAAGGCTTTGAATGAGGCCGAGGGCGAAACTGGTTTCGGTGACATGAAGCAGGTGATCGAACCATTCCCCGCGGTTGCCATTCGGGGCGGGGAAGTGAAGCGATCGAATCAGGCTGATCGGTTGGTTTCGAACTTTAGATTCGGTTTCGAGCAGTTGAAGGAGCTCGGCAAAATGTTCGGTTTTTTCTGCTCCCCATTCCTCGATGAGAAAATAGGTCATATCCGGTTTGGTTTGATTCAGGGACTCACCTGCCAGAAAAGCCTCTTGAGACCAGCGACGGGTGTCACGTCCGCTGCCGATGGTTTTGGAGTTCATGAGTTGCAGAAGAACATTTTCGAGACAGATGGCATGATTTTTATGTGAAGAAAAGAGGGAGCGACAGAGGCGAAGGAGCGGGTGTTTCTTGAGTTCGGCGAGAGGAAGTGCCTGTCCATTGACGATGGCGGTAATCAGGAGCTGCTGATGTGGGGAACAGGTTTGAATGGTACGAAGGAGTCGGGCGGTCAGGGTATCCTGACGAAGGCCGGCGAGAAATCCAATCCGAATGACGAGTTCGCAACTTGCGCGGATTTGGGTTGGAATCGGAGTCTTGGGGCTGGCGGTAAAGCTTTGACGCGTGAGATGGGCGAAGATTTTTTGGAGTTTAAAAAAAGGAATCAAATTTTCCTCGGAATCAAATTCATGCACAAAAAGCTGGCAGACGCGCGTGGCTTCATCGGCGAGCGCTTCGAATCGGGGATCTTCCTGAAGGAGTGATTTTACCAGGTTCCGATTTTCCCGGGCGGTGTAAATTCCAGCCAGGAACGCGAGCGGGACCCATTGTTCGGGAAATGTTTTATCCCGGGGGAGTTCAAAAAGCGCCGCCGCCTGATAAAAGGGAAAGGTGTAGCGTTGAATCCGAACCGCGAGCGGTTGATCGGCCCGACTCGACTCGATGAATTGAAGGGCATCGGCACAGAGGGGATCGCTGCGATGACAGAACTCCGGATCGTTGAGATAACGGGTCTGGAGGACGGGCGGTGTTGGTGAAGTGAATCGAAGCAGAAGTTTTGAAAAACGTCGGATCATAAGGTGTTCAAGGCTTCCGTCAGTTTTTTCCAGACCGATTCCAAGTCGTTCGGATGAATTCGGGTCAAGGCGGTGGCCGTCATGAAATTGACATCGTGCTTCCAACGTGGAACGACGTGAACGTGAAGGTGAGCGGAAATTCCGGCACCTGCCGCCTCGCCGAGATTGATGCCGACATTGAATCCGTGCGGCGAAAAGGAGGTTTTGAGTGCGGTTTTGATGGTGCGCACGGTTTGAAAGAGTTCGCTCATTTCGTCGTCACTCAAGTCGTCGAGATCGGGAATGGCGCGGTACGGGAGGACCATGGTGTGGCCGGCATTATAAGGAAACCGATTGAGAAGCGCAAAACAGGATTTCCCCCGAAAGACGACGAGGTTTTTTTCGTCTTCGTTGCTTTGGGCGATGTCGGAAAAAAGCGTGGGACTATAGGAGTCTGCCTTGTTGACATAGGCGTTGCGCCAAGGTGCCCAGAGATGATCCATGGGAGAATTCATACAGGGAGTCCGAACGGGAGACAATCCCGGATTTTCTTGCCAAGCCCAAGCCACTGTATCCAAAGAGCAATTCGTGGAGAGAAGTGGATCCTGTCTCTCGCCAAGTCCGCAAAGGCGCGAAGGATGGAGTTCGATTTAAAAACAAACGAAGGTTTCTTGGCGCCTTGGCGGACTTGGCGAGAGAATCGTTTTTGCTCTGGTTCACATTGAATATTGACCTCCGGGGAGGGATCTCCATTTTCTGAGGCATGGGAGAGAAGTCCGGCATTGAAGTGATTACGGGAAACGATGAGTATGCCATCAAGAAAGCCGCAGTGGCGTTGACGACATCGCTGGCTCCGGAGGACTCTTTTAATTTTGAGACGATTGATGCCCAGGTCGATGAGGTGGAAGGAGCGTTGCAACGGATGGGGATGTTGCGTGAGGCGATTCTCACCTTGCCGTTTGGGTTTGGGACGAAATTGATCTGGTGGAAAAATGTCAATTTCCTTGCAGATACACCCCTTGGTCGTGCCGCAAGTGTAACGGAGGGATTGGAACAATTGATCCCGGTTTTAAAAGAAGTCGATGGCCAGCGCGTCAAGCTGGTGATGAGTGTTCTGGGAGTGGATAAGCGGCGCACTTTTTTTAAGACGCTTCAATCCTTGGCCAAAGTGCAGACGTTTGATGTTCCGGATGCGAAGCGGGATCCAGAGGAGGCAATTCTTCAGATTGAGCAGAAGCTTCGTCAGAATGGATTGAAGCCGGATGCGGGAGTGGCGGATCGAATTTTTGAGGTCTTGGGAGTCGATCCTCGCGCGTGGGAGCAGGAGATTGAGAAGTTACAATGCGCCCATGAAGGAGGCGATCTGCGGGTGACGGTCGAGGAAGTGAAGGTGATGGTTCAGGGAAGTCGTGAGGTGGTGATCTGGGATTTTTGTGATGCAGCGATCTCGGGGCGCGTGACCGAGGCGATTCATCTTCTCAATCAACTGGAAGCGCAAGAAGAGTCTGAAGTCGGGATTTTAATTTTGCTGGGAAATCAGGTGCGTCAGGCGGCCTTGGTCGGAGTGATGATGGAGCAGAAGCTCGCAAGGCTTTCGGGTGGTGGAAGATTTACCAAACTGGAAGTGACGGCAGAAGGGGAGGCGATGCTGCCGAAGAAAAAATCAGGGGAGACGGTAAATCTTTTTATGCTCTCCAAAGTCGCCGAGAAAAGCCGCCGCCGTCCTGCGGCCTTCTGGACCGGTGCGGTTGAACGAGTTTATCAGGCGAATCGAAAACTTCTCACGAGTGCGGGTGATAAGCGTCAGGTGTTGGAATCGTTGATTATGTCGCTGGGGTGAGGCTTTCTCATCTGGTAGGGACGCCTCTCCGTAGGCGTCCGATCAGCGAACCCGGACGCCTCGGAGAGGCGTCCCTACCAAGGGATGTTCCTAACGAAATGGACTGAAGGTTTTATTCTTCATCCGGTGGCGGAAGGAGGCTTTGGAAATCCAAGTAGCCTTGCAGTAAAATTGCCGCAGCGACGCTGTCAATTTTTCCGCGCTGTTCTTTGGCGCGATGGCCGGCTTCGTGCAGCTGACGGCTGGCTTGAACGGTGCTGAGGCGTTCGTCGACGGTTTTGATCGGGAGGGTGGTGATGGTTTTGAGTTTCTCGACAAATTCACGCACTTTGGTGGCACTCTCGCCGTAGCTTCCATCCATGTTTCGGGGGAGGCCAATGAGAATTTGTTCGATCTTTTCCCGTTGAATGAGCTCCTGGAGTTCGCTCAAAAGTTTTTTCTCCACCGTCGCATCGACGAAGGGGAGGGGGCGGGCGAGCATTCCGAGGTCGTCGCTCACCGCGACGCCGATTCGTTTGGTTCCGTAATCAATGGCTAAAAATTTCATCGGATTCCTTCTAGTAATTCTGCAGCACGTTGCGATCCGTTTTCGTTTCGAATTTTTTCTCCAATGGCACTTGCGCGTTCGACCGATCCATTTGTCAGCAGCTTCTCAAATGCTTTTCTTAAGTCAACGGCGCTTCTCTGTTGCGGGCGTAAAGTCATTCCGACCCCGAGCCCTTCCAATCGCATTGCATTATTCGGCTGATCAAAAGCAAAAGGAGAACCGACCGAAGGAATTCCGGCCCGAAGCGCCTGCCCCAACGTTCCCATGCCGCATTGGTGTGCAACGGCCGCGCATCGAGGCATGATCCATTCGTGAGGGGCGTACGCGAGTGCTTTGACGTTCGGTGGCAAATTCTCGGGGAGATTTTCTGGTCGTCCGGTCAGGAGAATGGCGCGGTCGGAGGTTCCTCGAACCGACTCAACAGCGGCTTCGTAAAATCCGCGAGGATTCATCACGGCGACCGTTCCTAAGGTGAAGAGCCATGGCTTGGGGCCGTTTTCCAGAAATTCCGTGAGATCGGGCGGAGGAGTCCATCCCGTCGCTTCTTGAAAACAAAATCCGGCTTGAACTTTTTCAGATGAGTAATCTGGCTCTCTGTGCGCAAAGTGTTGGCTGTAGAGAAGAAGATTCATCCGCTCGGAAAGTGCGCCAAAACAATAATCGTCCCGCCGCGGTAATCCTTTGGAAACTCGGAATGGATCCAGGACGGGGGCCATGACGCGCTGCGTTAGTTTTCCGCCGATCTTCCAGATCCCCTGATTGATCGCTCGTCCGATCGGTCCTCGAAAAGGTTGATGATAGGCTCCAGCGGGGGCGGCGAATGAGGAGGGGATGACGCCAGGAGCAAGCGTCACGGTCACCCACGGAATTCCGACGCTTTCGGCGACGGCGGCGGAAACGAACGAAAAATGGTGCGCCACCAAAACATCATGCGATTTTGCTTCAGGGAGGAGTGCATCGTATCCCATTTCGAGTTCGGGGCCGATGAATTCGCGAATAAAAATGCGGAGCGCATAGAGGCCATATTCTTTATGACTTAAGAGTTCCGGGTAATCAAAAATTCGATCGGGTGACGAGCCGCGTTGACTTCCGACAAAACGAATTCCAGCAGCCTCGGTTTCAGCCTGCCAGTAGGGATTTCCTGAAAGAGTAACGCGATGGCCTCGGGATTTGAGGGCGATGGCGAGGGAAAGGAACGGATGGAAATCTCCACGAGATCCCCAGGTCACCAAAAGAAAACGTTTGGGGTTCATCTGGCAGGAGCTCCCCGCCATTATTCCATCATCACGAGCTTAAAGATCAAAAAGCCGATTCCACCCGCAGCGACCACGGCACCTGCAATCACGAGCATTCCCCATGGAGTTTTGCCGGCGGCTTCTTCCTTGGGGAGCGAGGAGAGATTTTTGAAATGAGCCGGTCTTCCTTTACTGGAACATTCGGCGAGATTGACTCCCTTGCTCGGCTCAGGAAGGGGCTGAACATCCGGCTCGTGTTCGGATTCGTAAATGAGTTCAATATTTCCGAAACGGACGGCATCGTTGCGGCGTAATTTGACTTCGCGGATTCGCTCCGCATTGACGCGGGTTCCGTTTGTCGAATCCATATCCTTCAGGCGATAATCTTTTCCGTCGAGGGTGAGTTCTGCGTGGTGGCTGGAGATACTTTTGTGTTGGATGACGACGTCGTTACTCGCAATCCTTCCTACTTTGTAGTGGTCCCCGGTCAGATCAAAAATCTGTCCGGCCTGTTCTTCGGATTGAACAATCAGTCGCGGCATCCGGCGACCCTACCGAGGCTTCAGCGAAAATTCTAGTAAAATTTTTAAATTTTGCTGCTGCCGGCCAAAACAAAATTCAAATTCGAGAGAGATCGTCTCTCGCGAAGCACGTCAAGACGCCAAGACGCCAAGTTTTTTATTCTTTTAATGTCAAAATCGCTTTTCCTTTGCGCCTTCGCGATCTTGGCGAGAGACCTCTATTTATTCAATTCTGGAGATCGAGGGGTAAACGGTTTATTTCTTAAAAAAATCCAAAACTCCCTGAGCGCCGCCCTTGAGGGTTTCGCCAATGCTTTTGGCCCCTTCCTGGAGGTTTTGAGGGATATTTTCAATCAGGGCGGAGCCGACGGCGAGCAGGAGTCGCTCGGTGAGATCGTTTTTGATATTCGGAGTGGTGCCGCTCAGTCGCACCGGAGTGTAGGCGTAGGGCTCCCTCAGATCGGTAAAGAGTTTTTCGTAAAGCCCGGGAACATTTTGCAAGATTTCCGGAGTGGAGCCGACTTGTAGCAGGCTGGAGACTTCATTTCCAATTTGAGTATAAGTCCCCTCGACGCGAACGAGTCCCCGGGATTCAATCTCAATCTGGTCGACTTGAGTCTTATCGGAAGTCCAGCGCAGTTGCCCTTTGAAATGATCAAAATCGATTCTGCGCCAGCGCTGAGTTTTGGTATACTCTGCAATTTTCTCCAACGCCGGGAGCGCTTCGAGGCGGCTTTGTTTCAATTCAATGGGCCCGGTAATCAACCGCTCGCCGTTGGTCTTCTCGGATTGCTCCATCTGAAGTTTCCCGTAAAGGCGTCCGACCAATTTGGCGCGCCAATCTTCGGGAAGGAATGGAGTGATCGGGAGTTGTTCAATGTCAAAGGCGAGATTGCTTTTTGCCGGTTCTCCAATGTGAATATCGCCGCTGATCGCGATGATCCCTTCGCCTTGATGATTGAGAATGGCTTCTGTGACAAAAAAGTCGGACTCCTGAATGCGTCCCTTCAGTTTTTGAAGATTTAATGAAGGGAAGCTGGGAAGCTGCAGCGTCCCCTTGTCGACTTGGACCTTCCAGTTTTTTAAATTTCGTCCATCCGGTGAGGCATCGAGTTTTAGATTCGAGAGTTGCCCAATGCTCTTTTCGCCTGCGGGCCAGGTCACATTTCCACTCCGAAGATAAACCGTGCCGATCTCGACCTCTTGGGGGAGAAACGTTTTGACCCAGGCTGGCGGCGGAGTGGGAGGAGGTTCCGAGGGGATGCTCGGAGTTGGTTCCGGCGGCGGCGGTGTTTGAAATTCCAGAGAGAGGGTTTGCACTTCGATCTGTTCGATTCTCAAGACCCGCTTAAAAAGGGATCGAAAAACGAAGTCGGCGCGAATTTGACCGGCTTGGGCGGTTTTGAGGGCGACCCGTGAGGTGCCGACGGTCTGGAGTTGATCCGAATAGACGGAAAAACCGGTCCACTGAAAGGGCGAAAAGGTCACCGGGATTTCCAAGTACTTGCTCGCCTCTTTTTCAACGCTCTTACGAAAATCATCTCCCGCCAGATAGTGCTTCAACATGAAATAGCCGGTGAGTGATCCTCCTGCGACCAGAATCATGAGGACGACGACTGCGATTAAAACCCAGCGAAGTGGACCCTTCATTTGCAGATCTCCAGTTGAATCAAAAGTGCGGTTTAGCTCAAAAGACCGAGACGTTCGTAGATGGCGGGCATCGGGAGCGGAAGACCGGTGAAGAATTCTCCAAACTCCGCGTACTTGCGTGTCGCCTTGTCAAAGCGCATCTCGTAAATGATTGCCTTGATGTCGACGGGATTGTGACTGAAGAGCGTGACGCCCCATTCCCAATCATCGAGGCCGATGGAGCCGGAGATGAGTTGAAGAATGCGTCCGGAGTATTTACGTCCGATCATTCCGTGAGAGAGCATCATCTCGCGACGGTCTTCGTATTCTTGGCCGTACCAATTCTGGCCGGGGTCGCGACGTTTCGTCATCGGATAGAAACAGTAAAATTCCCAATCCGGGAGCGTCGGATAAAGGCGGTAATACGTGTAGTTTTTGGAACGTTCGCGGAAGGCGGCGAGCTTCTGTTCGAAATCGGCAGAACCGGGCTGAAGCTTTTCCTTTTCCGTGAGTTCTTCCCGATACTGATCCTCGGTCTGCGTATATTCGGATTTTTCCGTGAGCGAAAAGTAGGAGTAGGCGAGAGTCAGGACATCCGGGCCGAGGGAGCGGGAGATTCGTTTTTCAATCTCGTTGATTTTTTGAAGGTCTGGTCCGAGGATCATGATCCCGAAATCAGCCCGCCCGATGACGGAGACGGTGATGACCTGATATTTTTCAAGACTCTTGGTCTCAGTAATCAAATCTTGAAGCCGCTGACGGCCGAGATCGCGCTGTTCCGGTGTGAGATTTTCCCAAGCGCCTCGGTTGATATCGTAAAACAGATGAAGCACCACCAAACCTTCGGTCGGAATCAGGGGAGTAATCGTATCGCTCATGGCCAAGGACTTTGGCGAGGCCTTGGAGCGAGTTCAACACAAAAGTAGAGTTCAGCTTGAGATTTCCAAGTGGCGATTCATGGATAGGCCTTGAGGTGATTGATTTTACATGATAATTGAACTCCTTCTGAGAGAAAAGGTGAGAAAAATGAAAGACCCGATTATTGCTGAAGTGAGGGCAGTCCGTGAAAAATTGGCGGCCCGATTTAATTTTGATGTTAAAGCGATTTGTGAAAACGCACGTAAAAATCAAAAAAAATCAGGTCATAAGGTTGTCTCGTTTGCAGGGAAAAGAAAAAATCTCATTTGATTGTGAGGTCAATGGTGGTGCGTCTGTAATTCCTACAATTCACGGGTCGGTCGACATTGTTGGGAATGACTGGATCCAGCAGATTAGTATCTCCGCTAACGGAAATCTGTGAAAATCTGAGTGAATCTGCGGATAAAATAGACTGCGGATTTAATCCGCAGATGAACACAGATTTTCAGATCCATAAGCTATCAAAAAAACTCTCCTTGTGTGGCTGCTGCGTTTTTGCGGAAACGTTCACCCGCAATCCTGAGTTGCACCCGTTGGATAGAATGACCGTTCTTTTTGATTGGCGGAGGCGGAGATTTCGCTAAGGTGCGGGGCGATGATTCTCCTCGGAATTGATTGTGGAACGCAAAGTACCAAAACCGTGGCATTCGATGCGGAATCGGGAGCGATTCTGGCTCAGGCGGGACTCGCTTATGACTTAATCCCCGGACTTCCTTCCGGGCACATGGAGCAGGATCCGAAAGTCTGGGTTGATGCGATGGAGCAGACGATTGGAGGAGTGATTCAGGCGTTGGGCGCTTTGAAGACGGAGATTGTCGGAATTGGAATTTCCGGTCAACAGCATGGGTTTGTTCCCTTGGATGAAAATGGATCGGTCATCCGGCCTGCAAAACTCTGGTGTGATACTTCCACCGTCGAAGAGTGTGAGATCCTTTCCAAAGAGTTCGGCGGTTCGGAAGGATTGAGTCGCCTGATTGGAAATGATATGCTCCCCGGTTATACGGCTCCGAAGATTCTCTGGATGAAACGCCACGAGCCTGAGAACTTCAAAAAATTGGCCTGTGTTTTGTTGCCTCACGACTACCTGAATTTTTATCTGACCGGCGTGCGTCGGATGGAATTCGGAGATGCTTCAGGGACCGCTTTACTGGATGTCCGAACGAGAGCGTGGGCGACGGACCTCTGTCATTTTATTGATCCGAACCTTCTGGCAAAGCTGCCGCCGCTGAGCTCTTCCCAAAAATCGCACGGAACGCTCCGTCATGAATTAGCGGAAAAGTGGGGGATTCCTCAATTGGTGACCGTGAGCGCCGGGGGTGGAGACAACATGATGGGGGCGATCGGGACCGGAAATGTCCGGGACGGTCGGGTGACGGCAAGTCTCGGGACATCCGGAACGATTTATGCTTATTCCTCGAAGCCGGTGGTTCATCCTCAAGGAAGCGTTGCCGCGTTCTGTGACAGCACGGACGGTTGGCTTCCTTTGGTTTGTACCATGAATGTGACGGTGGCAACGGAGGCAACACGAAAACTTTTTGGATGGACCTTGGAAACGATGAATACGGAAATTGCCAAGATTGCGCCCGGTTCGGGAGGGCTTCTTTTCCTGCCTTATCTTCAAGGGGAGCGAACTCCGAATTTACCGAATGGCTCGGGGGTTTTCCACGGAATCAATTTAAACAATTACACCCCTGCCACCATGGCGCGCGCCACGATGGAGGGAGTGACCTTGGGGCTTGCGTATGGACTCGGGGAGTTACAGGCGCTCGGAGTTCAACCGAGGGAGATTCGTTTGACCGGCGGCGGAAGCAAGAGTGCGGTTTGGCGCCAAATGTGCGCGGATGTTTTCGGTTGCCGTGTGGTGACGATGAAGTGCGGGGAAGGGGCGGCCGTGGGAGGAGCGATTCAAGCACTTGCAGCCGTTCGTCCAGAGAAGTCGATTGCGGAATGGGCGGATCAATTGGTTCAAGTGGAAAATTCGGATGCGGCTGAACCGAATCCGGCGACGGCTAAAATTTATCGTGAACTGTTAAAGCGTCATACCGGACTGATGAAAGCCCTGCATGAACAGAAATACCTCTAATCCTATGAGAAAAACAAAAATCATCGCTACCCTCGGGCCGGTAACCACAGACCCGGCGGTGATCCGTCGTCTCATCGAAGCCGGCGTGAATGTTTTCCGTTTTAATATGTCGCACGCGCCACACGATGTGGTGCGTCAGATGGCGAAAACGATCCGGCAATTCTCGGCCGAAATGGGAATTCATATCGGACTTCTGCTCGATACACAGGGGCCGGCCATTCGAACGGGGGATTTGGCGAACAAGCTCGATTTGAAGCCGGGTGACGTTTTTGTTTTTACCGTGCGTGGCGCCAAGAGCGAGGAGACCTTTTCCGTCGACGTGAACTACGATGATCTGGTCAACGATATTCAGGTGGGCGATACGGTGCTCGTTGATAACGGCGTGATCCAGATGAAGGTCTTGAGCAAAGAGACAAAGCATCTCCGATGCGAGGTGCTGACTCCTGGTGTTTTGGGAAGTCGCAAACACATCAATCTTCCGGGCGTGAAGGTGAATCTTCCGGCATTGACCGAGAAGGATCTCAAGGATATCGCGGTCGGAATCGAAGTCGGAGTCGATTTTATTGCGCTCTCCTTCGTGCGAGAAGGTCGCGATGTTGGAATGCTGCGCGAGGTTTTAAAATCGAGCAACGCCGGTCATATCAAAGTCATTGCCAAAATTGAAGATCAGTTGGCGGTTAAAAATCTTCACGAGATTGTCGATGCCGCCGATGGAATCATGGTGGCTCGCGGAGACCTTGGAATCGAGTGTCCCTATGAGGAATTGCCGATCATTCAGCGTCGAATTGTGAAGCGGTGCTTGCGTCGTGGGAAGCGGGTGATTGTGGCGACGCACATGCTGGAGAGCATGATTCAGAATCCGATTCCGACCCGGGCGGAAATTACGGACGTGGCGAATGCCGTTTATGAAGAGGCCGATGCGGTCATGCTTTCCGGGGAGACGACGGTGGGAAAATATCCGATCGAATGTGTGAAAGTTCTGGATCGGGTGGCGCTCCGGATTGAGCGCAGCGGCAATTCGGGATTTCATTCGGATATTGAGTTGCATGGGGATCGAGACCATGTGGCGGCTTCGGCGGTTCATCTGGCAAACGAAACGCGTGCGGTCGGTATCTGCGTCTTCACCCGTAGCGGAAGTCTTGCGATGATTACGGCGGCGTTGCGTCCGACCTTTTGTCCGATCTATGCCTTTTCGGAATCAGAAGGGGTTTGTCGGTTTCTGACACTCTCGTATGGAATTGTTCCGATTCAGATTACTTTTGGGAAAAATCCGAAGGAGACGACGGATCGTGCGGAGGCGATCCTTCGTACGCGGGGATTGCTCCCGGCGGGGGCGCGAATGGTCTTTGTGGCCGATCACCGTTTAGTGGATCATTCGGTGGAAACGTTGCAGCTCAGGGTTTTCTAAAATGGCTCATGATTTTCAAGGGTGGACCGTCATGGTCACCGGGGCGTCAGCCGGATTGGGTTCCGAATTCGCGCGTCAGTTGGCGAAGGAGGCGGACCTCCTGATCCTCGTGGCACGTCGTCAGGATCGACTTGAGAAATTACAAGACGAACTGCGCCGTCGTCATCCCAAGCTGCGGGTGGAATTGGCAGTCGTCGATTTGAGTGCGCCGGAGCAGATGGTTCAACTTTTGAATTGGATGTCGGAGAACCATTTTTCGGTCGATCTTCTCATCAATAATGCGGGGTTGGGCGATTATGGAATGTTTGAAAAAACCGTATGGGAACGTCTAGATCAGATGATGATGGTCAACATGGTGGCCTTGACGGCATTAACCCGATATGTCCTGCCAGAAATGATTGAGCGGAAACGCGGGGCCATCGTCAATATCAGCTCGATCGCAAGTTTTCTTCCGATCCCGAGCTTTTCGGTTTACGCGGCGACGAAGGCTTATGTGACCAGTCTCTCCGAAGGTCTGGCATTGGAGCTCATCGGAACCGGAGTCACACTGACAACGATTTGTCCCGGGCCAATTGAAACGGAGTTTTCAAAAGTGGCGCAGCGGGGCGAGGAGAAACGGATTCTTCAAACACCGAGCTGGATGGAAATTTCAGCGGAAGAAGCTGTTCAGGAATCGTTGGAAGCGGCACGGAATGGCGAAGCCCGCTGGGTTCCCGGTTGGCGTGTGCGATGGGGAACTCTGCTGATGCGAATCGTCCCGATGCCGATTCTCCGATGGTATTACCGAATGAATTACGGGAAAGCACTTCAGGCGGAGCGACGGTTGCCCTGAACGGTGGTGCGCTGATGTCCCTTCCGACCCCCGTCGTGGTTCGTAGTCCGAATTGGCTTGGAGATGCCATCATGGCCTTCCCTGCGGTTTATCAACTCAAGCAACTTCTCGGCTCCGAAAAACTTTCCGTCGCCTGTCCGGAAAAATTGACTGAACTTTGGCAGCTCTGTCCGTTTGTTGACCAGGTGGTTTCGTTGAAGCAACCGAAAAGTCTTTTGGAGTGTTCCAAACAACTGAGGGAGTATCACTTTGAGACATCCGTTTTGTTGACGAATTCGTTACGAACGACCGTTGAGGCCAAGATGGCGGGAATTGGGGAGACGGTTGGATTTTCAGGACACTCCCGGAGTTGGATGTTGAGTCAGGTGATTCCAAAGCCTCCCGTCGATCCCGAGAAGCTTCATCAACAGCACGATTATCTGGCGTTGGTGAAGGGACTGGGAGGTTCGGATGATTCGGTGATTCCGTCACTCTCACTTTCAGTCAGTCAACCCGAACAAATCAGTCTTTGTCCCGGAGCGGAGTTCGGTTCTGCCAAGCGTTGGTTGCCAGAGCGATTTGCTGCGGTGGGACGAGCGCTTCAGGAAAAAATGAAACTGCCGGTCGTTTTGTTAGGGGCGCCCAATGATCGGGCCCTTGCGGAAGAGCTCGCGAAGGAAATTCCGGGAAGCATCAATCGAGTCGGAGAAACTTCGCTGCGCGAATTTGCCGAACAACTGACTCAATCTCGCGTGGTGATTTGTAATGATAGTGGAGCGATGCATCTGGCGGCGGTCTTGCAGGTTCCAACCGTGGCGATCTTTGGGTCCACCGAACCGCGTCGAACCGGCCCGCTCGGGAATACGGTCACGGTCTTGAGACATCATGTTTTGTGTAGTCCCTGTTATTTGAGAACGTGTTCGCTGGATTTTCGATGTATGAAGGAAATTACGGTTTCAGAGGTTTTGGAGGCAGTTACGAAGCGAGTGGCAGGAATTCAGGAATTTTCCCCACGAAACGGACAAAAGATGCGAAAAGTAAACCAATCTTTAGACAATTTGTAATGGGAAAAATAGGAGCAGATGGTATTGTGGAATTGCATGAATACAGGACTAATTCGATCACCTGATCTCTCAACGCCAGAGGCGGCTCCCTTGGAAGCATTGCGACGTCTTCAAGAGGTGGATGGAATTGAAGAGGAGGTCGCGAATCAATGGACGGAAGCAATTTATCAAGAGAGAGTCTTGTTATCCGAGAAGCTGGATCAAATGAGGGGCTCACATTGATTGTAACAGATAGGTGACAGACTCATTTCCTTCTTGTTTTCCTGACGAGGAGCATTCTTAGTGGTGGTGATGACGGAAAATACCCAGCGAGATGAATCCTTTTTATGGGGGGTCGCGACGTCCGGTTATCAAACCGAAGGGGGATTTAACGGACCGGGTGAACCGCAAAATAACTGGTCGTGGGCGGAACAATCCGGAGCCATTGAGCGGAGCGGAATTGCCGGCGATTTTTGGCGGATGGCCGAAGCTGATTTTGAACGATGCCAAAAACTTGGATTGAGTTCGTTTCGTTTGGGAGTTGAGTGGAGTCGCGTTCAGCCGATCCGGGAGAGTTCAGAGGAGATTTTTTCGGGAGAAATTCAGCCGCCGCCGTTTGATGAGATTGCGCTTGCGCGCTATGCCGAAATGATTGTGGCCTGTCGGGATCGGGGATTGGAGCCGGTCATTACCTTCCACCATTTTGTTCATCCGGCCTGGCTCGGAAGTGATCCCTGGTTGAAGCGGGAGACGTTGCCGCTCTTTGTTCGTTACGTGGAAACGGTTTTGAATCGAATCCTTGATGCATGGAACGGGCGGGATCCGCTGACGGTTCCACGGATTTTTGTGACGATCAATGAACCCAATATGTTGGCGTTCAATCATTACCTTTCAGGACTTTTTCCTTCAAAGGGAGCGAGAGGTTTGCAGAACACCTCAACGGCGTTGGCGCTTTTACTGGAAGCGCATGTGCTCGCCTATCAATCAATTCATCGCATTTATCGCGAGCGAGGATTTCCGCTCCCTCAAGTTGGATGGAATAGCTATTGCAGTGATTTTTATTGGGCGGACCAAGCGTGGTTCGATCTTTTCTTTCTGGGCGGGCAATCAATCTCGCGTCACTCACTTCAAGAGCGGATGCGTTGGCGGGAGATTGAATTTGAAGAGGCATTGTTGCACTCGCGACTTTATATGAAACATCCGGCGCGTATTGCGCTCCGGACGGTTGCAAAACGGTTGTTGGTTCCCTGGTCCCGGAAGTTATTGGAAGGGGCGGTGTGGGGGCCGTTGATCGAATTGCTTCGAGGGATGAAAGAGCCGCCTCTGGATTATCTGGGATATGACTATTACGATCCGTTTATCGCGCATATTTTGAGGGTTCCGAGATTGGACGACGTCGAGTTTCGCCCCCGTCCATGGCACGGATGGACGCTTGAAGCGATGACCAGCAAATGGTGGGATTGGAAACCGATTCCAGAAGGGATGATTTTTTTCTCACGCTGGATGGCGAAACATCGGAAGCCGCTGATCATTTTGGAAAATGGAATGGCGTATCGTCATGATAAGCGGAGTGGAAGCTTGGATCGGAAGGACGGACTGCGTCGGCTCGATTATTTACGGGATCATCTTGAAGCGGTACGTCAAATTCGTGCAGAAGGACTCCCCCTCGTCGGATATTATTATTGGTCGCTGGTGGATAATTTTGAATGGGGAACGTATGCCGCGCGATTTGGATTGTTAGGTCGCGGGGAGGATGGAAGGCAGCGTCATGAAGTCAATTCGTTCGGAGAAAATGCTTCCGAGTTTTATTCTCAAGAAATTCAGAGAATCGATGCGTTTTGCAGAGAAGCGGCAGAGCCTCTTGCGCGAAAAGCATTGGTTCCTTAAGGCATGAGATAACGTTTGGAGCCGGGCGCAGCGGGAGGCGTGGCAGGGGCAGGAGTCGCAGGAGCCGTCGGGGATGGAGGGCGAGGGGCCGCAGGATTGGCGATCTCCTCAAGTTTTGGGAGGCGGAAAATCGCGCCAATCTCAATGGTTGATTGAGGTTTCCTGGCGAGGATCTCCTTGAATCCGGCATGGAGAAGGCGCTTTGCTTTTTCCATATCATCCAGATTGAAAAGATCGGGGTTGATTTTGAGCGCCAGAACTTCCTCGGTTCCGGCAAGATAAACAATCTGTGCAAGATACTCGGCGGGATGGTAGCTGTAGATGTATTCCTTCGGTTCATCCCGGGTGAGATTCCCTTCGAGGGTGTCGATTTTAATTGAGTAGAGGGAGGTGGAAGCTTTCAGAATGACGACCCATCGGAGCAGTGAAGCCTGGCGATCTTCGAACTTGAGGCTCTCCCCGTTCCATTGAATTCCGCGTTGGGCGTTGTGCCAGGGAAAACGTTCGTCATTAAATTTCGGAATTTTTGCGGTTAATGTGGTATCCCGATCGAAGAAGAGATCTTCCCGGAGCGTTGGCATAATGAAGGGCCCCACCACGGTTTTCTTTTCGGGAACGACCGTGCTGTTGTACTCCCAGAAGGTCGGCTTTGTCGTGAAATCCTCAATAACGAAACGCACGGATTGATTGGCTGCGTAGGGGATCAAGGGACGGACAATATCTGGTTGAAAGACGATCAAGCCGTGTGTCCAATTCGAGCGGAGCTCGTTAAAAAAAGCCTCTCGATGGGCCGCCTGATTGGGATCAATATTCACCGTTTTTCCGCCAGTACCGAGAATGGATCCAATCACTTTGGAAGGTGGTGCCCAAGCCAGCGTTCCTCGCAAGAGATCCAGGGCATTATTGACGCGTGGAACTTCCAGCGCTGTGGTGGTTGCGCTGGCGGCACCGTCTGCGGAGGCGCTCCCTTTGGCGGGAGTCTCCTGGCGGGTCGCAAGATAATATCCCCCGACGACCAACCAAACGGAGAGGAAAAAATAACCGAGGACCAGGCCCAGTTGCTGATTTTTCTTCTGCTCGTAGGTGACCGGTTCGGCAACATGACCAAAAAGAATGGCAGGGATGAAGGCAATGGGGCCGGCGCAACCACAGGCAAAGGAGATAAAAGCAAAGTCGGTGTTACTGGTGGGAATAATTGCACCAGGCTTTCGAGAGCGATCGAGGGCGGCTCCCGGCCTTAGCGGAATGGTGCGGGAGCTCGGATGTTTTCCTTCACGCGGCGCATTTTTTCCGATGATGACTTTGACGGGCTGATTTTTTTGAGGTGCGACGGGGTTTTTTCGAATCGGTTGCTGTGCGGTATTTTCTGAGGCTTTGGCCGGATTGCTTGGAGATGGGGTGGTGGTTCCTTCGAGGTCAGAGACTTCAAAGACAAAAACGTATTCACCGAAACGGATGGTATCGTGCGGTTGAAGTTGGTGCTTCCGAACCGGTTCTCCGTTTACCAAAGTTCCATTGATCGAGCCGTTATCGTGAAGAATGTAATGCCCGTTCTCAAAAGCGATTGAGGCGTGATTGCGGCTAACGCTCGGATCATTGAGTTGAATTTGACAGGAAGAATCTCGACCAATAATCACAGGCTGGAGGCCCAACTTGAAAAAAGCCGGTTCATTCGGATCGGTAAACGATATCCAGACACGAACTAAAGAGGGCATATATCAGTTATTTATAATAGTTTTTACTTGAAATATTGCAATAACAATTTTCCTTGGATTTAAGGAGGATAGCATAAATCGGGCCATTCGAATTAAGTCTTTTTCCTTCAAAAATAAAAGGTGATTTCACTTAAGAATCAATAATATTAACCTCTATCTTTATGGCATCGCTCGGAGGGTCTAAATCGAAAGGTTGCTATTTCTCTCAGGAACGGGCTAAATCCTTCGAATGTCATTTCAAAATTTGGGATTAAGCGATGCACTGGTGCAGGGTGCCCAGTCGATGGGGTATGGGGATCCGACTCCGATTCAACTCCGAGCCATTCCGGTGATCCTTCAAGGAAAAGATCTCATCGCCTCGGCGCAGACGGGGACCGGGAAGACGGCCGCGTTTGGCTTTCCCATCTTGTCCATGCTTGGGAAAAGTGGTCGGTTGCGGTGTCTGGTTCTGGAGCCGACGCGTGAACTTGCGGCGCAAGTGGAAACGGCCTTTCGGGATTATGCACGTCAGACCAATCTTCAAATCGGCGTCATGTATGGCGGGGTCGGTTATGGCACTCAAAAGGATCAACTGAAGGCTGGATTGGATGTGCTCGTTTCAACTCCGGGACGGTTGTTGGATCATTTGGAGCAAGGGACGCTCAAGCTCGATACGATTGAATACCTGATCCTGGACGAGTGCGATCGGATGCTCGATATGGGATTTCTTCCGGACGTGAGAAGGATTGTTCAGCAGTGTCCGAAAAAACGTCAGACGCTTCTTTTTTCGGCAACCGTTCCGACAGAAATTGAGCGCGTCGTTTCTTGGGCGATGCACGAACCGGAGCGGGTTGAAATTGGAGCGCGACGTTCTCCGGCCGAAACCGTGACGCATGCTTTTTATCCGGTGGCATCCACCCAAAAATTTGATCTCCTGCTCGCATTGCTGGAGCGGACCAATTTCGACAGTGTCCTGATCTTTTGCCGAACCAAACATGAGGCCGACCGGATTTCACATCGACTGAAAGAAGCGAATCATTCCGTGGCGGTGCTTCATGCGAATCGCACTCAAAATGAGCGAATGGAAGCGTTGGAAGGATTTAAGTCAGGCCGTTACGAAGTGATGGTGGCGACCGATATTGCTTCGCGTGGAATTGATGTGGCGGGAGTGAGTCATGTGGTGAATTACGATGTGCCGCAGCATCCGGAAGATTATGTGCATCGCATCGGTCGGACCGGTCGTGCGCTCACGATTGGGGATGCCTTTACGCTGGTGACCGGTGAGGACTTGGAGCATGTAAAATCGATCGAGCGATTTATCGGCCAGGCGGTTCCTCACGAGAAGCTCGAAAGATTTCCCTACGTCTACACCGCGCTCTTTGATCCAAAAACTTGGACCCAAGCGCCGATGCGCGGGGGACGGACGTTGCGTGGATTTAGTGTGACGCGTCGCCGTCGCTGATGCTCATGAGACGAGTCCTGATCGGGTTCATTCAATTTTATCAGGCAGCACTCTCACCGCTCAAGGCAATGTTTGGAGCGGAAATGGGCCGCTGTCGTTTTTCGCCAACGTGCTCCCAATACACTATTGAAGCGTTGGAGTGTCACGGAGTTTTTCGAGGAAGTCGATTGGCGATCGGACGCATCTGTCGATGTCATCCGTGGGGTGGCTGTGGGGATGATCCAGTGCCTCCGCGTGCCTCTCGGTGAAGTAAGTTATTCCTCACACAAAGCTCCTGTCCGTGGAACAGGCTGACACGGCTGTGAAGGGAACCTCCTCACACAAAGGCACGAAGCCACAATCGGAAGGTGTTTTTTTGTTTCATCTCATAAAAAATCGGAAATGGCTTCACAAGCTTTGTGGCTTCGTGCCTTTGTGTGAGGAACGACTTACTTCACCGAGAGGCACCAAGTCACAAAACTTTTGAGGCCTTTTTGCTTTATGATGATTTCTGAGTTCGTGAGTTCCAGATTAAAAATAGCTTCCTCCGTGGGCCGCGCGAGAAATATTTTAGATGCGCCCCGACTGACGAACGAGTTTTCGGAAAAATTTAAGGCGTGGACCAAATTTGGGGTGTGTCTCGAATGTCGAAAGCGGCGAGGCGAGGCGCTGACTCCAATTACTATCTGCTGCAGAGCCCGGTTCGTTATAACGTTCTGCCGTTCCGAGAAGATCGGGGAGAAGCAGTACGGCAAGCCAGCTCGGACTTTCCATCAGCACGCGAAGCAGGGCTTCATGGAGATCCTTTCGGAAATCGGGGTCGGGATATTTTCCTTCCATTCCAGCGAATTTCAAAATGCGATTCAGTTCCAGCCACGCTTCATGACCTTCCGGACGGACCCAGCGATGAACCAGCTCCTCGTAGAGAACTTTGAGGGGGGAATGGTCGTGCGTGGCGTAGGTCGCAAGACTCAAGGGAGGATAGGTCTGGGGATCGACAAATTCGCGGGTCGATTCGTTTCGTTCAAAGAACGGAATGGAAAATCCGGGAATTCCGAGTCGCTGTAAGAGAGGGCGTACGTAATTGGGAACCACTCCGAGATCTTCCGCGACGACTCCCGTTTTACCGGCGGCTTCCAGAATGATGGAGAGAAGTCGCTCCCCCTGAGCGGCGTTGACTTGTGCCGAGTCTTCCGGCTCATCGGGTCCCGGAAGAAATTGCGGGAGGCGTCCACCGGTTTTGGCTTTGGCTTCTTCCGGGGTGAGATCGACAAACTCGAGATTTCGCTCGGGGAGCCACGGAAAGGAGTAGATCCGAAAGAATCCGAGCACATGGTCAATCCGAAAGAGATTAAAAATTTCGGAAGTTTTTTGAACGCGCTGACGCCACCAGCGAAAATCTTCCGCTTCATTGGCCTTCCAGTGGTAGAGCGGGATTCCCCAGTTTTGTCCCCACTGGGAGGTGAATTTTTCGCCTTGAAAGAATTTCTCAGGAGGCGCTCCCCCGGACCACTCGAGATCAAAGAGTTCGCGATGGGCCCAAACATCGGCGCTGTATCGACTGACGCCGAAGGGAATATCTCCCATGAGCTGAACTTTTTTTCGATCGGCTTCCTCGCGGAGATCCCCCCACTGTTGAAAGGCGATCCATTGCACAAAGGCATGAAATCGGCGACGCAGTTGCCACGTTTTCCCTTTTTTCTGAAGCCAGGATTCGGCTTTTATTTGCGATTGATGTTCGGGCGCCCATTGAGTCCAACACGGATTTCCTTTGTAATAATCGAGGAGTGCGCGGAAAAGTGAGTAGCTGGTGAGCCAGGAGGCCTCTTTTTTTTCAAATTGCTCAAATTCCGATAACTCCGGTGAGAGGAGAAATGTTTTAAAAGCGGCATCGAGGAGTTCGAGCTTGAGAGGTTTCACCTGACGATACTGAACCGCTCCGATCGCAAGTGCGGCAACGATCTCGGGATCCGCAATGCGATGGTAATCCGAAGGGGAGAGCCAGGGAATGATTCCGGGTTCTACCGTCAAAAGGGCCGGGTCCAAAGCGACCGAACTAATTGCATTGTAGGGACTGTTGTCGCCACCCGTCTCGTTGATCGGAAGGAGCTGTAAAACCGTGATTTTGTTTTCGACGCAAAAGTGAATGGCTTCCCGAACCGCCAAGGTATCTCCAATTCCAAGATCTCCGTTACGCCGGAGGGCGAAAACGGGAACCAGCAATCCTGCAAGACGTTGGGCGGCATTGATTGTCATCGCTCCTCTGTGTCTATCGGAGCAAAACGAAGAGCGCAAGCGTGGAGCGTCGTGGGTTGACATCATTTTGCGAATAATTCGAGGAAGCGCTCTGACTTTTTTGATTTACCTGTTCATGGGGAGTGGGCACTCTGGGGTGAAGCGAGTTATGAAATCCGTTCTTGTCACGGGGGCCGGTGGGTTTATTGGAGGTCATCTCGTGAGGGCGCTTCGTCATGAGGGGGTTCGTCTCCGTGCGGTGGATGTTAAACCAACATCACAGTGGTTTCAGCGATTTGAGGGGGTCGAGAACCTTCAGTTGGATTTACAGCATCAAGCGAACTGTGATCGAGCGGTGGAAGGGATGGACGAAGTCTACAATCTTGCGGCGGACATGGGAGGGATGGGTTTTATTGAATTTCATAAAGCGGAGTGCATGTTGAGTGTCTTGATTAATACCCACCTGCTTCTGGCTTCGAAGGAGGCGAAGGTTGAGCGCTATTTTTATTCCTCATCAGCTTGTGTTTATGCGGCGGAGAAACAGCTTTCTTCCAAGGGGATCGCGCTCAAGGAGGGTGATGCGTATCCCGCGATGCCGGAGGACGGTTATGGCTGGGAGAAATTATTTAGCGAGCGGATGTGTCGCCATTTTCAGGAGGATTTCGGTCTCGTCACTCGGGTGGCTCGATATCACAACGTCTACGGTCCCGAGGGGGCGTTCGAGGGGGGGAGAGAAAAAGCTCCCGCCGCCATTTGCCGTAAAATCGCTGAAGCCAAGCTTTCTGGGAAGGGTGAGATTGAAATCTGGGGGGATGGCGAACAGACGCGGAGTTTTCAGTTTATTGACGATTGCATTGTCGGGACTCAGAAAATCATGTCGAGTGAGCGGGTAACGATGCCGATTAATTTGGGGAGCGCTGAATTGGTCACCGTCAATCAACTGGTGAGTCTGGTCGAGGGGATTGCCGGGATTCAGGTGAAACGAAGTTATAACCTTTTGGCTCCCTTGGGAGTTCGGGGACGAAATAGTGACAATACTTTGATTCGGGAACTTTTGAATTGGGAGCCGTCGACTCCGCTTCGAGTGGGGATGGAGAAGACCTATGCGTGGATTTACGATCAAATAAAGGGACGCGCGTGATTTCGATTTTAACGAGTCGCCGGTTTGCGGTCGCCTCTGGATTTATTTCCATTGCTTTGCTTTTGGCCTGGATGCCGTATTCCAAATTTCTGATTTCTCATGAGGCCGCTCCGTTGTTGAAGATTGTCTGGGCGTTTTCAGCTAGCGATGACTGGACGCATTGCCGTTTCGTTCCTTTCATTCTGGCAGGGTTGATTTACTTCCGCTGGCCGGAGCTGAAGCGAATTGAGTGGAAGGGAGAGTGGTGGGGGCTTCCGGTCATGGCGGTTTCGGGGATATTATTTTGGTTTGGATATGTCACCGATATTTATTATCTCGCCTATTTCATGATGCAGACGCTGATTGCGGGGATGATTCTCTGGTTTTGTGGGCGTCAGATGTTGATGGGGCTGGCTTTCCCATTGATGTTTATGGTTTTTATGTGGCCACTTCTTTTTTTGGATAATTGGATTGCGTTTCCGCTTCGGATCCTGATGTCGGGAGTGTCGCATCACTTTCTGAATTTGGTCGGGGTGGAAAATCTTCAGATTGGAACGGCAATTGTTTCGGCTCCTGATTACGTGACGGGATTGAGGCAAGGGGAACGTTTTCAGTTGGACGTAGCGAATCCGTGCAGTGGAATTCGATCGCTCTTTGCACTAACCATGGTGGCGGCGCTTTATAGTTATTTGACTCTTCCCAAGTTGTGGCAGCGGTGGGGGCTTTTTGTCTGTGCGGCGCCGCTGGCGATTTTTGGAAATTTTATTCGCATCTTAATGCTGACGGGGGGGACGATTTTGTTCGGAGCTAAGTTTGCGATTGGGACGGAGGCAGAGCCGAGTACCTATCACATGATTGCAGGGTATGTGGTTTTTGTGATTGCGATTGGAGGAATGTTCGGCATTGCGGAGATTTTACAGGTGGATTGGCGTGGGAAACTTGAGCGCTTTCGAATTGCGGTACAGAAAGGTCCGGCATCAAAATCGAAGAGATTCGATTCGAACGATTATTGAAAAGCTCTCTCCTGTTGGAGGGACTGTTTTTGGATCAATCGAAATCCATTTTGACCGCCAAGCTCCAAGACCTCAACATTGAGGCTTTGCGGTTAAGCCGATTCTTGCCTCCAAGACTCGACGACACGACGGGCTCTCACTTGAGGTATTTGAGGATCTTCATAAAATGCAAATGACTTGCACCAGCGGGTTTGTTTGTCTAATGCTTTGGGATGGGTTCGGATCATTCGGTTTTAATGCGTCTTTCCGGCGTTGGGGTTCGGTATGGAACCCATTTTGCGGTGGAGGGAGTGGATCTTGAGATTCGCCGAGGTGAAATTCTCAGCCTGATTGGGCCGAATGGCGCTGGGAAAAGTACGCTTCTCAAAGTTTTGGCGGGGCTTTTAGAGCCTTCTTCCGGAAAGATGGTTTATCCAGGGGCTTCTTGTCGTCGTTCCTATGTTCCCCAGCAACGGGCGTGGGATCGCTTTCTGCCATTGACCGTCATGGAATTTCTTTCGTTGCAAGGCAAACGTCAGGGGTGGTGGTGGGGCGGGGTTGATTCGGCATTGAAAACGAAGGCGATGGCCTGTTTGGAGGAGATGGGAGTTCTTTCATTGGCGAATCGTCAGATTGGTGGACTCTCGGGAGGGGAGAGTGAGCGGATGTTGATTGCTTTTGCGCTCCTCTCCGAGCCGGAAGTATTGCTCTTGGACGAACCTCTGGCCGGTGTTGATGTGAAAGGTGGATACGATTTCGAGCGGGTCATCCGGGATTTGAATCAACGACGAGGAATGGCGGTCGTAATGGTTTCGCACGATCTGCACTTAGTGAATCATCTTTCCCAGCGGGTCGCCTGTTTGAACCAGAAGATTCATTGCATTGGAGATCCGGGGGAAGTCATGCGGGAGCATGTGCTTTCCGGGATTTATGGACTCCCATCGACATCGCTCAGTGCGTTGCGACAGCTTCAAACTTTGGGAAAATCGAAATGAGTGAGATGTGGCAATTTGAATTCATGCGATGCGCGTTGATTTCGGCGCTCATCCTTGGGCCGACTTGTGCCTTTCTCGGGGTTTTTATTACGTTGCGGGGAATGTCCTTTTTCAGTGATGCGATTGCTCATGCGTCTCTGACTGGAATCGCGCTCGGGTTTTGGTTTCAAGAGGCGACGGGGACGGAGTTGGAGATTTTCTGGGTCGTTTTTGGGTTTAACATCATGTTGGCATTACTGATGGCTTACTTTGTTCAAAAGACTCCCCTCTCAGCGGACACCATCATTGCGTTTACTTCTACAGGAAGCGTGGCACTTGGAGTGCTAATGCTGAGTATGTTGGGGAAATATAGACTTTTCGGGGGGCTCCTCTTCGGGGATATCTATTCGAATGGTCCGACCGATTTATTGCGTCAGTTACTCTTGGCCGCAGTGATCTTTGGATTTGTCGGGACGCGAATCAAGGGACTGACGCTCTCCGTTTTGGATCCGGACTTGGCACGCGGGCAGGGATGGAATCTGACCTGGTTGAATTACGCGTTTGCGATGTTGATTGCGGGGACTGTGGCGGTCGCGATTAAGATGCTCGGAACGTTGCTCCTCGGTGCGCTGATCGTGATTCCGCCAGCCGCCGCAAAACTTCTTGCGAAGAGTTTGCGTCAGATGATTTTTATTTCCATGGGAATCGGACTTTTTGCCTCGGCACTGGGAGTTTACCTTTCGGTGCGTTGGGATTCACCGACGGGGCCGACGATTGTCTTGGTGAATGTTGTGGTACTGTTGGGGGCGTTGTTGTTTCGGAAACAGCGGGGGGCTTGTTGAGCCACAGAAAGCGCAAAAAGTAATTATTGGTAGCGACCTCGATGAGGGTGCTACGGCAGCGTCCAAATTACTCTGATTTTTGCTTCTTCTCGATGATTTCTTGCAAATCCGTCAGGTATGATGTAATGTCATACCATGAACGAGAGGCTCAAATGTCTGTAGCGAAAGTGGCGATTACCTTGGATGAGGGGGTGCTTCAACAGGTGGATCGGTTGGTGCTGAAGCGAGTTTTTCCGAGCCGCAGTCGGGTGATTCAGGAGGCCGTCACTGAAAAGTTGGCACGGCTGGATAAAAGTCGTTTGGCACGGGAATGTTCGAAGCTCAATGCTGCGGATGAGAGTGCGATGGCGGAAGAGGGGATGACTGGGGAGATGGATCGATGGCCCGTCTATTGAGAGGTGAAATTGTTTGGGCGGATTTGAATCCGACCAAAGGTCATGAGCAGAGCGGTCTTCGTCCGGTTTTGATAGTCAGCCACGACGTTTTTAATGAGCGATCCGGAACGGTGATAGCCATGGCGTTGACGGGTCAGGCACAGAAAGCGGGATTTCCACTGACTTATGAACTTCCTGAGCGAGGACTTCCTAAAAAATCCTGGGTGAAGATCAGCCAAATTCGTACGCTCTCGTCCGAGCGATTGGGAAAACGGATTGGCCGGGTGACCCCGGAAGCCCTTGATGAAATTATCGAAGGGTTGAACGAGATTATTGGGGGGTGATTACTTTTCGGTTTTTGGCAGGCACTCATGGTGCCAGATGACTTCTTGGGTGACTTGAACGCCGGGGACGCTTCCCGGAGGACGATTGGTTTCTTGGAGATAGATGATACGAAAGGATTTGAGCCGCGTGCCTATCGGTTTTCCGGTGTTGTAGCGACGGGTGACGTAGCGAGCCCAATGGAGACGATACGGCTCGTATTCTTTTTGATAAAGGCGTTCGTAGATTTTCATCCAAAAGCGTCCACGGTGTGATGCTTCATTTGGAGGGCGTTCAAATTGGACCGGGCCTTCGTTCCACGGATCGACGCTTTGTCCATCCTCCGTGATTCCGTCGAAAACATACCAGCCATCGGATTTACTCGGATTGGCGGCAAACATTTTCCAATTTTGGAGCGCTTGTGGGACAAGGACCATCGGTTGAAGGAAGGTCGGCATTCGAAGTTCGGGAGTCTTGTAACGCTCGGTGAAGTTGAAGTTGTAACTGTTCATGACGAAGGCAGCGCCGATGAGAATGAGAAACCCTTCTCGGCAAAGAAAGATTGGTAGGGACTGCTCGGAGAGCGGTCCGGGCTTTGTTGGCGGACCGTTCGGAGAGCGGTCCCTACCAAGGCCGTCCTTAACGTTACGTAGGATTTTTTTCCAATCTTGCGGGGAAAGGAGCAGAGCGTTTGCTGCCAAAAGGACCAATGGAAAATCGCCGACTTCCATCGTGAGCCAGATTCCGCCCATCAGAGCGGTTGCAAGGAGGATGGCGATGCGACGGGGCCACGGTTGCAGGATTGGAATAAAAATTAGAAAGGGAACGGCCCATTCGGCCGCGAGAGAGCTCCAACTCATTCCACGAATCACGGAGAGCGGAAGATGTTGAACGAGCCATTGTCCGAGCGGACTGGAAAAATTCTCAAGACTGAGCGCGTAAAAAAGTGCTGTCCCGCTTTGCCAGTCGTCACCAAATTTTGCGTAGGCGGTGGCGAGATAAATCATCGCGAGTTGTGAAATGAGAAAAAATGGCGCGAGCGAGGGTGTTTCGGACGATTCATCCGGGGCGTTTCGAGAGTCGATCGAGAAGGATTTTCCGAGATGAAGGAAGCAACACCAGATTAAAAGACTCATCACGGCGCAATCGCCACCGTGGCGAATCAAGATGTTGCGATTCACGACTCCGGTGAAAAAGAGAAGCGAAGCGAACGTGGCAAAGCGCGTTTTCCATCCGACGAGAAAAGCGCTATATGCAGCTAGCCCGAGAAGAAACACCCCCTGCATCATCGGAACGGAGCGGACGCTATCAAGGATACAGAAATGCCATTCGCCCCCTCCACGAGGGAGATTGTTCGTTAGCGGAAAGATTCCCGTGTCAGCATAAAAAGCCGGGATGTCGCGCCATCGCACGAACCAGTCCGCGATCAGAATGAGTCCGAGAAGAATTCGGAACAGGGCAAGACTACGGGGATCGATTCGAAAATAAGAAAAGGAGGATGTTTTCACACAAAGCTCCTGCCCGTTGAACAGGCAGGTACGGCGGTGAAGGGAGTCTCCTCACACAAAACCCTTCTGAAAGGAAAAGTTTTTTCAGCCGGAGGCGTCACTAGTTTGGTGCAGGGGCGAAGGGGGGCACAACGCACCAAGTCACAATCGGAAGATGAATGTGGTTCATTCATAATAAATCAAAATGGCCTCAAAAGCTTTGTGCCTTCGTGTGAAAACTTCCACTCCCAGGTCATTCCAGGCAGGCTTAAAAGCGGATGCGGAAGCCGACGTCTGTGGCGGAGTCCATGACTTTGGATCGGGAGTCGCCCCCGTAGCCGGTGACGTCGCGACTATTGGAGACGAGGCTCATGTTTTTGGAGAATTGTTTGATTTCAGAAGTGTCAATATTTCCGTCACCATTGGTGTCGAGATCATTAAAGTTGACTGTGACGGTGGGGGTCTGTTTTTGTTTCGGTTGCTTTGCGGCAGCTTTTTGGAGTTCCTCTTTGGAGACCGATCCGTTGCCATCCAGATCGCCTTTCCCTTGAAGGTAATCGCTAAATCCAGAAAAGGCTTCTTTGCTGGTGATTTTGCCGTCGTGATTCTGGTCTTTGGCGGGGAAGGCAATATCGACGGTACGATGGATTTCCCGGGCTTCGAGAGGGATCAGTGTTGCGAGGACGAGAAGAGAGAGGAGGATTTTTTTCATAAGATGATTTAGGATTTGGTTTTAAGATAATATCCGCCGGCGCGCCATTGGTTGTCTCGATCGAGCACCATGGTGACGGTTTCGACCGCGCTCGGATTCTTGGCGAAGCTGACTTGATATTGAAGCATGACATACTGGCCGGTCGGCCCATCGGGGAGTCTGGTCATATATTTTGCGGAGAGGAGTTTTCGTGAAACGAGAGCACCGACGGGGACACGGACTTGGGCGATGGCAAGTTCCCAACGAGGAGCATCGAGATTTCCACGGGTGGAGGAGGCAAGTCCTTTGTAGGTTTCCAGATATTGGGCGGCGTCGATCTGTTTGAGCCACGGTTCGGCAGCAGCTTGTGCGGCTTCGGTTGGAGTGGCGGCATGGAGCCATGCGGGGAGAAGAAGTCCCGCAATCAGGAGTTGGATCATTTTCATGGTTTTTTGGAGTTGGGGGTTGAGGGTTCGGACGAAAAAGAGGGAATCCGTTGCGAGTAAATCGTGGTTCCAGTCGAAAGCGTTCCCATGATTCGATAGTAACCGGTAAAAGCGCTGGAATCAACATAGTTAGATTGATCTCCTTTGACGGTAGCGACCGTATTCCAAGGCCCGAGCGAGGAAGCGGCACGTTCGATTTTCCACTCTTTGACCGAAGCATTTTCAAAATTCCAATTGAGTTGGAATCCGTTTTTAACATGAGTACCGTCAAGTTGCGGTTGAGCCGCATACGGCTTTGCGGAGGCTTCCTGAGAGATGACTTCGGATCCTTTGGGAGTTTTGGCGAGGACGCGGTAGAGAAAGTCAAAATCCTTGGGAAGTTTTGTATCCAGATAATTGCTTTCACGATCGGAGAGCTGAGCGATTTTATTCCAAGTAGCGTCGGGATTGCGGCGATCGCGTCGTTCGATCTCAAACCCCGTGGCGTCCGATTGGGGATAGAGCCACGCGAGGCGGACCGATTTTTCATCGAGCGTGGCTGCACTCAGGGTGAATGGACGTAGACGTTTTGGATCGTGATGTTCCTCCTGATCCGATTCTTCAGGGGACTTGGTACTCCCCGTTCCACCGTCGGGCGAAGTGGCTCCCTTTTCTTTATCGCCAGGAGCGCCGGCTCCATCGCCGCTACTGCCACTTTCGCTCGTGCTGGTACTGGAGGTGGTGGAACGACTGCTGCTCAGCGTGGTGGAGACGGAATTGGAAGCGCCGCTGCTGGTGGAAGTGGAGTTCGAGTTTGAAGAAGAATCGCCCTGACTGGCGCTGGCACTTGCCGATCCATCTCCGCTCGAGGTGGAAATGCTGCTGCTCAAACTTGTGGATTGAGAATTCGCAGTACTGGTGGAGGCGCCTGAACTGGTGGAGCTGGAGGAGGAATCGCTGGCGCTTGAGGAAGTACTCATACTGCTCGAGATTGAAATGGAGGCAGAATTCGCACTGCTGCTCGACTCTCCCGAGGAAGCACTGGCCGAGTCACTTGACGATTGGGATGAGGAGATCGAGATGGATGCGGAGTTGGAGGCACTCGAGGAATCTCCCGAGGAGGCACTGGACGAGGAGCTATCGCTTGCACTGCTTGAAGCGGCAGCACTTGAGGAGGCACTCGCCGAGGCAGAACTGCTGGAGCTCGCACTATTGGAGGCAGAAGCGGAAAATCCCGAAGAGGTGCTGCTCGAAGCGCTCGAAGAGGAAGAGCTTGAGGCGGAACTCGAAGTGGTCGTTGAGCTGGATGAGGAGGCCGATCCGCTGGCGGTGGCATTCGGATTAATGTTGGATTGATTGAGAGTGACTTGAGCGATGACGAGCGTTGGAAACGATGGCCCACCGGCGTAGGGTATAAATGGGGAGGGGAGGCTCATGGCGACGAGGGTGCAGAGGAATTGATTGTCGTTGGAAAGAAATGCAGACGTTTTGAGAGTCGGCGGGAGAAGTCCTCCCATGGCGCCACTGATATCAATCGGGGCGGCGCCTCCACTGGTGGAGACGGGTTGGCTCAGATTTTGCCATCCCCTCGGCGTCAATTTGTTCCCAGCGGTTTGCAGGAGTCGATCGAGCGTGGCCGGATCACTCCCCGAAGCGGTGTCGTAATTCATCACCGTCAATCGGAAGGCGGTCGGATTCTTGGCGTTCGTCGCCGCATCCGGTTGAAGCGAGGTTTGGGGAACTTGAGTGCCACCACGGCGTTGGTAGCGGTTACCGTTGACGGTTAAAAAGGTGAGCGGAATTTCAACAAATTGTCCATTGGCACCGTTGTCATTCGTCAGGGTTCCCATGTAGGAGAAATTCGGGTAGGCCGAAGAGTATCGTGTCTGGCGAGACATCATCGACGGATAGTCGGAATAGTAGCGAGTGAAGTTTGGAGAGAGATATTGGAATTGTCCGTTTCCGTAGCTTCGAAACCAAGCCCGGTAATCGCTTCCGCTGGGAAAAAGGGCGTCGCTTTCGCAGAAGAAAGTAAACGGGGAGCCGACGGCGCGAGTGATGATCAGACGGGAGGGATCGTTAGTGTTGTATTGAACGGTGGCCTGATTCCCGACGCTTGCCGCGTTTCTGGCATTTTGGGAATAATTGGGGTTCGTAGGAAGCATGAAGAGGTTGTAATAAAAGCGGGAGTAATTTGCATTGTACTGGGGCATCGTCCGTCCGGAGACTTTCAGGAAATTAGCGCCACCGTTGGGAGGATTCATCGTTCCCGGACTGTAACCCCATCCCCATCCGAAGGCGCCCCAAGGATAGAACCAGGGAGAGACGTAGCCATTATAGTCGGTGGCAGGATCGGTTTGATAAGAGGGATCTAGAATCTTCATGCTACTGTTCTGATTGATTCCTTTTCCGGGATATTGATTTAACGAGTATTGAGCCCAAGTGCTCAACCAACTTGAATATCCCCACCAATTTCCCTGGGCGATAATCGTCATGTTGCAGCGCCACTCAAACCAATTGATCCAGCGCAAGGCGGTGTAGCCGTTGTTCGGATTATTGAGCATTGCATTGAGATTGTAGATCTGCTTCCCGTAGGTCATTCCATTGCCGATGGCGCTGTTTTGAGAAATCGAAACCCAGAGATCGGCAAGCGTGCAGTTTTGAGTCATCCCTCCGGAGTACGGATTCATGGCGCGGGTACAGGGGTAAACGTAGTAGTAGGGAGTACTCGGATTGGAGCCAGAGCCAACGAAAAGAGGATCCACCACCGACGCATTGCTGGCATTGAGGAGCGCGGTGTACCACGGGTTATTCGGTACCAGATCGCCGCCATAGGTTCCGCTGACGGTGGTGGTGTCGGTATAAATATCGGAGGGGGCGGCGAATGCCGTTCCAAGCAGCGAAATGAAAATGAGACAACGAAGCCAAAACCGCATGAAAAGACGATATTCGGCGGATATCCGCCTGCAAGCTTTGTTCCTACAGGCAGTCAGGTGTGGGTGCAACTCGACTTTGTTGGTAATAATGGGTGGTGGTAGTAGGAGATGAAAATGATCCGGCCACAAGAAGCACAAAATGCACCGAGGATTTTTCTGAAGAAAGCAGTAAATGAGGAACTCAGGAATCCCAAGTTGGAGGCGGGCTCCTTGGAGCCCTTTTCAGGATCGATCCATCGGACTCAAACTTGTTTGAGTCCGTGGGTCGAGTCCGTGAAAAGACGTCCGTCGGACGACGCCTCCAACTCCCTCGATTATTGAATTCGATTTGCGAGATTCGCGGGAAATTGTGGCTTCTGTGCTTTGTGTGGCAAAATTCACCCACAAACCTGAGTTGCACCGGTCAGGTGTTGACCTTATAGACCTTAATGGTGACGCGGTGCATCCTCTGCGTTATGAAAACTAAATCTTATCAAATGAAAAAAGGTTCATCACTCCTCCTCGTGGTGGCCATCAGTGGATTCGTTGGAATCGCTTGGAACCCTGTCTCCATCAACGCACAAACTACGGTCACCGAGACGACGGTCATGGCGGCGACGGCGGTAGAAATTGCAGCCCAGGAGCTTGAGTTGAAGGAAAAGCAGCTCGAATACGAAAAAGCAAAACTCGATCAACAGAAGTCGGAAGCGTTAGATATCCGAAAGACCAAACTGGAAATTGAAATCAAAAAGCTGGAGCTGTTGAAAGCCCGACGTGATCTTTTGGTTCAAGAAACTAAAGAGCAACTCGCGATGCAGATGGAAGGGGACGTCCTCTTCGATGTAAATTCGGCGGTGATTAAGCCCGGTGCGATGCCCTTGTTAAGACAACTCTCGATGATTCTGTCGGAATATCCGAAAGGTAAAGTGGTTGTTACTGGGTTCGCGGATTCCACCGGTAAACCTCAAGATAATCTTGAGCTATCACGAAAACGTGCGGAATCGGTTAAGACCAGTCTATTGACGGAATCGGGCGGAGTGATCTCCAGCGAGCGTGTCATTGCTCAGGGTTTGGGTGAATCCAAGCCGGTTGCAAGTAATATGAGTTCAGTCGGACGTCAGTTAAACCGCCGCGTTGAAATCACCGTCATCAAATCGTTGGTCAACTAAGGCGAAGAACAAAAGTAAAAGGGAGATTCGCTCCCTGCAGCCGGGCTCATGCGCCCGGCTGTTTTTTTGTCATTTGATGTTGGTGGGGCGGGATCGATAACCCTGCCGGGCTTTGGGATTGGACGCGGAACGCGGAACGGCGCGTTGACGGCCTCGACTCCTGTCGAGCTCCGCCCTTCGGGTCCATCCTTTGGATGGATCCATGTTGTCCACTTCCGGTGGACAACATTCATCGAGGTCGCCCCACCAAAAATTTTAAGGAATCATCTTAAAATGCGGGATCGGCTGACGTGGGTGGGCGTTGGAGAGCATCATCGTTTTTCCATTGCGCTCGAGCAGGGTGATGAGTATGGAATTTCGCGCTTCGATAAAAAGCATGAGGACGGAGCCGTTTTCCCCTTTCACGGGATTGGCGATCGGAGTCCAACCGGCGGTGACGAAGTGAGCGTTGATGCGGGGAAGCGTTTGTTCGATCGATTCCGGAAATTCCAAGAGCTGGGTGACGTTCGATTGATTGGAATCAAATCGCTCCAGATGAAGAAGTGTCGCGGCGGGGAGGGAATCCAATCCTGGACATTGAGTCAGGAGCGACGGAAAATCCGCAGCAAAGGCGGGATCATTGATGCTACAAAAGAGTTGAATCTGGGAATCAAAGTTTTGCAGCGACGAGAGGGTGACAAGCGTCACTTGACCTTGGTAGCGAGCCAGCCACTGAAATTGATTGGGGCGAGATTTCTTGGAGGTGACTGCTTGAAAGGAAATTTTCTGTTTTTTGAAATCGCGTTCGATCCAGCTTTTCACTCGGGAGGCCTCGGCGTTTACCTGGAGCCCTGCGACGAGGAGATACTCCTTGTTTTGTTTCAGGGGATAGACGGTTCCTTCTTCGGCATAGGGAAGGATCGTTTGAAGGATCGGATGACGATTCGCCCAGGATTCACAACGCTCATATTGAATTTCCGCGTGAATCGATACAAGAGTCAGAAAGAGGAAAATGAATGCAAGGCGTAAAGGAATGTTCGACTTTAAAACCAAAAAGGGTTTCTTGGCGTCTTGGCGAAACTTGGCGAGAGACAACATCTTAGCGCTTTTGTTCTTTAGAAGAGCCGGATTAAGGGGGATTCACCGTATTAAAGATCATCTTGGACGTGTGCGAGGTGATCGTGACGCTTCCCTTGTTCACCGATCCGCCAAACGTCGGTGTGTAATAAGGAACGTTGTTGACTTGAACGGTGACGCATTTGTCCTTGGGAATGATGTACCAGGTGACAACATCGAGGACTTGAAGGGGGCCGGCGAGCCAGTCCATTTTGTCATCGACGTTGACCTGGACTTTTCCGGGATAATCCGGGAAGAGCTTTGTTTTGACATCGTTTTCAAAATTGGCGCCGCTTCGGTGAGCGGAATCGACCGATTGTCCGCGAAGCACGTACCAAGTGGCTGAAGTCACGCGCTGTCGAAGATCGAGCACGGGGGCAAGCGCCGTAATCCAGACGAAAACAAGAAGGAAGAGCGGAAGCAGCATGACAAATTCCAACATCGCCTGACCGCGCTGATGGGATGAGCCGAGAGAGTTGTTTTTTGGGAATTTCATAAGAGGGTTATCCAAAGATATCTTTAAAGATTCCGGAGATCGTGGCGCCGCCTGTTTTGATACTATTGATGACCACCATGATTTTTCCAAACGGAAGTGCGCTCAATTTGGCAATCAGACTCGCCGGGAGCTTGTTTCGAATGGAGGCGGGAAGCAGACTGGCCAGGGTACTGTTCGGATCGTTGTTTTGATCGGGGGATCCCGTCACGGCCTCCTTCATGAACATATCCCAACTGACGAGTCGTGCGTCCCAAGGATTAATCGGAGCCCAGAGCCAGATTCCCATTGCTTTGTTCTTGTTATAAAAATCGAGAGTTCCACTGCGAGGATCGGATTTGACGTAGTAAGGTTTGGCGGCGGAGATCGTGTACATAAACAGATTTTTATCATTTCCGCTTCCTCCGAGCATGGAAGGAAGATTTGGGATCGGAGCGGTCACTTTTGGTTTAAACGAAAAGACACCAACGCCTTCGATAATGGTGGAATCGGAGGCGGGAGTTGCTCCGGGAATAACATTTCCGTCATCGTCGGTTGGATCAACGGTTTTACGGACCATGACATTGCCGGTGTATCCGAAGGTCACCAGAAAAACGTTGGTTGGTTGAACGCAGAGAAAATTCCCCTGAAAGATTCGTTTGTCCGGGAGCATGATCGACCAAGTGTCGGTGTCGTTGACGAGTCCCTGCCCCAGGACTGCCCCCAAGCTCGCGATGGGCGCGGCGGTTTTAATGACATTTTGGGCGGGATTGATAATACTCGTGATGAGCATGGAGAGAAATTCGGAGATCGTTTTCAAGAAAGCGAGGAACGGGATTGCGGAGAGCGCATCGAGAATCACGATGATCGGATTGAGGACGACGACGATGTAATTGAGGTTGGCGATTCCGGTGAGACATTCCGCCTGAACAAACGCACCGGTGCGTGCGGAGGCATCGGCAGTAATCTGAAGTTCCATTCGCTGTTGGGAAAGGTAGCTATAATTCACCGCCATCATCGCCATGGCGACGACGAGAAAGATCATCAGCGGAAAAATGACAATGGCCTGCCCTTTCCTCGGTTCTACGAGGCGCCGCATTTTTCGAAGGGGGCAGTCTTCTCTCATTTTACTCCATGATGGTCAGGCACTTGGCAGTCATGATGCATTTACCATTACTCTTGGCGTAAAATTGTTTAAAGAATGGAAGATCGCAGAGGCTGACCTCGGCTTGTACGGTAACCATTTGAGGTTGTCCGAAACCGGGTTCGGTCGTTGGATCAAATTTGAGACTGACGTTGGTGAGAATTCCCCGTTTCACAAACGGTTTGAGATGATAATTCGCTTGGGAGAGCGCCAGACCTGCGGGGGAAAAATCGAGACCAAGACTGTCTCCGAAAATACCGCTGACCCAATTGACCGCTCTCCCTCCCACAGCAAGTTTGGCGCGAAGCGAGGTCGGTCCGACGGCATATTGTCGCGCCGCCGCATAAGCGGCCATGTTCATCGCGGAACGGGCTTGAACCAGGAGGACGTACTCAAAAATGAAAAAGAGACACATCAACGTCACGAAAAGGATCATCAGAAATTCGATGAGAGCCTGGGCGCGGCGATTTTTGGAAAAGGAGCGCGCTTTCATGATTCAATACATGTTGAAGTAGATAAAGCGAAGTGCGTCCCCGAAGCTATCCGTCGGAAAAACCAAGCATCCCCGTTGTTCCATATAGAAACCGAGGAGTCCATCCCGTGCCGGTTTGAGGGCGGCGACTGCAAGAACCATCACCATCCCCATGAGCATGATGTACTCAAGCAACCCTTGGGCTCGTTGATGGCGACGAGAGCGGATCATCGTTTTGGAGTCGGTTGCGAATTCTGTTGCTGTAGCTCGGAGGCCCGTCGCTGGAGTTCTTGAAGCTGTTCAAGCTGGGGAATCATGTCGGGAAGGAATCCTGTCCCCCGCGGAACGCCTCCTTCGATGACTTGAGGGAATCCGGCGGCCCCCTTGTGATCGGTCGGCGTCGAGGATTGAAGTCCGGCCTTGTTGAAGTCGGATTCCGTAAAGCTGATGTTTGGATCGACTACGAGATCATCCGGGCTGCGGAGAACGACTTGGAGACTTCCTGCGGTTTGCGCGTAGATCAACATGGCGGCATCTTTCGGCGTGAGAAGAAAGGTGAGCGTCGTACTTGATTTGGGAGCCCGGGAAGAAGTCGCGCCTCCTCCGGTCACGGCATCCGCGAGACTTTTGCCGCGCGTTCCCTCTCCGAAAAGATCCTGGTATGCGGAGGTCTGTCCATCGATGGCCATCACGGTAACATTTTGAAGTAGGGACTTGGTTCGATTTCCCCCCGTGCTGCCGCGATTGTTAATCAGGAGATCGACCCGGTCACCTGGAATGATCAAGCCCGACATTCCACGGGTTCCATCAAACGCGATGGAGACGGCGCGTTGATTGGATTGCAACTTATCGGAAAGGGTTTGTCGGGTTTCCGGAAAGAGATCATTGTAGAGCATCGGCTCACCGGCCTCGATGACGGTCACGGTTTTACGGCCGTAGAGTCGTTTCAAGTCCTCGGCATGAACCGCTTTTTGGTGAAGAAAAACTTCAGGAACTTTAGAGGTTGTGAGGAGGTCAGGAGTGAGAATCGTTCCCGGGGTAATCCGAACCGCTGCGACTGCAACGGGAATTTGTTTTCCCCCGCTAATTCGGTAGGTCACGGATTGAAGGTAAGCGTAGACAAAAAAAGCGGCGACCAATCCAAAAAGGATCGAGAGGATCAGAATTCGTTGTTGAACTCGATCTTGAGCGCGAACGGGTTTGTTTGTGGAGGGGGAGGTCGGTTCACTCATAGGGGTCTCTTGCGTTGGGGTTACTTTGAATATTTCAAAAACATTTCCATCGCCCAGATCCGTTCCGGATCCTGGGGCTCGGGTTGTGTGGCGAGCATTTGGGTGAGGAGCGTTAAGACATCTTCCATGCGGCCGGCTTGGAAAGAGTTTTTTGCGGCATCCTTGAGATCAATCATTTTAAGTCTCAATTTTTCTCGGGCTTCTTTCGCGCGGTGCTCGGCTTCGATGGCCACTTCGGGCTTTGGTTTTAAGTCTTCCATTGAGGCGGGTATCGAGTCCCAGATTTGAATGGCCCGGGAGAGATTGTTATCTTGAAGTCGATGCTCATTGTAGAGACGCTCAGCGATGACGAATTGAGCGCGAGCGATGCCGATGCGTTGGGAAAGCGTCACGGGAGTTCCATCCGCTGAATTGAGCGCTCCGGGCTGCGGGGCGTTCTGATGGAAATCGACAAGCGCGCTCAGGGGACTGGCCATTCGACTGACTAAAAAGATCATTCCGTAGGTGAGAGCGGCAAAGATCACGAAAGCGGGAATCATGACGCGCCACGGGGTGATTTTCTCAAAAAATTCGAGTAACCCTCCGGCGTTCATTCGAAATTCAAACTCATCCCGATCGACGATAATGACGTCGCCATCTTCCAGCACGCATTCAGTGACCGTGCGTCCGGAGACGATCACCGGAGTTGTGGGGCCGGCGCGCAGGACGTAGAACCCCTGCATCGGGCGAACTTCAAAAAGATTTTGATAATTAAACCCGGAGGTGCTGAGTCCAAGTGGAAATGTTTTTCCGCTGTTGGCCCGGGAGAGTCCGACGATTCGCGCACTGGAAGTGGAGGGAGGCATTTCGATTACCGAGCTCCAAAGTAGTTAATCGCCACAGGACCAAAAAGAACGAGCATACAGGCGGGAAGGATCAACCCGAGTAATGGCATCAGAAGTCGAACGGTTGCTTTTTGCCCCTCTTCTTCCGCCTGTTGAAAACGTTTCGTGCGAAGATCGTCGGCTTGCGCTGCGAGCGTTTCGGAAAGCGAGGCACCGGTACGTTCGGCTTGAATAATCGAACGAACGAAATCAGTGACCGAGGGGACATCGACGCGATGGGCCATATTGGCCAAGGCTTGCGAGCGGGTTCGGCCGAGGCGAAGTTCATTTTTGAGAATGAGAAGCTCCTCTTTGAGGCGTCCATCCCGGGCGTTATTCAGATAGGTGTCGATGGCGTTCATGAATTCCTGTCCGGCTCCGACCATCAGCGCAAAGGTATCCATCGCATCCGGCAAATCTCTCGCAATGGCCGCTTTGCTCTTCTGAACCAAATCCCAAATCTTTAAATTGGGGAGCATGTAGCTTCCAATTCCTGCGGCGACGCAGAAGGTCATGTAGTCGCTTCCGAGTCCAACGTAAAAGGCAAGAAATCCGATGAGCGCGCTCAGTTGTTTGAGGGCTTCAAATCGGATGCCGTTCAAGCCTCCGGGATGATTCGCCCATGCGAGCATTTTATCGTGACGCTCCCCCAGCGACTGCATCAAAGTCCCCGCCATCGGAATGGCCGTAATCGCTCGAACCCAGGCGAGAAGAAACGGGGTCATCTGCCCCCAGCCACTTTTCGCTCGCTTCAAATCGTATTGATTGAGGATTTCCTCTTCTTTATGAAGTTCTTGATTGTAGATCGTCACTTCAGAGATCGCCCAGAAACAAAGTCCTCCCGCCGCCAGAAAGGCGAAGGCTGAGATTAAAAATTCGGCGATGTGTGGCATGATTAGACGGTCACATTGGTAATTTTACGAATGGCAAAATAGGCGGCGACTTGAAGGAGGATAATGGCACCGATTAAACAGTTTCCCATCATCGTTCGAAAGAACGGCTGCATGTAGTTCGGATCAATGAGATAGAATATGGTTCCAAAGGCGATGGGAGCGAGTCCGGCGACAATTCCCTGAGCTTTTCCTTGTACGGTCATCGTTCCAATTTTTCCACGAAGGTTGTTGCGGGCGCGAATCGTTGCCGAAATTTTATCAAACGCGGCAGCCAGATTGGCTCCGGTCTTAATCGAGACGAGAATTGCATCGGTGGCCACGCGAACATCGGAGAGGGGAATGCGGTCGGCGAGATTGGCAAAAGCCGTGGGAACCGGAACGCCGAGGCGCAATTCCCGAACGATTACCCGGTATTCATCGCTCAGCGGAGCGGGAACCAAGTCTTGAGAGGATTCCACCGCTTGCGGGAGACTGAGTCCGGCTTTGAGGGAACCGGCGAGTAAAAGAAGTGACGGTTGATATTGAGCTTCCAGAAGGGCGAGTCGTTTCCGTTCGAAATGATTCACAATAAAGGGGGGAAGAATCCACCCACCGAGGCTGCAGCAGATGAGGCCAATTCCGTTCATGTCGAGTGCGCTTCCGAGGAGAAAAAAGAGGACGGCGGCGATCGCTTGTGCCGAACGGGAGCGGGTTTTGCTTCCCATCATCAGCTTGAGCTGCTCCTGCCATGTCATTTTGTCGGCAGCATATTGTTGCTGCACTTCGAGGAGTCTTTCCAAAATCATCGAGACGAGCGCGTAGCAAAATCCGGTGACTCCCGCAAAAACCAAAACCACAATGAGAAGTTGTACGAGGGTCAAGGGCATGCGTTATCGAAGCTCCCTGCCAGTGGTGAAGAGCTCGGGATTCATCTTTAATCCCATGATGGCAAATTCATCCATGAAAGTCGGTTTTTCACCCGTGGCTTTGAATTGGCCGAGGTAGCGACCATCAGGACCGATTCCGGTTTTTTCAAATCGGAAGAGCGTGCGGAAATTAAAGGTGGTTCCCTCCAGTCCGCAGAGCTCGACGACTTCAACGACTTTACGCGAACCGTCAGCCAGACGCGACTGCTGCACAATGATATTTACCGCGGAGGCAATTTGTTGGCGAATGACCAGACTGGGAAGAACGAATCCGGCCATCATCACCATCGTCTCCAAACGAAGCGTTGCGTCGTAGGCATTGTTGGCGTGTAGCGTGGTGAGCGAGCCGTCGTGACCGGTGTTCATCGCCTGAAGCATGTCGAGCGATTCTCCGCCACGACACTCTCCGACGACGATTCGATCGGGACGCATTCGAAGCGCATTGCGGACGAGTTCGCGAATCGGAATCGCTCCCTTCCCTTCAATGTTGGCAGGACGCGCTTCGAGAGAACCAAGATTTTGATGCGGTAATTTTAACTCAGCCGAATCTTCAATCGTCAGAACGCGCTCGCCAGGAGGAATGAAAGAGGAGAGACAGTTGAGAAAGGTTGTTTTTCCGGAGCCGGTACCGCCGGAGATAATGATATTTTTTCGGAGATGAACGCAACCTTTGAGAAACTCCATCATCTCCAAGGTGCTTGAACCAAATTTTACATAGTCGTCCGGAGTAAAAACATTTTTTCCGAACTTTCGAATTGTAATCATCGGCCCGTGAAGCGAGAGGGGGGGGATGATGGCATTCACGCGGGATCCATCCGCCAGTCGGGCATCGACCATCGGAATGCTTTCGTCAATACGGCGACCGAGGGGAGTCGTGATTCGGGTGATGATGTTAATCAACTGGGCATCGGAGGTGACGGAGAGATCGGTGAGCTGGAGTTTGCCTTTGCGTTCAACGAAGATCCGGTCCTTGCTGTTGACCATGATTTCCGTCACGGTGTCATCGGCGAGAAGTTCCTCGAGAGGGCCAAGGCCGAGGGCTTCGTCGAGGACTTCTTTTTTGAGGCGGTCAAACTCGGGACCTGCTGGAATTTTACGATCCTGAAGGGATTCCGTAATGACGACATCGCAGCGAGTGCGAAGATCCTCGCTCTGAACCTGCTCGAGATTCAGCTTTCTCAAGTCGAGACGCTTGATCAGCTCTTCATGAAGATCGGACTTGAGGGCCGAACGATTGATCGCGGCAGCATCCGCATTTTTTTCAAATCGAAACGTGTACGGTCCGATGGCCATTTCATCGACCATCGACAAGACGGAGGAGTCAATCCGGCGGCCATTTACCAGAACATCGGCGCCTCCTTCTTCCAGTTTGAAGGCAAGGAGCGTGTCGCCTTGATAAATGAGACGGGCGTGCCGGGGTTGAATTTCCTCTCCTTCGAGAACGATATCGTTCGAGGGAAGGCGTCCGATGTGATAGGTCTTTTCGAGGAGGGGAAGCTCCCGGATTTTCTGTTCAGCACGTGAAATGTTAATGGAGTATTTCATGGCGCAGAGAACAGGTGAGGATTCAAGAGGGACGGGCCATCGGGGTGGAGGAGGCTTCGGTTTTGGGAGGAACCGGAGTCAGATCCGTTTTGGCCTTTTGGATTTCAGGTGAAAGCGGAATTTCATTACGGGCTTTGCCGTTGTCCGGATTGGATTGAATGATTTGCGGGGTGATGAGGACGATCGTTTCAACGTCTGTGATTTTTTCGGATTCGGATTTGAAAAGGTAGCCGATCAGGGGAATGTCACCAAGAATGGGAACCTTTGAAATATTTTTTCCAACATTGCGGGACATCAATCCAGCGATCGCGAAGGTGACATTGTCCTTGATCGTTACGTTCGTGGTCGCTTCGCGACTGCTGATGGTCGGGTTGCCTTGAACCGCGCGACCGAAGTCGAGATCACTGACGGTAGCGGTGACATTAATAAAGATCGTGCTGGCACTACGAATTTCCGGCGCGATTTCCAATTGGGTTCCGAATTTCTTGTAATTAACCGTCGAGGTGAGTCCGGTGGTGCTGACAATGGGAACTTCGCCGCCGACGAGGAAGCTCGCTTTTTTTCCGCTTTCAACGGTGAGCTTTGGTGTGGCGAGGAAGCGGGCTTTTCCTCTTTGAGCCAAGGCGATCAGGTTGAAATTTAAGTTTTGAATGCTGGCCGCTCCTCCGAGATTGAGCTGGGAAACCGATGGTGCTGGATTTCCAGCTCCACCAGCACTGCCTGAGCTTCCACTGGCACCGGTACTGGTTCCACTCGTTCCCGAGGAAGTTGCGCCAAGAGAAGGGGCGGGTCCATTTTGAGTGCCACCACTGCTGGCGGCTCCGGGAACTCCGATGAATTGAGTAGCACCGGTCAAATTTCCATTGGCTTGAACGCTCCACGGTTGTCCACCGGGAAACCATTCGATGCCAAGTTGATTGGTGCTGTCACGGGAAACTTCGACGACTTGGCAATCAATTCGAACGCTTTCGGTTGGGATGGAGGGAAGTGCCTCGCCACCGGAGGACGAACGAAGGGTCGGATCGGAGGGAGCAAGGGGGGCAGGAGCCGGTGTAGAGGGTTGGGCAAGATCTTCGACGATGTCACCGTAGGTCGTTACAATTTTCTGGTAGTAGGTGTAGAGAGATGGGTCGACACTTCCGGCAAGGAGAATTTTATCTTCGCGGACATCGACGGTGACGGAAGGGATGTCTTTGAGGTAGTTGCGAATTTCCGCAGCGATTTGATCAAGGACCGGGCTGGAGGCGGATTTGACCCGAACGGCGTATTCTTCAGCCATTCCTGTTTTACTGCGAACCGTGAGTGTGGTGAAGCCGGGACTCAGTCCACGAATGGTCAGCTTTTGGCGATCAGGCATCAGAACGCTGACAATTCCAGAAGTACCGAGGAGGATGCGATCCACATCCGTGGTAATGGGAAGGATGCTCTCTTGCCCTTGAATGATCGTGATGAGTTCACGAGGGGCAAGCCGTTCCGCCTGGCAGGGAAGCGATGCGGTCAGGAAAAAGAGGACCCCGAGAAGGGCGATGCCCCAGCGCATCGCGCCTTCTCGCAGGCAGACTGCAGCGATGCGCTGGATTGTCATCACATTGTCGTCGATTCGGCGACTTTGCTCGAAGCGTGGTTGAAGGCGTTGGTGATGTTGCTCCCAAGCGCCTTGACGGCCGCAAAGCAGAGAAGTCCAATGAGTCCGACGAGAATGATGTATTCTACCAGACCTTGGCCACGACGGGATTTGAAGTAAGATTGAAGATGCTTCATGATTTATGTTCCAGTAAAGGTTAGGGAGCGACAGGTGCCGAGGTTTTGGACGCTTCCAAGGCCTTCACCCGAGCTTCGAGGGAGTCGAGACGACGGTCGTCCGCTTCGATGGCTTGTACGTTGAGTTCGGCATCCCGCTCATCGTGAGCGATATCACGATGCTGCAGCCAAGTGAAGACAGCAACGACGAGGAATAGGACGAACAGAATAATTCTGGATTCTTTTGTGAAGGCATTTGCCATAGGTAATATCTCCTTGGTTGGTTTAAGGTGCAAGCTTCATGCCAGACTCAAAATTAAAAGCAATCAATAAGTCTGCAATTTCTGCAAGAAAGTTGCAGTTTTTACGCGATAGAGCGTAAATTCAGTTTCTAGTTCCGGAGGGAGTTCGATCTTTTCAAGCCAGACCGGAGGTTCTTTTTTGAGAAGAAGCGTATGCAATGAACGACGGGGAAGCTCCACTTGGAAGTATTCCTTTTCAAATTGGTAACGCGAAATTAAGACGTGAGTGATCTTGCGCTCTTGAGCCATTTGCTCCGCTTCCTCGGGATGTGTGGTGTGGAAGAAATCATAGGAATCGAGAATGCCTGCCGCATTGCGATGATACCCCGTGGCGACGACTTCCAACGAGCGATTGTAATACATGAGCTCAGGTCCATAATCGAGATGCGCCATGATTCGGGGAGGGCGTTCTTCCAGATGGTTTTCAAGCCAATGGGCGATTTCCTGAAGGGCCGTATGAAGCGTTGCCACGGAACTTCGACTGGGAAGGGGTTCTTGTTGGGCATTTGCCTTCCATTCGTCCAGGAGTCCACCGATGGAAAGAAGAACCCACGGAGTTCCCGCAATCAGAATCTTTCGGAGTCCCATGCGGATTCCCGTTGCAGACGAGGCGAAGACCCAAGCGCACATCGTTGGAATCAGTGGAATCCAGAGAAAGAGAAACGCATAAGAGAGCCATCGCCGTTGCAGGAGTCCGAGAAATAAAAAAGCCAATCCCCCGAGAAGAATAAAGATTCGTGAGAGGTTCTTGGTAGGGACATCTCTCCGAGAGGTCCGGGATTGATGCACGGACACCAGCGGAGAGGCGTCCCTACCAGAGGTGAGGGTGGCCCGAAGGGAACAGAATCCGAGTCCGAGCAATACAATAATCCGCGCGGCGCTGTAGGGCGTTTCATCCCAGATCGACATCACTTCGCCGATAGCATTTAACCAGACCGAAAAAGCGCGAGTCGGAACTGCGGCCATCGGGCCATGGATCCAAGTCGGAAATCGCCAGGTCATTAAGACGGTGAGAAGTGCAAGACCGCTGAAGAGGGATAAAATTTTGGAAGAGCGGGAGGAGCGGGGGAAGCGAGTCAAGAGAATGAGAAGGCCCCAGAATCCGGCGATTCCGGCCAGATGAAAAATCGAGATCTTGTCGTATTCCACGGCGGCCCAGTTGGAAAAAGGTCGTTCGAGGAGGAATGCGCCGAGGGTGACGATCGTCATGATTTTCATGACACGTCGGAGGAGTGTTAGAGAAAATTCCGAATGGGTGATCCAGTGCCCGAGAATCACGAAACAAGCGATTCCCGTGACGAGTAAATTTTCAACACTGATCCAAAGTCCGAGTGCGGCGGTTATACCAAATCCCGTTGCATCGCGCAAAGTCGGTTCGCGACCGAGAAGTCTAAGGGCGAATCCGATTTGTCCCAAGGCGGTGAGCATGAGGAGGCTGTGATGATCGGGGCGCCCTGGATAGAAGGGGAGAAGAAAATCGAGCGAGGAGAGCGTCGTTATTAGAAGAAGATCGCGCCAATGTTCAGGTTCAGCGGAGCTTCCTTCGAGGAATGGCCGATACGCCCACAAGAGAAGTGCGGCGGCCACCGGAAGGAGCGCCAGACTAAAAACCCATCCCCAAATTTCCAATGCGTGCGAAAAGGATGTAAACAAAGATCCCACCCCCGCTCCGGCGATTAAGAGAAGATCCAAGGGTCGACTCCAATGGGAGGTTTCACCGAATGGCGCGTTACTTCGCGGGAAGGCACTTTCGTACCAGTCGTGAGTCTCCAACAGTCGATCGACACGAAGCAGTCGCATGTAGCCATCGGGATCAAAGAAAATTCCGTAGTGCGTCATCGGAAAGAGGTGCCAGAAAAAGAGAAGTAACCCGATAAAGGGAAAGGCCCGCAAAACGGCAAATGAAATGTCAAAGTTCGATGAGGACGGAGACTTCATGGGCTTAGAGAGCGGAAGTTTTAACCGCAACGCCGCCAAGACGCAAGGGGAAGTAGGAGGAATTTCGGGATCGACATGGAGATTGGAGCCGAGATATGGTTTAGCTCAAGGTGGAGGAAAGAGGAAGGATGGAGCTCTAGCAGATGGGAAGGGAAGATGGACTACGAAAGATTTATGAACAACTCAAAAGTCATTAGTTTGGATACGTCCCCATGTCGCTCCGGTCCCCATGTCGCTTGTCTTTGAGAAAGTCCCTCTGCCAGAGCTCTTTATGAATACTATAGAATCCAATCAAGAAACTCAAAACCCTAACCAGTTGCTACTCAACTACTAAAGACCGGACAGCACTGTTGCAATATCTAAAGATACGTCCCCAAATCGCCGCTTTCTGTTTTGGAATAGCCATAAAAATGAAGAAACTGGTTATTCGCAAGAAGCGGTAAGAACGGTTGAAGATAATTTCAGCTCCTTATTGGAGGAGATTTTAAAGGAATAACAACTGTTATGAAAAGGATTTCACTTAGTCTTAAGCTTGCATTATTGGGTGCCTCGGTGCCGTGGATTATATATTTAAAACCCGAAAATATTTTACCGGGAGGACATGATGTTATGTCTTTAATTTTATATCCATTTTTACTTGTATTTTGTATTCCTAAGTATTTTTTCCCTTCTGAGGAGCCGTTTAATTTTTTAAATACGACAGTTTGTTCTCTCACTGATTTTTTAATTATTTTTTTGATCGTGAAATTTATTTTAAAAAAATCGAACACCACCACCATCTAACGGCCCGATGCAATGGGGACGTATCTCATTATTAATTAAATGATTGCAATTGGGGAGGGGT
>CAZKRU010000014.1:0-61945 GCA_964555235.1 uncultured Verrucomicrobiota bacterium
CATCTGCGCGGTTGCCCCCAGAGGACGCAGGGTCGATGACTTCCCTGAATCGATCAATCGGTTAAAGAGAAAATCCTTTTCCTGCGGTCCACGAATCGGAAGCGTCATCGATTCAGTCACATAAATCCGCTTCGAAAGAACCGGCAGGATCCCCTCCTCTCCATCACTCATCTTATCCGTCGCCGCGACCGCTTTGTAATTAATCAGACTCAACCCATCTGGAACCGTGACACGCCACGACAAACTTTGCGATTGCTTGGCCGGCAAGGTGAAAGACTGCTCAATGGTTTTATTTGCAAGCAGGGCATTGATCTCCTTTTCACTGACGGAATCCGCGAAAGTCAGACGAGCTTTCCCCTGCTGTTTGATATCTGTGAGATTGGAAACTTTCACCGTGAATTCCAACAGATCCCCCTCCCGCAAAAAACGAGGAGGATTCGGTTGAACCATGAGGTCCTTTTGTGTGACGGTCGAGCCCGTGAGAAAACCAGAGCGACATTCCGTGTCATGCGCAAATCCCATCAACTTCCACCGGGTCAAGGCTTCGGGCATCGTGAAGGAAATTCGAATCTCACCATTTTTCTCCGACATCAGATGAGGAAAGAAAAAGGCCGTTTCGTTTAAATTTTTACGCGCTTGAACCTGATTCAGCTTGGGAGAAGGACCTGAACCCGCCTTTGCTGAAGCCCCACCGGGCGCGTCTGCGTCATCGAGAACTGCCATCAGCTCGCCTGATTCGCGTTCATCTTGAGATTTGGATAGTCCTCTTGTCGCGGGTGCTTGAGAGGCGGGAACTGATAATGCAACAGTAGGGGCCAACTCTCCATCTCGACTTTCCGCTAAACCCCGAGTCAACCCGTAAGACTTCGCTCGATAACTATAATTACCAGCCTGAAGTTCATAAGGAAATCTACGATAGTGGAGCGTCTCTCCCTCATGGGCGTAAGGCCATGACCCTTTGATCACCCGAAACGCTTCTGATTGATTGATAAACTGTGGACGGGCGGAGGAGAAGTCTTGATGAAAAAAGCTAAACTTCTCGATCCACGGATGGGGAGCAAACGAGTCGAGGGACTCATCATAGAGGGTTGCCACCATTTCAGCGACCGCTTTTCCTGCCTTGGGTCCTTGAACAATCGCCGTCCAAACCTCATTTTGGCCAGGAGTTAATTTGGAAGTGAAATGTTCCCACCGAACTTGCAACTCTTTGTTCGTCCAAGGGACTTCAACCCGACGCGTTTCGAGGTAAGCACGATTTTCACGGACATGCGTGATGTGAAGCGTGAATCCCCCCCGGAGCGTTTCGGTAATCGGAACCTGAATGAGGGATTGAGTCTGATCTTTCGGAGTCCAATAGCTTTGAATGATCTTATCACGATGCTCGATCTCCACAAATGCCTGACTTGTCTCATAGCCACTCCCCCAGAGCGCAGTGAAGGTGCTCCCAGGCTCCAAATTCCAGGTAGGAGCTGAAACCACGTTCGGAATAGGTGAAGTAAATTTTTTTGCAGTCGGATTGAAAACTTGCAGCGGAAGGAGTCCGGTGACTTTTTTTCCAAATCGATCCCGAGTTTCGAGGGAGGCGCGATAATAACCGACGGGAAGCTTGAAAGAGAGCGAGAGAAGCCCCTTCTCATCTGTGGAAAAAGGTTGCTCGGTGACGACCTCGCCGAGCGGCCAAGTGTTGGATTCAGAAGTGACTCGAGCGCTCGAAGCTCCATCCATCTCGCCGTGATAAAAGGAATCACGATTGGATTGAAACTCCCCACGCTGAACGGTCGCGGGAGCTCTCAATTTGTAGATCACTACTTTTCCTTTGGCTGACTGAGCCACTCCATCCAAGGTCTGTGTTTGAAGCTTGATGGAGATGGGCTCGCTCTCCGCTTGCCAATCACTCGCCGTCATACGCGCTTCCAACGCCGTATAACCGAGCGTAATCGCGCAAGAATCAGAACGCGTTTCCCCCGAGCTGTCCGTGACATCCGCAAAAACCTGGTACGTAAAAATCGGCTCGTTAGCCTCGAGAATCGAGCGATCTGGATTCGCCATAAAATTAATTTTAAAGGTGCCATCCGTCGCAGTTCGCGTTGTTCCATGAGCGATTTCCTGGCTGTCGCGTTGTGGAAAGAATCCACCGCGACTGAAACAACCCCACCACCACGGCATTCGAACATTTCGAACGACGCGATAAGAAACCTTTGAGTTATCCATCGCCGCACCGGCATACGAGATCGCTTTCCCTTCAAGGCTTACCGTTTCAGCGAGACGACTTGCAGTCTTGGGAGCTTCCAAGGTCACTTGAAACTTGGGCCGCTTATATTCTTCCACTCGAATCATCGTCGATCCATCACTGGTTTCCAATGTCATGATGCCATTGAGGCGATCAGTCGGCGAGGTAAAGGCTCCCGAAAACGAACCATAATCATTGGAAGTAAACTTTTGTTGATCGATTTCTTTTCCATTGGTATCCAAAAATCGGACCTTGATGGAACGTCCCGCTCGCGTTTGATACTTGCCCTGTTTCTGATCGAGATCGACCACAATCCCCTTAAACTGGATTTTTTGACCCGGTCGATAAATCGAGCGATCGGTAAACAGCGTGACCTGAGTGGTGGGACCATCTGATTGCTCGTCCCGGCTTCCCGGCTGGTCATCGCTGGCGACCGTATGCTCGCCTGAGCGGACTCGAAAGCGGTGTTGACGGTAGGATTCCGCTGAGCGAATAGAGAACATTCCATTGGCGTCCGTGGTCGTGTTCTCCTGTTTGACCCAATTTCCTTTGTTTGAAAACTTCCAGGATTCGACCAATGCTTTTACGGTCGGAGTTCCGGATTTGGAATCACGAACAAAGCCTTCGATGGCGTTCGCTCTCGGCCTCAGAATCAACGCAAGATCACTCACCCAGACCTTCGTAATGCTGATGGGGCTCACGCTTTCCTTGAATTGGGGGTCATGACTTGCAGCAATAAAATAGAAACCCGGTTTTAAGCTGGCTGGCGAAGGGAGCGCTTCCGTTCGAACTTGGTAATTTTTGGTAGGAGGAAGCTCGTTGACCCATTCCAGCGCAGGTTTCGTAGCTAGAATTTTGTTGCGGGTGGATTCGTCAAAATAATTAAAGTTTTGACGATTTGAATCGAGAAAATAATCCCAATCCCAAGGAATCGCGCGAAAATAAACTTTGGAGAGATTGCGGTAGGTAACACGGATCTCAGGTGCTGGCGCGTTCCAGACTCCCTCCGTGATAATCGTTGCATCAGGTGCTTCGATGCTGCGGATTAAATTACGACACCGCGCCGCCCCAACACTTTTCGGATGCAAAGCCGCCCCGACTTCTGCCAGTTGACGCGCTTTTACCGAATTCTTTTCCGAATGCAGACTCGTCGCCCAATGATGATAGGCGACCGATGAAAGCGGATCTGTTTTCCATTGTTGCGTAATTTTCTCCATCGCCGATTGAAATCGTTTGGAGGTCGATTCGCCCGTGGCAAAATTACGAGCAAAGACGAGGCGCGCCATCTCCGCATCAATGAGCGCGCTCGGCTCCTGATCCTTGAGATGAAATTTAATCAGCTCCTGATACAGCCGGATCGCTTTATATTTTGGCGATTCGCTATCAGTGGTCTCCGGTTTCCAATTCATAAAAGTCTCTGTAGGCGCAAAGAGATCGGATTCAGCAACCAGCTCAAACGCATCTTCAGGTTTGGCCCCCGCCTGAGGCGCCGAGGCATAAAAATTCAACGCTTCATAGGCAATAAAATCGTAAAGCGTGGGCCGACAGGCGTCTTCTGTTTCTCCACCGAAAATAAAAAGATCTACGTATGTTTTGATCGGAATGGTTTTCAGTGATTCATCTGAAAGCGCCCGAGCGAATGTCTGATCGATTTTCGCATAAATTTGTTTGAGATCCCAAGTCGTAAAATCTTTTCCGGGAGGTTGCCCCGTTTGCGTGCGCTGCACGAACTGCCACTGATTACTTTGAAAATATTGCCAATAATATTCGGCCAACAAGGTGTTCAGAATCGGCACCGCTTGCGGAGGAGCCTTGGCAATCGCCGCTTCCAGCCGAATCACTCGCTCTTCCGGTTTATTGCCCTGAATCGTCCCCTCCAAAGTAACGCGCTGTCCCACCGCTTTGATATATTCCGGCCAGGCTTGGTCGGCTTGGGTCCCTTCGATGATGAGATCCAGATCTTTAATCGCCGATTGAGGAAGATTGTCGTTCGTCGACTTTTTAACCCGCTTCCAAAGTTCAGCCCGGGATTCCGCCTGAACGCTTGAACCAAAAAAGAAGAGAAGGAGAGAACAAGCCAGAAGTTTACAAATCATCATATTCAGTTTTTTGCACAGCATAAAGAGAGATCCTTGAGTGGCATCCAATGTGGACGATAAATGGTTCATTCAGAAGATAAAACGAACCAATCGTCATTTTCTTAGGTTTTTTTACAACGAAATGATCCATCGAGTGCCCCATCGAGATCCATTCCTCGTAAGTCATTGATAGAGAAGCTCCCCATTACCACTCAGAACAAAACAAAAACATTCCTTCAGGACAAAAGCACCACTTCTCCCTTTCAACGGAATTTATCTCCGATTGCGGATAAGACTCTGCACTATGGTGATTCATGGAGATGGCCGATTGGCCGTCCGCAGATCATTCTCCCAAATATCTCCCAAGTGTTGCTCTCCATGTGGCGGTGATTTTCAAAAGGAAGATGCTTCTCGGGGGCCTCAGGGCTCAGTCGAACTCCCCAGAGCGGCTTTGTTTGATGAGGCAAAAGTGCAAAACGAATATCCCCAATAAATAAAGGCTCCCCTTTTGTTTCTGCAACGTACTCGTCCGAAAAGTAGCTAAATTTCTTCAAGTCATTATAGGCAACGGTGCCGCGGCTGACTCGAGTTTCATGCTGATAAAAATATTGAGGCAACTCCCCGCCTTGATAGTGAACCGCCTCACGAAATGGAATTTTTTGAAATGCATCGACATAAAGAACCCCTTCGCTTGCGTAAATGGTCCTCCACACAAGTATCTGAAGAATCGAGGGCTTCACGTCGTATTTGTCGATCGAGTGCCCTCGTGAGCGAGCGGTCTCCCTTAATGCGCCCTCGATCGCACTTTTTTGAATTCCGCCCAAGAGCAAATAAAGAAAGAATCCACTGATAGAAAAAATAAGCGCTCTATTTCGTCGAGCCTTCAGAGCGACAACGACGCCAATCAATAAAATGAGTGTCGGGATTGGATCGACAACCGGAACGATGCTCCACGCGACGCGATCATTCGTGAAGGGCCAGAGCAAATGAGTTCCGTAGCTTGTTGCCGCGTCCAAAAATGGATGCGTGAGATAGGAGAGAAAGCAGTAGCGATAGAGATCTTTCCATGCGATTTTCTGACGCGCGAAAAGAAGCACAAGCCACGAAGCGATCATTGCTCCAAAGGGGACGAAAAAAAGTGAATGAGTAAAATGGCGGTGATATTGAATGGTTAAAAGCGGATTTTCGCTGGAGCGAATAAAGATATCAAGATCGGGGATTGTTGCGGCGATGATACCGCAAAACAACGCCCACTTCCGCTGATCCGGCTTTGAAAGTAAAAGCGTGAGGCTTGCACCAGTCGCCGCATGAGTGAGTGGATCCATGATGAAGCCTCAAAACGGCAGGTAAACTGCCAGCTTTAGATTACATCGTTAATCCCTTGGGCGGATCTAAGATTTCTTTCAAAATAAACGCCTGCCGTAGCGCTTCTGGCGTTTTAAGCTGTTTGCGAATATCTCCAACCCCCTGCCGAGTATTGATGACTTGGAAATTTGCGGCGGAGATGTTGAGCGAAGAATTCTCGGTCGCTTCAAGATCCTCATCAAAGTGAATGCGCTCGACTTTTTTCTCCGGCGAAGCCACCTCAGAATAGGAAGCGAAGGGCGAGTCGTACCTTTCGCGCGAGGGCTCCTTCTTGAACTTAGCTTGAGGCCCCTCTGAAAAAGGGTCATCAGCTCGTTCCGGTGGAGTCGCAGGCCTTGTCACTATCTCTTCATAAACGAGAGGAGGAGGAGCCTTCTCTCGTGAGGAGCGAGGCAACCCTAACGACTCGAGAAGATCGTCCATCCGCTCCTCCGGCGGATGGTGGCGGCCCGAAGGGCCGGGAGCCTGCTCATCGGGATCAGCGTCCGGATGCTCCTCTCCCCCTCTTTTTCGCTTCACTACCTCAACAAGCTGAGAGATGAGCCCGATCGCAAAAACAATGACGACGATCCAATTGACTTCAGCGTATTTCATTAGGAAATCGTACTATTGGGCTTTGTATCTCCTGCAATTGTCGAGCGCATTTGAGTATCCGCCTGAACATTCTTCATCCGATAGAAATCCATCACCCCGAGGTTCCCTGAGCGGAATGACTCAGCAATTGCTTGAGGGACTTGCGCCTCCGCTTCAACGACCTTGGCTCGCATTTCCTCAACACGTGCTTTCATCTCTTGTTCAACAGCGACAGCGGCCGCACGTCGAACTTCAGCCTTCGCCTGCGCGACACGCTTATCTGCCTCTGCTTGCTCGGCTTGAAGCTTAGCGCCAACGTTCTCACCGACATCAATATCAGCAATATCGATGGAGAGAATTTCAAAGGCCGTGCCGGAGTCTAATCCTTTTTGAAGAACCGTCTTGGAGATTCGATCCGGATTCTCCATCACTTCCTTGTAGGAGTTTGCAGAACCGATCGTCGTCACAATCCCTTCACCGACTCGGGCGACAATGGTCTCTTCCGTGGCACCACCAACGAAGCGATCTAAATTAGTGCGGACGGTCACGCGAGCTTTAACTCGCAAGCCAATTCCGTCTTTAGCAACCGCATCAATCGTTGTTTTTCCTGAAGAGGGGTTTGGGCAATCAATTACCCGAGGATTTACGCTTGTTCGAACGGCTTCGTAAACGGTCTTGCCTGTTCCGCGAGTCGCTAGGTCAATCGCGCAGCAACGGTTAAAGTCTAAGGTAATTCCGGCCTTATCGGCAGCGATTAACGCCCGAATGACTTCGTCGACATTCCCCCCGGTCAGATAGTGGGTTTCAAGCTGAGTGGCTTCTACGATGATCCCTGAGCGGACCGCTGTAATTCGATTGTTCACGATGAGCGAGGCCGGAATTCCTCGGAAGCGCATGGCGAGCAGATTGCCAATTCCGACCGGGGCCCCGGAAATATAAGCGCGAAACCAGATTCCAAAAAAATTTACTAAAATTAAAGCGATAACAATAACGACAAGAATTCCAACACCGAGTAGTATGTGTCCCATAACGTTTTCCTTTTCTATTGATGACTATTTAAGACCGCTGCTCCCGCACTCTCACTTGGACGCCCTCCACGCGGGTGACTGTCACCGGGCGGCCCTCTTCAATCAGTCCAGACTCCGAAACCACGTCGACTCTCTTTCCAAGAATCAAGGCAATCCCGGATGGACGGCATAACGTAGCCGCAATTCCATTTTGTCCAACTATTTTTTTAAGTGACTCTTCTTGATCACGACTTTGGTTAGTCTCTTCGAGCATGATGCTCTTTCCCAGTTTCGAAAAGGGGAGTCGCTCCATGACAACAAATAGACCGATGGCGATGCCAAATACCTCGAATAAAAGGAGCCCCGCCCCAATGCCGAAGCCGTAAATTTGAAAGGTCCAAATGACAGAAGCAACCAGACAAGCCCCTCCTAAAATTCCTAAAATCATTCCCGGCATAAAGATTTCTGCCACTAAAAGAAGAGACCCGATGATCACTAACAAAGAGATTCCAAAAGCATCCATTAATAGACTACGCCTCCCCTTGGATCGGCTCGACGACGACTCGTAGCGCATCGGCCGATAAAACGCGTATCTTAGCCCCTTGCTCAATCATCATCCCGCTCGTCACGACATCATAAAACTCATTCGAAAAGAGGGCCGTTCCAGAGGGACGAAGTACGGTCACCGAAACCCCCTCGGAGCCGACTTTAATTTTGGAATTTGCGGTGACAGAGGCCCCAGCAACCGTTGCCTCTTCGAGTTTTTGAGTGATCCAACGACTGGGAATAAACTTGGCTAGGAGCGCGATGAGAAAAAGGCCACCTAACATTGAGTAGGTAGTCTGGATGAGTGGCGCTTGAAGCTGATTCCAGCGAGGAAAAGCATTATGGCCTGGATAAAAATCGATTTTTGAAAAAGCGAAAGCAAAGAGAATCAATAAAATCCCCGTGATGGAAGGGATCAGAAGGCCGGGCAGAAAATAAATTTCAAGCACTAGCAATGCCACTCCAGCAAAAAAGATCAGTGCCGGCTCATAGCCACTTAGCCCGGCGATGTAGTGGCCCAAAAAGTAGATTAGAAAACAGAGTACAGCCGAAATCCCAAAAACCCCGAAGCCAGGAGTCTTAAACTCTAAGTAGCCCAAAGCCATTCCAGCCGTGAGTAGAAACGGAGAGATCATCGTAATAAATCTCGCCACTTTTTCGAACCCGGTCGGCACAAGCGTTACGATCTTTGTATTGGGCCCACTAATTTGGCTCACGAAGGCCTTCAAATCAGGAGCTGTCCCAGAGGAGAGCAAGGTCTTGCCTCCCACTTTTTGCTCCGCTTCCTTCGTTGTCAGTGTTAACAGTTTTCCCGCTGGAATAATCTCTTTCCCTTCAATTTTGAGTCCTTGATCGCGATCGACCATCGCATCAAAAACCTCTGGGCGATGCCCATTCGTCTCCGCGCTTGAGCGAACCATCGCGCGGATTGCCGAGGTAATCTTCTCTTCGTAGCTTTCTGGAAGCACTTGAGGCCCTTGTCCCGGGGCCGCCATCACTGGGGCAGCGGCGCCAATGACAGACCCAGGGGTCATATAAATATGGCGAGTTGCGGCCGAGATAAACGCACCGGCTGAAATGGCTTTCTTATCGATTAGCGTATAAGTCTGGCCTTGCGGCTTAAAGTTCTGCAACGCTTGAATAATCTTTTCCGTACTATCAACCCGGCCCCCATTCGTCTCCATGTGCAAAATAAGCGCGGAAGCTTTCTGCTCCAATGCCTCTTTGACCCCACGCCGAACTAAATATTCCATCGTCGGCTCAATTTCATCTCGAATAGGAATCACATAAACCAGCGCCGAAGCGACCGTCGCGGGAGCTTCCTCTGCGAAACCGATCATCGAGGCCCCAAAAAGCAGCCCTAAAACCAATCCATTTAAAGCCTTCATGGCCAGACTCTAGCTGAGATTTTTAAAAACTCAACTGATGACATTCACTATCCAAAGGCAATCGTCGTTGGATGGAGCATCGTTATGACCTTTACTTAAATAATCGCAAGTCATTGATAGAGAATGTGGCTGCCGCGCCGCCGAATCTCGTGGGAACGAGATGAGACGATCCCCCGAGTCGCCCGAGGGAAGGGCGACGAATCAACAGGGATTGCAAGAAACACCAGAGCAGGTCAAAATGACAATTGGCTGAAGGGAGAGATGTGGCTGCCGCGCTAGGACTCGAACCTAGAACACCCAGATCCAGAATCTGGTGTGCTACCAATTGCACCACGCGGCAAAGAGAGGTTGTTTTTAGGTCTCCCCTCAACGAGTGGCAAGCTTTTTCCAGTTCGCTATGGCTTGATGAGATGCAAGGAATTTTTGCCATCTCGGATCGCTTTAAAGGGAATTCGACCATCGAAGGTTGCGAGTTTTACTTTGTGATGGCACGCAAGGGCCAGAAGATAAAGATCGGTCACGCGAGATGGCGTCAGCATTTCCGGATGATCTAGATGAGATGAGTCTAAGAGGGTAATATCGTCCGGACAAAATTCGTGCCGCGAGTCCTCACAGAAGGCCTGTAAAATTCGTTTTACTTCAGTGGCCGTGCCCAGTTGGTTCGGGTATTTGATCTGGCTGGCGACACGAATGACTCCGTTTTGAACGAGTGGACAGGTAAGCCATCTCGCGTCAGGGTCTTTCTCCACCCACAGATGGGCCGACTCATGGAAAATGTGTTTTGGGTCCAAAAGAGCAAGGAGAAGATTGACGTCCAACAGATAACGACTCACTCCATTTCCTCAAGAAGCTCTTTCACCTTTTCAGGCGTCACAGAACCAGCTCCTGGCTTAACCGGAAAAAGGCGGATTCCGTTGCGAGTCTTAGGCGCGCTTACTGGAGTCAAACTGCGTCGAGCCAGGTCCGAAATAACCGTTCCAATCGATAAATGCTTCATCTCTGCCAACTTGCGAGCCGCATCGATCACATCATCATCCAAGGTCAGAGTGGTTCTCATTTGAATAAACATCAAGCATCAAACATCATCTGTCAACCGAAACTTGACCGTTTCTAAGACATTTAAGGATTACCCTCCGATTCCCAAACGAACCATCACGCCATCATCAACCATACGGATCCCCTTTAATCCAAGTCTTCCAATATTTTCTTTGGTGTCAGTCGGATTCAATTTGTAAACTTCGATATCTCCCAAGACCGCCAGCATCACGGTTCCCAATAATCCAGTCACCTGATCGAGTTGGCTTTCCGGAATTCCTTTGATATTGAACTCTTTGATTTTAACCTCCTTAAAATGAAACGTTGCCGTGGCAGGCCGGTACTCAAGCGTTCCGTCCGTCAGCACATTTCCCTTGATCGGAATCAATCCTAAAATTCGAACCACCGTGTTGGCCTTCACTTCAAGGCGATTGGAAGAACCGTTAAAGTTGAGAACCGGATCCGAAACCGTCACGGTCATGAGCCCCTTATTTTTGGTGAAGGGGAATCGGGAATCGAGCTGACTGACAATCAGGGATTTTGGAATCTTGATCTCGAATGAAATTCCCCCACAAGCCGCTAAAGCCACAGCTACGCTTAGAAGGAAAAAAAGCTTTTTCATAAAGCATGTCCCATTTTTGTTTTTTTGGTCTTTAAATAAACCTCATTATGGGGATTGGACGCGATGCGAATCGGCACTTGTTCCGTGATCTCCAAACCATATCCGGCGAGACCCACCACCTTCTTCGGATTATTCGTCAAAAGGCGAATCTTGCGAACTCCCAGCTCATGTAGAATCTGCGCGCCAATTCCGTACTCACGCAAATCCGAAGGAAATCCGAGTTTCAGATTCGCCTCAACCGTATCGTATCCCTGTTCTTGAAGCTTGTAGGCGTGCATCTTTGCCGCAAATCCAATCCCGCGCCCTTCCTGCCTCATGTAAACAAGAACCCCGCTCTTTGCCTTTTCAATTTGACTGAGGGCGGAATGAAGTTGATTACCACAATCGCAGCGCCGCGAACCGAAAACATCTCCCGTCAGACACTCGCTATGAACACGGACCAAAATCGGTTGCTTCGGATTGATCTTTCCTTTCACCATCGCGAGATGTTCATGCCCATCCACTCGCGAACGAAAAAGACATAATTCAAAATCACCGTAATCCGTCGGCATTTTGACCCGCTGCTCCATCTCCACCAGTTTTTCGTTCTGACGACGGTATTCGATGAGCGCCTGAATACTGCACATCTTTAAGGCAAACCGCTTTGAGAAATTTTTTAAATCCGCAAGCCGTGCCATCGATCCATCCACCTTGAGGATCTCACAAATCACCGCGGATCCATCAAGACCCGCGAGACGAACGAGATCCACTGCCGCCTCCGTATGCCCCGCACGCTGAAGCACTCCCCCTGGCTTTGCTTGAAGCGGAAAAACGTGTCCTGGTTGAACCAAGTCTTGAGGAACGGCCTTGGCGCTGGAAAGCACCTTGATGGTCTTGGCTCGATCGGCGGCAGAAATTCCTGTCGTCACTCCGTGGCGGGCATCGACACTTACCGTAAAGTCCGTGCGAAAACTCTCCCGATTATCCAACACCATTCGTTGCAATCCAAGCTGTTGCGCTCTCTCTCGGGAAATGGGCGAGCAAATCAATCCGCGCCCATAAGAAGCCATAAAATTGACTGCGGCCGCAGTGATTTTGGATGCCGCCATCACAAGGTCTCCCTCATTCTCGCGATCCTCATCATCCGTCACGATCACCATCTTGCCGCGCTTCAAATCCCGGAGAACGGCCTCGATTGGCGCAAACCCGGTTCGACCCGATTGATTTTTCACAACGATTTCATAACCGGTTTAAACTCAGGATGCAATCATGGAGAGAGCGATCAACTCAAATCATTAGCAAGCATAGAACACACACAGCCCACCGATTGTCTCACACAAAGTCACGAAGCTCACGAAGTTTTTACTCCAGGTAGGATAAATTGTTTTTGAAGAACAAACAAAACATTGGCATTTCTTGGTGGCTTCGTGCCTTTGTGTGAGACCTCACCTTTGTTCCTATTTCCATGGGATCGCAATCGATTAGGGCGATCGCATTGACTCGGAGGAGATTTAGAGTTGACCGGCATCCCCCATTCTTTTATTAGAGAGATCTACCACGCAACCCCGCGCTCGTGGCGAAATGGCAGACGCGTTAGATTCAGGTTCTAATGTCGAAAGACATGGAGGTTCAAGTCCTCTCGAGCGCATCCTCAAGCGAGAGAGTCCCTTCCATCGGTCGGAGACCAAAATGGACTTAGCGCACCGGGTTGTAATAAATAATGTGCGCAACTCCTCTCGAGCGCATCCCATCACGATCCATTCACGAAAACACCACGCCCGGCACCCACTCGCCTCCAAAGGCGTAGTCCGATGATCAGGAGTGAGAATATAACGATCCAATTTCCGTATTTCTCGTACAGAGTCACTCGGGAGGGAGCCCATTGAAGGAGCCCCACCTTCACGCCATCGACTTCAACCCGACGACCTTGATCATCTTTAATGGTATCGAGAACCGCGCCACTCTGATTCACTACCGCACTGACACCACTGTTCGCGCACCGGAGCATCGGTAAATCCAGTTCGACCGTCCGAAAAATAGCATTCGCCAGATGTTGCTCCGCTCCGGGCGAATCCTTAAACCAAGCATCGTTCGTGAGATTCAACAAGAAATCCGGTTTCTCTTCATTGAAACGTCGCGCCAGATCGGAAACGGTATCCTCAAAACAGATCAAGGGGAGTGCTCTTACCGCTCCCTCTCGTAATTCAAAAATCGCCGCCCCTTCTCCCGCATCAAATCCCGGGGTCATCGGGAACCAGCGACCGAGATGGGGAAAGGTATCCCAGAACGGCGTGTACTCGCCAAAGAGAACCAGATGATTTTTTCGGTAGATCTTCCCGCGTTTTTCATTCGGAGGAAACCAGAATGCCGCGTTGAATTGTTTCCCTTCCTCCACATCCAGCGCTCCCATCACAAAATCAAATCGCTTCCCGCGCATGAGGTAGTTCACCGCCGCGCGCAACTCAAAGTCCGTTTTGAAAATTTTTCCCGTTGCGGTTTCCGGCCAAACCAGCAATTCCGGATCCATCAACAACGCCTCCCGACTCATTCGCACATGCCTTTGGATCACCTCGGTGGCATTCATCGCTTCATACTTCTCATCTTGAGGAATATTGGGTTGAACCAATGCATAGCGAATCGATTTTAATTCCCCCTTGGGCGCATTGATGATCCGCTGCATCCCCCAGAAAAACGTCCCCATCAAAAGCCCAATCGTCAAATAAAGATCCCAATGACGTCGGTATCCCTCTCCGCTTCGAATCTCTTCATAAGCACGTCGAATCGCACAGGCCAGAACCACATTTACAAAAACGATCAGCCATGAAATCAAAAGAGTTCCTCCCACGGAGGCAAGTTGCACCATCGGAATCATTCGGTGTTGTGTCACCGCCAACCCATTCCACCCCAATCCGGTCAGAAACCAACTCCGACACCATTCCAAGACGACCCAAACCGAAGCACTCGTTGCCGCCCAAGAAAGTGTATCGATTGACCGAATGCCCCGAGACTTTAATTGATCGTGCGCCCAAACCCAGAGCGCAGGATAAACTGCCAAGTATAAAATCAACGCAATGACTCCAACCACCGTGACATAGGCAACCCACCAAAAGGCCCCCGCAAAGAAAAAAAGCCCCATCCAATAACCGATCGCGCCTGGAGGCATCAACCGCCATCGGGATAATACCGGTTTCTCTCCCACAGAAATTCCATTCGCCAAAAGAACGGGGATCAACGCCACCCAAGCCAGCCCCCCCGCATTGAAAGGAGGAAGCGCCAGAACAAGCAAAACACCACTTAAAATCGCCGAAAGCCCGCGAATCCAAAATTCGGAAAGCATTTTCCGTCGGGTTAAATCGCCCAAACGGAATAAATCCGCTGTAACACTTTTCGAACAACGATCGGATCCATATCGGTACTTTTCCCCTGCTCTGAAAATTGCTGAAGAATCCTTCCCGCACGCCGAGAGAGTTGAAGGGCAAAATGTAACGCCAAACGAGGCCCTAACGGATTCTCATCCCGGAATAATTTTTGAAAATCCGCCCGCTTAATCTCGATTAACTCGCCCCCCGTCAAAGCTAACGTTGTAGCGCTGCGTCGTCCTTCGGAAAGCATCGCCATCTCTCCGATGAAATTCCCCTTGCCAAGAGTCGCGAGAACAATCTCGCCCTGATTCTTCATTCGCTTCCGAATCTGGAGCTTTCCTTTGAGAATATAATAACAAGCCGTCGCTTGGTTTCCCTCGCGAATCACTTTTTCACCCCGACTAAAGCGACGGCGTGATTTCGCAGAAAAGTGACGCAAAAGCTCCGCAGAGCTAATTTCCGCAGGAAGTGACATTTTTTTGGGCACGAATTCTTTTCTAACCCCTCCCTCTCAGAATCCAAGACTTAATTTCGGGTTTTCTCGGGCGTTGACACGTAAATTTTACACGCTAATGCGTAACAATACGATGAATCCTTCTAGTCTTTCGGATCTTGAGGCTAAACGCTTGGGGACCAACATGGTCAATGGCCACGGAACGCACCCCCAAGGAACACTCGCCAATTCTGAAAGCGCCGAAATGCTTGAGGGACTTTACGAACAGTGGAAAACCAACCCCGAGTCAGTCGATTCAACCTGGCGCTCCTTTTTTGAAGGTTTTTCCCTAGGCTGCCAACATGCTCCAGCTCCCAAAGCCAAAGGAGGCCGCAGCGGAGCTCCTGCCGGTGACGCCCCTGATTTTTGGTTCAAGCAAGGAAAAATTCACGATCTTCTCTTCGCCTACCGGATGTTAGGACACCATATTGCCAACTTGGATCCCCTCGGTTTCAATAAAAACACCCTCCCCGATCTCGAACTTCACAATTTCAAATTCACCGATTCCGACCTCGACACCCAATTCGACAGCGGAACGCTCGCCGGTGGAGGACGTCGCCCACTTCGCGAGATCATTCGAATTCTCAAAGAGAGCTACTGCGGCAATCTTGCAACAGAATACATGCACATTCAGGACTTCACCGTCCGTCGATGGGTCCGCGATAAAGTAGAAGCGAATCCGACTCCCTTTCCTGCTGCCAAAAAAGAGCGAATTCTGAATCACTTGATCGACGCGGAGCAGTTCGAGCGATTCCTTCACACCCGGTTTGTCGGACAAAAGCGTTTTTCGATCGAAGGCGGAGAGACCCTGATCCCGATGATGGATGCCATCATCGAATCCTGCCCCACTCACGGCGTCTGTCAGTTAATGATCGGAATGGCGCACCGCGGTCGACTCAACGTACTCGCCAATATCCTCGGTAAAGATTACAAAGCAATATTCAATGAATTTGCCGGAAATCACGTTCCCGACACCACGGGAGATGGAGATGTTAAATACCACCTCGGCTACGAAAGCTCCGTTGTCACCTCCAGCGGTCACAAAATCGGAGTCAGCCTCGCACCGAACCCAAGTCACCTCGAAACTGTCAGTCCGGTCGTCGAAGGAAAGGCACGTGCCTGGCAGCGCCTCCTCAAAGACAACGAAGAACGCGGCAAGGTCATTCCGATCCTGATTCACGGAGATGCCGCGATGATTGGACAGGGCGTCGTCGCTGAAACCTTCAACATGTCGCAACTCGAAGGTTATCGGACCGGTGGAACCGTTCACATCGTCGTCAATAATCAGATCGGCTTCACCACGATTCCGAAAGATTCCCGCTCCTCCGTCTACTGCACCGCCATCGCAAAGACCCTCGGACTCCCCATTTTCCACGTCAACGGCGACGACCCAATTGCCTCCGTTCGTGCGATCGAAATCGCTATGGAGTTCCGTCAGCGCTTCAAAAAGGATGTCGTCATTGATCTCTACTGCTACCGGCGTCATGGCCACAACGAAGGCGATGAACCGAATTTTACCCAGCCGACCCTTTACCAAGAAGTCGAGCGTCATCCTTTCATCAGCGAGCTTTTGATCGATCAGATGGTCGCCTCCGGAGAAACTTCCAAAGAGAAGATCCAAGCGTATCAAAAGGAATTCGAAGGACGTCTCAGCGTGGCGCTCGCCATGTCCAAGTCTGAAACAAAACACTTGGTCCCCGCCATCCGCCCGCCTCTCTCGTGTCCTCGGATTTTTGATCCCATTGAGACGTCCGTTCCTACGGAAACCATTCAACGCATTGGTCTCGCGATCTCCAAGCCACCCGCCAATTTCACCGTCAATCCGAAGCTCGTCAAATGGCTCGATCAACGGCAACAAATGATTGAAGGAAAAGCCCCGCTCGATTGGGGAATGGCGGAAGCGCTCTCATTTGGTTCCCTCCTCGACCAACGAATCCCCGTCCGTCTCTCCGGACAGGATAGCCGACGAGGAACGTTCAGCCATCGTCACTCCGTTCTTTATGATTTGAGCAATCGGGAACGTTATGTTCCGCTCCTCAACATCTCACCCAATCAGGAACGCTACTGTGTCTACAACAGTCCGCTTTCCGAATACGCCGTTCTCGGTTTTGATTTCGGTTACTCACTCGATTACCCCGAAATCCTCATCATGTGGGAAGCGCAGTTTGGTGATTTCAGCAATGGCGCCCAGATTATGATCGACCAATATCTGGTCAGTTCTGAGGCGAAATGGAATGTCACTTCCAACATCGTCCTCCTTCTCCCTCACGGCTATCATGGTCAAGGACCGGAACACTCCAGTGCTCGTTTGGAACGTTTCCTCCAAGCCTGCGCCGAAGATAATATCATCGTTGGAAACTGCAGCACGCCCGCTCAATATTTCCATGTCCTACGCCGCCAGGTGCTTCGTAAGATTCGCAAACCCCTGATCCTCATGACCCCCAAAGGACTTTTACGGGATAAACGCTGCGTCTCTTCGATTGGAGAATTGTCCAAAGGTCGCTTTGAGGAAATTCTTCCGGATCCTCGCAAAGCAAAGGGAGCCAAACGTCTCATCCTCTGCTGTGGAAAAGTTTACTTTGACTTGGATGATCAGCGTCTCGCCATTCAAGATGAGTCGACGGCGTTGATCCGCGTCGAGCAACTCTATCCGCTTCATGTTGAAAAACTCCAAGCGATTGCAGCCGCACATCCTGAAGCCAAAGAAATCGTCTGGTGTCAGGAAGAGTCTGAAAATATGGGAGCGTGGTCCTTCATGGAACCGCGCCTCCGTAAAATCTTCAACCGCGAAATCCATTATGTCGGACGCGATGAGTCATCGAGTCCTGCCACTGGATCCCATGCGATTCACGATCTGGAGCAAAAGGACATCGTCGTACGCGCGTTTCAGAAATTGTAAGGAAATATTATGCCAATCGAAATCAAAGTCCCTTCCGTCGGAGAATCCATCACTTCAGGCGTCCTCGGTGCCTGGCACAAAAAAGACGGCGATTACGTCCGTGAGGGAGAAGTTCTTTTTGAAGTCGAAACCGACAAGGTCACCTCGGAAGTTTTTGCGGAGAGTCCCGGAAAACTCAAACACCTCGTCACACAAGGAACGACCATTCAAATCGGCCAAGTCGTCGCCACCATCGATGAGACCGCTCCCGCGCCTGCCAATGTCCCCGCCCCGGTCGTTGCTGCCGCAGCTCCCGCCAAAGCCCCGGCCCGCAAAGAAGAAGCCCTTCTGACTCCTTCAGGTCGTTTCCACGCCGACGATAAGGGAGTTGATCCGAGTACTCTCACCGGAACCGGCAAAGGAGGCCGCATTACCAAAGGAGATGTCCTGAGCGCTTCCAAGAAGGCTCCTCTCGAAGCCGCCCCCGCTCCAGTTACCCCTATTTCCGGCGAACGGACCTCCCGTCGCCCCATGAGCCCGCTCCGCAAGAAAATCGCCGAGCGTCTCCTTTCCGCACAACAAGATGCAGCCATCCTCACCACCTTCAACGAAGCCGACCTTTCCAATGTCATGGCTTTGCGTGCGAAGTATCAGGATCGCTTCACGGCCAAACACAGCATCAAAGTCGGATTTATGTCCTTCTTCGTCAAAGCGGTTGTCCACGCACTGAAGGAAGTCCCCTCACTCAATTCAAAAATCGAAGGAGATGACATTGTTGAAAATCACTTCTACGACATCGGAGTTGCCGTCTCAACGGAAAAGGGGCTCGTGGTTCCGGTCATCCGAAATGCGGATCAGCTGAATTTCGCCGGAATCGAAGGCGCCATCGCCGGTTACGCCAAGAAAGCTCGTGATGGAAAACTGACCCTCCCTGATATGGAAGGCGGTTGCTTTACCATTACCAACGGAGGCACCTTCGGATCCCTCCTCTCCACCCCGATCATCAATCCGCCCCAAAGCGGAATTCTCGGGATGCACTCGATTCAAGAACGTCCGATTGCCGTGAATGGCCAGGTCGTGATTCGCCCAATGATGTACCTCGCCCTCTCCTATGATCACCGCATCGTCGATGGCAAAGGAGCCGTCACCTTTCTGGTTCGAGTGAAAGAATTCATCGAAAACCCCGGAATGGTCCTTCTCGATTTATAATCAGAAGCGCGCAACGATCCGATTCGCCCGCAACGCGCCCCGTAGCGAGCGGGACTCCAGGAGCTCAAAGAAAAACTCTCCGTTTGCCCCTTGGTTGTTATTTTGGAGACCCATGTAACGATTTTGTTTGGATTTCTTAAAATCCTTTGCATGATTGGACTCATTCTCATTGCCGCTTTAGCTCAGTTGGTAGAGCAACGCATTCGTAATGCGTGGGTCATCGGTTCAAGTCCGATAAGCGGCTTAGGCTCTCATATGAAGGAAGCGCGTTGAGCGAAACAATCATCGGAGTTGCAGATCTCCAATTTTCTAATCACGAGGATGCGATCCTCGCGACTTACGCGCTCGGTTCCTGTATCGGTGTGACCCTATTCGATCCGGTTCTTCATTGCGGCGGCCTCCTCCACGCCATGCTCCCCGACTCCAAAATCCACGGAAAATCCACGGAACGTCGATCCATGTTCGTCGATACAGGAATGACTGATCTCTTAAAAAAAATGCACCTGCTTGGCTCCGATCCCCGAAGATGCGAATGCAAAGTTTTTGGAGGGGCGCAGGTCCTTCAAGCCGATAGCTATTTCAAGATCGGTCAAAAAAATATCCTGGCATTTCAAGAAATTGCCAAACGCGAAGGACTTCATGTCAAAGTCGCGGAGGTCGGAGGCCAGCATAATCGGACGATCAAACTTCATTTTAAAACCGGACAGGTTTCTGTCAAAACCCCCAATCAGGAAATTTTCTGGTGCTAAGCTCAAGGAGTTCAGGATGAACGAAATTCTCCCTATTCAAATGGTTTGTGAAATGGCGAAAAACATTCCCGCATCGCCGTGGCTCCTCCCCCATCTCGATACTCTGCTAAAAAACCCCGACGCCACCGTTGAGGAAATTGAAGCGCTCATTCGAAAGGATCCAGGTCTTTCCAGCGCAATCCTACGGATGGCGAATTCTGCCTATTTTGCCGCTTCTGCCAAATGTGACACCCTCCACGATGCCTTATTACGCCTGGGAAATCGGGAGGTATTTCGACTTTCCAGCGTTACGATTGCCGGGCGTTGGCTCGCCAATGAGGTCCCAGGGTACGGATGGGAACCAGGAGATCTCTGCCGTCACTCCCTTTGTGTTGCCGTTGCCGCCGAAATTCTCGCCAAGGAAACAAAGCACGTCAAACCGGAGACCGCCTATCTCGGGGGACTCCTCCATGACGTCGGAAAGCTTGCTCTCGCTTACTCATGTTCGAGTGGATTTGAACAAGTACGACTCCGGCAACTTCAAACCAAATCCAATTGGCGCGAAGCGGAAAAGGAGATCTTCGGATACGATCATACCGATGTCGGGGGAGTTCTTCTGGAGGGTTGGGCTTATCCCATTAGCTTGGTGGAAGTTGCCACTTATTATCCTCGACCCGCCCTTGCAGGATCCGAGCATCGTTGTTTGGTAACCCACGTTCATGCGGCAAAACATATCGCCCTGGAGATTGGAGTCGGCGTGGGGGAAGAAGGCTACAGCACCGAACTCGACGAGGCAACCCTTCACGAGGAAGGATTGACCCCAGAACTGATGGAACTCTCAGTCCCCAAAGTCATCCTCACGATGGAGAAATTAATGAAAGCCCTGAGTCCCAATCCTGCCGGCCGCATTCAATTTGAATAATTCAACGCTGCAAATAAGGGAGCATCGCCGATTTCCAGCGCTGATGACGTTGATGAAGATCTGTCAATTGCAGCTTCAACACGTTCATACTATTCTCCAAATGTTTGCGGACTTGATATTCCAGATCGATGATCTGAGATTTCAAAACCATCCCCTCCAGATTATCACGATCCAAAGCGCTCGGAGTCCAGTCATACTCCTCCATTCGGAGCAGGAGTTTTTGTTTCCTGGTTGAAAATTCAGGCAACTGATCCCATTGCGAAGCCCGCACGCAGCTCAGCTCCCACATCAGGGCCTCGACAACCTCACGCAATAATTGGTTCTTCGATTTTTCGTTGAGAGGGAGAGGAGTGGCTTGCATAAAAATAGGGTCGTGATAGAGTGAAAATAGATATGTTATCGGTTGCAAGAAAAAAAACTAAATATTTTTCTTTACAAAACTGAGATTTCTATTATTTTACACATAGAGCAATAAAAATTGTTCAGTGGATGCTGATCCGCCACGAATCATCAGCAAGCTGCAAGATGCAGCCCTTCGCAAGATGCGAAGAGAATACGAAAGGAATCGAATATGTCTACGATTGGAACAAATATCGGTGCAACGAGTGCTTCGTTCTATCTCACGATAAACAACGAAGCGTTAACCAAGAATATCCGTCGTCTCTCTTCTGGCAGCCGTATCGCTGACCCTGTTGATGATGCCGCTGGCGTTGCCGTCAGCGCTAATTTGGATGCCCGTATCGCCCGTCTTCAAGCCGGGGTCGAAGGCGCCCAGAATCTCATTTCATTCGCCCAAACCGCGGATGGCTTCTTAGCAACCATCCAAAATCAGCTCACCCGTATGTCCGAACTGGCCCAACGTGCCACCAACGGAGCTTTCGGAGCCGTGGATCGAGCGAATTATAACATCGAATTTGAACGTCTGAAGACCCAAATCAATCAGATTGCGACCAACGCAAGCTTTAACGGATCGACGATCTTCAGTACGGGAACCGTTGCGGTGGCGATCTCCGCAGAAGGGATTACCGACTTCCTGATCACTTCTTCCCTTGGGAATATGACCACGCTGGGAATCTCCTCGATCACCATCGGTTCGACCGATGCGGCGATTACGGCCATTGGCAGCTTGAATCTTGCGATTCAGAGCATTGCCCGTCGTCGTGCCGAAGTGAATGCCGATATTTCCAAATTCAACTTCCACATCCAGAACATCCGGACTGAGCGTGTGAACGTCCAAGCGGCCAACAGTCGAATCAAGGATTTGAATGTTGCTGAAGAAACCACGATGCTCTCCAAAAACAACATTCTGCTCCAAGCCAGCACCGCCATGCTTGCCCAGGCCAACAGTGCCCAGCAGAATATCCTGACACTTCTGCGGTAACCTAAACTAGAAAATTTATAAAAAAACTTTCGCATGATGCGGAAGATCAAAATCGAAAGGAATCGAATATGTCCACCATCGGAACCAACATCGGAGCAACGAGTGCTTCGTTTTATCTCACGATTAACAACGAAGCGTTAACCAAGAATATCCGTCGCCTCTCTTCTGGCAGCCGTATTGCTGACCCTGTTGATGATGCCGCTGGTGTTGCCGTCAGCGCTAATTTGGATGCCCGTATCGCCCGTCTTCAAGCCGGGGTCGAAGGCGCCCAGAATCTCATTTCATTCGCCCAAACCGCGGATGGCTTCTTAGCAACCATCCAAAATCAGCTCACCCGTATGTCCGAACTGGCCCAACGTGCCACCAACGGAGCTTTCGGAGCCGTGGATCGAGCGAATTATAACATCGAATTTGAACGTCTGAAGACCCAAATCAATCAGATTGCGACCAACGCAAGCTTTAACGGATCGACGATCTTCAGTACGGGAACCGTTGCGGTGGCGATCTCCGCAGAAGGGATTACCGACTTCCTGATCACTTCTTCCCTTGGGAATATGACCACGCTGGGAATCTCCTCGATCACCATCGGTTCGACCGATGCGGCGATTACGGCCATTGGCAGCTTGAATCTTGCGATTCAGAGCATTGCCCGTCGTCGTGCCGAAGTGAATGCCGATATTTCCAAATTCAACTTCCACATCCAGAACATCCGGACTGAGCGTGTGAACGTCCAAGCGGCCAACAGTCGAATCAAGGATTTGAATGTTGCTGAAGAAACCACGATGCTCTCCAAAAACAACATTCTGCTCCAAGCCAGCACCGCCATGCTTGCCCAGGCCAACAGTGCCCAGCAGAATATCCTGACACTTCTGCGGTAAAATTAAATAACACTATCTAAAACAGGATTCTGCATGACGCAGAAGTCCAAAATCGAAAGGAATCGAATATGTCTACGATCGGAACCAACATTGGCGCAACGACCGCAAGTTTTTATGTCGGCCTCAATAACGATAACTTAATGAATCACGTCCGGAGACTTGCTTCTGGAAGTCGTATATCAAATGCGGGAGATGATGCGGGTGGCGTCGCCGTCAGCAATCAGCTCTCTGCACGAACTTCCCGACTTACGGCGAGCGTTGAAGGATCCAAGACCCTCATCTCAATGGCCGAAACAACCGATGGCTTCCTTAACTCGATTCAACAACAACTGACCCGCATGTCTGAGCTCGCGCAACGCGCGACGAATGGTGTTTTCAGTGATGCCGACCGGCAGAATTACAATATGGAGTTTGAGCGTCTCAAAACTGCCGTGAATCTTGTTGCAAGCAATGCGAGTTTCAATGGAACCACCCTCTTTACCACAGGAACATTGGTTGTCACCGTCTCTTCGGAAGGGGCAACCGATCTTTTCCAGACTTCTTCACTCGGAAACATGACGACGCTAGGGATCTCCTCCATCACCATCGGCTCCACAGCTGCAGCGGCGACGGCGATTAACAGCCTCAATTTGGCGATTCAAAGCATTGCGCGACGCCGTGCAGAAGTCGCTGCGGATATCTCGAAGTTCAACTTCTACATCCAAAATATCCGAACGGAAACGACCAACGTCTCTGCCGCCGATAGCAAAATCAAAGATCTCAATGTTGCCGAAGAAACGGCAGAAAGCTCGAAGAGCAATATCCTCCTTCAAGCCAGTACGGCCATTCTTGCCCAGGCGAATACGTCCCAGCAGAATATCCTGAATATCCTTCGCTAATCAACCGAACCCCTCCAAATCAAAAACGCCGACTTAGATTCAAGTCGGCGTTTTTTTTGAAGAATCGTCATGGACCCAGAAATCAAATCCCTCGCCCACTCCCTGCTCGGAGATAAGGCGCTTCAGGATTTGGTGAAGTTCCGTCAAAATGTTGCCTCCGAATTTTTTGACGGCATCACCCGGAATGTTCCTCGATCGATTCATCTGATTCTCAATGGGTGGAGAAACTCTCCGGCGGAATTCAAAGAGGCCTCTGAGGTCTTCAAACGATACGAAGGAGGCGACGTTATTGATATTGGCGCTTTCCATGGATTTTATAGCTTACTCCTGGCCCCCAAAGCCGCTCCAAAATCGCAATTTCTCTCACTAGAACCCGACCGACGCATCTACTCCGAGCTTCTTTACAACCTCTCCGTCGCCTCCGCGCTTTTTCCACACACACACTTCTCCTCCCTTTGCAGGGCTGGCGGAGATGGAACTCCCTCCCATCCAAAATACTTTTCCGGAGAAGAAGGGCATCCCTCTTTTCTCTCAAATTCAGGAACCGATCCAGCGCATTCAAGCGTGACCATTGATTCCTTGGTAGAAACCCTCAACCTCACTCCTCAACTGATTAAAATTGATGTCGAAGGAGCCGAAGGGGCGGTCCTTCAGGGAATGCAAAAAACCTTGAGAGAGATCCGCCCCTCTCTGATGCTAGAGCTTCATCCCCCCTGGTTACCTGAAAATGTCACCGTCGAGAGCATTCGAACCGAACTCAAATCCCTCGGCTATCAACCTTCGCTCCTGAATGACTGCGAGACAGCCATTCGCGAATGGTGGAGTCCGACTTAATCGTGAGCCAAAAGCCCTCGATACATTCCCCGAGCGGGCTCTGAGCCGGGAATGAGAGTCGCGCCGACGGCTTTTTGATAAAAATCAACCGGCCCCGTCCAACCAATCACGGCATAGGCGTAACCCTGATAGCGCATCGTCTCGAGCGCTGCGAGGAGCAACGCTCTTCCCAGTCCCTTCCCCTGCTGCGATGCGTCAACGCCCATCGGTCCAAAGACTCCTTTGGCAATACTGTCGTAACAGGCAAAGCCGGTGATCTTCCCCTTCTCGCTCGCAATAAAACAACTGACGGGATTGCGACTGAAGCAGGCTTCCACCTCACAGCCCCACCCTTCGTTTTTAAATGTTTCGCGAACCCATGCTGCTACAATCGAGCGATCCCCAACGAGGGCCTGACGCACTGAATGCTTCATGCACAGCAGATCGATTCCTGAGGGAAGCTCGTAAAGTTTGACAAGCATGTCCATAAAAGAAATTCCAATTAGATCTTCACCCAACGCCGCGACTTGGAAGACTTACTGACCGCCTCCAAAACCCGCTCGTTCATGACACCATCCGCAAAGGTCGGTTGAATCGATTTCCCTTTCGCCACCGCACGAATAAAATCCGCGATCGTGTGCGTAAAGGTATGCTCGTAACCGATGATATGTCCCGGCGGCCACCAAGCTCCCACAAACGGATGCACTCCCTCGGTAACAATGATATCGCGATACCCTTGACGATCAGCCGGGTCTTCCCGGTTAAAATACTTGAGGCGATTCATATCCTCAAAGTCAAAGACGAGGGAGCCCTTGCTTCCGTTGATTTCCAGTTGAATGTGATTCTTTCGACCGGAGGCGAAACGACTCGCTTCCAACACTGCCAAGGCTCCGTTTTTAAATCGTCCCAGGGTGATGGCCGCATCATCCACGGTCACCTTCCCCATCTTGCGTTTTCCTTTCGTCGAACCATCCGATTCGAGAGGGCGCTCCTTGATGAAGGTCTCCAGATGACCGCAGACCTCATCGAATTCACCCACAAGGTAGCGTCCCAAATCGATAATGTGCGCGTTGATGTCGCCATGCGTTCCGCTCCCAGCCACTTTGCTTTGAAGACGCCAGACCAACGGAAACTCCGGATCCACGATCCAGTCTTGAAGATAGCGGGCGCGATAATGAAAAATCCGTCCGAGCTCCCCCTTCTCAATCATCTTGCGCGCTTGGGCAATCGCCGGAATCCGCCGGTAATTATGACAGACCATATGAACAATCTTCGCCTTCTCAGCCGCCTTCAACATCGCCTCCGCCTGCTTCACTGTCATCGCCAGAGGCTTCTCGCAAAGCAGATGCTTTCCGGCCCGAGCGGCAGCAATCGCAATCTCCGCATGGGTGTCGTTGGCCGTGTTAATATCCACCACGTCGATCTCGGGATCGTTCACCACGTCCTGCCAACGGGTCTTGACGTGATTCCATCCCAACTGCGCAGCGGCTTCGCGAACGGCGGATTCATTGCGCCCGCAAATGGTATGGAGCTCAGGCTGAAGGGGAAGTTTGAAGAATCGTGAAACCTGACGCCAGGCATTCGAGTGCGCCCGACCCATGAATTTATACCCGATCATTCCAACTCGTAATTTTTTCATAAGCTTTCCTTCAAAGATCGATGATAACTGCAGATTCGGTCGACTTATTGGGCCTTCAGCAGGAGGAACGTGCTCGACTTCCCTCGACGCACAAAAAGCAAAACATCTTCGTTCGGCTTGATTTTTCGAATCATTCCCATGAACGATTTGACATCGTGAACCGCTTGAGGCGCGGACTCTCCTTTCGGCTGAATCTCCTGAATCACCATTCCGGGTTGGACTCCGGAGGCCTCTGCGGCCGATCCTTCTTCCACACCGATGACAAGAACTCCCGAGGCATCCGGAGCAATTCCCCCGCGTTCACGTGTATTCGGTTCAAGATTCTGAACCCGAATCCCCTTGAAGACGTTGTTCACTTTCGCCTCATCCGAAGTCGGCAGCTCACCCGGTTCATCGCTCTCAGGGGTTGCTGCACCAAAATTGGTCGGCTGTTCTCCCACGACAAGCTTCAAGGTCTTTTCCGATTTCCGTCGCATCACCACCAGTTTGACCTCTTTTCCGGGAGCAATCCGGGAAACATTCAAACGCAACTGCGCCGGGTCTTTGACCTTCACCCCATCGATTTCAATAATCAAATCTCCACGTTGCACATCCGCTTTGGCCGCAGGGGAGTTAGGCGTTACTTCCGTTACCAGGGCTCCTTCATCCATCGGGAGGTCGTAAAACCGTGCCATTTCAGCAGTGACTGGCTGAATCGCCACCCCCAAGTAACCGCGAACCACCTTCCCCGTCTTGACGAGTCCTTCCAACGCGAAACGGGCCAGACTGCTCGGAATCGCAAAACCGATCCCGTTAAATCCACCCCCTGCCGAAAGAATCGCGGCATTGATTCCAACGAGTTCCCCACGGATGTTGACGAGTGCTCCACCGGAATTTCCTGGATTAATCGCCGCATCGGTCTGAATGAAATCCTCGTACAAATTTGGTCCGGAAAACCCGAGATTATTGCGGCTCTTCGCGCTGACGATTCCCGCGCTTACCGATTCCGCGAGCCCAAAGGGATTTCCAATCGCCAACACCTGCTCACCCACTTTTAACTGATCCGAATCCCCCCAAGCGAGCGCTTGAAGTTTATCTACCTCAATCCGTAACACCGCAATATCCGTCATCGCATCGGCCCCAACCACCTTGGCCGTAAATTCCCGATGATCGTAGAGACGCACCTTGATGGTGTCGGCTCCTTTAATCACATGAGCATTGGTAATGATATGCCCTTCCTTGCTCACAATGACTCCGGAACCGAGCGAATTCGCCTCCTGACGACGCGGTCCCTGGGGCCCTTGGGGTCCTTGAGGCCCCTGTTGCGGAGGGATTTGACGGAAGAACGGAAACTGATCAAAAGGTGAAACCATTTGCTGACGATCAATTTTTTTGGTCGTCGAGATATTCACGACGCTGGGGAGGACTACAGTGGAAATTCGGGTGTACTCGCGATTCAACATCTCCAAAATAGGAACATCCCCAATCGCAATCGCCGACTTCTGCTCCGGAGTATACGTCACCGGAACCTCGGCCGGAGTGCTTTTTCGAAGACCCAACGTATGAGGCCCCTTAAAAGCCATCCAGTAGAGTGTATAGACAATGAGAACCAACAGAAAACTGACCGAGAGAAAACGCTTCATAAGGAAGGAAGATTGCAACGGATTTTTCGAAAGGCAATCGCAAATCAATTCCGTGAATTTAACCACGGAAAAGACGGAATACACGGAAGCCGGATTCTGTTGATATTTGAATAAGGGGGGGCTCTGAGGAAAGCAGGAATTCAGGAATTCAATTCTCGGTGATTGACAAAATTCGCGACCACAATTCGTGCACTCCTCATTTCCTGCTTTCTTCAGAAAAATCCGTTGTGAGAGAATCATTTTTGTTTTCCGTGTATTCCGTAAATTCCGTGGTTAAACATCCACAACCTTAGATCTGCCTGGGGCTCCCATTGTATTTTCTTCATTCTGAGCTACCTTTACTCGAAAGGCGTATTCGATGAATCCCTTTGATCCAGCGCCTCATCGGCTTCCCGGCCCTCGAAGCGTTCGTCTCCTCTTTGATGAGGCTCATCAAGAGAGTTGGACCGTTTCGCGGGAGCGAGCCCGTGAGATCAATCCTGCAGATGCGATCAACTCCTCCTATGCCTTTGCCGCCGAAACCCTTGCTTCACGGGAGTACCAACTCTTTCGAAATCTCGACTCTCCCCTCACCTCAACTTATTTGAATCGAACGGATCTCTTGATCCTACTGCATCCGTGCAACCCGGCCTGGGAAAAAACGACCGGAGTCGGCTCTCCTCATTTTTCAAATGAAGAAATTCAAGCGATTCAATCCTTTGTCCGTCGAGGCGGATCTCTTTTGCTCATCACTGAATACGAGCACGAGAAATATGGCGATAATCTGAATGAACTCCTCTTCCCCTTTCATCTTCAGATTGAAAACACGACGGTCTTGGATCGGGAACATCGAATCCACTCCAATCATGCTTGGATCCTCGGAGAATTTTCAAAGTCTCCTGAGGGAGTCGCGCTGGGACATGGAGTCACCGAAGTCGCCTTTTATCAAGCTGGAACCTGTCAGGTTTCTGAAGCATCACAGGCGGTTGTCCAAAGCCACTCCTCGGCCGTCCCCCCCCAAGCAGCGCTGCTTGCCGTCGCGTATGCGGAGAAAGGACGCGTCGCAGTCGTTACGGACTCACGCCTTTTTGGGGACGAATTTTTCAACGAACTCGATCATCGCGCCCTCTGGTTAAATCTCATCGCCTGGCTCTCCGTTCCTACGCTTCAACACTATCAGGAGCCCCTTCCGGATCACTCCACCCAAACCGTTCCGGCCTGGCTCGAGCTAAAAAAGACCGTTAATGCCTTTCGATCGCTTCAGAAATCGGATGGCTCGGTTGAATCGACCGATCAGGCCGAAGCCTCCGCCCTCCTCGATTTGATCCTCAAAAGCTGGAACGCCCTTCTTCCCCGTTTTCCCCACGAAGCCGCGTATGGGGCCGCACTCGTAAATGATTTTGAGACATGGCGGAGTCACGGATTCCCCAAGCCCGATTTTCATTCGTCGTTGCAATCCTTTCGACCGGATCTCCATCGCATAGATCAAATGGAGCATCTCTCTCTTTTTCCAATGTACACGCCGAATGGATCTTCGGAGATCCGGCTCGAGGCGATTCTCTTTCGCACCCCGTGGCCCGATTGGCTCGCCCTGATGGAGAAAACTCGCTTCCCGAATCCAAAATTTGTTCCCGGGGAACTCATCGATTACACGGACGGTTATGCAAGCGAGTGCGCGGTTCTTTTCCCTGAAACCGTTTCGATCTCTGGGAGGCCGCAGAACTCATTTGGAACGATCTTCTGTGATCGCGAAGCCTCTCGACTTCTCCGTTATGCCAACGCAGCCGTGGAAGCGACCTCGCTCTCACTCTTTCCTCGATTGGAAGGATTCCTCCACTCACCCACCCTCGCCCATCATGCCGTCGTCCTCTGGGATCTGATTCATGACCAGGCGCATAGCCTCGGGGAACTTCCCTTTGATCCGTTTATGATCCGACAACGGGCCCCGTACTGGATGTACTCGCTGGAAGAACTTCGTGTCGACCTCCGGGCCTTCGGAGAAGCCCATCGACTGGCGCAGAGCGATTTTCCTTTTGCTGAATATGTCACTCACGCGATTTTACTCGATCGCCTCTTCCGCTTTCCAATTGTCGGAACCCGCGTTCGGAATTATGACGGCCTCGGAGGACAACTCCTCTTCGCCTTTCTCCATCAACATGAAGTTTTGCAATGGTGCGATAACCGACTCACCATCGACTGGGTCGCACTCCCCTCTGCCATTGCCCAATTAAGGGATGAAATCACCGGACTCTATCGACGAGGAGCCGATTCTTCCAAAATGGCCTTCTGGCTCGAAGCGCACGATCTGATCAGTCGCTCCGTTCATCCCAACGTCGCCTCAAAATGGAAAAAAGAGACCCGAGCCATCGAGAATGAAACGGATACCGCCCACTGGCTCAGCCTCATTCAAGAAGACGAATTCCCCCTCGGCCAATTCCATCTCCTCCTCCAAAAAAAGATCCTTCCTTTGGTAGGGCGGGTTCGATGAACCCGCCGAGCAATGATTCTCGTACAGAGGCGCAGTGTCGCTGAGTTTTTCAAGACAAAGAAAATCACTGCGCCTCCTAAGGAACCTCCAGTTTCACACGGAGATCACAGGGTTCACGGAGACAAATCAAATTTCAACCTCCGTGAGCACTGAGTCCTCCGTGTGAAATCCTCATGCGGAGAGTTCTCTGAACGATTGCCCCATAACCCCATGGGCTTGGGCTCTGCGCGAAACAACTCCCATGGTCCCCTCAGTGGCTCAAAACGGACTCTTCTCAGTGGGAATCCTAGATAAACCTTGAAGCGTTCGGTTTTCCATGACAATTTCAACATCGTATGAGGGTAAAAGTTTCGAATTTAATGGGAACAACCTGGTTCGAAGAATTTCGGACCCGCCCGGTCGGTTGAATAACTGTTCGGTGAATCAATAATGAGACAGTTTCTCCAAACAATGCTCGCTTGTCTGATCCTCTGCTCCTGTTCCCGAGAGTATGTTGATCATGCTACCAGCATATCTCCGGATGGCAGACACATCATTGACATCACACGCGAAATCCAAGCAGCGAACGATCCGGACGTGTTTTGGCAGCACATATCAATCCGTCCAGCAACAAACCGAAAGGCAGTCACTCCAGGTAACGTCGCGATTTATTCTTGTCATTCAAAGCCAGTGGTAACGTGGAAGAGCAGCTCCGAAGTACAACTCTCCATTAACAAATCCGATGCAGGGAACAGTTTTGATGAGCTTCCGAAATCAAAAATAATCAACAGTGTTTCAATCGTGTTTGTGTTCCAATGAAAACACCGAACCAAGCACTTCAGCAAATCTCGACGGAGGACCGTCGAGATCGCTGAGTTCGTCGTTAGGCCACTATGACCACAAGGGCACGCATCGTCACTGTTTGTTTTCTCATACTCACGGCGCTGTTGCTTCTCGGCTTCTGGGTCGGTGCGTTTGAGGCGTTCGGCGGTTACGTGACACGGAGGCAGGCATTTGGACAGACTTTTTACGTGGGCACAACAGACGCAGGAGACTTTGTGCACACGCTTTTCTTGGCTCTCAACAACCGGCTATGACCACGCGGCCTATGTGCTGCAGCTAACCGCCCTTCCCCATTGCGGCCGAGCGACTCTGGCTTTATTGCATCCTCATCGCGTCGGTGCGGCATCATACGTCCGGATGGCCGCAGGCATCGCTGCTTCCAGGCGTTGAATCCGATTTTCATCACTCGGGTGAGTGCTTAAAAACTGCGGCGGCTTGCCACCGGAAGAGGTCGCCTCCATTTTTTTCCAGAATTTGACCGCCTCCCGGGGATCGTATCCGGCTCGGGCCATATAGCGGAGTCCAATTTCATCGGCTTGATATTCATGGTCCCGGCTGAAGGGAAGAACGAGAAAGACTTCGGAACCGACCCCAACCGCGGTCATCCAGAGTTGTTGCGCCCGGTAATTATCATTTTGCAGTGCCACTCCGATCGCCGTGGTTCCAAGCATCAACGGAATCTGCATGGCCATTCGTTGTCCTCCGTGCCGCATCGTCACGTGAGCGAGTTCATGGCCGATCACTGCGGCCAGTTGCGCATCATTTTCCACCAATTTCAACATTCCCGTATGGACTCCGATTTTACCTCCGGGAAGGGCAAAGGCGTTCGGAGTTTCATCTTCGAAAACTTCGATCTCCCACTTCATCGGAGGCATCGCCACATAGGGAATGATCCGATCCGCCACGGCACGGACTCGCTTTTGACCTGCGGGATCCTTGGACGTTTTCCGTTCTTTTTTTACCTCCGCAAAGGCTTGAGCGCCCATCGATGCCTCTTGGGCAGGACTCGTCATGATAAAGGCGGACTCCCCCGTTTCAGGCAACGTCACGCAGGCAACGAGAAGCCCCAGAGCGAGACCGACGAGCAGTTGCAGTTTGGAGAAAGATTTCATGAGATTTTCAAAACCGAAAAGCTCATCGCCTCGCGAAATTAGACGGCGATCAACCCAATCTTAATCGCGTAGCGCGTTAAGCTCGCAATGTCATGAATACTGAGTTTCTTCATCATATTGCTGCGATGATTATCCACAGTCTTGATGCTCAAATTTAAAATCGCCGCGATCTCTTTGGTGCTGTGACCTTCCGCCACCAATTGAAGAATTTCACGCTCTCTCGGAGTTAAAGACTCTTCATCCCCCTTCGGATTTGCCACAGCATTCCGAAGCAAAACCGCCACCGAGGGACCGAAAAAGCTTCCGCCACTGGAAACTTGTGCAATCGACTGGCGCAACAAATCAATCGGTGCCGTCTTTTCAATAAATCCGTGCGCTCCTGCTTTGAGTACATTTCGAACGACTTCCTCGGAGGGATGCCCTGAGATGACCAAGACTCGAACCCCGGGATGCTCTTTGATGAGCTGACGCAAAACATCGATTCCGTTGAGGCCGGGGAGCATCAGATCTAAAATGACAAACTCTGGCTTTTTATCCAGACAGAGCGCGAGCGCCTGACGCCCCTCTCCTGCCGTTCCGATGATTTCGTAGCGGCTATCTTGGGAAAGTAATTTCTCAAGAAGCTCACGAAACATCGTCTGATCGTCAATAATGATAACTCGAACTTTGGGAGAAGTGGTAGCGCTCATAGGTATTTTCAGCGCTAACAATGCCCTTAATTCTGGCAGTTGTAAACCCTAGACTTTAGGTCAAAAAACCCCAGTCAATCTGAGTACTCCTCCTGCGACACCAATGCCACCAAGAACAATCATCGGGATGGCAGGCATCGGTTTCCGAGTCTTGAGATAAGCTCCCAAAAATCGACCAAAGAGCAAAAGACTCACTCCCAGACCGAGCCCATGACCTCCCGTCGGATTCGATTCACTCCAAAAAAATGCGACCAAGAGCAATCCCCCTGATATTCCACCGGCAATGAGCGACGCTTTTGATTGCGCACGCACAAAACCGATCACTCCGCCGAGAATGGTTAACACTCCGAAGACCGCCCAATATCCGTGAATCATCTTTTCCATGGTTTCCTTAAGTCAATTTTAAATACGCGTGCAAGGCCGCTTCCGCTGTTGAAGGCCTCTCTTTTGACGATTTTTCCATCAGCTTCAAGACCCATTTTGCGAGAGCCGGCGAGACTTCCGGTCGAAATTTCTCAATCGGCTCGGGAATTTGAGTCAAGTGCGCCTGCAGGATCTCGTTCGGATCTTCCCCTTGAAACGCATGACGCCCAGTCAACGCTTCATAATAAATGTGCCCCAACGCGTAAAGATCCGTTCGCCGATCGACCGACTCGCCCTTTAATCGCTCCGGCGAGAGATAAGGCATGGAACCAAAAATCGAATGACTCGCCAGACTCGGTTTCTTAATGCTTTTGCGAGCGCGCGCCAAGCCAAAGTCCAAGACTTTTAAATTCATCTCTACCCCGGTTGCTCCGACAAAACCGAACATCATATTCGACGGCTTTAAATCGAGATGCAATATTCCCAACGAATGCGCTGCTCCAATTCCTTTGAGCGATTGCACGACCAGGAGTGAAAAAAGCTCCATCGAGATCGGACCTCCGCTCAACATGCTTTGCAGACTCTCCCCCTCGACTACTTCCATCACAATAAAAGCCCCTTCCTCGTTTTCGCCACAGTCAAAGACCGTCACCAAATTGGGATGATGGAACCGGGCGAGCAACCGGGCTTCGTTGAGTGCCGCTTGAGCATCGGAGCCTTCCATATCGACATCGGCCTTGAGAAACTTAATGGCCACTTCTCGCTCCAAACGGCGATCCATCCCGCGATACACTTTTCCCAATCCTCCGGATCCAATCGCCTCCAAGGCAATATAACGCTCACGATCATTCTGCAAGGTTTTGAGTAATTTTTCCAACCGCTGCAGTGCGCGAACCCCCGCCTTCAGTCCGGCATCCAGAGCGCTCCAATCCAACTTCCCGATGAGACAGGCATCCGCTCCCTGATTAAGTGTCACGGTACGCTCGTCTTCCGTTTGCTCCTCAGCAATTACCACCAAATAACTTCGCCATCGCTGCTCCGTGCGACTCGTCTGATGACAGACTTGCGCACCATTCAGCCCGGGAAGATTCCAATCCAAAATCACCAATTGACTCGTGCGGTTTTTCTCAACCGCCTCAATGGTACGGTACGCATCATCAACCTCGACCACCTCATAGCCGGATTCGCGAAGCCAAAGCACCAAAGGCGCCCGCCGTAACTCCGCTTCCATGGCGACAATCACTTTCATTACCGTCGCAGCTTGCCCGACATCATTCTGTCGTCAAGCAGCGCATCTTGAGCCCGGACCTGTCTGTCCAAAATAAAACCCGATTTCCGAGGTGAAACCGGTTTAACCGCAAAGTCTCGACGGCCTCAAAGGGGTTGATGGCTTGGATTTGGAAACAAAATCCCCTCTTTGAGCTTTTGCGCCACGCCCACATCGCGTTGCGGGCAGCCCCGTCGTGGTGGAAACTTCAAGAAAGTCAAAAATATTGATAGGAATTCGAAAGAGATAATGTAGGGTATTTTCACTAGAAATGCTTCATTTTGGAGCAATACCATGAACGACCCTTTTCAAGAGACATGCCGTTGTTCTGATAAATATCGAAGAGACCATTCCTTTTCCCTTGAGGATCTCCTCTGTTCCCGACGCGATTTCCTCATAAAGGCCGGGATGGGAATGGGAGCCCTCAGCCTTGCTTCGATCTTCGGGATTGATCCCTTTTCAACAGCACAGGCCGAGACAACCACATTGCTCTCGCCTCTCGCTCCAAAGTCGCCTCCTTTTCCCGCAAAAGCCAAAGCCGTCATTCATCTCTTCGCCGCAGGAGGCCCCTCCCAAGTCGATACCTTTGATCCGAAACCGGCCCTGACTCAATATGGGGGGCAATCGATTCCGGGAATGGATGGAGTCGCTTTTCCTTCTCCGTTTCAATTTAATAAATGCGGCAAGTCCGGGATTGAAGTCAGTTCCGTTTTTCCAAAGCTCGGCGAATGCGTGGATGAGATGGCCATTATTCGCTCCATGTGGACCGATATTCCGGATCATGAAGTCGCTTCGCGGTTCATGCACACCGGATCCCTCCAACTCCCGAAGCCGAGCATGGGCTCCTGGGTCTTGTATGGACTCGGAAGCATGAATCAAAACATGCCCGGCTTTATCGCTTTGGGGGGCGCGCCCGAATGGAGAGGATCTGATTTTCTCTCCGGGCCGTATCAAGGTTGCGAAGTTCAGTTCTCGACGAAGATGAAACCGGATCAGGTGCTTCAGAACATTAAGAATCGCTTTGTGAAAGCGGACCAACAGCGTCATCAATTGGATCTGGCAAAACAACTCAATCAACTTCACTCAGGCGAGATCGGTACGGATGCACAGATGGAAGCGCGCATTCAATCCTTTGAGATGGCTTTCAAAATGCAGACGGAAGCAACCGACGCCTTTGATCTCACCAAAGAAACGCCGGAAACGCGCGAACTTTACGGTAAATCGGAGACCGGCGCAAAGCTCCTCGTCGCACGGAGACTCGTCGAGCGCGGCGTCCGTTTTGTCCAGGTAACCGTCGGCGGATGGGATCACCATAACGACATCGATAACAGTCTTCCCAAAACGGCAAAAGAGATTGATCTTCCGGCCGCCGCCTTGATCAAGGATCTTAAACAACGGGGGTTACTCGATTCGACATTGGTCATTTGGGGAGGAGAATTTGGCCGCACGGTTGTGAAAGATCGCAATGGAAATCAAGTCCCGGGCCGAGATCACAACGGACGCGCCTTCAGCACCTGGCTTGCTGGCGGTGGAGTGAAAGGCGGAACCGTTTATGGAGCCACGGATGAATTCGGAGCAAAGGCGATTACGAACAAAGTCCACGTTCACGATCTCCACGCCACGATTCTCCACTTGCTCGGCTTTGATCATACCAAGCTCACCTATCGCTATAATGGAAGGGATTTCAGACTCACGGACAACTTTGGAAAAGTCGTGAATGATATTTTGACATAATGAGTGACGTCGTCTTCTTGGAAGGGAAGAAGGGGAGGAATCCGCAACGTGCTGATCTTCGCGTTTCGAGTCGATGGACCTTGCTGCTCACCGTCTTGCTCATGCTGACCGGAATGTCGGTCGGTCAGGCGGAGCAGAACACCGAACAGATGGAATTTTTTGAAAGTAAGATCCGCCCGATTCTCTCCAATCAATGCTATAAATGTCATAGCGCAGAACAGGGTGCCGCCAAAGGAGGACTTACGCTCGATACGCGCGAAGGAGTTCTCAAGGGAGGAGAAACCGGTCCCATCATTGTTCCAGGCGATCCCGAAAAAAGCCTCCTGATTACCGCAGTCCGTTACAATGATTCGGACTTGAAGATGCCGAAAAAGAATAAACTCGCCGATGAGGAGATTGAAGCGCTCACCGAATGGGTAAGGCTCGGAGCGCCGGACCCCCGGGTACAAGCCTCCCTCAAACTCACCGGCCTCAATGACAAAGCACGAGCGCATTGGGCTTTCCAACCCGTTCAATCCGATCGTATTCCTGACCCTAAAAACATCGGTTGGTGCCAGTCACCGGTTGATCGTTTCATTCTGAAAAAACTTGAGGAGAAAGGAATGACCCCGGCCTCTCCTGCCAATCGCGAAGCCTTGATCCGCCGCGCTTATTATGACCTGATTGGCCTCCCTCCGAGCCCCAAAGAAATTGAAGATTTTAAGTCGGATCAGAGCCCCAACGCTTTCTCCAAAATCGTGGAACGTCTCCTGGCTTCGAATCACTACGGAGAGCGATGGGGACGGCACTGGCTCGATACCGCCCGTTACGCGGATACCGTCGGCTCCAGTTTTAACGTCCAGCTCGGAAACGAATATCGCTATCCGTATGCTTGGGGCTACCGCGACTACGTGATTGCCTCCTTCAATCAGGATAAACCGTACGATCAGTTCATTCTTGAACAACTCGCGGCGGATAAACTCCCCGATGTCGACAAAAACTCTCCCACCCTCTCCGCTCTTGGATTTCTCACCGTCGGCGCGCGATTTAACAATATGAACGAGGAGATCAACGAGCGTATTGATGTCGTCAGCAAAGGTTTCCTCGGAGTCACCGTCAGTTGCGCCCGCTGCCATGATCATCCCTTTGATCCGATTCCAACGACGGATTATTATTCCTTTCACGGAATTTTTGCCAGCACGGAAGAACCTCCTGAAAAGCCGATTGTAAAAACTCCGGAGATCGCGCTCTATCAGGAATTTCTCCGCAAATATGAAGTCATTGAAAAAGCAAACCGCGAAGCTTATTTGAAAGTGGCGCTGGATCTGAATGCAAATTTTCTCAAACAAGCTCCACTCTATCTCAAATACGCATCGATCCAACTTCGAGGAAAACTGACTGCGACAGAGATTGATGAGAGAAACCTTTTCACCTCGAAAGATCCACTGGAAAAAGATCGCCTAGAGAGTCTGATCGGAACCCTTAACCAGAGGGACAATCATGATCCCACCTTCGGCCCCTTTCGACAGTTATCAAGGCTTACTGACGAAGAATTTCCTCAGAAAGCTCCAGAATTGGTAAAGAAGATTTTAGCGGCAAAGAGCAAATCACCGGGCCTCAATCCGCTTCTTGATGCCGCATTTCAAGAGACCCCTCTGACCTCACGCCAACAACTGGTTGACCTCTACGCCAACTTTTTTGCACAAGCCGCACCGTATGCGGAAATACATCTTAGAAATATTTTCCAGCCTTCCCTTGAAACCGAAGAGCACCCGGTTCCAAACGGTTCTCCGAATCCGTTACCCACCTCGATGAATCCGGATCTTGCGCCATTTTTAACCATTCCGATTACCGTGAAACCCGAATCAGAACTCACGACTCCCCTGTTACGTCGTTTTGTCCAAACGCTCCCCAACTCGACTCGTAATCTCATTGGGAAATTTAAACCGACGATTGATCTGAACGCCATTAACCTGCTCGAATTGACGGATCCTGGATCTCCCGATCGCGCCATGGCGGTGACGGATGTTGCCAAACCGCATGACTCCCCCGTTTTCATTCGCGGCCAGGCTCAGGTCAAAGGGGCCGTCGTTCCACGGCGTTTCCTTTCCATGCTTTCTCCCGAAGGAAAAGCGAAGCCGTTTAAAATGGGAAGCGGACGCTTGGAACTGGCCCGTGCGATTACCGATCCCAAAAATCCACTCACTCCTCGCGTCCTCGTCAACCGCGTCTGGATGCATCACTTTGGCGCGGGTCTCGTTCCGACTCCGGACAATCTCGGAACCCAAAGCGAAGCCCCGAGTCATCCTGAACTCCTTGACTATTTAGCTTCGTATTTTCTGGAAAATAACATGTCGATCAAACAACTTCATCGTCTGATCATGCTCTCCTCCGTTTATCAAGAGAGCAGCACTCCCAATCCGGAATATCAACTCATCGATCCTGACAATCGGCTTCTCTGGCGGGCCAATGTGAGACGCCTTGACTTTGAATCGTTGCGCGACTCCTTGTTCGTCTTCAGCGGAAAGCTCGATGAATCCGTCGGAGGAAAACCGGTGAATCTCGTCGATGAACCGTATAGCTACCGACGAAGCGTCTATGGATATATCGACCGTGGAAAGTTACCGGAACTGATGACCTTTTTTGATTTCAGCAATGCGGATTCTCCGAACTCCCGGAGAAACTCAACGATCGTCCCTCAACAAGCCCTCTTCCTCATGAATAGTCCCATGATCATCGGTGTTGTTCGCGACATGATGGCACGTCCAGAATTCACACAGGCAACCAGCGATGAAGCCAAGGTCACCGCACTCTATCGAATTATTTTACAGCGAACTCCCAAGCCCCAGGAGATCGCCCTGGCACAGAAATTTATCGAAGCTGAAAAGCCGAACGATCCCCCACCTTCGAGCAACCCAAAACCGCCTCCCGTTACTCCCCCCTCCCCTTCACCCACAGAAGCACCCGCCATGATGAGCATGATGGAGATGGATAAAGGAAAAGAGGCGGATAAAGCGAAGGACGCGACGATGATGACCATGATGTCAAATATCGGACCGAAGGCGGCGATTCGAAATCAAGGGAACGCGGTTCAGCGCAAACCTCTCAGCGCATGGGAATCCTTTGCCCAAACACTCCTCATGGTGAATGAGATGAGTTACGTGAATTAAGCGTTCGAAATCGCGAGGTTCACAAGCTCTTCCTGTAAACTTGCTTTCGCCAATTCGATCGAAACCATTCGACGCTTTCCGGGTTCCTGAACGCCAACCTCCCGATATCCTGCAGCTTCTAAAAGCTGAAGTCCGTCCAAAAAGCGATCCCCCACTCGATTCGGTCGATGTGCATCCGCCCCGAGAACGACCGGAATCCGACGCTCCGCCATCTCCCGCAAAATCACCGGACCCGGATTTACCTCAGTCACCGACTTATTCCACCCCGAGGTATTCATCTCCATCGCTACGCCGGTTTTTGCAATCCGATCCAAGGAGCGACGAATAACATCCAAGTGTTCTTCAACAATCCAGATCTGTGGAAATTCATTCTTAATCAAATCCGGATGTCCGAGGGTATCAAAAAATCCGCTCTCCGCCGATTTAGCCAGAAGCTCAAAATAGCGGGTAATGTCTCCTCGCGGATTTCCCCTGGAATAACCTTCCCGGTATTCACTCGTTTGAGGATGAATCGATCCCAAAAAGTGACTCCACGCATAACGTTCCCGCATCCGGGCGATCCATGGCTCCAATTCAGGAAGATAATCACACTCCAAGCCGGCTGCCACCGGAATCCGGCCTTCAAACGCTTCGCGCGCCCGCTCCACCATCGCCCAGTACTCCTCCAACTGATTCTCAAACATCCGAATATGGGGCGACCACTCGTTCGGCAACGGCGTATGACACGTAATATGAATTCCCGCTAAATTCCGCTGAAGCGCTGCCTCCGCGTACTCCTCCACCGTTCCATGCGCATGCTTGCAAAGCGTCGTATGCGAGTGTGCCTCCCAGAGCACCCTCATGATGGGATTACCTCAACCACTGAATTAAAAACTTCCATCCTCCAAGCATATCAAACCGCAGAGCGGGGTCAAACAGGATAGGTAAACTCACCTCTCTGCAAGCGACTAAATTTGAGAACCAGACGCCCCTTCACGTTGGTATAACACCCCTGCTTGGAAACTGATATTCGCCTTTTGAAGCCACCATCTCAATTGGTTATCAAAGACAAAGAATCGATTCTCCCACGGGCAAGCGTCCTGCACATAGGAAGCAATGATGATCCGACGGTCAAGACACCAAATTGCCGCTTCACCTCCGTATCCTTCCTCCCGACTTCGCAAATCCCAAGTAAATTCCCAAAAAATCGGCTTTCCCTTCTCAAAACTCGATTGCAAATGAAAATACGCTCCAATAAAAGGAGTCGCCAAATAACCATTCGGCAAATTGGGATAAGGCCAATTGGGGGGACGATATCCCTGTAGATGACTACTCAACGCCTCAACATCAAACGCAGACTCCACTCGATACTCCCGCCACTGCTCTGGAGTTCCGATTTTAATCAACGCCTCAGGCAGTTTCAACCAATCCGCTTCAACGGCTTTCTCGGTGGCTTCGATCCGTTCTCCCAAGGTTCTCTGATACAGACTCCCCTTGACCCAAGAGATGCCATCTCCCTCCAATAACGGTAACATTGAGTATTCCACCCACAAAAAATCCCTCAAAAATTCCATCCGCATTTTCTCTTGCGTGACATGCTCCGAAGCAACATGGCCAAAACCGATTAAATGAATCGTCTTGTCTTTGATCCAAAGCCCCATATCTTCCCACCCCCCATTACGACCCCAATAGCCTTGATTTAAACCAAAGTTAAACGGAAGATGAAAAAATCCATCACGCGTTCTCTCCTCTCTTCGTTTGCCGATCGGAATCGACAAATAACGGGGCTTTCTATCATAAATTCGTTGACTAAAATGCTCGACCAACCGTTGAGAATCGACCGCTGATCTCCCTTCATAAAAACGATGAAAGAATGGATACATTCCCGACGATTCGTATAACCCGAGATCCGGCAGAGAAACGTCCGAAGCCCCCCCCGAAGTGGGCACACTCTCTTCCTTTTCGCAGTAGAGATCAAAGGGATGAATAACCGGCTTTTTGAAGCCATTCACAAAGCTGATGAGAATCGAAAATAAACGAAATCCCCCTTGAAAAACGAACCCTAAAGTTCCGAGTAAAAAACTTTTTTGACCTTTTCTAATCCAAGGTTCTTGATGCGATTTGTAAATCAGCGAATAGATGAGTGCTGCGGGAAAATTCAATAAAGCGACAAGGACCAGATAAATGATTTTACGAGTACGGGATAGATCCTGACGCTGGAAAAGGTTGATCAAGATAAGGAGCCAATAAGTCTCACAAAAAACCAACAAACAAAGACCGATCATGCCCCACCACTCACGCGCCTCCACATCACTCATCGGCCATAAAGGGGGCCGCCCCCGAGAACGCATTGATGCAAGCATTCGAAAAACGCCAAAGGCACCCATGAGTCCTGAGACCAACATCGACCATCCAAACAACTCTCGCACGAATGCTACTAGAAATCCTCCCAGCCGGACCCTGATTTGATCCATTTTCATGGAAATCAACCAATCGACTCAATCAATGCTTTGGCCGATGCCACCGGATCCGCCGCCTGAGTCACCGGACGACCGACGACGAGGTAGTTGGCGCCGGCTTGAATGGCTTCCTTGGCTGAAAGGGTCCTTTTCTGGTCTCCGAGTGGGTCATTCGGGCCACGAATTCCTGGAGTCACCAATGTCATTGGAGTTTTAATCTGGCCCCGGATCAGTTCGACTTCAAAGGGAGAACAGACGAGTCCCTGAATGCCACTCGTTGCCGCCAATCGAGCGAGATTCAGCACCTGCCCAGGGACGGTGTGATCGACTCCGATTTGTTTGAGCGACTCTTCATCAAAACTGGTGAGTACCGTGACCGCCAGCACTTGGGTCTTCGTCCCTTTCACCGCCTCAGCCGCCGCCCGCATCATTTCAGAACCACCCGAAGCGTGAATGGTCAGAAATCGGACATCGAGCGAAACCGCCGACTTCACCGCCTTGGAAACCGTCTGAGGAATATCATGAAATTTCAGATCCAAAAAAACATCCACTCCCTTACGTCGCAACTCCCGGACAAAATCTGGCCCGCAAAGCGTAAACAACTGCTTCCCCACCTTATAAAAACTTAAATACGGCGCAAGCTGATCCACCAGCGTTAACGCTTTCTGAGGATCATCATAGTCAAGGGCAACAATCAGACGGTCACTGGGCATGGATTTTTATTAGCAGGAGAGTTTGCTTAGACAAGCGTGATAGTAATTCTGGTAGGGCGTGTTGACGTCTTCGACTCCCGTCGAACTCCGCCCTTCGGGTCCATCCTTTCGATGGATCCATGTTGTCCACTCCCAGCGGACAACATTCTCCGAAGGCGCCGGGAATTGATCTAACCAGATCATTTCAACCTAAATAACCAATATCGCACGAATGCCGCAACCAACAAAGTAGGAATTGTAAAGATGCATATCCATAATGGCAAAATCGCAAACCACCACGCCGAAACCTCACCCACCTCACTCGGGTCGATCGGACGGGAGAAAAAAAACGTCAACATAAGAGCCAACCCAAACAAGATTGAGCCGTCAAAAAGCACAAACTCCTTTAATGTTGGCTTTCTTGGCCATGAAAAAAGGTATGCAAAAAGCATTACGATCGAGATCGCCCACATTAAAATGACATATGAGATCATATTCAATTTCTCTCCCACTGACATTAGAGTATCATATGAGCACAGTCTCGCTCAATCACTATTGAATTACTATGCATTGAAAGAATTCTGTCTCCTTTGCACTGCCGAATCTTTACATGCTTTGACCAAGTGATATGATTATCATGCTATGAAAACGACAGTCGCTCTGGAGCAAAGAACGACGCTTAAATCGTTGATTTGGAAATCCGTTGACGCCGACGAATATGTCGCCCAACAACGGGCGGATTGGGATCGGTAGGAAATCAAAAGGATTTGCTCAAGGTAAAGATTCCTCCCTTCCTGCTTTCCTCAGAGAAATCAATCTTACCCAAGCACCTTCGTACACCGCTCGCACAATTCAGGATGACTCGCACTCGAGCCAACGCTCCCGGATTTCCAACAACGGAGACAACGCTTCCCCTCGGCCACTTCGACGGTAATGGAGGTCGTTTCACCTTTTTGAAAACTCGCCTTTGAAACGATTAGCAATTCTTCGATCACCGCTCGATCCGCCTCGGTGAAATCAGGACTGACAATCGTCGCTTGAGCTTCGATATTTTTCCCAATGAGCTTTTGCTGACGCGCCTTTTCCAAGGATTCATTGGCCAACGAGCGAAGCTGCAGAAGTTTTTCCCAATGCGCCAGCAACGCGCCATCGACCGGCTTTTCCTGGGGAAAAAGCTGCAAATGGATCGATTCTTTATTTCCCAATGCCAGCCACGTCTCTTCCGAGGTAAAGGGCATGACGGGAGCGAGCAATCTCACCAGATGATCGACCACCTGATAGATAACGGTCTGCGACGCGCGACGTTGCACGCTGCGTACGTCATCGCAATACATCCGATCCTTGAGCACATCAACGTAGAGCGCGGAGAGATCGACGGCACAAAAACGATTAATCGCGTGATAGACTTGATGGAACTCATACTTCTCGTAGGAAGCTTTCACTTCCTGAACCAAAAGCTGAAGTTTTTCATAAAGATAGCGATCGACACTCGTCCACTCGGACTCAGGGACCGCTTGATCAGCCGTATAACCATTCAGGTTCCCCAAAAGAACTCGGAGCGTATTTCGAATCGTCCGATAGGTATCCGTGACTCGCGTAAAGATCTCCTCGGAGAATGGAACATCGTCGCGGTAATCCTGACTCGCCACCCAGAGTCGCAAAATATCGGCTCCGTACTTATTGACGAACGACATCAGATCCATCGGCTTCTGATATGAAGCTGACTTCGAAAGTTTTTTGCCATCCATGTCGACAACAAACCCATTCGTGAGAACCTGACGATACGGAGGTTCTCCATTATTTACGGCCACTGAGGTCAATAACGACGACTGGAACCAGCCCCGATGTTGGTCGCTTCCTTCCAAATACAAATCGGCCGGAAACGTCAGGCGCTTGCGAACGACTGCCGCATGACTCGATCCTGAATCAATCCAGACATCGAGCGTGTCATGACCTTTCTTCAATCCCTTCGGCAATTCCAATTTCTCCGTGAGCGCTTCACTCTCGGTTTTAAACCAGGAATCCGTCCCTTCCTTCTCCACGAGATCGGCAAATTTCCGGATGACTCCCCCATCCAAAAGCGGGGTTCCATCCTCTTGATAAAAAACCGGAATCGGAACGCCCCAAGTCCGTTGACGTGAAATACACCAGTCGGGCCGAGTCTCTACCGCGCCGCGAATCCGATTCTTCCCCCAGGCAGGAATCCAGTCCACACGATCAATTGCCTCGAGCGCTTGTCCGCGAAACGCATTGACTTGAATAAACCACTGACTCACCGAGCGGAAAATGATCGGCGTTTTGGAGCGCCAACAATGCGGATAATCGTGCGAAAACGTTTCATCTGCCCAAAGCATTCCCTTGTCGCGCAGCAAGTCTCGAACTTTCGGATTCGCCTTGAAAACATACTCACCCGTCAAGGACTCCACACCGCACTCAGCCGTCAAACAGCCACGATCATCCACGGGTGAGAGTACCTTCAGGCCAACCTTCTGCCCGAGTTGATAGTCATCCTGGCCATGACCCGGAGCAATGTGAACCAATCCGGTTCCCGACTCGGCGGTCACAAAATCGGCGAGATAGATCAAACCGGTCCGATCCAAGAACGGATGACGATACGAAACCCTCTCCAATTCCGAACCCTTCAATGTTCGGGTCGGATTCACGCCTGCCAAATTCAAAAGTTTCGGAGCCAGAATCGTAGAAGCAATGACCTGTTCGCCATTCACCTCGAAAATTCCATAACTCATTTCCGCGCCAGCCGCGACTCCAAGATTCGCCGGAAGCGTCCAAGGGGTCGTCGTCCAGATCAAGAGACTTGCTTTTTCACCAAGACCTAATTTCTTGGCTCCTTCGGCAGTCAATGGAAAGCGAACATAAACGGAGAGATCCGTCTTCGCCTGATACTCAATCTCCGCTTCTGCCAATGCCGTCTGGCATCCTGTGCTCCAATGCACTGGACGAAGCGCGCGATAGACCCATCCTTTTTCCACCAAAGTCGCAAACAGACGCAGAATCTCCGCTTCGTAGCCCGGATCGAGCGTCAAATAGGGGTGATCCCAATCGCCAAAGACCCCGAGACGCTTGAATTGTTCGCGCTGTAAATCAATGTACTTGCGTGCGTAGGCCGCACACTTTTCGCGAATCACCACCGGATCCGGAGACTTCTCCCCCAGCTCCTTCATCACCTTGTGCTCAATCGGAAGCCCATGACAGTCCCAGCCCGGAATAAACGGCACATCGTACCCCGTCATATTCTTCGATTTAAGAACCAAATCCTTCAGCGTCATATTCAGGGCATGGCCCATATGCGCGTCACCATTGGCAAAGGGAGGGCCGTCATGAAGCACGAACTGTTTTTGACCGCGACGGCGCTCCTGAAGCTGCGAATAAATCGTTTCCCAAGAGGGTAACATCAGCGGTTCCCGCTTCGGGAGATCCGCCTTCATCGGAAAATCAGTTTTCGGGAGTGTCAGCGTAGCCTTGTAATCCATAAGAGCCGCAAATCCTGCCAAAACCTAGGGAATAGAACAGGATTTTTTGCATCCCTGTGAAAAATAATCTCCGATGGGGGAAACCCATGGAGATCCGAGGATTCAATCCCCTGAAACCGACGCAGCCAATTCGCGAACGTGCTCGAGCTCTGCCGCAACATCGATTTCAAAATCATTCACTCGTTCAAATTTTTCGAGCGCCTTCCACGCTTCTGACTCTTGAAGCGTCTCCATCGTCACCGTATCAGAACCCTCGATATTCAAATTGCACAGATTGGCTAAATCATTCGCCACCGACAAAGCAGCCGCGAGGAGTCGCGCCTTTTTATTGACGTCGGGAGAAGCCGGGTGATGATGATATTTCACCGCGTCCATCAAAAGTGGATTCATCTCCCAGCGCATACAAAGATTCGCCGAAAGATCCGCATGGGAAAAGCCGAAGACCTCGAACTCCGCCTCTTCCGAACTACACGCCTTCTCCTTCTTTAGCTCAACGGACTTCTTGAATTGCTCTGGAAAAAGCTTCAATAAAAAGAGCTTTCCGGTGTCATGCAATAACCCTGCCACGTATTCATCCCCAATCGGTTGATCATAGCAGGAGTAAACCAACTCCGTCAGTCGCGCCGTCAAAATACTGTGGAGCCAAAAATTTACCCAATTCTCGCTCTTGAACTGCTTCATGCTTTTGATCGAGCCGTGAATCATCAACACTTTTCGAAATTGACCGACTCCGAGACGTTGAAGACATTCCTGAACGCTATGAATTCCTCCGCCACCATACCGGGCGGTATTCGCCATTCGGAGCACTTCTGCCACCAGCCCCGGATCCAATAAAACACTCTCTCCGACATCGGAAAGATCCACGTCTTCCTTGTTCAGCATTCGCTCAATTTTAGAAACCACTGCGGGGTAAGGAGGAATATTCACCCCTTTGGCAAGGTAGGTAATGAGCTGATTTCTTAACTCCTGAGTCTCCGAGAAATTCTGCTTCATCTTCGGCGTTCGAACAAAGCGCTGAAAGAATGCGGTCGCCCCGGTAATGTCAGGGGGGGGACGATGAGTAATGGGAGGAGGAGTCGATGCCATAAACATTATCCCGACTTAAATGCGTGAAAGGTCTCCTCCGCCCGACGTAATTCGCCCATCAGAGGAATGATCGGATTCCGGCGCGGCTTCTGATCCTGCAGCTTGACCCATTCCGGGATTTTATAAATATCATCAAGCGCCTCAACCGGTTTCCCCTGCTCAATATTCGCGTCACAGGCCGTTGAGAGCGCATTCGCCACATAGACACATCGGGTCAAAAAGGCATCCCCCTGACAGCGATCCGGCTCGTGATGAAATAAAATTGCCTCCACGACCTGCTCTTCCAGTTCCCACTTGTAGCAAAGCGCCGCTCCAAACTGGGCATGAGTAAACCCTAAAATATCCAACTCCGAGACCACCATCGGAATATGTTTTTTTTGGGCACGACTGACGATCTCATCAAATTCCTTCGGAAAATATTGATGCATCAAAAGTTTTCCCATGTCGTGAAGCAATCCGGCCAGATATTCCGTCGCCGTTACCGGACGAAAAATATCCGCAATCAACTCGGACAGCCGTCCTGCCATCAAACTATGGATCCAAAATTTATCCCAATTCACCTTTGAGTTCGGATGATGAAATCGCGCAATAAATCCTGCCGCCATGATCGTGTTGCGAACTTCTTTCATTCCGATCCGGCTGAGCGAGTCCAAAATATTCGAGCTTTTATCTCCCCGGTAAATTGCCGATTGTGAGAGACGAATAAACTTCGTCGCCAACCCGGGATCCAAACTCACAATTTCCGCGATATCATCAAGGTTGACCCGGGGATCGTTGATGATTTTTTGAAGCTGCTGGATCGTTGCCGGAAGCACGGGGAGATCCGGATTATGATCCAAAATCTCGAGCACCTTCTCGAAGTATGCCTCTTTCCCTTTTCTGATAGGAAAAAATGAAGCGAGCTCAGAGGATTGGGCCATAGCTCATTCTAAGTGGTTAAAACTGGGCCTGCAATAAGAGGTTTTTCAAAGCAATCCCATCCGAAGTCTTTGAAGGGGAAAAGAGGAGCGTATTTTCACCGACTTTCAAAAATTCCGCAGGAACCCAGGCTGTCCCATGTCGCCATCCACCAAACCGAATGGATCCATCTGCAAGCGTCCGAAATCCAGGATCTTCCAATGAAGGAACTCCTACATTCACACTTCCGACCCGACGACCATTCACCCAAAGATCCAAAGCATCCTCCAGTCGAAGCCCCGCAAAATCCCCCTCCACTCGGAGCGCTTTCGGAAGCTCTACCAACGTCGCCGCGTACTCGACCCCTTCTTCAATCCGTTCCGGCTGTTCCGTGAGTCGAACTTTGACCAAGCGCCCATTTTGAGACTCAGAGACCGGAGGAATTGGCTTTCCACTGATTTCCTCCGCACGAAGTCCGATCCGCACGCGATTCAAATAGGCGACTCCTTCCGAGCCTGGAACCGTTTGAACCGTCGCGGAGGTCCCCCACTCGTATTGAATTCTCCAAATCCCAAGCGTCGGTTGATCCGATTGTAAAATCAAACGTCCCGGACCTCGAAGTTCCTCTGCTGCGATTAAGACCGTTCGCTGATTATCGAGCCCCGTCCCCTCGTACAAATTCGAGGCGAGAGTCACTGCCGTCCCCCCTTCAGACTGCCAAATCAACCGCAGCGTCCCGGCCGAGATCTCTTTAAAGCCAAGCGTCACCGCCAAGGAATGTCCCATTTCAGGGGGATTCACTCGAAATTCCAGATATCCGAACCCCCCCGCCTCTTCCGTCGAAATGACCTGCAGCCAAGGAGGAAGCATTGACTTCTCTGGCTCCCAAACAAATCCAGAGACCTCAGCGAATAGCGATCCGCCTAGGATAAGACTGAAAAATGCAGTTCGAAGCGAATTTAACATTTTTAAAGTTATTAGCGTAAAAACTCACCGAAGCAAGCAGCTTTCACTACGCCTTTGTGACAATACCACTTCACCAACGCCACGCAACCCCGCAATAAAACGATCTTCCGCCGCCGGGAAAATAGACGCGTTGATCCAATCCAGCCGCATTGCCAATAACCGAGATCTCTTTGGCATAGCGCTCATCGGTCATGTTTTCGACTTCCAGAAAAAGCTCCAAACCCCGAGCCGAGAGATAGCCCATCTTCCATCCAAAAATCGCGAAGGAATCGCTCTTCACGGTATTATCATAATCGACCCAGATTCCTTCGGGCTGTACTTGAACATTCGGTCCTGAATAAAAACCCGACGGGTTCCGATACATCAGCTCTTCCTGAATCAGATATTCTGGAATTCCCGGCAACGCTCGGTTGGCATAAAGCGGATCCCGGGTGATTTCAAAATCATTCCAAGTAAACGTTTGCGCCCATTTCAACGAATCTTCTCTCTTCACCTGAAGTGATTCCGCCAGTAACTCCGTCGTGAGGCCCGATTCGACTCCCAATCGCGTGGAGCGCTCCGCATTTCGAGTCACCGTATCGCCCGCTCCCGGAAATGTTTCGCTGATCAAAAATTCATTCTTCAGCCAACTTCGATAAATCGCCCCATCCCACCCCCATCTTCCTTGCTCCCCACGCGCTCCAATTTCCAACGTACTCGCCGTCTGGGTCCTCTGCCCCACAAAATCAGAACTCCCCTGCTGATACAAATCCCGCATCGTCGGGGGCTCTTCGGATCGAACCGCATTCCCATAAATCTGAATCTCCGGACTCCAATCATAGACCATCCCAAGCGCCGGGGCCCATGTCACATAATCAACCTGATCGTGCGTTCCTCGCTCGTTACTCAGAACCACTTGATCCTGCAAGGCCCGGGAAGCATATCCACCACTCAACGAAAGAATTCCGTGCAATGATTCAATGATTTCAAAACGGTCCTGCAAAAAGAGATCCACATTCATCCACTCCGAGCGAGTTCGATCGACCGGGGCCCCGCGCACGCCGCCACCTAGATTTCGATAAACCGCATCCTGCTCCCACGCATACACCGGGGTCAGCATCGCCGTGAATTGATTCCCATGCCCGGCAATCTCGTCCTCACGTTTCAATTCCAGACGAGTCCCGGCATCATGATAAAAAAAATCGAAAACCTGATTTCTCGGATTCTTCACTTCCGCATACGAAACCCAAGCGCCTCCACTCACCTGAACGTCATCCCCCTTCCAGGCAAAACGATCCGCCACGCGATTCCACTTCACGCGATCCCGCCAGTCCGCCAGACGCCGATCAAAAAGCGGATTCGTATTCGGAGCACTTTGAGTCGAGTTCTGACTCATCTGCGCATTTGTCAAAGCTCCCGGTAATTCCTCATCACTTTGGACCCGGGTTAGGTAAAGACGGTTTTCAAAATCACCCCCCTGCCATCCAAGATTTAAATCAAAATGCTGGCGACTCTGCTGATTCTGTTCCCGCTCTCCATCGGAAGTCAGTTGATCGATATCGACAAATCCATCCCATGCACCGCTCGTCCAACCGGACATCGCATGCTGACGATAAAAATCATGACTCCCAAATTGCGCCTGAATCCATCCCCGCGGAGCCGTTCGCCCCGTATGCGTTATAAAATCGATGGACCCTCCCAGATGATTGGAGACCGATCCCGTCGCATTGGCACTCCGGATAACATGAATTTGCGACAAAGACAGCGGTTCAATCGCGGTGAGATAATCACTATCCGCATCCGCACCATTGAGCGGAAGCCCATTCAACTGCAACGCAATTCCACGCACATCAGAATTACGAGCCGCGCCACTCCCTCGAATCGAAAGCCGCGCTTGAGCGCTCTGATTTCGGGACCGTGCATAGACCCCCGGAACAAATTGAAGAGAATCGGCCATCGAGACCGAAGCCCCTTGTTTAAACCGCTCCAAATCGACGACCGTCACTCCTCCCGCCAACTGCTTCAAATTCTTCGTCGCCTCCTCTGATCCATTCGTCTTTTCAGAGACCACCACTTCATCCAAAGTCACGGGCACTTCCTCTCCCATCAAAATCGGCGCACCCCATAGCACTCCGATCACGCCGAGAAAAACGCTTCGGCGACCGGATGGTTGCAATAAACCCAAGAACGGGGAGATACCCACTTTCATCACGCTTCACAAACTACAGTCCACACTCCAGCCTTCAATAAATTTTCCTGCTCTGTTAAAAAACAGCGGAACGGGAGGAACATTTTACTCCACTCGCTAAAGCCAACAACTCCATTGCCCACGTACCATTCCATCACCATGCTTCTTGATAGAGCGCGATGATCTCGTCGTGGGTAGGAATCCGAGGATTGTTGGCGGGACTCCCGGAGGCAATGGCATCCTGAGCCATTTTCCCGACTTCTTGATCGAATTTTTTTCGCTCAACCCCTCGGCATTTAGAAAGACGCGGGAGCTCCAGAGATCGATTTAATTCCTCCAGCCATTCCATCAGCTTCTGACATGCGTTTGTTTCCGGTGTCGTGGAATCGGCGCAACCCACCGCGCGAGCAACGGCGGCATAGCGAGCAGGAGCTCCACCCATGGAATAGCGGGTCACTGTCGGAAGAAGAATAGCGTTGGAAAGCCCGTGAGGCAGTTGAAAGATAGACCCGATCGGCCGACTCATTCCATGCACCAGACAAACACTGCTATTCGAAAAAGCCATCCCCCCGAGGGTCGCTGCCAACATCATTCCCTCCCGCGCAGCCCTATTTTCAGGCTCGGCCCACGCGATTCTCAAGTACCGGGCGGAGAGTTCAATGCACTGGAGTGCAAGGGGGTCAGTCAGCGGGTTGGCTTTTCGGGAAACATAGGCTTCAATCCCGTGGGTAAGCGTATCCACCCCGACCGCCGAGGTGAGGCCTTTCGGCATTGACAAGGTGAGCTCAAAATCCACCACGGCGGCACGCGGGAGCAGTGGCGCGCTCAACATCATCATTTTTACATGACGCACCGTATCTGTGATGACGGCGACTTTTGTCGCTTCACTTCCCGTTCCTGCAGTGGTGGGTACTGCAACGAGAGGAACTCCCATATTCGGTATTTTGTGAAGCCCCATATAATCAGACAAGGGACCGGGATTGGCAGAACGAATGGCAATGACCTTGGCAGCATCGATAGGCGAACCACCTCCCACGGCAACAATGATGTTGGCTTCCGCCTTTTCCAAGGCTTCGACCCCGGAATCAATATTCCGATCAGTAGGATCCGGTTGAACATCGTCAAAAATCGAAACTTCAAATCCTGCTCCGCTTAAAATCGTTGCAATCTCTCCTGCCGTTCCAAGTTTGACAACGCCGGGGTCGGTCACTAGCAAAACCCGCATTCCCCCGAGTTCGCGAACGACTCCCGGAAGTTGGTGGCGGCACCCTCCTCCAAAGAGAATGGGTGAGGGAACATCAAATCGTCGGGTCAGAGTTTCAGGATTCATCGATGACATTCCTTTCTGATTACCATCCCATGGAGCGGACATAACTCTTGTCCCATCGGGAGAGGACACATTTCTGACGAGTGTAAAACATCACGCCTTCGATTCCCTGAACATGCAAATCTCCGAAGAAGCTTTTGTTCCAGCCGGAAAAACTAAAAAGTGCCATCGGCGCCGGCACTCCCACATTCACGCCAAGCATTCCTGCCTGGATGTCCCTCGTGAATTGACGAGCCGCGGCTCCGCTTGAAGTAAAAATGGAGGCCCCGTTGCCATAGCTCAATCCATTCATGGTGGCAATCGCTTCATCAAGGGTTTGCGGGCGAACCATCGAGAGAACCGGGCCGAAGATTTCCTCAGTGAACAGTTGCATCGTCGGCTTCACGTGATCCACCAGAGCGGGGCCGGCAAAAAAACCTTCCTTGGGAGAACGGCTACTGCCATCGTAAGCGATAGAGGCCCCGGCTCCTTGGGCGGTTTTTAGAAAATCGATCACCCGGTGTTGGGAAGCCGCATCAATGACCGGTCCCATATCCGCTCCTGCATCCGCCGACGTGTTTCCCACTTTGAAAGCCGCAATCGCTTCGCTCACGCGACCGCGCCATTCATCGGCAGTCTTCTCACCCACAGGCATCAGGACTGATCCTGCCATACAGCGTTGTCCCGCACAGCCAAAGGAAGATCCCAAGATCGCCCGGAGGGTTGGCTCTGGTTCTGCGTCCGGCATGACCAGCAAAACATTTTTCGCTCCACCCGCCGACTGAACCCGCTTTCCTGTAGAGCAACCGAGCGAATAGACATGGGAAGCCACTTTCGAGGAGCCGACAAAGCTGACACTGGCAATCCCCGGATGTGCGCAGAGTGCATCAACGACCTCCCTCGCCCCATGAACAATATTGAGAACCCCATCGGGCAATCCGGCTTCCGCAAAAAGTTCAGCGAGTCGGATGACCGTGAGCGGAACTTTCTCACTCGGTTTGAGGATGAATGTATTTCCGCAAGCGATCGCGATCGGATACATCCACATCGGAACCATCGCCGGAAAATTGAACGGAGAGATTCCCGCACAAACCCCCAGGGGCTCACGCATAGTAACCGCATCAATCTGCTCCGCCACTTGAGGAAGGCTCTCCCCCTTTAACAGATGGGAAATACCGCAGGCAAATTCAACGACCTCAATTCCCCTCCGAACATCACCGCGGGCTTCATCGATGGTTTTTCCATTCTCCAACGTCACTAATTGAGCCAGAGCCGCGAAATTTGCTTCCAGCAGATCGCGATAACGGAAAAGGATTGCCGCCCGCTTCGGAGAGGGAGTAGATCCCCAGGAGACAAAAGCCTTCTGTGCCGCTTTGACCGCGCGATCGACTTCTTCGGCCGACGAGAGAGGCGTCTCAGCGATCACTTCGCCCGTGGAAGGATTGTGGACCGGGATCAGAACGTTGGAAGTGACATCACTCCAGACACCGCCAATATAATTTTTTACTTTCATCGGTTTTTCTCTTTGTGTGAACGGTTGATTGAATGGTTAGAAAATTCCAGCGCGCTCTTCATAGTGCGTTGGCTTGTTGTGGAGAGGAAGTCCCTGCAAAAGCCAATCGGCGTTCCAACGAATCATCGTTTCGAGATCAATGATCGGATCTCCAAAAAGACGATGGGCTTCAGAACAATCGTTATGCCAGGCGGTCGACAGCTCCGTGCCGCTGAAAATCGCCTTCTTGCCAAAAAGCTCAGCGAATCGCAAAGCCGCTTTCCGAATGTTTGTCGTCCGAGGGGCGCCAATGTTAATCGCCCGCGCAGGAACGCTTCCATGACAAAGACACCGAAGAATATGGGAGATTGCATCCCCCTGCCAGATGCAGTTAGCCACGCCTGTCCGGATATCAATCGGAGTTTCGCTCAACACCCATTTTGCAATGTCATGCAACACTCCATAGCGACAGTCGATTGCATAATTCAGTCTCGCTAAAGAGCCGGGGCTTTTTGTCTTTTGAGAGAAGTATTGGAAGATCCGTTCCCGGGCTACGCACGAATTCGGATATTCCCCCACGGGAGTCGGAGGGGTATCCTCCGGAGTTGCCCCAAGTCCCTCAACGGAAGTGAAAGGAAAAACACACAGGGTCGAAAAAGCGACGAAACGAGTTCCGCGAAACCGCTCCCCCACATACGTCGGCACCACGGCATTCATCGCCCAGGTAAAAGGCTCGCCACCGGCGGTCCCAAATTTCTTCCCCGCCATGTAAACGACGTTTGAAAATTCCGGCAACCGCCCGACGGCATCGCGATCCAGAAGATCGCAGGTAATGGTTTCGACTCCCGCTTCTTCCAAGCGCGTCTTCACCGCCTTGTCGGAAAAACGAGCAACACCAACCACCCGCTTATGAGGAGCCGCTCGCTTGGCCATCATGGCCAAAGTGGGCCCGACCTTCCCGGCAACCCCCAACACCATGATGTCACCTTCAAGCTTTGAAAAGTCTTCCACCAGTCCGGGGGTCGGAATGGAGATGAATTCTTCAAGGTGCGACTCGTCACGGAAACGTTCCGGTAACGGACAATCAGTCAGAGTAACTATTTTTTTCATATCATTTATTCCCCAAGCCAGCGATTCAGGTTTTTGCTGACAAAATCATCGTCTGTCAGATGCGGATAGGCGGTACAAACTCGATCGATTTCGGCTGATTGACCCGGTGAGAGAACCTCATCACGCTTCAGCGTCCAGATTCCTTCGAGGAACCCCTGACGCCGCAGGATTTCATTCACCCCCGGAATACTTCCTGCATAATTGTGGGAAGGATCGAAGAGAGCAGCATTGGCGTCGGTAATCTGGGCGGAAAGCGTCAGCAGTTCGGGAGTCACCGGATCCACTCCATCAACAACCCGGAGAAGTCTTTCGTGAAGCTCCACTGCCCGTTTTGTCCAACATGCCCATTGTCCAAGCAGCCCCCCGCGAATTCTCACTCTTTGAGACAAACCTTCCGGCCCAAACCGATAGGGAGTGATAAAATCATAAACGATGCTGTCGTCGTTCCCGGTGTAGAGCGTAATGTCATCAATACGACCCGAGTCCGCCAAGGCACGGGCAACATCAATGGTCCCATAGCGATCGAACGGCGCGATTTTGATACCAACCATTTCGTCGATTTCAACCAACTCCCTCCAAAAGGAATAAGGGAGTTTGATTCCTCCCACACCGGTTAAAAGATAAAATCCAAACAGCGGCATCACCTTTGCCAGCTCTTTCATGTGATAAATCATCTCCTGCTCCAGTGCTCCCTGAAAAGCCGCCATGGAAACAATGGCGATGTCATATCCGAGATCCCGTGCGAGCTTCGCCTGCTGGAGAGCTTCGGGCGTGCGCCCATTGATTCCTGCAACCTTCACGATCGACCGACCCGCCTTTTTAGATTGGAGATCAATTTCTTCCGAGCAAAGGCGCAGAACCGGCTCAAAAAGATCGATCCCGGCCCGTCGGATCTCAAACTGGGTGAAATGCATTCCGACCGCCACTCCCCCAACTCCCGCATCAATATAATAGCGAATCAGGGCACGCTGACGGCGCGCGTCAAATTGGCGACGCGAATCCAGTGCCAGGGGAACTGCGGGGATCACCGTTCCACGACGGATCAAATCGAGCTTACCCTTGGTGGTTTGAGTTTTTTTCATAGGTTTATCTCTTGTTCGTTGAAATTTTTCGTCTGAACGAACCTTAATCGAGATTGCGGTAGATCAAAGCGGTTTGAAACTTATCGCGATAAGTTATCATGAAAAACAGCCCCAATTCATCACAAATCACCTGCGAATTGAGACTCTGAAAAAAAGTTGAGGACGAAGGAAAACCCCGACCACTTTCCGGAGATTACTTCCGTAACGTCATGCCATCCACCCAGCGACCCTCGATCATGGTCACCTTGGGATGGGCAGGCGGGCCATACTCATTGCGGGCAATTTGCGCGGCGACAAGTTCAAGGGCGGTTGCCCCGACGATATCCCCCTTCTCGTCGATCCGGGCATAGTCTTTTTCAGAGGGCTGAGAAAGACAGGCCAGACCAACATCACGGGGAACTTTCAAATTCATCGATTCAAGCCATCCCTTTTCCTTCCCAACGAGAGTAAGCAGAACGTCAGGGCGCCACTTTAAAAACCACTTTCTGAACTGGGCCAGGGGAATTTTAGCACCTGCTCCTGCGAAAACTGGGATCCGATTTTCTCCCGGCTGATTATCACCCGCAAAAATCGGAATCCGATTTTTGGCCGGCAGATTGTTCTGACATTCCAGATAACCCGTATACCATTTTGTCCCATAGCGGTTACCGTAGGTAAAGGTCTCCCCCAACACCGTCCCAATCCGCTTGTAGCCCATCCTAGAAAGTTCGTTGAACGCCGTGATGAAGTTTTGAAGGTTGTCATAAACCACCCGATTGAGCTCCTGCTTCTCCCAACCAAACCCGACCCCAACCGCCGCATAGCGATCCCAGTGCAAATCCAACGATCGGTTCCCATGATACGGCGGTGCCAGAATAATCCCTGCAATCCCCCGGGCATGAAGGATTTTGTCCACCCGAGAAGCACTCATCCCCGGCTCCCGGAGGAAGAAGCTTTCCACATGAAATCCGAGCTCGACTCCCCTTTGAATCGCTCCCTGATGAAAAACCCGGTAGGATTCAACCTCATACCAGTCCTTTTGAGATCGGGCTTCCACAAGAAGCCCAATCACCCCCTTGTCGCTCAATTTCTTCCCTGATCGAATATGCGACATCAAAACATTCACGTAGGCATTAGGGAAATATCCCATCCGCGCAGCCGTATCCCGGACTTTCCTCCTCAAAAGAGCGGAAATGGTTGGATCCCCTCGCAAAGCCATGGAAACACTGGCCTGTGTGATACTGAGTGCTTTGGCAATTTCCCTTTGATTGGGCATAAGAGAGATTAGCTTATCGCGATAAGTGTGTAAATCAATTTAATGAAGTGTTGAAAATGGAAAGTAAAGATTTTCTCACGCTTTTGGGAAAAGCGCCAGCAAAGAATGCCCCTCAAATTCCCCCTTGTCCCTTGTCCATTCATTCGCTTCAATCAGCTTTGCATGTCTGCGGTTCCTCTTGATTCAACTACGACCGTTGGCGTTCGGGTTCCTACGACCCCCAATCCGGGGACGCTCAGTGTCATTCGAGTTCGTCCGAAAGCGGAAGCCACGGTTACTCCCGAATCCCGCGCTTCACTTATCGCTGAAATTCGGGAGAGACTCTTGCAAGAAGGGGGTACGGTTCTCGAATCTCGCAGTCATATCCTTTCGGTTTTTTTTCCCGGCACCACGGAACAACGGGAAGACCTTTTCCGAGCCGCTCGTGCCTGCCTCGGTCTTCTTGAACACATTCAGAAAAACTCCCTTTATCAGATCGCGCTTGGAATTCATCTCGAACCGACTCAAACCTTGAGCCGGAGCAAAGCCCGAGCCGACGCCATCTCGGTCGCCGCCACCCTTGCCGCCGCTGCACGTGAAGGGGAAATTTTCGTCTCGGAAGAGACTGTACGGACCCTTACCGAACATCTTCCCAAAGGATGGGAATCCGTTGACGTTCAAGACCCAACAACCGCGACGGAACGCATCCCCGATTCAATTCCACTCCCCCAACGGCTCTTGGGACACCGCTTGCAGATGGGCCCTGCGGATCGGGATAAAAACAGTCCGCCGGTCTTTATCTTCGAATATCTCTGTATCTATCCGGTACTGAGTCGACCCGAGCCAATCACGCTTTTACGATTGGAACGGCAACTTCCAAAACCGACTTTGACCACCTCCTCCGTTTCTGAGCCACGCATTGGACGTTTTTTTCTTCAGAAGATGATTGGTGCCGGTGGTATGGCAAAAGTCTGGAAGGCCCACGATCAATTCGGAAATAACGTCGCCCTCAAAATCCTTCTTCCCAGTGGTCCCACCGCTGCACCGATGATTCAGCGCTTTCAGCGCGAAGCGGAGATTCTTTCCAAGCTGACCCATCGCAATATCTGTCACATTCACGAAGTCGGTGAATTCAATGGAATCCACTTTTTGGCGATGGAGTTAGTTGATGGAATCACCCTTTACGATCTTCTCCACACGGAGGTTGATATTCCTGCGGCGTGTGAGTTCTCGCTTCCTGAATGGATTCGTCTGATTCGAGATCAAAAGGCCAATAGCGGTTCAGGAAAATTAAAGAAGACGGGATCGATCCGGCTCCTTCCCGTCGCAGAAGTCGTCAATCTCATCAAGCCGATCTGTGCTGCCGTTCATTTCGCCCACGAGCATGCCATTCTTCATCGAGATCTCAAACCCGCCAACATCATGCTTCGGGAAGATGGCGACCCGGTCGTTCTTGATTTCGGTCTTGGAAAACTCGATATGGACGCTCCCGAAGATGAGTCGCTGACCATGAGTGGCATGATGCTCGGCACGTTGGAGCACATGGCCCCCGAGCAGGCGATTTCAAGCCGGGATGTCACTCCTCGAAGTGATGTTTACTCCCTTGGCTCCGTACTCTACCAGATGATCACCGGGCAAAAGCACTTCACTCCGACCGGCAGTCTTGTGAAAGACGCCAATCTCCTTCAAACCCACGAACCAATTACCCCCCGAAGTCTTCGCCCCGAAGTGGATACGGATCTGGATGCCATTATTCTCAAATGTCTTCGCAATAATCCCGAAGATCGCTATCGCTCAGTCGCCCGATTAAAGGATGATTTGGAGCGTTGGGAAAAGGGTGAAGTCATCTTGGCCAAGCCGATCACGATTCGCGAAGTCGTCTGGAAAGCAATCAAACGGCACAGCCTCATCTCCTCGATCATCGCCGTCTCCCTCCTCAGCTTCACGATGATGGGACTCTTTTTTATCTGGAACCAAAATCAAATCAATCAGAAGCTGAACGAGGCCTTGATTACCGCCAAGGCAAACGAGCAAAAAGCCATCGAGATGGCGGCACTTGCCGACTTGAACGCCAAGAAACACAAAGAGGCCCTTGACGATTATCAGAAAGAAAAAGAAGGCAGAGAAACCGCCCAGTCGCAACTTCAACAGCTTACGACTAAAGATGATATCCGCCAACTTCAAGAATCTGCTCGAAGAGGACAAAGAGATGAGATCATTCAACTCGCCACAAAAATCCTAAAATCCAATCCTAAGCAGGTGGAAGCGCTTGAGATCTTGATCGGAGTACGTTTTCTGCAATTTGATTTTCCAGCAGTCCTCGCGCTTTCAGAAAATCTCAAAGATCTTCATCCTTCGGTTCAGGCTAACTGGAAATATAAGGAGACCAACGCCATCGTCAATCTTTCGGAAAAATACGCACCCAACCTCAAGGCCGGAAACCGGCTCTCCCCTCTGGATCTCATGCAACTGATCTCCGATGCGCGCGGCCTCCATTGCTACATCCCTCTACTCAATTCCCAAAAAGAACTCATCCCGACGATGAAGATCCAGATCATCGAAGCGCTCACTCGCGATAACGCAAATGCAAAGGCCGATCTCGATAAAAACCTGAAAATTGAACTGGCAGAAAATGGGTTCCGCCTTGAAATTCAATCGATCCCCGCACTTAAAAGTATTTTCGCACTCACCTCCTTCCCTTACTTCACTCAAGTCACCCTTCAATCCACCTCCGTTGATAATATCTCAGCGCTCACGCAACACCCCCTCACTCAACTCCGCATTATCAGCTCTCCCGTCACGGAGCTCCCCCCCCTGAAAAGCAAAGTACTCACGGATATTACGCTCATCGATACGAGAATTAAATCCCTCGAACCGCTTCGCAATCGAAAGATCAAACAACTTTACACGACCAATATCACGCCCCCTTTTGAACTTTTGAAATCCCTCACAGACAGCCTGACCGATCTCGGCATCACCTACTGCACCATCGATCGATTTGAACCCTTCAAGGCATTTCCCCTCACTAGTTTGAAACTCGACTATACCCCTCTCTCAAATCTCGATGAAATCCGACAACTCAATCTCGAGCAGTTAAGCATCTGTGGAACCGCTGTCACCAATTTGGAACCGGTACAAAACCTGAACCTTAAAAAATTTCAAGCCGCCAACACCCGGATTAGCGATCTGGCTCCGCTGAAAGGAATGCCTCTCACCATTCTCGACGTCAGTAATACCAATGTGAATCAGATTGACACACTTCAAGAGATTCCCTTGGAAGAACTTGATTTGAGCGGCGATCGAATTTTCGACATCAGCCCCCTTAAAAATTGTAAAACCCTTCAAAAACTCACTCTCACTCCAACTTGGGTGATGAAGGGACTTTCCGAACTGACACAGCTCACTAAACTCACCGAACTGCGACTCGTCCCCGACCCAACCACCCCCAACCAACCGATACGCACCTTCAACAACATTGAAAATATTCGTAAATATTTTCAGGATGCCCAGCGGTAAACCGTTTCAGATCAAACCGACCGCTTTTCTCATGGCGATCAAGGTCGGTTGAGCCATCGCACGCGCACGATTTCCTCCGTCACGAAGCACCTCTTCCACCTCATCCGGCCGTTGCTGCAACTCCTGATAGCGCTCACGGAATCTTCCCAAGAAAATCTCCAACTTGGCGAGAAGTTCCTTTTTGTAATCGCCGTATCCTTTTCCCGCCTGAGCAAAGCTGGCCTTGTAATGCTCATACTCTTCGGGAGTCGAAACCAATTGATAGAGTGCCAATAGCGTTGATCCCTCGGTCGGCTTCGGCTGATCCATCGGCGTTGAATCCGTCTTGATCCCCATCACTTTCTTCGCAAATGCCTTCGGCTCCGAAAAAAGATCGAGGGTGTTCTGGTACGACTTCGACATCTTCTGTCCATCGGTTCCTGGAACGGTCGCCACCTGCTCTCGAATATCCGGTTCCGGAACCGTAAAGACCGGCCCAAACTTTTCATTAAATTTGTTGGCGATATCCCGGGCCACCTCCAAATGCTGCTTCTGATCTTTTCCGACCGGAACCCGGTTGGATTGATAAAGCAGAATATCCGCCGCCATGAGCACCGGGTAGGCAAAGAGCCCATGACTCGGCGAAACTCCGTGCGCAATCTTGTCTTTGAAACTGTGACATCGCTCCAAAAGCCCCATCGGCGTCACAATGGAGAGAAGCCACGCCAACTCTTGCACTTCGGGAACCGCACTTTGTCGAAAGAAAATCGCTTTCTTCGGATCCAATCCACAGGCCAGAAACGCCATCGCTGCCTCACGGGTGTATTGACGCAGGAGCGCCGGATCGTGCAGGGAGGTCAGCGCATGATAATCGGCTATAAAATAGAGCGCCTCCCCTTGATCCTGTAGCGCGATGGCCCTCTGCATCATTCCAAAATAGTTTCCCAGATGAAGCGCCCCGGAAGGCTGGATACCCGACAAAATTCTCATCCCTTCTTCCTAATCGGAAGAGGGCTCGCTGGCGAGTTTATTGTGATACAATTTCGGAGGATCTTCGATTCCTGGAAGTTGCAATCCCGGCGCCTCCTGCCACTCGCTCGAGGCTTTCAAATACTCTCGCACTGACTCTGAAATCAAAAGCGACAGTCCAGCCTCCTTTTCAGGTGAGGCAAGCCCCTCCTATTTTTTTGAGATTTAAAACAAAACACAGCCATCCCACAGGAATGGTTGAATTTTTCGTAGAATAAAAAAGGTTTGGGC
>CAZKRU010000015.1:0-52747 GCA_964555235.1 uncultured Verrucomicrobiota bacterium
ATCCACGGGCTCAAACGAGTTTGAGACCGATGGATCGATCCTGAAAAGGGCTCCAGGGAGCCCGCCTCCAACTTGGGATTCTTACGTTTCGCGGATTTCGCGTGTTTCGCGGGCAAAATTCCTGAATTCCTCGTTTCCTGGTTTCTTCAGACAAATCCTTTACGAGAGAATGCTCTTTTTCTGTTTTGGACACCAATGAATCGACCGATACCCACGGCGCCCTCGGAGAGGTCGCCCTACCAGCTGTCGGTCGATTACACGAGGCTCAATAGAACAATCCTTTGCCTTGCGATCTTGGCGAAAGCCCCATACCCACGCATCTACCATTTACATTGCCCCCCATGCGCCCAACATACATCTCCCTCGGAAAAATCATCACGCCGCAGGGAAACTAACCGACATCACCAAAAGGAATCCTAATTATGGGCGATCGATCCCCGAAATCCAATCAGAAGAAGTCCAATCAAAAACAGGCCCAAGCCAATAGCGCAGGACTTAAGAAGTCTCAAGCCGAGGCCGCCAAGCAGTCTGCTTCCAAGAAAAAATAGTCGCCGGTCTTTTGCTGTCTCTTCCGACGAATCCGTCGGAGGAGACAGGTTTTTCGAATTATTCCGGAGCGTGTAGTCGAATCTGGAACTCACGGACTCAGGAAAAATAGGGCGATTCCGGCTGCTTTTTGTTTCTTGAGTTCCTGATTTCCAAATTTAAGTGAGGCCTTGAGATTACTTAAAATGATCTAAATCAGCGAATACTCCCCCTCGACAAAATAGAGTGGATTAAACGGAGCCAATCGAAGGAAGGTATCCGCATCCGTCTTAACCATTTTTCTCGCCAGACATGCCTGTTCAACGACCGCTTCCGCCCGAGAAGGATTTACTTCACTCAAGGATTGAATCAGTCCACTCCAATATTGATGATGTGCCTTCGGAAGCGCAACCAGCTGCTCCCATCCCGCCATCGCCTCGGAGAAGCATTCCCCCTCGGTCAAAATACTGCAGTTCAAGTAGGAGAAAAAGGTCCCCTCTTGCGGTGTCACCGCCTGCCAGCACGCCAGACCATCCTCCCGTTGTTGGGAGCGGAAATAGCAGAGTGATTGAAGATAGGAAATCAACGCCGGATTCAGCTCGCTGCAAAGGGCCACGGTTTGATAACAATCATCAAATTTTTTCCGGTGAAATTGATCGATCGCCAGATACCACCACGCTTGCGAGAGATTCAACGCCATCGCGCCAGCCCGCTCGTTCGCCTCTTCGAGCTCGTTATTTTCCAGCGCAAAAAGTAAGCCCTCTAATTGAGGAGTTCCGTCGGCCGGATCGAGGATCACCGCTCGTTTCACGATTTTCTTAAAATCATCATTACCCGACCAGCGCATCAGACGGGCATACTTCGCACAGTGCGCCACGGTCTTCAAATGCGCTTCCATGTCGTTCGGCAAATCCAACTCTCCTGACCCTTCCTCCAAGGCACAGGAGAGAAGACCATGGATCGCCTTATCCGACTTTTCCAGTTGGTACAACTGGAGAAAACGCACTTGCGCCAAATCGCGGCGATGCATCCGAAGAAGCAGCGCGCCAGAACGATTTAAGAAACGAGCCGTCTCTTCCAACCCCACACAAACCTCGCTATGCTCGTAAGCCTTATTCAAATCCCCCTGCTCTTCATAAACCACACTGAGGTTATAATTCACCTCCCCTGGACGCATCTTGCGATCAAGCATTGCTTGGAGTGCGCGGATTTCCAAATCACGATCGTGTGCCTTGCATGCCTCCTCCGCCACCTGACAAAGCACACTCCATTGAGCCTCTTTCGACAGCAATGAAACGCGCGCAAAGACCGCATCGAAATTTTTCTGTGAAAGAAATTGTTCAATTTCAACCGAAGGATCCTTGGCGGGAATCTTCTGACTGATTTGAGCAATATTTTCCAAACGCTGACTGGCCGCCGCCGGATCCGTCGTTTTTTTGAACTGCTGCAATTCATGGTTCAGATCCTGAACGATCTTTGCTGAGATTCCGCTGGCGGTGGCAGAATCGACAATTTTTTGCGCGCGTTCCAATTTTTGACGGACCAACTCTTCCGGGTTGCTCAAGCGCAAATCTTCCGATTTTTTCGGTTGTGTCGATTCGTGATGGAGGCGCTCCGTACGATGCGACGACTTCAATCCGTCCGAAGGCTGTGGCGCCCCATGTGGAATGGAGTCCTTCAACGCCGCCAACGTCTCTTGAAGCGAGGCGAGCGTCTCTTGATCGCTCGGGTCAAAACAGAGACTCTGACGTATCAACGCCTCTGCCGTCTCCGGCATTTGAAATTCCCTCAAAAACATCACCCCGAGCTGCTCGATCACTTTGGGCGATGTCGGATTTCGCGCAAACTTGAGCAAGAGCCGCTCCTGAACCGCCCCCATCATCGGCTGGGGATTTGCGCCGCGATTTGAACTCCCCTGTTTGAGCGCAAGCGCCTCCAACCCCTTCGTGAGAATCTGGAAAGTGCGAAGAACCGCAAATTCCTTTTGATCCATCGCCACTAAAATTAAACTGATCCAATGTTCCGTACGTGTCGGATGATTCTCCAACTGAGAGAGAACGTAACTGTAACTGGTTTTTCCCGTATCAATCATGAATTTGATCCAACGGAATCATTTCCTCACTCCGCCCATTCCGGTTTGACTTCAGCCTCGGAAAACTCCCAGTAGACCGCCGCCAATCCTGCCAAGACCGCACCGATACAGAGCAACCCAAAAGCAGGGACCGGAAAGAGAATGTTGTTTCCCTGGAGCATCAGAACCGCGCCTTCCCCATAAACGCCCGCAACGACACCGACGAGGATAGCCGCCCACAATCGCTTCCAGACCACCATCAACCCTGCAACGCAAACGGCGAAGGAGATGAAGAGCACTCCAATGAGTGCGGGATGCGCCGGACGAAAGAAATCGTTCTGCAAGATATTCTCCACCGCCTGCATCTGAACTTCCACTTCGTTGCGCGGCCCGAGCGGGGATTGAAAAACAGCCCCTTGATCCGTTCGACCGACCCAGACTTGTCGGCGTCGCAAGGTTCGAAGATCGTAAGCGGGCACTTCATTCCGCTCGCGCTGGTCCGCATAAACGAGAAAGTCGTCGAAGGAAATCACCGGATAGGAAAGTTTCCGATAGCGCACCCGGAGTCCTCCCTCGCGATCGACCGGAATCCGTCGAAGCAATTTTCCTTTCGCATCCCGCAATTCCAATTCCGTGCCGATCTTCATCTTGCTTTTGGACAAATCCGCCCCGAGTCGCTCGGCCGCCGCCTGCAGGACGAGCGAGGGAATCACCCGCTCCCTCCAACGGAAGACCAACGGAATTGACTTCACACTTCCTTGCGGACCCGAAGTCATATTGGAAACACCAACATGGCACCCTCCTGAAAACGTACTCACGGGCCAAAAGACCGAGTGATACGGCGTCATCGACTGCATCTCCCCTTCAAAGGGAATGCTGATCAAATTTCCCGGAGGCGGGACTTCGTTTCCAACTTGAAACGCGGCCGCAGCAAAAATCACGCGATCATGTCGCTCGACCAGACTCGCAAAGGTCCCATCAAATGCCTCCTGACGATGATTCTGATCATGCAACAGAACTTCGAATACAACACTTTGAGGTACCGTCGGAATCAACGCCCGAAGCACCAACGCAAAATCCAATCGCGGCCAGGGCCAGGGGCGATCACTTGGAATTCGATCAATCGCGATCAACGCCAGGTCATTCGAAACAATCTCACGCACCGGAGGCTGGCGCTGTTGCCAATCCAAAAAAGCGGAATCCCATTCCACCAAAACCCCAGACTGCTGAAGCATCAACACGCCAATGGCCCAGACCAACGCCAGAACCACTGCGATCCGGGTACGTTCCTTGATACGGTTCATTCCCGTGGCTTCCGTTTAATGGATTCCCGACTTACCAGGCTCGCCCGTTCGAATCTCCACATACGTTCTCGAGGAGGAAAGATCGCGCCCTGGAATGATCGAGGAGAGCTGCATCTCCTTGATCACATAAGCATTCCCAATTTTCTGAACCCCATTGATCTCCACCCGTTTCACGACCTGATTTTTTGAGTTGTAGGCGTCGATTCGAAGAAAGGCAAAGAACTCGGAGCTGATCCAGTACCGCGCTTTCGCGTAAGAGCTGATTCCCGGAGGTTTCGCTTCAAAGGCCCAAGCCGGCAACGTCTTGATGGAATCCGTTCCGAGTGTGCGAATCTCATCCCATCGAATAAACTCCAATCCAAGATCCTCGTAGGTCATATCGGTATCCAAAATTTTATTCAATCGCTCCTTCCCAGTCACCGGCGTCCACGTCACCTTACTACTGATGCGACGCTCCAAAATCGTGACATCCGGCGAAAGGACCACTCGAACCTGAAGGGGCTGATCTTGAAATTCATAAATCATCTCCCGCCCCAAAGTACGCAGAATGATCGGATAAACTTTCTTTTCCGTGCGAACAATCCCCTCGAGTTTAAAATCTTGAAGCCTGAGGTTCCGCCAAATCTTCGCTTGAACAAAATCGACCGGGGGAACAACCCCCTTCGGATTCGGCTCCGCCTGCAGCGAAACCATTCCAAACCCGATCACCCAACCGATCCAGAGCCGCAATCTAAAATTCATGTGAGTTCCGTTCTAACGGGAGAACCCTCCTTCGCCAAGCCCGTTTTCAACGGTAGGGATGGCTCTCCGAGATGTCCGCTTCGTAAATACTGTAATATCGATCGAAGCCCGGACGCCTCGGAGAGGCATCCCTACCAATCAAAATTCTGATTGATAATCCGGATCCCTTCACAACAATGCTGTCATGAGCTCTCTCTTCGACCCCATTCAAATCGGCGACTTCCATCTACCGAATCGCATTCTGATGGCTCCCCTCACCCGCTGTCGCGCCAGCGAAGGACGCGTTCCGAATGATTTGATGCGGGAGTATTATGTCCAGCGTGCTACCGCCGGATTGATCTTCACCGAAGCGACCTCTGTTTCGCCAATGGGAGTCGGTTATCCCAATACTCCGGGAATTTGGTCTCAAGACCAGGTGAGCGGCTGGAAATCGATCACTCGCGCCGTTCACGATGCGGGAGGTCGCATCCTTCTTCAACTCTGGCATGTCGGACGTGTCTCGGATCCGATTTATCTCAACGGCGAACTGCCTATTGCTCCAAGTGCCATCGCGCCGACCGGTCACGTCAGCCTGATTCGTCCTCAAAAACCGTTCGTCACACCGCGAGCTTTGGAGCTTCACGAAATTCCCGGAATCATCGAGGACTACCGCAAGGGAGCGGAAAACGCACAAGCCGCCGGATTCGACGGCGTCGAAATTCATGGGGCCAATGGTTACCTTCTCGATCAATTTCTCCAAGACAGCACGAATCACCGCACGGACGAATACGGAGGCTCCTTGGAAAACCGAGCCCGTCTCCTGTTAGAAGTGGCCGATGCCGTGATCTCCGTTTGGGGATCCCGCCGCGTCGGGCTTCATATTGCCCCTCGGTGCGACGCTCACGGAATGGGGGACTCCCATCCTGCGGCAACCTTTGGTTATGTCGCCAAAGAGATGGGAAAACGAAAACTCGCCTTCCTCTGCGCAAGAGAGTCGAACGAGGCAAATCGGCTCGGGCCTCAACTTAAAGCCGCCTTCGGAGGTGCCTACATCGCCAACGAAAAATTCACCAAAACCAGTGCCGAAGAAGTGATCGAAAAAGGGGAAGCCGATGCCGTCGCCTTTGGAAAACTTTTCATCGCCAATCCGGATCTCCCGAAGCGTTTCAAAATTGGAGCTGAACTCAACACGCCTGATCCCAGCACCTTCTACGCCTCCGGACCGAAGGGATACACCGACTATCCCACCCTGGAAGTCACCGCAATCCCAGCCTAAATGATGAAATACCAAATTCGAGAAGGTTGTAACGCCATGGATTTTGACCAAATCCATGGTTGGCTCTCTCAGACTTATTGGTCCCCCGGAATTGAACGGGATCGAGTGATTCGGGGCGCACAACATTCCACCCTTGTCCTTGGAGCCTTTGACGGAAAAGATCAGATCGCCTACGCACGTGTTGTTTCCGACACCACACGCTTTGCTTACCTTGCAGATGTTTTCGTCATCGAATCTCATCGAGGTCAAGGAATCGCTCAAGCTCTCGTTCAATACGCGCTGAAGCATTCCCTACTTCAAGACGTTTCCAGTTGGTATCTCCGCACTTTGGATGCCCACGGCGTTTACGAAAAACTCGGCTTTAAACCGATCTCAGATCCTGAGCGCTGGATGAGTTGGAAAAAAGGATAAGTCCGGATTTTAACCACGAAGCGGCACCCTGGCTCCTGGCGTTAATTTCCTCTCACTTTAAATACGGCTCGTAACACTGCTCCAAAGTCCGACACATTCCGCTCAGGGTGTGAAGGGATAAAACCTGGCGGCGACCCGCATCTCCCAAACGACGAGAGAGCTCAGGATCTCTGGCGAGTCGCTCCATTGCTTTGGCGAGTCCATCGGAATCGTGCGGTTCCACTAAAAGACCGGTCGCGTTGTTTTGGACCACTTCGGGAATTCCACCGACCCGCGTCGCGACGACCGGTTTTCCAGTCGATTGTGCTTGGAGAATGATTTGAGGGACGCCTTCGTATCCAGTCGAGGGAAGAACCAGAAGATCGATCGCTCTTAGGACCTCGGCCACATCGTCGCGATGTCCGAGCATTTTGACACAACCTTCCAATCCCATCGTCTGAATTTTTTCCTGGAGCCGCGTCTCTCCGGGACCTCCTCCGACAATCCAAAAACGGGCATTGGGAAGATGTCCCCGCACTCGTAATATCGCATCCAGAAAATCGTCATGCCCCTTCCAACTGCGCAGGACGGAGATCATTCCGGCAATCCATTCTTTGGGGGAAACCCCCACCTCGCTTCGCACGACCTCTCCATTTCCCGGCGAGAACTGCAGTTCATCAATTCCGGTTGGAAGCGAAATCACCCGATGAGAGTCCAATGACAATTCCTCAATCAAACGAGCCTGAATTCGCTCACTCGTCGTAAAAACCAGATGCGGCACAGTTCCAAAACCGATGCGACTCCAGAAGGGATTCGGGTAATCGACTTCAATATGTCGCGAACGAATCACCAGCGAAACCCCCGCAAGACGCGCGGCCAATCCGCCGATCCAGCCATCGCGGGAACTGTGCATGTTCACCACCTGAATCTTTTCCCGCCTCATCCAGAGCGAAAATGTCAGAATGATCCATGGATAAAGCCACTTTCGATCACTGAGTGGATAGATCTCAAATTGATCGGCAGCCGCCCGTCGAAAAATTTCGCTATTCTCCGGGGCCGCCAACAAAAGCCGATGCCCTCGCGACCGCATCGCTTGCATCTCCCGGAAAACCCGAATCTCCTGACCTCCCCATCCCCGGGAGGTCTCCGTGTGTAAGATCGTCCAACTTGCCACAGTCAAACTTTCCAAAAATTAAGCAGGCCCAATTCCGAGCTTTTCCACTCGAGTTTTCAGAGCCGCCTTGGTGATCCCCAAAAGCTTCGACGCTTGCGCCGGATCATTTTCAGATTTCCTCAGCGCTCGAATCAACATCGCACGCTCTGCGGCAATCAAAATCGATTCTTCCTTTCCTTGAATTCGTTCGAAAAGATCATCCCAAAGTTCATCCGTCGATCCACTGCCACTCAAAACCGAGATCGCCGGGCCACCCGTGGTCCAGCGGGCAATATCCTTCGGCAAATGCGTCGTCTGAATCGTCGTCCCCGCCGCCACCACCATCGCGCGCTGAATGCAATTTTCCAATTCACGAACATTCCCCGGCCACGGATAAAGCTGCAAAGCATCCAAGGCTTCCTGGGATATTTTTGTAGAAGCATTCGGCTGCTTCAGGCGCAGTTTGTTAATGAAGTAATCCGCCAGCAGCGGGAGATCTCCCAAACGGTCCCGAAGCGGCGGCAGATGCACATGCACGACATTCAACCGATAATAAAGATCCTCGCGAAAGGTCTTCCTCTCGACCATCGTCGTCAGCGCCTTATTCGTTGCCGCAAGAATCCGAACGTCGGTCTTCATCGTTTCATTGCTTCCCAGTCGGGAAAATTCACCCTCCTGCAGGATTCGAAGAAACTTGGCCTGGGTCGCCAAGGGCATCTCTCCGATTTCATCGAGGAACAAGGTCCCTCGGTCGCACTGTTCAAATTTACCGATCCGTTGGTTCATTGCTCCCGTGAACGCCCCCTTCTCATGACCAAAGAGCTCGCTCTCCAGAAGATTTTCCGGAATCGCCGCGCAATTCATCGCCACAAAAAGATTCTTCGCCCGTGGGCTGTTCTGATGAATCGCCCGCGCCACCAGTTCTTTTCCCGTTCCACTCTCTCCCGTGACCAAAACCGTGGCATTCGTCGGCGCCACCTGTCCGATTGATTTGTAAACCTCCTGCATGGCCGGTGAATTTCCAACAATTGTCTGGCGTAAATCCTCTGCCGTTAATCGAACCGGTTGCGTGACCGTCTCCGACTTTGCCGTCATCGCCGCTTTGAGCGCCCGGGCGATCAGTTCCTTGAGCTGGGGAATATCAAACGGCTTGAGGACATAATCAAACGCCCCAAGCTTCATCGCTTCAATCGCCGTCTGGGAAGTCCCGTAGGCAGTCATCATGATGATCACCTGTTTCGGATTCTGAAGACGAATTTCGCGAAGACTATCCAGGCCGTTCTGCTGTCCCATGCGAATATCCATCACCACCAGATCCGGAGTTTCCGCCTTGGCCAGTTTCGCCCCGAGGTCACCCGATTCTGCTGTCAAAATCTCAATCGGCTCATTTTGAAAAAGGCGTTTGAACGAGTAGTGCACGTCCTTTTCGTCATCAATAATCAAAAGCTTCTGTTTCGCTTCGGCTGCCATATCTCCTCCTAAGTTGGTCGTCCCACCGCTTGAAGGAACGGCTTCACGCCCTGAACCAAATCGGCAAATTTATTCAAGTCCACCTGCTGTTGCCCATCGCTCCAGGCTTCCGCCGGATTGGGATGAACTTCCACCAACAATCCATCGGCATTCAAAGCCGCCGCCGCTTTGCAGAGTTCCAACACCAGATCCGAACGGCCACATCCCTGACTCGGATCGACAATTACGGGAAGATGCGATTCCTGTTTCACAATCGCCACCGCGCCAAGATCCAACGTATTCCGGGTGTAGGTCTCAAATGTCCGAATCCCGCGTTCGCAAAGGAGCACATTCGGATTTCCCTGACTTAAAATATACTCTGCTGCCAGAAGCCACTCTTCCATTCGCATCGAAAGCCCACGCTTGAGAAGGACCGGCTTTCCTGTTTTTGCGGCAGCCACCAGCAAGGCATAATTCTGAGAATTGCGGGCTCCGATTTGAAGAATGTCGGCGTACTTCGCCACGAGATCGACATCCTTTTCGGCAAGGACTTCGGTAATAATTCCGAGACCGTACTCCTGACGCGCTTGCGCCAAAAACTTGAGCCCGACTTCCCCGAGCCCTTGAAATTCATACGGTGACGTTCGCGGCTTAAAAGCACCGCCTCGAAGAAAAGTCGCGCCATTCGCTTTCACCGATTTTGCCGTCGTCATCAATTGCTCTTCACTCTCCACCGAGCAAGGACCCGCCATATAACAAAAAGGCTGACCTCCCCCAATCTTCACCCCAAACGCTTCTACAACCGTCGGCTTCTTCTGCGTTTCTCGACTGACCAATTTGTAACGCTTCTGAACCCGAAGCACCGTCTCCACCTGAGGCCACGCCGTCAAGGTCTCCAACGTATGCTGTGTTCGCTCGTCCCCAATGGCCGCCACGACGGTCTGCACTTTTCCGACAATGAGCTTCGGTTCATATCCGAGCTTCTGAACCTCTGCCACCACTTTATCGATTTCCGTCTGAGGCAATCCCGCTTTAAGCACCACGATCATAGAACACCATCGTAGAGGAGTCGTCTCACTCCTGCAACGACAAATCAAAAGAAGGGCTTGAGCGAGAAGAAGTTCCCAACTAGACTTTTCGGATGGGAATCGCCTACGCCGAGTTGACTTTGGAAAACCCGAAACGATCCGAGTTGCAGCCACTTAAAGTGAACGCGCTCGCCGATACAGGCTCCCTCGATTTATGCATTCCCGAAGGGGTCAAATTACAACTCCAACTGGAAACGACCTCTCAAAAAACCGTAACCACTGCGGACGGAAAACGGAGTCTTTGTGATTATGTCGGCCCCGTTCGAGTGCGTTTTGAAAATCGAGAATGCTACGTTGGTGCCGTGATTCTCGGCGATGAAGTGCTCCTTGGTGCCGTTCCCATGGAGGATATGGATTTAGTTGTCTCTCCTCCACTCAAACGTGTCATCGTCAATCCCCTTCACCCGAATTTCGCTGAAGGCCCCGCAAAAGGGTTCAGGACCGATAACTGACGAAAGAAATTGGTGGGGCGGTTTCGATGAAACCGCCGGGCTTGGGGATCGGATACAGAACGCAGAACGGCGCCCTCATCGAGGTCTCCCTACCAAATTTGGAATAGAATCGTTGAGTTTTTTCTGTTCTGAATACATCCCCCTCCAACTTTCACCTCGACCGATGCATTTGGATCCTTTATCAATGGGAGATGAACACACAAAAAACATTCTTCCTCTACGGTGGCTTCATGTTACTCGCCAGTCTCGGCTATCAATTCGTCTCTCCTGCGAAAAGCGCTCTTATTTTGACCGCTTCAACGGGGTTGATCGCTGCGCTCTCGGGGATTCTGGTTGAAAAATGGAAAGGGGCGCATGTCACCGGGTTAACGGTCATCGGTTTCTTCTGTGGAATGCTTGCAGCCAGACTCCCTGCACTTCATCTGAAGACGATGGCCTTCCCTGAAAAATTCCCTGGTTTTATTCTAAGCGTGGTCGTTGCCTTGGCTTCCGCCACGGCGCTGATCGTCCTTCTCCGCAATCATTTGGATCGCACGACGAAATAATCTGACCCTTGATTCATGAAAAAACCGGTTGCACTGATTATTCGCGATGGCTGGGGCATTAGCCCTCAAGGTCTCGCTGCCGCTGAAAAAGAGGGGAATGCGCCGCTCCTCGCCAAAGTCCCCTTTCATGATCATCTTTTCAAAACCTTCCCGTGCAGTCATCTGAGTGCGAGTGGAATGGATGTCGGACTTCCCGAAGGTCAAATGGGAAATAGCGAGGTCGGTCATCTCAATCTCGGCGCCGGACGAATTGTTTACCAGGACCTGACCCGCATTAATAAATCGATTCAAGAGGGCGAATTCGAAAAGAATCCGGTCTTGATTCAGTTCCTCTCCGAATTAAAAGCCCGCAACGGCGCGCTGCACCTTTGGGGTCTCATCTCGGATGGTGGCGTTCATTCGCACCTGAATCATCTCATCGCACTCCTCAAAGCCGCCAAATCCGCCGGACTCGATCGCGTTCTCATTCATGCCTTCATGGATGGACGCGATACCTCCCCGAATGGCGGGGTTGGTTATCTCGAAACCGTCATCAAGGCGACTCAGGAAATTGGCGTCGGCACAATCGCAACGATGATCGGTCGTTATTATGCAATGGATCGGGACAAACGCTGGGAGCGGACTCAACTGGCTTACGATCTGATCTTCTCCGGAGTCGGAGCAAGTGCTTCGAACCCGATTCAAGCGCTTCAATCCTATTATGATGCGGGCAAAACCGACGAATTCATTCCCGCCACGGTCTTTCTCGCGACGCCTCGTCCTTTGGTTCAAGACGGCGATGGAATTCTTTTTTATAATTTCCGAGCCGACCGAACGCGTCAAATCAGTCAGCCCCTTCTCAACGATCAATTCACCGGTTTTAAACCAGCGTGTCGACCGAAGGTCAGTTACCTCACGATGACGGAACACGATGCAACGAATCACACTCCCATTCTTTATGCGCCGCAAAGCATGAAGAATCTTCTGGGCGAAGTCGTTTCCAATTCCGGAAAACTTCAACTTCGAATGGCGGAGACGGAAAAGTATCCTCACGTCACTTATTTCTTCAATGGTGGAATCGAAACCCCATTCCCCGGAGAAGATCGAGAAATGGCCGCCTCCCCCAAAGTAGCCACGTACGATCTGCAACCGGAAATGAGCGCAACGGAGCTCACCGAGATCGCCCTCAAAAAGATCGACTCAAAACCGTACGACCTCCTCATTTTAAATTACGCCAACCCCGACATGGTGGGACACACCGGAAGTCTTCCCGCCGCGATCAAGGCCGTCGAAACGATTGATGCCTCTCTCAAACGCCTCGTTGAAAAAATCCTTTCTCTGGGGGGATGCGCTCTAATCACCGCCGATCATGGGAATTGTGAACGGATGAAAAATGACGATGGATCCCCGAATACCGCCCACACGACCAACCTCGTACACTTGCTCTATGTCGGAGCGGATTCGGCCTCTTTTCAACTCAAAAATGGCATTCTGGCCGACATCGCTCCGACCCTGCTCGACCTTCTCGAATTAAAAAAACCTGATGAAATGACTGGAAAAAGTCTCCTCATTCGCCGATAACCTACTTATGCGCCCTCAAAAAATAAGGAAAAGTCCCTACCCCATCTCTAACCCGTTTCTGTGGCGGCTGGTTAAGAATCCTTAACTTAGCCATTGACTTTTTACACCCTAATTCGTCAAATATCCGAATCATGTTTTCCAAGGGGCTGAAGCTAATCCGATTTGCAGGTTTTTATCTGCTCGCGACCTCCTTTTTAGTAGCGGCTCCCCCGCCTACGGCTCAGGATCAATTTTTACAAATCTATTTTTTGCTGATGGAAGCGGAGAATCTGGAAAAGGCCGGTCAAAAGACAAATGCCATCACACGCTACCAGGAAGTTCAAAAGCGGCTCGAATCGCTCAAGAAAAATAATCCCGACTGGCAACCGGTCATTGTTAATTTCCGGTTGAAATACGTCAAAGACAAACTCGCCGGACTCAACGCTTCCGACAAACAACTTCCGACGATTCCGAAACCGGAAGCGACTCCGACCAAGCCAAATCCTCTCGGGCCGGGACCCGCACAAAATCCGACGCCCCTCCCCCTACCAGTCACTCCGAGCACTGGAATTCAACCACCGGTTGCGCCAACCATGCCGCAAGTTCAACCGATTGCTGAGACTCCCGTGGCGCCACCAACCCCACCGAGCGTCACCCCTGACGAAACGATTGTTCTCAAAGCCCGTATTGTTGTCCTCGAGAAAGAGCTGCAGGACTATAAAGGAAAATATCTGGAGGCCTTGGAAGAGACCAACAAACTTCGTCAACGTCTTGAAAGCACCGAGCGCGAGCTCACCGCCGCACGATCGGGAACAGTTGACTCGCGTGTCGCCAAGCTGCTTCAGGAAAATAACTCTCTCAAAGATCAGCTAAATCACGCAGAAGCTCAAGTGAAACAGCTTCGTCAAGGGGGATCCACCAGCGATGTCAGCGTTCCCCTCTTGCAAACTCAACTTAAAAAAGTTCAGGACCAACTCGCACTCCTCGAGCAGGAAAATCAGGCCTACAAACAGACAACTGCCGAGTTGAAAGCGCAACTGAGTGTCGCCAACCAACAAGTCAGCGATTCCGCCTCCGGAAAAATGGATGAAAATATCCGCAAGGAAAATGAAGTTCTCCGCAATATCATCAACCGTCAGCTCCAAGAACAAGCCCGTCGCGATGCCGCCAAACGCCTCGCCATGGAAGAACTCCAACACTTGAAGATCAAGTCCGAGGTTCTCCGTCAGCAAATCGAACTTCTCGGTTCTCCGCTCAGTGTTTTGAGCTCGGAAGAACTGGCATTACTCCACACGCCAAATAGCATCGATATTCTGGCCCCGGACAACGGATTCAAGGCGCCGCTCGAATCTCCCGTTCCGGAACAGATGAATTCCGCACCTTCTGCCCACTCCTCTGAGCCCTCGCACGAGACGGGCTCCGGCGACTATCGAAATAAGCCGCGCGTTCCAGACGACATGAGATCTCTCGCTCAAGAAGCGGGTGATCTTTTCAATAAAAAGCGTTATGCGGAAGCCGCAGACAAATATCGGTCCATCACCGAAAAATATCCGGAAAGCCTCTATGCCTGGTCCAATCTGGGCGTCGTGAAATTTCAAATGCAGGATCTCACGGGTGCCGAGGAAGCCTTGCGCCAGGCCATCAAACTTTCCCCCAACGACGCCTTCTCACATTCGGTTTTGGGAATTGTTTACTATCAGTTGAATCGTTTCGATGACGCCGTACAAATCCTCACGAAAGCCACCACGCTCGACGCCAACGATGCCAAGACGCATAACTACCTTGGGATCGCCTGCTCGCAAAAGGGCTGGCAGGAAGCCGCCGAGCAGGAATGTCGCAAAGCCATTGAGATTGATCCGAATTACGGAGACGCCCACTTTAATCTTGCGGTGATTTATGCGACGCAAAAGCCACCGGCGAAAGAACTCGCCCGAAAGCATTACAAACGCGCCTTGGATCTTGGAATTCCAAAAGATCCCCAGATCGAAAAACTGATCAACCCTTAAGCGACCGGAAACAACAAGCGAAACTCGGTTCCTTTTCCGACCTTCGACGTGACTTGAATCTTTCCGCGGTGACTCTCCATAATTTTTCGGACAATCGCCAAGCCAATTCCTGTCCCCCCCTGCTTCGAACTAAGGAATGAAGTAAAAAGTTTCTCCACCTGATCCGCAGGCATGCCATGTCCGGTATCTCGAATAGAGAGCGTCACATAGCGAATCCCCTCCATCTCCTCGGAAATCGCGCCAAGGGTGAGAGTCCCCCCCTCCAACATCGCATCGGCCGCATTCAAGACGAGATTCAAGAGCGCCTGCTCCACTTGGGCTCGATCCGCTTTCCACTCGGGCAAGGCAAGAGGGATACTAATTTTCGTCTTCACTTCCTGAGCCGATAACTTATGCCGGGTCAAGAGGGCAACATCTTGAAAGAGATTCAATGCCGCCACCGGTTTCATCGCCGGCTCCGCCGAGCGCGCAAAGGTGAGCACCTGATCCACGATCCGATTCATCAGTTTCATCTTATCCGTGATGATCTCGACATCCTTGAGAGTCCCCTCATCCCGTGGCACCGTGGAAGAAATTCCATGAAACAACATCTGAACGACGGTCAGTGGGTTTCGAATTTCGTGAGCGATTTCCGCCGCAAGCATTCCAATCGCGGAGAGACGCTCCCCTTGACGTAAATTCTCCTCCATCGCAATCACCCGCTCCATCAAATCGCCCTTCTCAATCGCCAATGCCGCCAAACTGGCCAAGGTCGAAAGAATCTGGATCTCTGCCACGGAAAAGCGGTGCAACTGGGGCATATAAACGGAAAGAACTCCCAGCAGTCGCTCTCCCGTTTGCAGGGGAACCGCCAGGAGCGAAACCAATCCCTCCTTGCGCGCGATTTCCGGATGGAGATAGCCGTCATGCTCCTGAACATTCCAAACCGTGATCGGTTTTCTTCGCTTCAGTACAACCCCGAGCAGGGACTCTTCCAAGGGGACATTCGGCTTATTTTGATAATCAGCCCCCGCTCCGTGGCACGCTCGCAAAACCAGCTCTTTTCCATTTTCACTCACCAACATCAAAGAGCAGAGTCGACTGTTCATTAACTGACAGACGAGACGCGTGGTCTGCTGCAAGGCTTGATCCAAAACAATTTCAGAAAAGATCGCCTGACTAATATCGACCAACGACGTCAACTGCTGCTCCGCGCTTCGAAGGCGATCAATCTCCCAGCCCTGTCTCAGGTATTCGCCCATCTCGACCACCATGAGTGAGAGATAGACCTCGTCTTCAACCCCAAAACAATGTTCGCGATTGGATTCCAAGTTTAGAACTCCGACCACTTGCGAATCGATTTCAATGGGGAGCGCCAATTCGGAACGGGTTCGCGAGTTCAAGTCGACATAGCGTCGCTCACTTCGGACATCATCGATCCGCAACAGTTTCCCCGTTCCCGCCACGTAACCGGTAATTCCCTCCCCCATTTGAAGCGAGGTCTTTTGCGCCTTTTGCGTTAAGCCGATGGCGGCCTCCACATCCAGCATTCTCGTATTCGGATTCATCAGACGAATCGAACCCCGATCTGCCCCGGTCGTTTTCAACGACTCCTTCAAAAAATGTGCGAGCATCCGTTGCGGGGAGAGCAGGATACGAAGATCCTTGGCCCGCCAAGAGGGGAGCGACTTTTTTTTAGGCATCGATTGATTTCCGAAGCGCGTTCGTAATTTTTAAAATGCGTGCGTCATCCAGAATTTTTTGGCCATCAGAATCCGTAATGTAGAACGTATCCAACGCCGCCCCCTTCTCCGTGGTAATCCGGGCAAAGACGACGTCAACCTCCTGCTCCGCGAGACAATTCGCCATTTGAAAAAGCAGTCCGGGACGATCCGGCGTGGTCACGTGCAACAGCGTCGCCTCATGGGAGCTCTGCTGATCAAAGGTGATCTTCGTTGGAAAATCCAATCCTTCCACTCCGAGATGGATCATTGACTTTCTCTGGGGCATCTTGGAGGCGATCTGGAAATTCGGGTCGCCAAAGACCTTGTCGAGCATCTCACGCACATCTTTCTGATCCCGCGGGTCCGTGACCGCTTGCAAGAGGTTCGTCGTCACCCGAAAGGTATCGATCACGAGGTTATCCAGTCGCGTAGAGATATCCGCACTCAAAATCGAAATCCCACAGGCCGCAAAAGCTCCGGTAATTTTTGTGAAGACTTTTTCGCGATCCCAAGTCACAACACTGACGACAGAATGCGCCTGATCGGGAAAATCCATCCACCCCACCACCGGGAAAAGCGCCCGATCCGGCTCGGCAAGGCGCGCCAGAAAGACATGGACCAATTGAAGATGCTGGGCAATGACATGCTCCGGGAGGGAGTTGAAATACCGTGGCGGCAAATTGACAAAATGCGCCTCCACCTCTTCGATCGTGATCTCCTTCGCGAGCGATTCCCGGATCCGTTTCTTCAATTCTGCGAGCGACTTTTGAGCGGCCATGACAAATTCCTCCTCTCCCGCCAGAGCCTGACGGGTTAAATGATACAAACGCCAGAGCAACATCTCCCGCCACTCCAGCCATTTTTCGTCTCCACCGGTTCCCTTCCCATCCGCAAAGGTGAGAAGCAATAAAAGGTCCAATCTCTCCAAGGTTTGAACAATTCGTGCAAAAACAAGGATGGTCTCTTCATCATCGAGGTTTTTCGTCCGCGCCGTGTCCGACATGGTCAAATGATGATCCGTCAAAAAGATCAGGATCGAGAGATCATCCGCCTTCAACCGGAAGCGACGCGCCACTTTCATGGCATTGTAAGCGCTCTGCTCCGAATGATGCCGCCCTCCCTCCGATTTTCCCGTATCGTGCAACAGAAGCGCCAGATAGAGAAGATCCGGACGATCGATTTGGAGAAAAACCGGCTTATAGCGGGTAAAGGGGAGCTCCGTTGAATCCAAAATACGATCCAACATTTCCAGACAAACCAAGGTATGCTCATCGGCGGTGTAGCGGTGGAAAAACTCATGTTGAACCAGACAGGTCAACGGCTCAAATTCCGGAAAGAGTCTCCCCAAAAATCCGAGTTCATGCATCGCCCGCGCGATCCTTCCGACCTGACCTTTTTTGGAGAAGATTCCAAGAACCATCTCCCGAGTCGATTTGTGGTAAATAAAGGTCCGGTCCAGAAGCTTGATGCGACGACGTAATTTAAATCGCAATTCCGGCCCAATCTCCAGATGGAGATTCTGGGCATGAACAAAGGCGCGCAACGCTCGGAGCGGATCTTCGGTGAAAATGGAAGAGTCGGAAGCCTCAATAATTCCGCGCTGAATCAAAAACCCATCCAGTTCTTTGGTCTTGATCGCCATCCGGGGAAGAAAACCCCATTTCGGACGAGCCTTCATGCTTTTCACCCCAGCCAGTCGCTCTGCCAGGGTGTTGGTGATCTGAAACAGGACCTGCGCATGCTGATAGTAATCTCGCATGAGTGCTTCAATACGGCGTAAGATCGTTCGGTGCGTATAGCCAAACCGGTTCGCAATTTTACCCTGTAACTGAAGCGTCAGGATATCCCCCTTCCGCTTTTGTTGAAAATGCATCTCCGATCGGAGTCTCATCAGAAAATCATACGCTTGCTCCATCTGCTTGCGTTCGCCCACGGTAATGTATTTCGCCTCCACCAAATCCTGAGTGGTGTGAAGTTTTCGCTTCACTTTTGCAATCCAGATCAGGCTGTGGTAATCCCGCAACCCTCCACATCCCCCCTTCACATTCGGCTCTTGAACAAAGGGAGTTCCCTCGTGTTTTTCATGACGGAGACGCTGATCTTCCAAACGCCACTCGACATATTTGTCTTCTTCACCATTCAAACACTTTCGTTCAAACGCCCTCTCAAAGGATTTCCATAACTTCTCGTCGCCACAAAGAAGTCTCGCCTCGAGCATCGCTGTCTTCGTCTGAAGATCCTTCTGGGCCTGCTCCACAACATCCTCTTCGGAACGCGTCGCATGACCGACATCAAATCCGACATCCCAAAGCATGTAGAGAACCTCCTCGACCACCGCTTTCACGAGAACCGCTTCTTCCGCATTTTGCTTCCCGTGAAGAAAGAGAAGATCCACATCACTAAAAGGATTCATCTCTCCACGACCAAACCCCCCGACAGCCAACATCGCTACGGGCGGAATCGCTTGAAGGTGGGCACGCTTGGCATTCTCCATCGCCCCTCGCCACACATGACGCAAGACCACCGTCATCAAATCGGAACGCCGTTGGCACGTTTCCCGTCCACCGCTCCCCTGCTGGTGATTTAACTTAAGACGGTGCTCTTCAATCTTGAGAAATTTTCGATAAATTTCGAGAACGTCCCGCGGCTTCCGGAAAGACTCGCTTTCCAGTTGCTTCTCCGCATGACGTAAAACTTTTTCCAAATGCAGGGATGACATCGGGTTGGGAGCTATTCCAACAGGTTGTCCAGATGAGGACAAGCCTCTTTCCCAGATCGAAGAAAATTAATCCCCCACTACTTCCATCATCGGCTTGGCGATTTTTACTCGAAAAAACGAACCAATTCTAACTTGGGGCTCTCTGTTTAAACGAGTCCATCACTTCGCCCTTCTCATTCATTCCCGAAAAATGCTGCTGGGTGGGAGTCAATTCAACCTTCCAGACATTCAGCGCAGAAATGCTTTTCTCAAAATATGGTGTCCTTTCCATCGGATGCACCTTACGAGGAGTTCGACCCCAGGCTCCATCCCCAATAAAGGTGATCCCCTTCGGATCCTCGATTCCTCCCTTGAGGGCTTTCGTTCGTTTAAAGGCATGGTCATGATGCTCAAAAACGGTTCTGACTTTGGAAGCCTCAAGTATCGGAAGCCAGTGCGTTCGGATTTGCGTCGGAATTTCATCTTCAAATTTTCTCACAGACGGATATGCCGGAACATGATATCCGACAAAACAATGGGGAACTGATTTTCTCGCCTCCAAAGTCTTTCGCAACCAATCAGCCTGACTTTCGACTTCACACGTATGACCACTGTCGAGAAGGATGATGGAAAGATAACTCCCGAAGTCCAAAGCTCCGTAAGCCCCCTCCCCCTTAAAAAGCCCCTCAAATAGCGAATAAAAATAGGGCGCATCCTCTGGCTTTTTATGAAAGCCTCCGATCACTTCATGATTTCCAATTCCAGCAACCATCGGTATCAGGCGATTTGCTGGGGTCACCATGTTCGCATGCCAGAGTTTGAAGTACTTGATCTCCGCATTGATATCCTTTCCGTTCGAGTACGAGTGATCTCCAACCACCAAGCCAAAGAGAGGATCCCACGCTGCCGCCATTCGATGAAGCGGTTCGACTTGTTTCGGATCAGTCCCGATATCCCCCCCTTCGGCAAACGTAAGCGTTTTCTCTAAAGTCGCTGGCGCTGTCTCAAAAAAGAATTTCTCCGGATTTTCTCCCACCTGAAATTGATAAAGCGTCCCCGGGTTCAATCCCGTCAAATCGATCCGATGCGCCCAATGCGTTGCTCCACCAAATCGTCGAGGCACTGAAGCGATCGTCTTTTTCTCTCCCTCCCCCTTCATCTGGAAGCTCACCAGAATTGGAGATGGCGTCTGATCACCTGCCACAATCCATTGGATTCGCATTGTGGTTAAGGGATCCGCGGCCCAAGTGAGTAATAGCGTTTCCAATCCCGAAGCCGAAAGCAGTTCGGGGGGGAGGAGAGGATCCTCTTTAGCAAGTAGGCGATTCGGGATGAGTAACCCCACTCCCATCCCAACTGTTGCTTGAAAAAACTCCCGTCGCGTTAAAGAATTCCTTCGATCGATCATCCCGCAACCTTAGCCATCATTCCCCTCAAAGACGATCCAAATCCGGTGACAAACAGGTTAAATTCCCTCACCGTTGTTGATTCCACGCCTCTGTCTCGTAACGATTCGTCTCCAATTGCTGCGCGAGCTCCTTTTCAAAATCGGTTAATTCCGATGCGTTCCACTCGATCTCAAGAGCCCTTCCCAATGTTTCGGGAAGCCTCTGCCGCAAACGATCTCGCAATTCCAAATCTTCCACCAAAATACTCCCTTGCTGCAACATCCCTTCACGAGTTCGACGTTGAGCTGCCCCCGCTACTTTTTTCCCGTTCACCACCAAATCAAATTTAACCGCTCGCTGAAAACAGGCCGCCTTCTCCTCCGGATCACAACAGGCCGCCAGCTCCACCGAAACCCCTTCCGCCTCAAACGCAAGGCGTATTCCCTCGTGAATCTTCGCGTAACTCTCCGACATCGGAAGGCTCAATAAGGGATCTCCCTTTGGCGTCACCACGGTATACGTCAAATCCGAAGTATGATCGACTAATCCTCCTCCGGTGTAGCGCCGCACCCAAGTCCGCCCTTCAGGAGCCACCACCCTTTCTTGAAAATACCCGAGGCTCATCGCCGGAACACTCCACTGATAGAGCCGCAAGACGGGGAGCTGAACCTGACGCAGCAATGCTTCGTCCACCGCCATATTCCAACCGGGCGCCCCCTCCGGGTGCAAAATCAACCGCCCTTTCATCAGAATAATTTCTCGAGCAGCGTCTCCTTTTTAGGAGGATTCGTAAAGGTACGATATAAAAAGTCGGTGGTTAATTTCCAAGCTTTTGCCGCCGTCTCCGGATTCGAATGATCGTTATTCGGGTTTGCAAACGCATGCGCCACCGGATAGCGCTGGATCTGCACCGGCTTTTTGAGTTCGACCGAAATCTTTTCAAACTCATTCACCATCGCAGGAGTGATCCAAAGATCCTGATTCGCAAAAATTCCAAGCACCGGGATTTTTAATTTGGAAAGTTTTTCGCGATTCAACTCCAGCGGCCCGTAATAAACCACCGCCGCCTCCAATCCTTCAACCTGAAGAGCCGCCTGTAGACTTAATCCCCCTCCCATCCCCCAACCGACGGTGGCCACATGAGGAACTTTAAAGCGTGGACTCTCTTTCAAAAATTTGACTCCGGCGCGAATCCGCTTCATCGCCCCTTCCGGACGCAACTCCTTCATCAACTGTTCCGCACGACGCGGATCATCCACCACGGTTCCATTAAATAAATCAATCGCCAGCGTCACATAGCCGCTCTCTGCCATCCGGTCAGCTGCCTCCTTCACCGAATCTTCCAACCCCCAATACTCATGAATCAATAAAACTCCACCCACGGGCTCTTGCTCGGGAATGGCAAGATACACAAAATCATCCATCCCGAAATCGCCAAGATTAACCAATTTCCCCTTGAGTGGACGGTCCGTCGCCGTTTTTTGCGGCTCTGCTTCCAGCACCAATCCGAGCATCAATATCAGAAATCCGCATCCAAAAAGTCTTCGCATCCTTCTACCTGTAACAAAAATATGACAAAGGTTAAGGAAAAACACCGCGAATCCGCTTCGCTTCAACGACTTTCTGAATTCCGAGCGTCAGCGCGGCAAGTCGATGACTGATCTTCCGTTCCCTCGATTCCTTGAGTACTTGCATGAAAGTCTGTTCCATGAGTCGATAGAGCTTGTCATAAACCTCGGTCTCATTCCAAAAGAAATTCTGCAAATCCTGAACCCACTCGAAATAACTGACGATCACCCCTCCTGAATTACAGAGCACATCTGGAATCACAAAAACATCCCCACGCTCCTCCAAAATCCGATCCGCCTCTGGGGTCGTCGGGCCATTGGCGCCTTCCGCCAGAATTCGACATTTCAATTGTCCGGCGTTCTTCGCATGAATCACCCGCTCCGTCGCCGCCGGAATCAAGACCTCACACGGCTGCAATAAGAGTTCTTCGTTGGAAAGCGACTCCCCTTCTTTGAAATCCGCAAACCGTTTTCCTTCCTGGAGATGCTTCTGAAGCTTCGTTAAATCGATCCCCTTTTCAGAATAAAGACCTCCCGTCGCATCGCTCACGCCAACGACTCGCGCACCAAACTTCGCCATCGCATAGGCGGCATGACTCCCGACATTTCCAAAGCCTTGAACAATCACTCGACTGCTTTGAGGAAGTTTCAGATTATCAATCGCACGACCCGCCAGATAAGCCACTCCCCGTCCGGTCGCTTCCGTCCTTCCCAAAGTACCCCCAATCGCAACTGGCTTCCCCGTGACAATACTCGGAACCGAATGCCCCATGTGCATGGAATAGGTATCCATCATCCAGGCCATTGTCTGCTCATTCGTTCCCATATCCGGAGCCATGACATCGGTATGCGGTCCAATAAAGGGAATCATTTCCACGGTGTAACGACGCGTCAAACGCTCCAATTCCCCGCGACTCATCTTCGCCGGTTCACAGGTAATCCCGCCCTTCCCTCCCCCGTACGGGAGTCCCGCCAGCGCGCACTTCCAACTCATCCACATCGCCAACGCCGCAACCTCGCCCATCTCCACCTTCGGATGATAACGCAATCCCCCCTTGGTCGGCCCCAACGTCAGATGGTGCTGGACTCGATATCCGGTAAAGACCCGCGTCTCGCCATTATCCATCGGAACCGGCACGGAAACCGTCAGCATTCGTTTCGGCCACTTCGTCCGCTCCCGCATCGAGGGATTGAGATTTAAAAAATCGGCCGCAAGTTCAAACTGTTGGCTTGCCATCTGAAACGTCGGATTTTCGAGAAGAAACTGCATCAGGCAACTTGTCTCACCAAGGTGAATTTGTCAAACGTGATACGAGCCGACTCATTCTCTCGCAAAGGTCGCCAAGGCGCAAAGTATGGAGGTATTTATTTTGAAACCCAAAGGCTTCGCGCCTTGGCGGACTTGGCGAGAAACAATGAGTTCTTTGAGAAACATCAATAAAAACCAGAGACCCCCTCAAACTTCGTGAGCTTTGTGCCTTCGTGTGAGGCACTACTTATTCCGGCTTCGAAACATTCAAAAAATTCCGAAGGAGCGCCTTCCCCTCACGTGTCAAAATCGATTCCGGATGGAATTGAACTCCCTGAATCGGATATTCGCGATGTCGCAATCCCATGATCTCTTTCTCCGCTGTCTCGGCTGTAATTTCCAAGCAGTCAGGAAACGTCTCACGCTTGACGATGAGCGAATGATACCGCGTCGCCTCAAACGGATTCGGTAAATTCTCAAAAACTCCTTGATTGTGATGCAAAATCGGCGAGGTCTTTCCATGCATCAATCGATCCGCTCGAACGACATCTCCTCCAAACACATGACCAATACACTGGTGTCCGAGACAAACCCCCAGCAGTGGAATCGTCGGGCCAAAGCGTTTGATCACTTCATTCGAAACCCCGGCCTCTTTCGGCGTACACGGTCCCGGTGAAATCACCAAATGATCCGGCTTCATCGAAGCAATCTCGTCCATGGTGATTTCGTCATTTCGACGCACCACCGGATCCGCCCCCATCTCGCCAAAGTATTGAACGAGATTGTAGGTAAACGAGTCGTAGTTATCGATGATCAACAACATATCATCCATTCCTCTGAAAAACTTGGGCTGCCGCAAGCGATTTCATTCCCGCTTTTGCCTTGTTCACACTCTCTTGATACTCTCCAAGCGGTGTCGAATCCGCCACTAATCCGCCTCCGGCTTGAAGGTAAGCCGTTCCATTTTTAAGCAACATCGTTCGAATCGCAATGCACGAATCGAGATTTCCCGAAAAACTGAAATATCCGACCGCCCCCGCATACGATCCACGACAGGTCGGCTCTTGTTCCGCAATGATCTGCATCGCCCGAATTTTCGGCGATCCGCTCACGGTCCCCGCCGGAAATGTCGCACGCATCACATCATACGAATTCTTGTTCTGATGCAACCGGCCCGTGACATTGGTCACAATATGCATGACGTGCGAGTAGCGCTCGATCGTCATGAAGTCGGTCACCTTGACACTATGGTAGTCACAAACTCGGCCGACATCATTTCGCGCCAAATCGACCAACATAACGTGCTCCGCTCGTTCCTTCGGGTCTGCCAAAAGTTCTTTTGCCAAGGCTTCGTCTGCTGCATCGGAGGCACCCCGGGGACGCGTTCCTGCTATCGGACGAATCGTTACCTCTCCGTTTTCACAGCGCGCGTGAACCTCGGGTGACGAACCGACGAGCGAAAATTCTTCGAGTTGAAGACAAAACATGTACGGTGACGGATTAATCGAGCGAAGCGCCCGATAGAGTTGAATCGGCTCCCCCGTGAAAGGGACTTCAAATCGTTGTGAAGGGACCACTTGGAAAATATCGCCGGCTTTAATGTACTCCTGCATGTCGGCCGTCATCTGGAGATAGCGATCCTGAGTCATGTTGACAGAAGACTTGAGCTCTGTCACTTCAGGCTGCGCGGGAAGAATCTGGTGCGATGCCGGTTTCCGGAGCAACTCGGTCAGGGCTTCAATTTTGCGGGTCGCCTCAGCATAAGCGGACGCCGGATCTCCCTCGACCCAAACATTTGCCACAATCAAGATGCGGCGTTCCAAATGATCAAAGATCAAAAGCGTGTCGCTGATCAGAAAAACCGCATCCGGAATCTGAAGATCATCCGTTTTCGCACGGGGAACCGACGGCTCGAAATAAGTCACCGATTCGTACGAAAGATATCCAACCGCGCCTCCATAAAAAATCGGCAACTTCCCGTGACTGACTGGGCGGTATCGCCCCATCAGCGTTTGAAGTTCAGCGAGGGGATCCTTCTTCGATTCAAAGGTCCGAGTCTTTCCATTTTCCGTCAGCGAATACTTTCCCGCCCGACAGGTCAGAACTGTATTTGGATTGGAGCCCAAGAAGGAATAACGACCAAATTTCCCTCCCTTTTCGACCGATTCGAGGAGAAAGGAGTTCGGTTGCCCCGACAGTTTAAGATAAACCGAGAGGGGCGTTTCCAAGTCCGCAATAATCTCGCGATAAACCGGAACCAGATTTCCCTGGAGGGCCAGTTGATTAAACGTTTCCTGATTCGGCTGCAACATCTTGGGGGCAATTACTACCGGATTTCCCGGGATAGGAAAGGGATTTTTGAGAGACTCCCTGATAACTCAGATCTATTTAAAAATGATTCTTTGGCCACAAAAATCACAGAATGCTCAAATTAAAAATCGCTCCCTGTGTGATTTTTGTGACTTATGTGGCCCGATCTCTTCTTACACCTTCAACAACTCCGCCTCTTTCGTTGCCATCAATTTATCAATCTCGGCGCTATAATGATCGGTCAATTTTTGGATCTCTTTTTCGCCGCGCTCCGCTTCGTCCTCAGTAATCTCTTTCGATTTTTTGATCTCGTCCAAAGCGTGACGACGGGAATTTCGAACCCCGACGCGACTCTCTTCCGCCAATTTCTTGACCTGCTTCACCAAATCCTGACGACGTTCTTCTGAAAGGGCCGGGATCGGCAAACGGATGAGACGCCCATCCACGACCGGATTAATTCCCAGTCGAGATTCTTCCAACGCTTTGCGAATCGGATCGAGCGTCGCGCCATCCCACGGCTGAATCATGATCATTCGGGAATCCGGCGTCGTAATCGCTGCCAGCTCCTTCAACTTCATGTTCGTCCCGTAGGCATCCACGATTAGATTGTTCACCAGATCCGGAGAAGCTTTTCCCGAGCGAACCGAACCGAATTCCTGTTTCGCCACACTAATCGTCTTCTCCATCTTCTCTTCCGCTTCCATCAAAATTTCATCGAGACCCATAAACCGACTCCTTTTTCAAAAATTAGGCTTTATCCGAAACCAATGTTCCCACGCGCTTCCCCAAAACGACTGCCTTGAGGTTGCCCGGCTTAAACATGTCAAAAACGACAATCGGCACTTTATTATCCATGCAAAGGGAAAAGGCCGTCGAATCCATCACCGCCAGACGATTCCGCAATGCATCGAGGTAAGTGATTTTCGAATAACGCTTCGCCTTCGGATTCTTCTTCGGATCGCTGTCATAAATTCCATCGACCTTGGTCGCCTTCAAAATGACATCTGCTCCAATTTCACTCGCACGAAGCGCCGCAGCGGTATCTGTTGAGAAGAAGGGATTCCCCGTTCCCGCAACAAAGATCACCACACGATTTTTTTCGAGATGCCGCATCGCTCGGCGACGAATAAAGGGCTCCGCAACATTTTTCACTTCAATCGCCGTCTGCACGCGGGTTTTGACCCCTTGCTTTTCAAGTGCATCCTGAAGCGCCATTCCATTGATCACCGTGGCGAGCATTCCCATGTAATCCGCGGTCGTCCGGTCCATCCCGCTGTGACTTGCCGTCAGACCGCGCCAGATATTTCCGCCCCCAATAACCACGGCAATTTCGGCCCCCATGCGATGAATCTCTGCGACCTGGCGAGCAATGTTGGCAGTCAGAACCGAATCAATGACTTCCTCTTTCCCACTGAGAACCTCCCCACTGAGTTTTAGAATGATCCTCCGGTAAACCGGTTTTTCCGACGATTTTTTCATACTCAACCCTTGAGCTCTTGCTTCACCGTATCGCGCTCTTCCACGAGCTCCGCAACACTCGCATCAATCTTCGATTTCGAGAACGGAGTGACCGGAACCCCTTGAATAATTTCCCACTTCTTGCCATCCGTCCGAATCGGAAAGGAACACATGATTCCTTTTTCGATCCCATAACTTCCGTCCGAACAGACCGCCACGCTGATACAATCCCCCGCTGCGGTCGGATTTGTCAGGGAGCGAACGGTATCGACCACCGCATTCGCCGCGCTCGCTGCAGAAGACAATCCCCGGGCCCTGATGATTTCCGCACCGCGTTGTTGCACGCTCTTAATGAAATCCCCTTCGAGCCAAGCCGTATCCTTGATCACCTCTGTCGCTGGCTTTCCCTGAATCTTTGCGTTGGTGAAATCCGGATATTGCGTTGCGGAGTGATTTCCCCAAATCGCCAGATGCTTCACTTCGGAAACCGGAACTCCCGCTTTGATTGCCAACTGCGACTTCGCGCGATTCTCGTCCAAGCGAGTCATTGCAAACCAACGGTCTGACGAAATCCCCGGCGCGTTTTCTTTGGCGATCCAGCAATTCGTGTTACACGGATTTCCGACCACCAAGACCCGGACATCGGAGGCCGCACCTTTTTCAAGAGCCTTTCCCTGACCAATAAAAATCTTTCCATTAATTCCGAGCAAATCCTTACGCTCCATCCCCTGCTTGCGGGGAACACTTCCGACAAGCAACGCCCAATTCACTCCCTTGAATCCTTCTTCCGGAGAAAATGCGGGAACAATTCCTTGAAGCAACGGAAACGCACAATCCTCCAGCTCCATCGCAACCCCCTTGAGAGCGTTCTCGGCCTGAGGAACTTCCACCAGATGAAGGATCACCGGTTGATCCGCTCCAAACATCGCTCCGGATGCAATCCGAAACAAAAGTGAATACCCGATTTGACCAGCCGCGCCAGTCACCGCCACACGTAAGGGAGTCTTGCTCATAAGATGCCCCCTATCCAAACGGCCAGAAAACTAATGACAAGTCATTTGTTCCTAGCGCCGAGGGGTCGAAGATTGCCGGGTGACGTTATTGATCACCGATTGGGCGGCGGCTTTACCGGCTTCACGAATCACCCGACGGTTAAAAAGCTCATTTCTCAACTTCGTGGCCTTTTCGGTGGCCGCTTGGAGTTGCGCCACAAGCGCCGGAGAAGCTTTTCCCGTCGAGGCAACCGCCGTCGCCCGCTGAAGGTTCAAACTTCCTTCTTTTCCACTCGCATCAACATACTGGTCGAATAATGAAGCCCTCTCTGGCTCAACTGTCTGGAGCTTTCCTCCCACCATCAAATACTCTCCACTTCCCTGCGACGCAAACGTCCCTCGACTCACCCGCACCGCTGCGTCCCCCGTTCCCCCTTTTCCTTTGGCAATCTGGAGGTGAATCGGTTGAGAAGCATTCACGGCTGTTCCATTTACGGTGAATTTTCCCGACGCACGAATATCTCCATAAGTATTTTCACGGCCCGGTTGAAATGTGACATCGCCATGAACCCCTTCGGCAGAAAACGAAGCGTCCTCATTGGATCGAATATAAATCCCATTCTCCGTAATATTAAAATTGCCTGTCACGGCATTGACACTAAAAGCGGTCCCGACCGCACCGCAAACGGCGGTCGGGGTTTCAACCTGAATCGTCGTCCCTTTGGGAAGCGCCTTCAGATCCAGACTCACGGTCCCGGTCTTGAGCTGAAGAACGCGACGGAACTTGGAATTCGTATCGCCTTCTCCATTCACCTGAAGCTCGGTCGAAGGAAGAAGCCGAAAGAGATTGAGAGAGCTGAAGGTAATCAGCAAAGTGGCTCCCTCATTGGTTTTCAACCAGTGCCCGATCGGATATTTACTCGAGCCAACCGCAGGCTTATAACTCTCCCGGTTTGCCCCGACAAATCCCTCTTTCGTCACCTTGGTAATCTCAAAATCGATTGCCGTGGCTGAAGCCAGAGAAAGCGCCATCACGAGTCCGACTTTCAATGATCGGAGTGCGCCAGCAGAAAAGCCGCGCAATGAATTCAAGACCGCTCCTTAGAAAGAATACGTAATCCCGCAACGAAGGCGGTGATTTTCGTAAAATGCATTGAGCAGATCGGTTTCATAAGAAACCGTAGCTTGGAGATTTTCGATCGGAAAATACGTAAAGCGAACCCCAGGAGTGATCCAGCTCCGGTCGTTTCGGGTCAGTCCAGGTGAAGGATCATGACTTTGATTCACGAGGTGGGTCCAGTGAAGAAGAGCTCCAACTTGGAATTTTTCAGTGATCGAGTAATCTACGGTGTTCAGCCAAGTAAAGGTCGTTGTATCGAGATCGTACGGATTTAACGCCCCGGGTGTCGAACCTGATGCGGTAAAATCATATCGGTCGTACTGGTAGATCAGGGTTGGCGTGGAAGCCACTTGCCACGCACCCCAAGTGTGAGAGGCTCCGACAAAAACTGCTGCAGCATAGCTGTCAACATATCGATCCAGCGATGGGATTCCGCCCGCAAACTCCGAGAGATCCGCGGCCGACTTGCTGTAGGTGAAAGACCCTCCAACATTGATCCATTCCATGAAATTTTTCCCGGCATAAGCGGACCAAAGATGAGCGTCCGATTGACGATGCACCAAGGTCGAATTATTGCGGGTGCTGGCGTGATCATAAACAAAGGTATACATGGCTCCGACCGTAATCGCGGCGATCGTTTCAAAATCTCCACCAAACGTCACCTGATGCATTTCACTGTCGAGCGACTTTTCGCGACGATCCCGGGAACTGTTGAAACCGTAGTCTGAATAAATCGCCGGCTTCTTGAACCATTCACAGACCTGAGGAGAAGCGGTTGTTCCGGGGGCAACCGATTTCGGATCCATTTCAACTCCGGCACTGGTACGAGTATTACGCGTCAACGCATTAACGGCATTGAGAGCCGTATCTTTGGATTGGAGTTGAGTCGGGTTGCTCGGAGAAGTGGCTTTTCCGCTGCAGAAGGCCGAAGCATCTTGGCCATCCTGAGAGGAAATAGATGCAAATAGAATACTGGGGGCCAAGCAGCCGATTAAAGTCATGTAACGTAATTTCATAGTCGAATTCCTCATTTAAAATTTACAAGCAGGTTTAATGCCGAAGGGCATTCGGATTGTCAATCGAATTGAATGTTAAAATCTCACGACTTAGGGAAATTCACTCAGGGATAAAAAGAATGAGGTTTGAGGCCCATCGACGACTGGTCTCTTCCTGAAAACGAGTCGCATTTTTTTGACAATCGCGAAGAAATGCCACCCACTCCTCGCGATTTTGAGGAGACCTCGAGGCCTTCAAGAACGTTTCCAACCAAATCAGGCCGAAAAAACTCAAGCGATCTTCCCCAGCAGGAAGGTGTTGACGCAGCCAGCGATGAGATTGAGGGAATCGACTCTCGATATCCAATGGCCGGCGCGTCGAATAATTGAGTTCAAACGTCTCTTCCGATCCAGATGAAGCCAATAACGCGGGGAACGGAAAAACTTTTTTCCAGGAACTCTGCTCCAAAACCGACGCCGCAAAACAGGCATCGAGTAGAAGAATGCGTTCTCCCGTAACAGGAGAAGAAGGGAGCATCTCTCTCCACGGCAATCGACTCCGGTCCGGAAACTCCCACTCTGCTGCGGGTGATTGATGGGCGGCCAAATAGGTGATTTGGATTTTCGATCCGGTGGAGACAGAACGAGATAGAAATTCACGAGTCACTTGGGGTGTCTGATTTTCCAACGACGAACCGACGACAAGATCCGGATACCAAATCTGGAGCGTCTGAGAAATGACCGCCGCCGTATTTTTCCAACCTCGGAGTTTTTTCCGTTGAGAGTAATCCCACTCTACCAGACTTTGAAATGAGGCCGATGGCTCCGCATGGACTCCCACAACCGAGAGTGAAACGAATAAAAGGAAAAGCCTAATCTTTCGCTTTGCGAACATAGGCCCCTTGCCAATCCGAAGGCGGCGGATTTTTTTGATATTCGGCAATCCGATATTTCATCGTTTCAGAAGGACCATCCTTCCCGTTATGAAGTCGAATCGTCTCATCAAATGCCTCCAAAGCCTCATTCCATTTCTGACTCCACATCAGACGAAGCCCTTTTTCATACATACTCACCCAATCCGGAATCGGTTGCCCCGGAACGGAGAGCGCGATCAATTCATGAATTTCCACCGGCTCCGTTTTTCCCTTCACAATAATCTTATCCAAAAGTCGGGCCACAATTTGATCTCCCGCCTGTCGCCGCGTCTCATGCCCAATGGTGATTTGCGTTCCATAATCCTTGTTCGCCGGTTCAAGGCGCGCGGCAAAATTCACGGCATCCCCCAAAACGGTGAATTGAAATTTTGAATTCGTTCCAACGATTCCCGCCGAGACTGTCCCCGAATTAATTCCCATCCGAACTCCGAGCCGGGTCCCGGTCTCTTTGAAAATGGTTTCGGCAAGAGGCTCCAGCGCCGCCGCTTGTGCCAAGGCCGCGCGACAGGCCCTCACCGCATGGTCAGACTGAGGAATCAAACAGCCCCAAACTGCCAGGATCGCATCGCCAATAAACTTATCGAGATAGCCGTCGTGAGCGAGAACAATGTCGGTCATCGGCTCAAAATATCGACGAAGCAGCGCATGCAACACTTGAGGTTCCATGCTCTCGGCAATCGAGGTAAAACCGGCCAAATCTGAAAAGAAGATCGTCACATCGCGGCGCATTCCCTGAAGTAGGTTCGGATCTTTCGAGTGCTCCATCATTTCAAGAACATTGGGAGAAACCGCCGCCGAAAAAAGTTTCCGGACCTGCTCGCGCTGTGCCGCCTCGGTTCGATAAGCGAGATAACTGTTCAATCCCAAAAGCCCCCCGCAAAGCGTCATTGAAGCGAGTGCTGGAAAAACAAGGCTCCCCAGTTGGAACGAAAGCCACAATCCAAGGAGGATGAGAACAGGGAGCAGAAATAAGAGACTCGATCGGCGCAGTTTGCTTTGTGTAGTAACAAAAGCCAAAAGTGAGATTCCCGCAAACAATAAGGAGGTTTCTGTTCGATTCGCAGGACGAAGGAAATCGTTTCGGAGAAAATTATCTATGATGAGTAAATGAGCAAACGCTTTGGCCGTATTTCGATTCAGCGGAAAATTCCCGAGATCCGGGCCTCCCGTGTAACTAGTTCCAACGACCGCGATTTTTCCCTTCAATGCCTTTTGAAGCTCCAGCGTGAGGGAATCAGCTTTTCCTTCTGCAAGTAAAATTCCCTGCTTCACCAAGTAGATGTACGAAATCCCGCGAAAATCCAAAAAGTGAAACCGTCCGTTTAACAGGAGGTTTCCTTCCGCATCAATCGGAGCCGTTCGCTCCCAATCACCATCACGGATCCGAAGATACTTTCCCGGAACCACCTCAAGGCCCGGATTTCCCTCTGGGAGCGGCCGCAATGCGGTGGGATCGATCCCTCGAAAAGCCAGAATACTTTGGAGCGCAAAACTTGGGGTGTAATGAATCTCTCCCGGTTGACGGGGATCTTGATGAGCCAAAATCAAGGGCATCCGTCGGATGGTCGATCCCGTTTTTGCGAGATCATTGACCGATCCGAGGGAAACTGGGGACGCAATCAGCTGCGTTAAAAGGGGAGATGCCGCGTTATAAACGGGAAGCGCATGAGGGGATCGAATGCAGTCGGCATGGATCTCATGGTTTTTCAGAAAATCAAGTCGCCCCCCTTGCTCGATGAGTCGTGCGATTTTCAGAGGATTCGAGGCAAACTCAAAAGCAAAAACTGCTTTTGTGGGAGGAACCCCCGGATCTGGAAGTTCCGCAAGGTTGATCAACTGAACCTGAATCTCATCGTTTCCCTGTGACTCGATTTCTGCGATCTGATTTCGTGCGATTCTAGAATTCGCTCCGTGAAGTGGCGCCAGGAGTGGAGACTCCGGCACAGCGTCAATCGGTTTTGAGTGTGGAAGAAGAATGTCGTACGCCAGAACCCGTGGTTGAAAGAATTGCCGGCAAAATTGCATCGGGAAGGTCCAAAGTTCCCGAGTTTGCCATCCCCCTTCTCCAAACTGCTCTGAATAGGGCGGAAACGAGAGCGGATCACAGGTCTTGTCATCGATTCCAATAAAAACGACTTCTTCCGCAGGTTTTATATCCGTCGAAAAATGACGTCGAATCCCCTGAACGAGATCCAGAAATTCCCCTTCAATCTCCTTGGAAACCTCCAGCTCAGAAACCAAAACTGCCATCAGAAACCCGAGGAAGCAGATTCCGCCTCGGATCCATTTTTGATGAAGAATCAAGATGTTCATGCGTCAGCGAGAGTTACGTTGCCACGAAACTCGTATGACTCAATCCCTAACTCCATTCGGCAATTACAATAAATCAATTTGCGTTGAAGAAGATCCAGCGGTAAGAATCATCACGGATGTCACTCGCTCATTCCTTTCCCTTTGACCCCACCGGAGGGTTTTCCTTACAAATGTTGAGAGAGATTCGCTCCGCCGCCGAAGAACCGGCAGACTTCGAATCTTTTTGGCGACAGACCTTTCAAGAAGCGATGAATCTTCCCCTGCAATGGACGACAACTCCCGTTCCAAAAGAAAATCCGGAGTATGAGGTTTTCAAAATTTCTTATGCGGGATGGGTGAAGAACCGAATCGGGGGATGGCTCCTCAAGCCGCGCCAGCAGGAAATCAACCGGGGACTTGTTTTTAGCCACGGGTATGGCGGCAGAGGCGTACCGGAGTTTAAGATCCCGATTAAAAATGCCGCAGTGATTTTCCCCTGCGCCACGGGATTACCCGAGCATAGCCTTCATCCAGGAATTCCCTCGAATTCTCAGCAACACGTCTTGTACGGAATCTCCCATCGGGAGACTTATGTTCACCGCTTCTGTGTCGCCGACATTTGGCGCGCCGCGAGTGTACTCCTCGAAGCCGTTCCTGAAATCACAGGACCCTTGGATTATTACGGCGGAAGTTTCGGCGGCGGCATTGGAGCTTTGGCGCTACCGTGGGATAGACGATTCCGTCGGGCTTACCTGGCGGTTCCGAGTTTTGGGAATCATCCCCTGCGACTTCAATCGCCCTGCACCGGAAGCGGCGAAGCGGTTCGAAGATACGCCCAAGAACATCCAGAAGTCATTTCAGTTCTCAACTATTTTGATGCTGCAACCGCTGCGAAACAGATTCAAATTCCGACTTATTGCGGGCTCGCAGCGTTTGATCCCTCGGTTCCTCCGGCGGGACAATTTTCAGTTTTTAATGCGTTAGCCGGAAAAAAGACCTCTTTTGTTTTTACCGCAGGGCATTTTTCTTATCCGGACGAAGTCGCAGAACAACACCGCGTTCATCAGGAGTTAATCGAATTTTTTAAGTGAGTTTTTCCAGCGGCTTGGAATTCGGACAATCGAGCGAATAAATTCCGGTCGGTTTCGCCCAATGCACCGCATTCTGAATCACGCGCTGAACTTGTGGGTGGTGATAGGTCGGATAGGTCTCATGCCCCGGACGGAAATAAAAAATCTTTCCATGACCTCGACGCCATGTCGCTCCACTCCGAAAAACCTCTCCTCCCTGAAACCATGAAACAAAAAGAAGCTCATCCGGGGTCGGAATATCAAAACGCTCGCCATACATCTCTTCGTGTTCAATTTCAAAATAGTCACCAATTCCCTGAGTGATCGGATGCGAGGGCTCCAGATTCCAAAGCCGCTCTTTTTCGTTCGCTTCGCGCCACTTGAGCCCACAACCGGTTCCCATCAGGCTTTTAAAAATTTTTGCGAAATGCCCGGAGTGCAGCACAATCAGTCCCATCCCCGAAAGCACCCGTTGATGCACTTTTTTGACGATCGCATCATCCACTTGATCGTGACGACAATGCCCCCACCAAATCAAGACATCGGTCGATTCCAAAACCCCATCCCCCAATCCGTGCTCGGGCTGTTCGAGCGTCGCCCCTTTCAACTGGAGTGCGGAATCCTTTTTCAAAAAATCAATGATCACCTGATGAATCCCCTTCGGATAATGCTTTTGAACGTCGGGCTTCGAGGTTTGTTGCTCGTGGTAAAATTCATTCCAGACGGTAACATTGATTTTGGCGTTCATCGGTTTCCTTTTGCGGTTGGTTGAAACGCTAATCACAGATCCGGAGAATCTCAAGAAGGATTCTGGACGAACTCATCATAAATCGGTAAGGAGTTTCCGATGATCTTGGCACTAACCTCTTGGGAAGGATTTTCACAGCGCGTGAGCGATCGATGGCTCAATGGGGAGTTTTATCTCACCCTCATGGAGCATCTTTTTTCAACCGCCCTCATGATCTGTCTCGCCATCCTCCTCTCCTATGCACTGGAGCTGGCATTCCGACGAATGTTTTTGAAACTCACCTTGCGGCCGTTCATGAAGGAGGCACAGATTCGAAAAGCTCTGACGATTGAAAGCGTCCTCATCAGCACGATTCGCTACTCCATTGCCTTCATCATTCTTTTCAAAATCCTGATCCTTTGGGGCGTCCCTAAAGACTCTCTCACGATCGGGGGTGCCATTCTCGCCAGCGCCATCGGATTTGGATCTCAAGGACTCATTCAAGATGTCATCACCGGTTTTTCCCTCCTCTTTGAAGAACAACTCCGGATTGGTGATTTTGTTGATCTCAATGGAAAGCAAGGGCATGTCCGAGAAGTTGGCCTGCGCGTCGTCAAGATCCGGGGCCTCGACGGAAGCGAACATACTTTTTTCAATCGCCAAATCACGATGGTTAGTACCTTGACCGGACCGCCTTCCCCTCCGACACCATAACAGATGAAGATTCGATCCGTTTTAACCGCTAAGCCTCAAAATACTCGACGTTTGAGCCTTGGAGTCGTCGCGGTTAAGATTTGAAAATCCTACTTTTGCAGGAAGTATTACTCCATGAGCCAGCTTCGATACGATCCCCTTCATGACCAGTGGGTCGTTTTCTGTCCGGAACGACTCCATCGTCCCCAAGCCTTCGTTCATCCCGTCTCACCCAGCTTTCAAAACAATCCGTTCGCCCCAGGAATGGAATTCCAAACCCCTTCCGAAGTCGATGCCATCCGTCCCGAAGGATCTCCTCCGAACGCTTCTGACTGGACCCTGCGCGCCTTTCCAAATCGTTACCCCGCTTTTGTTTCGCAACCGAACTCCACCGCCTCCACGCCTCCCCCCTTTGAAAGTCAACCGGCCTTCGGTGGGCATGAAGTCATCATCGAAACGAACGATCCGCGCCTCCCCTTTCACGAACTCTCCCTCGATCAGATGCTTCAACTTCTTTGTATGTGGCAAAGACGCATTCAGCACTGGAACCAGGTTTCTGGAATTCAAGCCGTTCAACTTTTCAAAAACACCGGATGGGCCGCAGGCGCTTCTCTTCCTCATCCGCACTCGCAACTCACCGCCCTTCCCATCGTCCCTCCTCGCCTCGCTCGAATGCTCACCTTTCTTGAAAAAAATCCGACCGATTATTGGAGCGACCTCATCCAAACGGAGACCAAACTCACCGAACGAATCGTCCATTCCACAGAAGACTGGATCACGCTCTCCCCCTATGCCGGACGCTTTCCTTACGAAATGCGAATCGTTCCGCAACATGCTTTTCCGGATTACGCCACGCTCACCTCCTCTGCCCTCGAATCGCTCGCCATCACCCTCAAATCCATCACCCAAGCACTTCATCAAATCCTCGAAAATCCCCCCTTCAACCTCATCCTTCACACCCTCCCGGTTCATGCGACGATGGAACAGCGGAACCGTTTTCGCTGTCATTTCGAACTCTTTCCCCGAATCTCCGGAATCGCCGGCTTCGAACTCGGTACCGGACTCTGGATGAACTCCGTCCTTCCTGAAACCGCCGCGAAATCGCTTTCGCTTTGATTTAAAACCTTTCCTCTGAGGAGAGCAGGAAACCAGGATTATTTGAAAAACGAGATCATGCGGTAAATGGTAAGAATCAATTTCCTAGATGCCTGCTTTCCTCAGAGCCCATTTCCCGCCCCCCCCTTTCGCGGCATTTCGCGTGTTTCGCGGGCAACAACTGCTTTTTTCTATCGTCATTTTCAATTCCGCTCCTTTAATCTCATCCCATGCCTCAACTCGGCGTCAACATCGATCACATTGCCACTCTCCGGCAGGCGCGTTACCGCACGGCTTTCTGGAATCAAGAACCGGATCCCGTCGCCTTTGCCAAACATTGCATTCACGCTGGAGCTTCCAATATCACGGCGCACCTTCGCGAAGACCGGCGTCATATTCAGGAACACGACCTGAAACTTCTCAAACGCAAGATTCAAGCCCCGATCAATCTTGAAATGGCGGTCACCCCTTCCATGGTCGCCTATGCGTTAAAACTAAAGCCTCAGGAAGTCTGCCTCGTTCCCGAAAAGCGTCAGGAAGTCACCACGGAGGGAGGACTGGATGTACTCGGCGGTTTTTCTCGAATCAAAAAGGCAACCCAGACTCTGCAGAAAAAAGGAATCCTCGTGAGCCTCTTCATTGATCCTCAGCTCACCCAAGTCAAAGCCGCCGCACGGTCCGGAGCCGAATGCATCGAGCTCCATACCGGTGCTTATGCCAATGCCCGCACCGCTTCCGACCGAAAAAAGGAACTTCACCGTCTCAAAAAATCTTTCCAAGCGGCCCGTGAGGCGGGTCTCATTGTGAACGCCGGTCATGGTCTCCACTACCGGAATCTCGGGATCTTTTTAAAAGAACTCCCGGACATTCAAACCCTGAATATCGGACACTCGATCATCTCCCGCGCCCTGCTCGTCGGGATTGATCGGGCCGTGCGTGAAATCATGACTCTGATTCGTCTGGCCGTTGACGACTAACAAATCGGTCATTTCAGAAACACCCGAAATCCCCCCAATGATCGAGTCTTACTTAATGTCGATCGTTTATTAACATTTCTTATACCCCCATCGGGGTCATTGACATTTACAGCGAGATCGTTAGCCTCTCGAACTCTAAAGATTATGGTTCCTATCTCTCAAATGTGGACGGTGGCCAGCTACGTGCTAGGTCAGAAATTGAAGGGCAACAAGCGCTACCCCTTAGTGCTCATGCTCGAGCCGCTGTTCCGATGCAATCTCGCCTGCGCTGGCTGCGGTAAAATCCAGTATCCGGATCATATCTTGAATCGTCGCCTCACCGCCGAGCAATGCTTGGCTGCCGCTGACGAATGTGGCGCCCCGATGGTCAGCATCCCTGGCGGCGAACCGCTCATTCACCCCGAGATCGACAAAATCGTCGAAGGCCTCGTGGCACAAAAACGGTATATCTACCTCTGCACCAACGCCATTTTGCTCAAACGCAAGATCGACCTTTTCAAGCCGAGCAAGTACCTCACCTTCAGTGTTCACATGGACGGATTAAAAGAAGAACACGACACCGCCGTCTGTCGCGAAGGGGTTTACGAAACCGCTCTTGAAGGAATTAAGGAAGCGGTCAAACGCGGATTCCGCGTGACCACCAACACGACGCTTTTTGATGGAGCGGATCCCGAACATGTTCGTCAGTTTTTTGACGAAATGATGAAGCTCGGCGTTGAAGGAATGATGCTCTCACCGGGTTACAGCTATCAAAAGGCTCCGGATCAACAGCACTTTCTCGAACGGACAAAGACCCAGACCCTCTTCCGTAAGATCTTGGAAAACCCGAAGAAGAGCTGGAAATTCAATCTCTCACCACTCTTCCTCCAATTCCTTCAAGGGAAACTTGATTACGAGTGCACTCCCTGGGGAAATCCAACGTTCAACATCTTCGGATGGCAAAAGCCGTGCTATCTCCTTCAGGATGGATACGTCTCAAGCTTCAGAGAATTGATCCAGGATACGGAATGGCAAAATTATGGTTACCGAAGCGGAAACGATAAATGCGCCAACTGCATGGTTCACTGTGGTTACGAACCGACTTGCGTCGATGACACCTTCAGCTCGTTTGCCGGCTTCATCCGAACCGTCAAAGCGATGGCCTCCTCTTAATTTAATACACTGGAAACCGTTATGTCGAATGTCTCCACCACCGTCGCTCCGGCCTCCCCCCAAGGGCAGACCTTTACCTGTCAAAACGATCAAGATCGCTTTGAGGCCATCGATCAAGCCTTCGATTACCGAGGCGACATCACCCTGAGTCTCGCCAACGGAAACACGATTGAAGGATACATCTTCAATCGAAACAAAAACGCCAAGCCCCCTCAGATTCAGATCTACCTCAAGGGAGAAGAGAAAGAGACCGTCATTCCCTACGCCGATATCCGAACAGTTGCCTTTACCGGACGCGACACCGCCGACGGAAAATCCTGGCAAGACTGGGCTAATAAAAAAGAATCCGATCGTCTGGCCGAAGCCGAAAAAATCAAACAACAAGTCGCCGAACTCGGCCATCTGTAATTTTGTCTGAATTCTGAGTGAGGAGTTCTCACACAAAACCCTTCTGAAAGGAAAAGCATTTCCAGCCAGAGGCGTGACTGGTTTGGTGCGGGCCCGCCCGCAACGCTTCGCGTAGCGATGCGGGCGGGGGCGAAGGGGGGCACAACGCTCCAAGTCACAATCGGAAGATGCATTTATTTCATCTCATCACAATCAAACTGGTCTCAAAGGCTTCGTGCGCTTCGTGACTTTGTGTGAAAAAATTCTTGGCAGAATTTCATCGACAAACCGAGCTCAGATTTTTAGATTGTCACCCCTTTCCCGCACTCGTGGCGAAATGGCAGACGCGCTAGCTTGAGGTGCTAGTGGGTAACACCATGGGAGTTCGAGTCTCCCCGAGTGCAATACAAACGATTTACACCTATTTTCATAGGTGAAATCGAAAACAAAAAACCCGTTTATTCTCCTTAGTTGCATTCTATTCAATTCCATTGGGAATTGACTTCTGCGGACATTTGCGGACAATCGTGCCATGAAAGCCTATTGGAAGAAGGACCGGAAAAGGTGGGCCGTCGATATTCCAGCCGATCTCTCGGACACCGGAAAGCGCAAGAGGGAGTTCTTTAATACAAAGGCTGAGGGCGATGCCTTTGCGTCGGATCGATCCCGCAAGAAAGCTTTCCTCGATGAAGATCTCCCCCTCTTCTCCGCTTCGGACGCCGTCCGCATCGCAAAAGCTCTCGATTTGGTGGGCGGCTTAGAAGCACTGGAAGAGGCCGCTCGGGAATGGAAGCAGAAACGGCCAGTCGGGACATCTGTCACGGTCAAGCAGGCTTTTGACCAGTATTACCACGCCAAGACCGTTGAAGGCCGAGGGAAAGAATACCTCGGAACAATCCGGGTATATCTCGGCAAGATCCTTGATTCGTTCGGAGCACGTCAAATGTCATCCATCACCGGGACTGAATTAACCCGATGGTTCGATCTCCTTCAGGGCCATGACCACAAAGGCAAAACTTATCCCCTATCTCCCACTACCAAGAAAAACATTCACGTTGTAGTGAACTCTCTCTTTGAATGGTGTTGTCGTCGAGACTTTATCGCCCGAAATCCCATGCGTGGCGTCCCCAGACCAAAACCAACTCGACCGAAACGCGAAATTTTCACCGTGGATGAAATGGAAAGGGCACTCAAGATAATTGAGGGACCAGATCTCGTTTATATCGCTTTGGGAGCATTCGCAGGCCTTCGAGCCTCTGAAATCGAGGGAAACCAAGATCACGAAGGAATCCAGTGGGAGGATCTCGACTTCAAACGCAAGGAAATCAACGTTTCCGAAGAGCGAACCAAGAAAAGAGGTCGAATCGTCAAGATGGAAGCCGCTTTTATTCGCATCATGAAACGTACCAACATTAAGAGTAAAGGACCCATTGTGAAGCTTTTCGACCATGAGCTTGCAGCAATGCGAGAACGGATCGTAAAAGCCGGAAATATGGACAAATGGCCTGAGAATGGATTACGACACTCGTTCGGATCTTATCACTTGGGAGCATTTGAAAACGCTCCTCTCACCTCTCTTCAAATTGGTCATACAAACCCATCAATGACCCTAAACCACTACGCCCGAGCCGTGAGCAAATCGGATGCACTCCGATATTGGGCCTTGGGTTAAAATCAGCAAACCTGTCAAAATAAATAATTACCGAAATTTACCGATTATTACGGTTTTTCGCTCTGAAATTCCCTCTTTTTACCGGTTTTTACTACTTCAGGTTTTTTGAGAAAAAACTGGGTGTATTTGTTTCCTGTGCTCAATAAATGGGCTCATAAAAGGAAAAACAACGAACCATGAAAATAATTGGATTTGAGAAACTATCAGAGGCTACCGGATGGCCTCGGCCACTTTTGGCACGTCTTTGGAAACGTCGCCGCATTCCAGGAACAAAGCCGGGCTATCGAACCATCGTCTTTGACCTTCAGCGCGTTGAGGCTGCCCTGGAAAAAATGGAAAGGAGGGTCCGATGAAAGATACAAATATGGATATTCTAAAAATATTTTCAAACGAGCCAGAAGTCAGAAGACACCTCAAAAAAATTGTTTCCTCTCAAAAGATCGCCTTGTTAATTGCAGAGCAATTAAACCCGTATCTGCGTTTACGACAAAGAGAAAAGGCTTTTCTGGCAGGAGTAACACTTAAGACGGTCAGAAATAGAAAGGCTTAATTTTAGATAAGCGAAAACTGCCATGCAAGTAAGAGATCCTTTGGTGAACGGCTACTGTGATTCTTTCTTGGTTTTCCTAGAGCGTGATGTCTATAGGACTGAGGGGAACGCCTTCACTTCAAATCTTCAGCAATGGTGGCGAATTGCTCCATGGCAGCTTCAAGATCGGCAGTGATATCAGCGGCGATGATTTCGGGTGCAGGGAGATTGGAGCTCTCTTCGAGGGCTTCGTCTTTGAGCCAGAAAATGTCGAGGTTGACTTTGTCTCGCTTGGTCAGTTCTTCGTAGGTGAAAGCTTTGAAGCGTTCGCTCTCTTTACGGTCGTTCCGATTCTTCGAGTTGTAACAGGCGACGAAATCGTCGAGGTCACTGCGCTTGAGCGTATTTTCCTTGAGGGTAAAATGCAAGTTGGTGCGTAGGTCGTAGATCCAGAGTTTTTTGGTCCATGGCTTTTCCTGAGCGGGTTTGCGGTCGAAGAAGAGAACATTTGCCTTCACCCCTTGAGCATAGAAAATGCCGGTCGGCAAGCGCAGGAGGGTATGGACATCGGCTTGTTTGAGGAGTTCACGACGAATGGTTTCTCCCACACCACCTTCGAAAAGAACGTTGTCCGGCAAGACCACTGCCGCGTGCCCGTGTTGCTTGAGGATGGTAAAGATGTGTTGAAGGAAATTGAGCTGCTTGTTGCTGGTACTCGCCCAGAAATCATCTCGGTTGATGATAAGGGATTCTTTGGACGATTCGCCCGCTTCATTGACGATGGTTACGCTGCTCTTTTTTCCGAACGGCGGATTGGCAAGGACGATCTCGTATTCGCCGTGTTTCCCGGTCAACGCGTCTTTGGTGACAACCGGAAGATCGGTCGTATCGGATTCGCATCCAATCCCATGAAGGAGCAGGTTCATCGCACAGAGGCGGGTGACGCTATCCACCAGCTCGATGCCGAAGAACGTTCCACTCTTGAGTTTTTTCTTCTGAGCCCTGTCGAGAGAGTGATGTTTGGCAAGATAATCATGCGCCGCAAGCAGGAAGCCACCTGTCCCACAGGCTGGATCGCAAATGGTCTGTCCCGGTTGTGGGGCGATCACGTCGACCATTGCCGCAATGAGCGAACGCGGGGTAAAATATTGTCCTGCACCACCTTTAACGTCTTCCGCGTTCTTTTGCAGGAGACCCTCGTAGGCATCACCCTTCACGTCGGCTTCGAGGCTCGACCACTCTTCCTTATCGATCAGGTCCACGATGAGGCGACGGAGCTTGGCCGGGTCTTGAATTTTGTTCTGCGCCTTACGGAAGATGATGCCCAGCATCCCCGACCGCTTGCCGAGATCCTCCAATGTATGGCGGTAATGAATTTCCAGCTCGTCACCATCCTTGGCCAGCAACGCGGGCCAATCTTTGCCTTTGGGAATGGGAGACGGTTTATTGAACGGCGGCCGGGCCTGCTCGTCCGCCATTTTCAGAAATAAAAGAAACGTGAGTTGTTCGACATAATCGCCGTAGGACAAGCCGTCGTCTCGGAGAATATTGCAGTAGTTCCAGAGCTTAGAAACAAGGGCGGATGGGGTACTCATAAAATTATTCGAATCGCTCGCGGGTTCTTCATTCTCTTAACATCAGGAACACGAAACTCCAAAGCAATCACTCTTTCGGTTTTCAATTTTTTAAGTACCGCCTCTGAATGCTGGCAAGTCATTCCGAATTCGATACAAAACTGCACAATGTCCGCCTCAGACCCCATTTTGCCGGCTTTTACAGCCATCTCCAACTCTCCCTCAAACTCTCGTATCTTGTTCGGCCGCATTTCATCAAGAGGCAGAAGCAGTTCGCCGGGGCTAATGTTCAAACGCTCGATATCAAAATTGGCTTCACCCAAAAGCTCGTCGTTCCCCCAACAAACCTGGAGAAACTTGTGAATTCCGAGCGGGTGACGACTCCCAAATATCAATCCGTAAATATTGCTTCGCTTCTTAATTGAAAATCGCCCCAGAAAAACCCGATCACCTGACGTAACGAGATTACGATAGTAATTGAAAGCCTCCCGGTGAATATCATACAAGTTTTCTGGAAGTCCGATTTTCTGTTTTATCGAAGGGTGATTTCGAAAACGATGCAATGTCGAAGACGAAATAAAAAAAATGAAGTCCGTCTTGGGTAGACCGATCAAGAATTTGAAAATATCATCTGAAACTTGTTTCACACCAAATTGATCAATAATCAGCAACTTGGCGAAACGCGGATTCTCAAGCACTGCTTGATAATCTCTCAAAGCATCATGGAATGCCAAGGACTTGAGATCAATATGCACTCCAGGGATTTTCCACTCGTCATCGGAGAGTACCGTCTTAAGGTGATCCGCCTTTTTAAGATGATGGTCAAAGAGATGGACCACAATTTTGACCTTACTCCATCCCGCTAGGCCCTGCCGCTGATAATCTCGTAGTTGATTCAGAATCCGCAACGGAGAACCATAAATGCCGATTGAATCTTTCCCCGGTCCGGAAAAGAAATCGAACAGATGAATTTCCTCAAATTTAGGTTCTTCTTTCGATAGAAAAACAGGAATCCATTCACGAACATACAGCTCAAAGATTTTGAGCTTCGACAACGTCCCCTCATCGTAGGGTTTGCCATGAAATTTTTTAGGCACCGCTTTAGGCCAATTCAAGTTCCTTGCACAGCATGCCAAGCTCAATAGTAGAGGTAACGGGTTTCATCTCAATTTCCGGGAATTCATCGTAAGTTCGTCCATCCAATCGCCGTCCGGTTTCACTTTTCCGCACCCCTCCCCACTGTTTGAAGAAAAAGGGAACCTGAGAGCGTTGGCATTGGTCACGAAGATTTCGCACCCATTCGTGCTTCATGGGACGGGCTCCATGACCGCTTTCCCCTCCCACAATCACCCAATGAATTCCCCGTAAGTCGGCTTTCCCAAGATCTTCCAAAAGCGGCTCGACCGACAAAAAGGCAACGGATGGTCGTGCTTTTCGGAGAAGATCGATCCGGGGAAGGCCATGCGTCCGGTTTTCAACGCTGACTCCCCACCAGATATGGGAAGCAATCGCCGCTTTACGGAGTTTACCTCCAAGCAAAGAGGCCATGCGATCGGCCCGCTTGGTCAAAATTTGATAGGTGTGCCAGTTCGCGGCGAGCATCACGCGACAGATTTTTTCAATATAATCATCGGAAATATTCTCGTGAAAGAGATCACTCATCGAGTTCACAAAAATCTTCTTCGGTTTCGACCATCGGATCGGATCTCCCAGCTTTTCCGGGACCAAACGCAGATCAAAGCCAAATTCAAACGGATGGCCAGGCACCCCCCGAAAACGTTCCGCGAGCGTTTCCGCATAGCAATGTTTACATCCCGGACTGATCTTCGTGCAGCCACGCACCGGATTCCACGTCGCATCCGTCCATTCAATTTTCGAGTGATCCGCCATAGCTAATTATACATCTGTATTATTGTTGTCAAAAGCATTTTGCCCTGCGCAGGAGGACCACCGCCTATCCCTCCGTGACTTCGATGCGGAGGTGGATAGCTCCAAGATTCTTGGCCGAAGGTGTTGTGGTTGTTCATTTGTAAAGTTGAAGTTCTTTATTTTGGTACCACAAAGAGGAATTTGGACTTCCGATCAGCGAGAAGCAGACTTCCTCAAGGGAGGGAATCAGAAATAACTCTATAAGCGTGCGAATCGTTACATCCAGCGATGCATACGTGAGATGAAATTCCGTTTCTTTGTTGTGAACTATCGCGTTGCGTATCGCATAAACCAGCTTAGCAAAACAGCTCGCAGAAGCTTGGTCCCGAAATTCTGCAAAGGTGAAACGCGCATCTAAAGTGCTGAGCGCTGCATCAATGCTTGTCTGTGACAGGCCAGGAACTAACGCTTTCCACCGATTGATAATGTGTTCCTGGAAAGACACGCCTGGTGATGCCGGTAATTGGAACACCGCGATGAAAAGTCGCTTCAATGCCTCTGCTTCATTTGTCTTGGTCTTGTCGTAGAGCGTCTGGAAATCGCGAATCGAAAACATTTTTCCGTTGCGTTGCCGCTCTAGCCCAACAATTGGCAGCTTGAACATAAAATTCTCAACGACGTGATAAATGGTGAGATACTTTAAAAGCACTTCGTCACGACTGTTGTATTCACTGAGGACGTCGAGCACTTCGCTCCATTGCTGGTAAACATGGCCTGCACGTATCGCGTCGGGATCAAGAACTTGAGGTGCAGTGGCATAACGACGAGTAGCGTGGACCGGCTTGCCGCTGATGAGAACAACCAGCCTCACGAAAGCCTCTATTGCCGCGATCTCGATTGGCTGAACGCCGCGTTTTATCAGAACTGCATGTCCTGCTGGAAAGGTCGATAGAGCATGTAGTGCGGCCAACAACTGGAAAGCAAACGCAGGCGAGAGGTTTGCTGCTGCAATCTCGGCTTCAAGATCGACAAGGGCACCACAGTTGAAAACTGCTGTTGAGTCCTGAGGCGACTGCGCGTTCTCACGGGTAAACCAGCAAAGCGGTAGAGGTTGTGGCAATTCGCGAATCTCAAAAGCATTTGCATTAATGTCCGCAGCATCCAGCGGAGGTGCTGCCTGAGCTAGCTTGTCAGCTAGTAGAACAAAAAGGCGGAACTTCGAGAGATTTGCGTCCGGAAAATTTCCGAACTGCTTTTCAAAAGCATCCAGACACTGACGGAGTTGGTGCCACTTGGCAAAGTGAGCACGCGCCGCCTTTGCTGCGGCTAGGTCTGCACCTAGTCCGCGAATTTGCTCGGTCAAGGAAGTGAACGCAGCGAGAGGCGCATCTCTCAGTGCTAGAGAATAGTTTTCCGCGTTGTTAGAATCTGCAAGGCACTGCACCTGAGCGATCGGCCAATCATAGAGGATTTCGTATTTCTTCATTTGCCCTCCGTTCTGAAATGCTTGTGCCAGTCGACCTTGTCGGGCTGTTGAGACGTTAAGACCTCTTTGACTGCGGAAAACACAGCGACGCGATTAACATTGCCAATGTTAACTTTACTGAGGTCGAGGTTGTTTCTGACTTCTTCAAACTGATCCAGATTGAGAACTTTAGGGTGAGTTTTTGTAATCTCGACGAACTGGCGCATTACAGCGGTGTGAGAATTCGCGGCATTTTTAGCTACCTCCCCAAGCCCGCCGAATAGCCCTGCCAATGAAACTTCGCGTCCCATCCACAGGACTCCGTTTTCGCCATACTGCTCAGCGAGTTGCTTGTCTAGTCGCACCAGGAAAGCGACGACCTCTTTCAAAAACTTCGGGGCAGTAAATTCCGCATATTGCTCAATGCTGGTATCACTGCTCTGTATGCCTTGGATGAGGTCTGTCGAAGGTGCTACCGGTTTCGCCTCATAAAACGATAGTAGTGAAGCGATGATATGTGCAAAATGGAAACTCCCAGGTCGTCGTCCTTTACTGAACTGGGTTGCGCTGGTTTCCTTCTCTCGAACGAGCGTGAACCCCTGTCCTTCACCTTCACGCAGCACCGGCAATAGATTAAGAAATAGAAGTTCCAACTGATGCCGCGTTTTGACCGGCTTGTGCCCAGCATTTAAAGTTAACATCTTGCGGACTTCTTCATCGGGCGAGAGTCCCGTCCAAATTTCAAACCACTGTCCGTTGTCTTCGAATGTTTGAAGCAGCCCTGCCTTACCTTTGTCCTTATAAACGCTGACGACAGAGCGAAGGACGTCGGTATTGGAGTCAAGCTTGCGCAGGTCATTTGAAAAACTCCGTGAGAATTTGAATTTGTTCCATGCCAAATAGTCTTCCTTGGGATCGAGCTTATCGCAGCAGAAGTCTATTGTTTTTCGGATTGATTGCAGGCGGAACGTTCGCTGGAGCCCATCTAGAATCTTGAATGTTTTGACCTCAAGTTCGTTGTGCTTATTGCTAAACTGCTTATTGTCAACCATCAACACTATCGGAGGAATGTGGCGGCGCCCGAGAACAGTATCTACGAGGTGGTCTAGGTATACGTTTGTAACAATTTCTCTCTGGATGTCGTAGTCCTGGTAAGTATCGGGCAAGCCCTTGATGTAATCTTCCAGGCTGACCTTGCAGAGGTAGCAACTACTGCCTCCGTCATCTCTTTTGTCAAGTATGGTCGCTTTCATAATCATTGTTTTTAGTGTAACCTCTCTACAGCTTTTCAGTAAAAGCCTTTTGTAAAATCGATCGTCTCAGCCGCCCTGCTCGTTGGAGGTTGGCGGTCACCACCGCCTCCAACTCCTCCACCACGCTCAATCGTCGCTCCACTTCCGCTACGATCCGCGTCTGCTCGGCGAGGGGTGGGAGCGGAAGCACAATAGATTTTATTTCCCCGAGATTCAGCCGTGGACGACCGACGCCGTGAACCATTCCCTTTGTTCTTTTGCGAACCGGGTCAGAATTAAGGGCGACGTTCATGTATTTCGACATAATGGATCTGTGTGGCTTGAAGCGAATGCAGTCGGCTTTGACAATAGCTGGGCCAAGTGTCTCTGGAATAATGCACGAGCGCGGCGGGTTTTCTCCGAACCCAGCAATCACGACATCATTGGCGAAGACTCGGTGCTTCTGAAGACGTTCAAAATGTGTTTTGGAAATATGCGCCTCTTCATCGACGTAAACGCCGTCTCCAATATTCTGAAGACGGATGACGCGAGGGCCGCTGTCCATGTAGTGCTCTGTCTTAAGATTCGAACCAAAAGGACCGTCGGTAATTGAATTCGGTTCAGGTGCGGCAAGTTGCTCAACCGTCGCCCACACCCACCCTGCGGGTAGTTCCGGAAGCTTCATGGCAGATGCGGCCGCAGGTTCTTTGTATTTCCCACGGCCAGTCCAGTTCTTACGGCGTTCTTCGAGGATGCGAGCGAGCAGGGCTTCGCCGGTTTCGTAGGGGCGGCGCGACCGGCGGTCACGCCCTACCAATTCGGCTTCGGTGGGGACGAGGCGCCCTTCGCAGGCGGCTTTGAGGACGGCGGCGCGGTAGCGTTTGAGGTTGGCCTGCACTCGTTTGAGTGCCGCAACTCCGGCATCGAGTCGGGTGAATTGTTTTTCGATTTCGGCGACGATTCGGCGTTGTTCGGGGAGAGGTGGCAACGGAAATTTCAAATCTCTTAATTGCTCTAAGCGAATGCCTTTAACCGTGGTTCCGGAACCGATGGATTCTAGATAAGAAGCAATGGATAGAAACCAATATTCGAGAAATGCTTTCTCAATGTTTTCAGGAACAATGAGAGCCTTGAGGTCTTGGTTGATGGCCGCCTCATACGGCACGCGAATAACTTTTCCTAACCCGATACGTGTAGCGATAATAACGGTATCCGCTGGAATAATATTGGTAGAACTTTCCCCGACTGCGCTTCGGCTAATGTGGTCGATCGCATCAGCCGGACGAGTCGTACGCATATCTTTAACTGTCAGCCAAGGAATATCTCCGTCCCAGAAACTTGGATTGTCCCGAGATGGCGTGCCGCCTCCGATAATTCGAGTCACGACTTCGCCCAGTGGCTTAATGGACCAACCCTTAGGCATAGCCTTTAAGACATCCGCACGTGGACTGTTTTGATTGGTGCGAAGTTGAGTGCTCATACCGAGAACACCTCGTTGAGTTCATTATTTAGAATTCCACAACGGCGGCGCGGAAATTTCCGGAAGCGAAAGAGAGAAAAGCCGGAAGACTTCATTTGTCCCTGGATTTGAAGCGCAAGAACGTCCCTACTCCAGCCTTGCTCAAAAGCTTGCTGAGCATACCAGAGGCGTGTGGGAAGGTCTTTGACCTTCTGGATGAGAATAACATTATGAGCCCAGGGTAATTGGGCAACGGCCCGTTGCCAAATTGAACCCCAATCCGGATATTCTTCAAAAAACCGCATCATCAGACGAAGGTTTCTCGCTGAAAAACCCTTCTCCTCAGGCAGTTCGTTGTGTAAGTCTTTCGCCAGTCGCGGTAAAACAGCAGTTCCCCATCCTTCCTTTTTTTGACGATCGGCCAACACTGCACCAATTTCCCAATAGAGCATCAGAAGGCTGGTATTTCCCGCCATCGCGGTACGGACTTGAGCCGTGTGAATGCGGTTTTTGATCTCCCCCAAAAGAGTGGCGTAATCCGTCAATGCGGCCATAGTATCGGAAGATTTACGCGGCGAGGGTTTCATTTAATTCCTCCAAAAGTATGGGGAGTTGTTCCCCAAAAAGCTGATGCGCCTTTCCTAAACCACCGCGCTGATTGAACGGGGAGAGATCCAAATCTTCCGGCTCGATGCTGATTGCTGTGGCAATGTGTTCGCGAATCAAATGGAGCCAGGCGAGTTGTTCCACACTGAATTTGACTCCTGCTTTGGCCTTGTCCATGAGCCATTGGTTAAATCGCTCCGTCACGGAGTCAGCGAAGGGAGTGAGCACCGGTTGTTGCTCCAACGCGAAGCGGACAAGCGCCACGAGGTCGGCAAAGCGTCCGGCCTGCGAGCGGCCTTTGACCTTGCCGGGCGTGGTAACCGCGAAGGCATCCCAGAGGCGGTCTTCCGTCCATGCGGCATGATTGTCGCACAGTTTCTTTTCCAGTTCCTTGAGCATCGGTTCGGTAAGGCGCTGCTTGAAGGGGCGGCTGTAAAGGATTTGCAGTGCGGTAATTTCTGCCTGGTGCTGTTCAATGTAGTCGCGGAAGGATCGGAGGAGACTGGCGGCTTTCTCTTTCGCCGCAGCATCAAAGCCTTGGCTCAGGACCATGTCCATCGTGACACTATCAATGGTCTGCTCGGCATCCTGCTTCGCTTTAGCGAGGGCATCGCGCAACGCGGGCAGATCGAACGGGGCGCAGGCGGCATCCGCCAATGTTTTCTTTGCGGTTTCAAATAGTTCTGGCGCAACTTCATTAGGTGATGCCCCCGGCTTCCCGGTCGCCTTTTCTGCAATGGTGTCGGGATCGATGGCGCGGAGCAATGCGCCGGAAAGTTCGAATAACGATTTCCCCCCAGAAAGTTCGGACAACTTTTTGGCTTCATCGCGGGAAATTTCGCGATCGAGCCGGGCAAGTCGTCCGGCAAGCGTGGTGAGAGTCTCTTCGTCGCGTTTTCCAAGAGCCACGCCCAGGAGTAGACTGTCGAATTTGACGGTGCGCTGTCGTTCGAGGGGACGAGAGTCAGTCTTATCGCTTTCACAGACACCGACCGCATCAACAATGACGAAATGAGTTTTAGCGCGAGCGTCTGCACCGCTCACGGCCTGTAAATCGGTAGAAGTGAGGACGCGTGTGCCACGACCTTTCATCTGTTCGAAGTAGGTACGACTGCGGGTGTCGCGGAGGAAGAGAAGACATTCGAGTGGTTTGATGTCGGTGCCGGTGGCGATCATATCCACAGTGACTGCGATGCGGAGCTGGGGCGAAGTGCGGAATTCTTGAATGAGCGTCTCGGACTTTTCGTAGCGTCTGGTCTCGGGGTTGTAGGTCTTGTAGGTGATCTTCTTGGCAAAGTCGTTCCCCTTGCCAAAGACTTCGCGGACGAGATGGACCGTATCTTCGGCATGGGAGTCGTCTTTGCAGAAGATAAGGGTCTTGGGGACGAGGGTGCGACCGGGAAAAAGTTCGGTGAAGAGGGCCTTTTTGAACGCTTGGAGGACGGTGCGGATCTGGGACTTTACCACGACCGAGCGATCAAGGTCTTTGGCAGCGTAGGCAAGGTCTTCGTCGAGCTGTTCCCAGCGAACACTTCGGGTTTCCTTATTGCGCCGATCGACGTAGAAACCCTTTTCCACCGTGGCTCCCTGTTCGGTGACTTGGGTTTTAATGCGATAAACTTCGTAACCGACATTGACGCCATCGGCAACCGCGCGTTCGTGGTTGTATTCCATCACGAGATTCTGGTTGAAAAACCCGATAGTCTGTTTCGACGGTGTGGCAGTGAGGCCGACCAGGAAGGCGTCGAAGTATTCGAGCACCTGCCGCCAAAGGCCATAGATGGAGCGATGACATTCGTCGATGACAATGAAGTCGAAGGCTTCGATGGGGATGCGTTCGGTGTAAGCAACATCCTTCGGTCGATCGTCCGCAGTGGCGATCTCATAACCGGATTTTTCATCAAAGTCTTCGTCGAGTTCCTCGCCACGCAGGATCGAATAAAGGCGTTGGATCGTACAAATGGTGACGCGAGCAACGGAATCGAGATTGTTGGAAGTGAGATGTTGGACGTTGTAGACTTCGGTAAACTTGCGGCCGGTGTCAGGTGCGACGAATTGCTGGAATTCGGCCGTGGCTTGGCGTCCGAGATTGGCGCGGTCCACGAGAAAGAGGACGCGCTTCGCTCCCCCGTACTTGATGAGCCGGTAGGTGAAGCTGCAGGCAGTGTAAGTCTTCCCCGCACCCGTGGCCATCTGAAGCAACGCGCGAGGATGAGCAAAGGCGAAAGATTTTTCGAGATTTGTGATCCCTTCCACCTGACAGGCACGAAGATTCTGGGTCGGGAGAGGACTGGTCATGGGCATTGCCGCGAGACGGGTCCGGAAACTTGTCGACTCGGTGAGCCATGCGACGAGTGTCTCGGGGCGGTGAAATGAAAAGACAGGACGAGAACGAGGGTTGGGATCTCGCTCGTCTCGGAAAAAAGTTTCAACACCAGTGGATTCGTAAGCGAAAGGGAGTTGATTCAGACCCGAGGGGAGCAACGCAGCCAGGTGTGTGGGAAGGTTTTCTCCGTAATGAGCGGATTGCTCAGCGACTGCGGAAAGCGTGGTTCCTTCCTTCTTTGCTTCAATCACTCCCACCGGCTTGCGATTCACGAGCAGAAGGTAATCGCAGCGACCCGAAGAAAGCGGAACCTCTCGAAGGACGATACCAGGAGCTGCAGAAAGGTTGAGTTCTTTATAATTTTGAATCACCCACCCCGAGGCTAAAAGAAGTTCGTCAATCTTTTGACGGGCTTTTTGCTCGGGTGCTTCAGACATGACTCAGTTCTCCGGTAGAAGACTTTCGATTAGAATATTGAGCTTTCGGAGTATTTCCTCTCACGGGAAGCAAATTAACGGGCGATTTAACTCAGACCAGCGAAAACTGCATTTCGTAAAAGTCTATTTCCGAGCGGTGTTAGAAGTGGTTGAACTACATCTGAAAAAAGTTCACTTATTTAACCAAACAAAAGATCGTGCGGGGGGGGGGGGGGGGGGGGGGGGGGGGGGGGGGGGGGGGGGGGGGGGGG